>NZ_PQBS01000001.1 GCF_002911695.1 Gracilimonas amylolytica
CGCGCGCTCCGCCGCTCGATCTCTTGCTTTTCTGGGTAAAGATGTCGACTGTGACACTTAGCGCCCCGTGCATGGTTAAAGCTGCACCCAGAAATCAACTATCAAGGAACTTAATCAAGAGCCCAACCTCACTTGGATCTGTTAAGGGCATCTCCAAGACCTTTGGCCTGAAATGCTCTCCCAATTTCCAAGCATCAATGGCTGTCTACAAGATTAAGCTGATTGGACCTAAGGGTGAAGAGCATGAGTTTGAGGCCCAGGAAGACCAGTACATCCTCGATGCAGCTGAGGAAGCAGGAGTCGACCTGCCCTATTCCTGCCGCGCTGGTGCTTGCTCGACGTGTGCTGGGAAGTTGGTGTCTGGTTCAGTTGACCAGTCAGATGGTTCCTTCCTCGATGACAATCAAATGGAGGCTGGTTATCTGCTGACTTGCATTTCATACCCGACTTCAGATTGCGTGATTCAGTCTCACAAGGAAGAAGAGCTTTGCTGAGTGCCTTTGCTGTCAGTTGGTTTAGGGTTTTTCAAGTATGAACTGTGATCAAGTGCCTGAGTATGCTGATAAGGTTTCTCATGGGCCTACAATATTTTTTAGATTTCAGCGTGTTGTC
>NZ_PQBS01000002.1 GCF_002911695.1 Gracilimonas amylolytica
ATATCAACGTAACCATGGTGCCTTATAAAAGAACATTCATGGCCACATCTCAATATCGAGCCTTACTTACACACACTTGCTGACAAGAAAACATTCATAAACTAAAGCTTAGTTATTTATTTTCAGCAAGCAACACATTCATAAAAGACCTAGCTTAGCCAACAAGGAAGAAGAAGAAGGCTTAGCTAGGTTAGCAAGGGTTTATTTAGTTCCCTCCATCTTCGGTTTCAACTCCATCAGCACCGTGTCCGGGGTGACCTCCATGGCCAGGCTTGCCGTAATGTCCATATCCACCGTGTCCGTATCCCTTGCCATGACCATATTTATGTCCATGGCCATATCCGTGTCCGGACCAATAATGATCAGTTTCGTACTTGGTTTCGTCCAATCTTGTCCTGTCCTCCGCACTCTGGGCA
>NZ_PQBS01000003.1 GCF_002911695.1 Gracilimonas amylolytica
TCAAGTCCGCGTCACCTGCACGTGCCGCCACTTCATGCACTACGTTCCCTCCGGAGCTGTCTCCAATGAGGAAGACGCGTTGAAAATCCACATGTTCAGTCAGCCAATTATTCTCCCGAGCCTGAGCCTGAGCCAGTGATAGTGACCGGAGCCAAAGGAGGGCTTCGAAACCATCGTCGAAAGCGGCCGGGAGGCGGTGCTCCGGGGCCCGCCGGAGATAGACGGAGACACAGATAGCCGGGACAGATTTTGCAAGCTTCGTGTAAACGTGATAGTACATGTACCAATCAGCTTGGCTAACGCAAAAACCACCCCCATGAAAGTGAAGGATGATTGGTAGCTTCTTCTTGTTCTTGCAATCATCACCATTAAGTTTCTTGATCTCCTNTCGGACACGGAGGCCGGATTCTTTGTTGATGGTTACGTCGTGGGTGGCGACACTGTCAATAAAGTCACTGTGGGGTGGCACCGGTTCGGACAAGAACTTGACCTCCGGTGGTCCGGTCCATGTTCG
>NZ_PQBS01000004.1:0-80000 GCF_002911695.1 Gracilimonas amylolytica
AACGAGATAATGACAAAAGATTTTGCTGTACTACCTCAATCGGCAGGCAAACAGAAGAGGTAGCGAATTGGGCAACCAAGTCTACCCCAACCACCGCACAGGCGAGACGCCTGCGCTAGTTTCTTAAATCAAACACCGTATTTTTAGCCAGCATCCTGAGCTTTGGCACCTTTTACCCACCCCTTGATCCCCGCCCAAGCGGGGAAACTCTGTAGTATCTGTTGGGAGTGTATGCTGGATTTTGAAACTTATACGAACTTTTAGATTCCAGACTGCTTGGGAAGGACTAATCTTGGAAATATTTTCAACATTGCGTTCCCTTACCCTGCGGCGATGACTGTAAGAAAACCAACTTTACTTCTGTGAGCCGGAGGGCAAGGGACAGGGATTGGGTTATGAATACAGGCAGCCAAGTGTAATCCAACCACCGCACAGGCGAGACGCCTGCGCTAGTTCCTTGAATAAGATACCGAGGTTGTAGCTGGCAAGACCCCTTCAAAAAAGCCCTCTCAAATATATTTGCGATTTAGATTCATTTCAGTAAGTTAATTGCTGTTAAGTAAATAGGAGGAAAGACAGTGATCGTAGGTGTTTTAAAAGAGACGGCAGATTTCGAACGAAGAGTGGCCCTCACCCCGGAGATTTCAGAACAGCTTATCAAAAAGGGTCTGGAAGTCTGGGTTGAACCGGGAGCCGGAACGGCATCTAATTTTCCGGATCAACAATATAAAAATGCCGGAGCCACCATAGCCGGAGGACGTAATGAGATCCTCTCAAAAGCGGATATACTTCTTACCATCCAAACTCCGGCCGGTGAGGAACTCAGGCAATTGAAAAATGATGCCGTCTTGATCTGTTTCCTTTGGGCGCTGCAGCATCCTGAGCTGGTTGATCTGCTAAAAGAACTTGGAATTTCTGCATTAGGAATGGATGCGGTCCCCAGAATTTCACGCGCTCAGAATATGGATGCCCTTTCGTCTATGAGCTCCATCGCCGGATATAAAGCTGCCCTCATCGCGGCCAATGAACTCGATAAATACCTGCCGATGATGATGACCGCGGCCGGAACTATTCCCCCGGCTAAGTCACTGGTGCTTGGCGCCGGAGTTGCGGGATTGCAAGCCATCGCCACTCTAAAACGACTCGGCTCTGTCGTTGAAGCGTTCGATATCCGTCCCGAGGTGAAAGAACAGGTAGAGAGTTTGGGGGCGAAATTTGTGGAAGTGGAACTGGGGGAAGAAGAAACTCAAACCGAAGGCGGTTATGCCAAAGAACTGGATGAATCCAAACAGGATCTGCAGCGCAAAGTGATCCACGAGCACGCTAAGAAATCTGATATAATTGTTACCACAGCCCTCATTCCCGGCCGGCCCGCTCCTGTTTTGATCACCGAAGCCATGGTGAAGGACATGATGCCCGGTTCAGTGATCGTGGATATTGCCTCTGAAAATGGAGGGAATTGTGAATTGACCGAACATGGGAAGACCGTTGAGAAATACGGAGTGAATATCATTGGCCCGAACAACCTGCCAAGTCAGCTCTCACTGCACGCCAGCAAGCTGTACTCCAAGAATATGTATGCCCTTTTGGACCTGCTGATCGAAGACGGTAAACCGAATTTCAATTTTGAAGACGAAATATTGTTAAAAACCACCATCACGCATCAGGGCGAAGTCATCAGCCCCATGTTGAAAAGTGGTTAACAGGAAATGGTTATTGGTTAATTGGATCATGGGTCATTCACCAATTAAACGAATAACCAATCACAAATAACTAAGAACTATGTCGACACTCATATTCTCCCTTTTCATCTTTGTTCTGGCCTGTTTTATTGGCTTTGAGCTTATTTCTAAAGTGCCGCCGACTTTGCACACGCCCCTTATGAGTGGCGCCAATGCCATTTCGGGGATCACCATTGTGGGAGCCCTGATCGTAGCCGGTCATTCGGGCGTTGATTCCCAGCTCAGTCAGATCATTGGGTTTGTGGCCATCATCTTTGCCTCCATTAACGTAGTGGGTGGGTTTATGGTGACCGACCGCATGCTGGAAATGTTCAAGAAAAAGGGAGATGAGAAATGAGTCAGTTTATACCCGAATCGCTTCTGCCCTATTTACCAGATACCATTCAGATCATCTACCTGATCGCGACCTTTTTCTTTATTCGTGGGCTGAAATTATTGAATTCACCTGCAACAGCTAGAAAAGGAAATCAGTTAGCTGCCCTCGGGATGTTTATTGGTATTGTGGTCACACTCTTTGACCAACAGATCATCTCGTTCGAATGGATCATAGCCGGTATTCTGATCGGTGGGTTGATCGGTGCCGTACTGGCCAAAAAAGTGGCTATGACCGCCATGCCGGAACTGGTTGCCGTATTCAATGGATTTGGCGGCGGTGCTTCTGCACTCGTTGCCTGGGGTGAATTTTCCCGATTGGTTGATCCAACCACGATGACCCCGGACAGCCTGGTTACCACCGGTCTCGGTATCTTTATCGGTTCCCTTACTTTTACCGGAAGTTTCATTGCCTTTGGTAAACTCAAGGGCTTTATTTCCGGAAATGCCATCACCTTCCCGGGATTGAATATTATCAACATCGGTTCTATGATCGCCGTATTGGTTCTGATCGCATTTTTCACATTCGACCCAACCAACCAAACTATTTTTTGGGTCATCCTTGGGTTATCTCTGCTGATCGGTATCACTTCGGTTATCCCAATTGGCGGGGCTGATATGCCGGTGGTTATTTCATTGCTTAACTCCTACTCAGGACTGGCCGCCTCTATGGCCGGTTTTGTGATCGGTAATAACCTACTCATCATTGCCGGTGCACTTGTAGGGGCCGCCGGACTCATTCTTACACAAATTATGTGTAAAGCTATGAACCGCTCGCTGGCCAACGTGATCTTCGGAGCTTTCGGTGGGGATTCCGGCGGTTCAGCCGGTGGCGATGCCGGTGACAAAACGGTTCGTGAAACCTCAGCTGAGGATCTTGCTATACAGGTGGCCTATGCTTCTAAAGTGGTGATCGCACCGGGTTATGGCTTAGCTGTGGCACAAGCTCAACACGTACTCAAGGAAGTGGCCATGAAACTTGAGGAACGGGGCGTTCAAGTGAAATACGGCATCCATCCTGTAGCGGGACGTATGCCCGGACATATGAATGTGTTGCTTGCCGAAGCGGATGTTCCATACGATCAGCTACTCGATATGGATCAGATCAACCCTGAATTCAAGTCTACGGATGTAGTGCTGATCATTGGAGCCAACGATGTGGTCAATCCGGTTGCCAAGACAGAACCCGGTAGCCCGATCTACGGCATGCCCATTCTCAATGTGGATGAGGCCAAACGCACCGTCGTCTTCAAACGAAGTTTGAGTCCCGGTTACGCAGGTATTGATAATCCGTTATTCTATGATGAAAAAAATCAGATGTTTTTCGGGGATGCTAAGAAGAGTCTTCAGGCCCTGAATGAGGCACTCAATGATGTTTAGATTTTAGCTCTAGAACTGCATGTGTCCCCGCCTTTTGGAGTATTCTTGCAAAAAAGTGTCGGAAACAATCCCGCAACGCTTGGAGGTCTTTTAAACGCTCCAAGGTTGCTTATTGAATCATCTGAGTTCGAAATAATTTTGCTGAAGTTGTCATCCTTGTAGATGTTTTAGGTAATTCGTGGGCAATGTTGGTTAAGATGAAGACCCTGAAGGGGTCACATATAAATAGCCCGGGGTAAAACCGCATAAGCGGATGCAACCCTGGGATACATCCCCGAAATAGCAAAAACCCAAGCAACGAAAGATGCCAAAATATCACTTGGCTATCGCAGGGTTGGGGCAAGCGGGCACCAAAGCCACAAAAAAGTTGATTGCCCAAGCTTCGTTAAACGGGTTAGACTAAATTACCTTTTGGGCGAAGCTTTGTTTATTCATATTTCTAACCCCAGACTGCTTCCATGCTATCGCATTTCATTGGCCGAGGCTATTTATATGTGACCTGTGAGGAATTAAATAACGTGAGTTTGACGTAAAACTACCTCTTGGTTGTCACCCTGAGCGTATTCAATTTTTATTAGGTATAGGTTGTATTTCGCGAAGGGTCTCAAAGGTGGAGCTACTCGTTTGTATTATACGTTGAGATCCTTCGCGTTCACCCTAACATGCCAATTCAAAACCTAGGGCGCTCAGTATGACAACTATCAAGTGTATTCAAGAAAACCAGTCCTTAGAAAGATCTTCCCATTTAGGGTTTAAGTTTTCAAACATACATTATTTAGGATGCATTTATGCGAAGTTCTGTCGTATCTTTGATGCTCTAATTACCTCATCTACACATATCATTTAATATTTCAATGCGTCTTTATTTCAAAGCAGTACTGGCAGCACTATTTCTTACTATCATTGTCATTTCAAGCGGTTGTTTCAGCAATACCGATGAATGTAACTACGAATTGAACCTGACAGGGATCGATTCCGCTCAGCTTGATGAAGAAATTGCTGCCATCGATACCTATATCTCCGAAAATAATATCGAAAATGTACAGGAGCACTACTCAGGTCTCAGATATGTGATTGATGAACAGGGCACCGGTGAACTTCCCGAGCTTTGCAGTCAGGTTACCGTGAATTATCAGGGAAGACTCATGAGCGACGGGACCGTCTTTGACCAATCCCAAAACCCGGTCACCTTTCCGCTGAGAAATCTCATTTATGGCTGGCAGATTGGTATTCCCCTTCTGCAGTCCGGCGGTTCCATCACGCTTTATATTCCATCCGTTTACGCTTACGGCTCACGCGGTTCAGGTGAAAGCATCCCTCCTAATGCCAACCTCATCTTCGAGATCAGCCTGATCAACGTGGATTAAATTGCATTCCGCCTTCTTCACAATTTCTTCATAAACAAAACCTATCACGGTTTAAATGTTTATTGATTTGGTTCAGGCCTTGGGAATCAGTTACTTTCAAGTCTACTGAAGAGAAATTTAACGGAGAAAGAATGTCTATGGAAAACTCAAAGAACAACGAAGGTAAATGCCCTTTCCACCACGGAAATGGGGATGTACGTGAAGTTGCCGGGGGCGGAACAAAGATCCGCGATTGGTGGCCAAACAAATTGAACCTCGATATTTTACGTCAGCACTCAAATCTGTCTGACCCAATGGGTGAAGATTTTGACTATGCTGAAGAATTCAAATCACTGGATCTGAAGGCTGTCAAAAAAGATCTGACCGATCTGATGACCGATTCAAAAGACTGGTGGCCTGCCGACTGGGGGCACTATGGTCCGCTTATGATTCGTATGGCATGGCACAGTGCCGGTACTTACCGCGTGGCTGATGGCCGTGGCGGAGCGGGAACCGGGAATCAACGATTTGCACCCGTAAACAGCTGGCCCGATAACGTAAGTCTGGACAAAGCACGCCGACTGCTTTGGCCTATCAAGCAAAAATATGGCCGCAAACTTTCCTGGGCCGATCTGATGATCCTGGCCGGAAACGTGGCCCTCGAATCTATGGGCTTCGAAACATTTGGTTTTGCCGGCGGTCGTAAGGATGCCTGGGAACCTGAAAAAGATATCAACTGGGGACCTGAACAAGAGTGGCTGGCCAATGAGCGCCACGATGAGGATGGTAACCTGGAAGGCCGACTCGCCGCTGACCACATGGGTCTTATTTACGTGAATCCTGAAGGTCCCAATGGCGAACCGGATCCAAAAAAAGCGGCTAAATTTATTCGTCAGTCCTTCAAGCGCATGGCTATGGATGATGAAGAAACCGTAGCATTGATCGCCGGCGGACACACCTTTGGTAAAGTACACGGAGCGGCTCCTGAAGAACATAATGGTCCGGATCCGGAAGCAGCACCCATGGAAGAAATGGGACTTGGCTGGAAAAACGATTACGGAACCGGAAAAGGCGCTGATACCATCACCAGTGGACTGGAAGGTGCCTGGACCAACGAGCCTATCAAATGGGACATGGGATTCTTTGAGAACCTGTTTGAGTATGAGTGGGAACTGACCAAGAGTCCTGCAGGAAAATATCAGTGGGAACCTAAAGACGGAGCCGGCGACGGAACCGTGCCTGATGCCCACGATCCAAATAAGAAAAATGCTCCGATGATGCTCACCACGGATCTTGCTTTGATCGAAGATCCTGAGTATCGCAAGATCTCTGAGCGATTTTACAACAATCCGGATGAATTTGCAGACGTATTTGCACGTGCCTGGTTCAAACTGGTTCACCGTGATATGGGACCAAAATCCCGCTATTTAGGACCTGAAGTTCCTGAGGAAGATCTGCTTTGGCAAGATCCGATCCCGGCTGTGGATCATGAACTGATCGATGAAAAGGATGTTGAAGAACTGAAAGGCAAGATCCTGGATGCCGGACTTTCCGTATCTGAGCTGGTACGAACCGCCTGGGCTTCTGCTTCCACCTACCGCGATTCTGACAAGCGTGGCGGAGCAAATGGTGCCCGCGTTCGATTGGCTCCTCAAAAAGACTGGGATGTCAATAATCCGAACGAACTCAATAAAGTACTTGAAGCCCTTGAAGGCATTCAAGAATCATTCAACGATGCGCAGTCCGGAGACAAGAAAGTTTCCCTGGCTGACCTTATCGTACTGGGTGGATGTGCTGCTGTTGAAAAAGCAGCCAAAGATGCCGGTCACGATGTAACGGTACCATTTACTCCCGGACGAACCGATGCCACTGACGAACAAACCGATGTGGAATCCTTCGAATGGTTACGCCCAGAAGCAGACGGCTTCCGTAACTACTTCAAACCGCATGCACGTCGTGTAGCCACAGAAGAAGAAATGCTGGTTGACAAAGCTCAGCTGCTTTCTCTAACGGCTCCTGAAATGGCGGTTCTGGTTGGAGGAATGCGTGCACTGGATGCCAACTTTGACGGCTCCAAGCATGGCGTTTTCACCGACAAGCCCGGAACCCTCACCAACGACTTCTTCCTCAATCTCCTTGACCTGAGATATGAGTGGAAAGCCGTTTCTGAGGACGAGCGTCTGTTTGAAGCGAAAGACCGCGATAGTGGCGAAGTGAAATGGACGGCCACCCGTTCTGACCTGATCTTCGGTTCAAATTCCGAACTCCGTGCTGTTGCAGAAGCATACGGAAGTGAAGATTCCGAAGAGAAGTTCATTAACGACTTCGTGAAAGCATGGGATAAGGTGATGAACCTCGATCGTTTTGATCTGAAGTAACACTTAATTTTAATAAGTGATCTTTCAAAAGGCAGCCTGATCTTCAGGCTGCCTTTTTTATTGCTTGCTGTTTTTCACATTCCTAATAGAGCAAACCGTAGGGGCAATTCATGAATTTCCCCTACGGTTTGCTCTTTGACTCGGGAACTAAGCTGTTTCTCAGAACCTAATGGAGGGCCACATTCTAAACTATGCCATTTATAATCAGTATCTATTGCCCACTGTCCCTAATTCTCAATCAATATTCGTACCTTACTACAAATTATTACAACAAATTGTACCAGCTTGACTGAATAAATAGTCAGCTGCCACACATTAACAAAAGAGAAAAAACATGTCTGCCGAACATTTAACAAAAGAGAGTTTCCTGAAAAAAGTATTTGATTACGAGAACAATCAGGAATGGAATTATAAAGGGGAAAGACCTGCGATCATAGACTTTTATGCCGATTGGTGTGGTCCCTGCAAAATGGTAGCACCGATCATGGAAGAGCTATCTGAAGAATACGAAGGCTTAGTGGATATCTACAAGATCGATACGGAAGCGGAACAGGAGTTGGCTGCCGTGTTTGGGATCCGAAGTATTCCATCTATTCTATTTATTCCGGTTGATGGACAGCCACAGATGGCGGCCGGAGCCCTTCCAAAAGCTCAGTTTGTAAAACTGATCGAAGAGCAGTTCAACGTGGAGACACCTGCCTGATCTGTATTTATTTATTTGCAAGAATTAGACATTAAAAGCAGCCTGATCAATCAGGCTGCTTTTTTGTTTTAAAAATAATTTCTGAGAACAACTTATTTAACCTGAGTTCGAAATAATTTTTCTGAAGGTGTCATCCCTGTAGTTGTCGGGTAATTCGAGGACAATGTTGGTTAAGATGAAGACCCTGAAGGGGTCACATATGAATAGCCCAGGGTAAGAACGCGTAAGCGGATGCAACCCTGGGGTACATCCCCGAAATAGCAAAAACCCAAGCCACGAAAGGTGCCAAAATATCACAGGGCTATCGCAGGGTTGGGGCAAGCGGACACCAAAGCCACTAGAAAGTTCGTTGCCCAAGCTTCGTTAAACGGTACTGACTAAATCACCTTTTGGGCGAAGCTTTGTGTATTCATGTTTCTAACCCCGGCCTGCTTCAATGCTATCGCATTTCATTGGCCGGGGCTATTCATATGTGACCCCTTCAGGGTCGTACAGGAAAATGTTTAACATTCTGACCTCAATTAACCTAATACCTACAAGGGTGACCACCATGAGATAGTTTTATGTCGAAATCACGTTGTCTACTCAAACTCCTCACATTGCATGGTTAAGACCGGCGTGTTGTTAACAAATCTTCCCTTCACAGATTCAGGAAATAGAAATTGTCCCTTTACCCAAAAAAACACCACCCCGGAATTATCGGTTTTAACACTCTCGCATACATTCGTATCTATCGGAGTCAACTCATCTCTATCCGGAGAATAAGTGTAATAAATAGAGCTGATCTGAAATGTGACCTCAGAACCATCCTCATTTTTAAAGCTTTGAACCGGATCAAGACTGAATAACAACTCCTGATTTGGTGATGCTTTTACCTTATATAATAGTGACGCTTCTTTTTGAATGTGACCGGTTGGCTTCCCAAATATAAGCTGGCGACTCGCATACTTTCCGGTATTGTTCAGGGTGTCTGTGATCTCAATTTCGAGAAATTCTCCACTGATCCCTGTAACAACCTCAACCCTGATCTCCATTAACGAAGTGATATCCTGTGCCTGAACATGCACATTAAACCCTATAAAAATACATATGAACAGGATGCTGGCTTTCAGAAAACTCATAGGTCACACATTTACTCTGGTTATATAAAGTTCCTTCCCCAAATATATAACTCTCACAAACTGCTTAAGAGCCACTTATCCATAATTACGTTTAAAGATCTGAAAATCCCAAACTTAAAGTTTTCAGCAACCTTGCTGCGCCTTCCCTTTAGAAGTTAGATAATTCAATGGCAGAATTCTGCTCATTGTTCCTTCCTGACCCTGAAAGGGTCACATATGAATAACCCAGGGTAAAGCCCCATAAGCGGGAGCAACCCTGGGATAAATAGTCCAAAAAAAAGAAAACCCAAGAAAACACAGGTGCCAGTGTCTCTGTTGGTTTTCGCAGGGTTGTGGAAAATTGGTCATTAAAGAGAAGTTTGCCCAAGCTTCGTAAACCATCAGAGGTTTAAACATCTAACGGGCGAAGCTTTATTCAATGTACGCTTACTAACCCCGGACTGCTTCCATGCTATCGCAATTCATTGTCCGGGGTTATTCAAATGTGAACCGGTGTGGAAATAAATAACGTGAGTTCGACATAAACCCACCTCTTGGTTGTCAACCTGAGCGAATTCAATTGGAATTAGGTATAGGTTGTATTTCGCGAAGGGTCTCAAAGGTGGAGCTACTCGTTTGTATTATACGTTGAGATCACGCCAGTAGTCGGACACAGTCCATCGCGTTCACCATTCTACATCGAATATAACTGTTCGGGCGCTAGGATGACAACGTTTGAGGTTTGGGAACCATTGTTTTGAAAGTGTTAGGGCTGACTTTTACAGGTAATCCAAAATAAACGGTTCCATTCAGAAAATTGATTTACGGATTTCCACGGTCTCTCTAACACGACAATTAACATATTTTGTACTTGATATCTTCCTGATTGTTGGTAGTTTTGCATGCGTTAAATCACAAACATCAGGTCTATGAACTTCTCCACATTACGTAATTACCTTCTTACTTTAAGTTTGATATTTGGAACCCTGGGATGTTCAAATTCTCCGAGTATAGAACCCGGAGTTTCACTGGAACTCGCTCAGTTTCGAAAAGCCAATATTTCAAATATTACCTATGAATTATACTTCAATCTCCCTGCCGAACGATCGGAAACGATCGATGCCCAGGCAACCATCTCTTTTGACCTGAAAGAGGCAGGTCATCACATTCAACTCGATTTCCGCGATACGGACGACCACTTACATTCACTGTCTATCAATGGGGAGCAAGTTCAAATCACTTTCGTGAACGAGCATATAATTCTGCCTGCTGATCACCTGACTTCAGGGACCAACACCGTGGATATTGACTTTACAGCCGGTGAGTCTTCACTGAATCGTAATCCGGATTATTTGTACACTTTGTTTGTCCCCGACAGGGCCCGAACGGCGTTTCCATTGTTCGATCAACCTGACCTGAAAGCCGTTTTTGATCTCACCCTTGAGATCCCTAAACACTGGGAAGCCATTGCCAATGCCCCGGTCAACTATGAGCACGAATCTGATTCTACCAAAACCCTGAATTTTGCCCCTTCTGATCTGATCAGTTCCTATCTGTTTTCATTTGTAGCGGGCGATTTTGAGAAGATCACCCAATCCATAGATGACGTTGAAATGACCATGCTTCACAGAGAATCGGATCAGGATAAAACAGACCGAAACATAGATGACATCTTCCGTCTGCACAAAGCCTCACTCGACTGGCTGGAAGATTACACCGGTATCGATTACCCCTTTCAGAAGTTTGATTTCGCTCTCATTCCCTCTTTCCAATATGGAGGAATGGAGCACGTTGGGGCCATTCAGTATAATGCCTCATCCCTCTTTCTGGATGAAGACCCTTCCGATTCACAATTACTGAGCCGGGCCAGCCTGATCGCTCATGAAACGGCTCATATGTGGTTTGGAGACCTGGTGACCATGGAGTGGTTCAACGATGTGTGGACCAAAGAGGTTTTCGCCAATTTTATGGCAGCAAAGATCGTCAACCCGGGTTTTCCGGAGATCGATCATGACCTGAATTTCCTGCTTCGGCATCATCCAAGTGCCTATTCTGTGGACCGAACCGAGGGGGCAAATCCCATCCGGCAACATCTTGAAAACCTTAATGAAGCCGGACAAATGTATGGTGCTATCATCTATAACAAAGCTCCCATCATGATGCGGCAACTTGAGTTACTGGTTGGAGAAGACCTTTTCAGGGAAGGTATGCAGGAATATCTGAGCACCTATGCCTTCGATAATGCCACCTGGCCGGATCTGATCGATATTTTGGATCAAAAAGTTGAACAAGATCTGAAATCCTGGAGTGAGGTGTGGGTGAATACTCCCGGCCGTCCTCATTTCAGTTATGAATTCAGGGAAGATGAACTTCCCGGACGGGAACCGCTTCGTTATGATATTTTGGTGCAAACTAATCCGGCCGGTATGGAACGAGTATGGCCTCAACAGGTTGGCATATGGACGATCAGTCCGCGGGATAGCTCCTTCAAATTCTTTGATATCCTGAGCGATGAACCATCCAAATTTGCGACTTTGGACGAATTGAATGCCGAAACTAAAGTCTTCAATGCCAATGGCCGTGGTTACGGGTTATTTCCTGCCGATCTTGAAACGCTACAATACTGGCAACACCTGCGTAATGTTCGGAAAGGCTCTCATCTCATCAACCTGTACGAAAATATGCTGGAACAAAATGAGGTAGATCCGATCGGATTTTATCATAAACTGCTGGAATTGATACAGGTCGAGGAAAATCAGCTGCTTCAAAATCAGATCCTCGGTTACATTGAGACCATTTACTGGAGATTTTTAACGGAAAATGAAAGGACAAACCTCTCAACAGAAACCGAACGAATCCTCTGGGAACAGATGATGAGTCAGTCTGAAAGCTCTAAAAAGAAATTGTTCTTTAATGCCTTTAGGGATATTGCTCTTTCTACAGAAGAGATACAAAAGATATATGATATCTGGGCGGGTGAACTTGAGATTGAGGGACTCAACCTGTCAGAGTCAGATTATATCTCAATAGCCGGTAACTTAGCTGTAAAATTACCGGAACAAGCCTCTGAGATCATTTCAAAACAGACGGAGCAGATCGAGAATGAAGATCGCAAACGTCGGTTCGAATTTATAAGTCCTGCACTGTCAAATGATCAACAAACTCGGGATGAATTCTTTGAATCACTGACAGAAGAAGAAAACCGGCAGGTTGAATCGTGGGTTCTCGGTGCTTTAGGATACCTGCATCACCCGCTTCGTGTAGAAGATTCTGAGAAGTACATTCAACCAAGCCTGGAACTGCTTCAGGAAATTCAGGTCACCGGCGATATCTTTTTCCCAAAACGCTGGCTGGATGTAACACTTGGAAACTACGCTTCTGATTCATCCGTGGAAACTGTGCGTACTTTTCTGGATGAACGTCACGATTATAACGATCAGTTGCGAATGAAGATCCTGCAGGCTGCGGATGGGATGTTTCGGGCGAACAGGATCAAGAGTTGAATTAAGCCTTACTTGTTTTTGCTTCAAATTTTCTTGCCCTACCGGGGCGAATGCGATTCGCCCTTACGGTAGTACATTCTCCCGTTCCCAACATCTGGGTTGGGAACGAGTGTAAGATCTAAAGCTCTACACTAAATACATCGATCCTGGTCTCAGGATCACGATCTACCAAATACAATTTATTATTTCGGACAGCATGAAGTTGACTTTCGGAGGGCAGCATTACACGACCAAGCGGATCTCCTTTATAATTCAACACCACATATTCTATCCCATCTTCAGTTTCATCAATTTGCAACCAAAACCTATTGTTATCATCCAATAAAACTCGGGTAAAGGGTGGTTTTACATCCCTTATCAGTTCCCGGCGATCTCTTCGTTCTGTGCTACTGATTTCAGGAAAATAATAATCCATATCGGCATCTGTGACTAATCGGTCTTTCACGTTCAAATTTAGTTGGTGCTCTAAATCAAAATTTTCATCATAAATTTCGATAGATGAGCTTGAAGGTCGTTGAACCATGATTCGTTTACCGGGAAGAGGGATCATATATTCTGAGTAACGATAGGGCAAAGAACTATAATTCATCGTATTTCCGTCTTCTGAAATTTGAACATAAGAAGAGTGAGTTTCTATAGATAAAACTTTCTCTTCGACTCTTAGGCTATCCCCTTCAACCCGGACAAGGTGTATAAAATCGGTAGTAAATTCTGGTGGAACTGTACCAAAAGGTATTCGAACCGAATCTACACTTATGTAAAAAGCACTGAAATCATCTGTGGAGTGAATACCACGTAATACCCCGGGAAGCCGAAGCGTATGATCTGTATAATATTCGTAGATACCTTCATCATTAGGGCGATATTCCGTCAACATGCCATTGTTGTTACTCATTACCAATAGCTTACCATTAAAATGCGCGTTAGCATTCTGGGTCAATTCTCCGGGTCCTCTTCCCTCTCTCGCTACCTGTGCAACATAGTTCCCCAGGCTATCGAATTGATGGATCGATTTTTCCATGCGCTCTGATACCAGGATATCTCCATTCTTCGTAAGAAACATCCTTGTTACCCATGCAGGAATGTAATCCTCCGATTCTGTAATACTAAAATCTTTTACCAATTCTATCATGGGGATAGTGTCATAATCCAACACTTCTTTTCGTGGCTTTTCAGAGCTGCAAGAATTAATAACAATAAATGAAAAAATGACAACTAACAGAGAATGCCTATGCTTGTTTTGAATGAACATGTTTAAATCATTTTCGTTGAAACTGAAAACCCTGACAGGCCTAATATATCTTATTGATACTACAAATTCTATGTAATTAGTAGCTTATGGGTGGGCAGTATTAATCAGTAACTGGGGATCAAAAGAGAGTTAACGCTTGTTCCTTACATCCCTGCTGGAAACGAGATAATGCCCTACCGGGGCGAATGCGATTCGCCTTTACGGTAGTAGCAGTAGTAGCAGGAATAATGAATCAAATAACCTATCCTTAAACCGCACCCCGTAGAGACTTCATGCATGGTGTCTCTACGGGGTGGGGTTTGTTATTCCACTGCATCTTCGTGATAATGCTGCATCGCCTTCAAAAAAGAAACTGTAGCCAGAAACCCACATATCGTAAATACCAGAAGCAATGCTTTTGATGGTCCATACAGATCCGTAAACACATGATCGATGAGCCAGCCGGTTACGGGCGGACCGATCCCGAATCCCACAATGCTGATCACAAATAAATAAACGGCACCGGCCATCCCTCTCATATCAGACTTCACAAAATATTGTATGAGAGCCGCAGCCACTCCATTGTATGATGAGGCGATCACATTCCCGATCCCAATGAGTATAAATGCCATCGTTACCGACTCGGCCATCAACCCGAAATAATAGAATGGGAGCCCGCCCAAAGCTGCTACAATCCCCATCACAAAGCGTTTCTCCGGGCCGTATTTTATGGCCAATTTATCGGCCAGCCATCCGGATAGGTTCACCCCAACCCCTGCAAGGAACATGAACCACCCGTATTGAGATATCATGGACGGAGCCTGAAACGTATCGTTCAAAACGGTTCCAATAAAAGCTAAAATGGTATAACCACTGAGGGAAAGCAGTGAAAATCCGGCGAGATAATACCGCACACTTTTCTTCTTCAGGATAAATCTAAGCACATTAAAAAACTCCGAAGCTTTACGATCACTTTTACCGGACTTCCTCTCCGGTTCTCGGATCAACAAAAACCCAATAGCTGCGATCACCAAACCGGGCCAACCTACGATCTTCATGGCCTCCCGCCAGTCATAGGCTTCTGCTACGGAGCCACCGATCAAAAAAGAGAGACCTACCCCAACAAAGATCCCGGAGGCGTACACTGAGAATACTCGGGCTCTTTTTTCGGGAGGGAAATAATCAGCAAGCAAAGAATAAACGGCGGGACTTAATGCCGACTGGCTTACCCCTACAAAAATTCGTGCTGTCACAAGAAACACGAAAGAGCTGGCAAACCCACTGGCAACGGTCATCAGGCTCCAGATCACCAACCCAATGAGAATGATCCGTTTCCGGGAAAACTGATCAGCAAACCATCCCATAAAAATCCCGCAAACGGCATAAATCAGGGAAAAAGCCGGGCCGTAGAGCACACCGATCTGTGTATTAGTGAAACCGAGGTCATCCCGAATGGCAGTCCCCAAAACAGCCACGATCTGTCGGTCAACGAAGCTTGAGATGTAGATCAGGAATAGGAGCCCTAATACCAGCCAGGCGTAAATGTGGGGGTTGCGCGCTTCAAGTTTATCGTAGATAAATTTCATGGGGCTAAGATAGAGTACTGATGTATTGGATGGAAGTGGAAATGAATATCGAACATTCAACCAGGAATATTGAATATTGAAGTTTACGGAGTATGAAATTAAGCTAAAGAGTCTTCTCCCCTAAGTTTAGGGAAAAACAAAGAGGGGTTGCCGAGGCGGGCAACCAAATTAAATGACTCGAACCGGAGGTCCGGGCGGGCGTTCTCCCGATTTGATCGGGATGGTTGGGAATGAGGTTAATGAGGCTAGACGAGGTAGAACCTGCGAGCGTCCCTCGGTCCTCGCAGCGTTCGGAAACGAATGATGTAGTCAACTACCCGCAACGCTCGAAGGACCTAACGGACGCTTCGAGGGTGCTCCTATCTTATAAGTCTGATCAAGTAAACAATTGATCGATCCAACCTACCCCCTTTTGAGTGTTCGAGGCAGAACAATTAAGTGCTACTCAAAAGAGTGTCTATCTCATTCATTAAAAAAAGTGAACATTCTTCATCTAAAAAACTCACATTAAGGGTATTAAAATGGTTATTTTCAGTGCTAACAAAATTTTGATCTATAAAAACTCACTCATTCATCATGAAAGTTGGAATTTTAGGTGCCACCGGTGCGGTAGGACAGAAATTTATTCGATTACTTCAGGGACATCCATGGTTTGAAATCGAAGCCCTGGGAGCTTCCAAACGATCAGCAGGTAAAAAATATAAAGACGCAGCCAATTGGATCGAAGACGTCGTGTTACCTGAGCAAGTAAAGGAGATGACCGTTAAGAACTGTGAGCCTTCTGAATTTAGTGAGGTAGATTTTGTCTTCTCAGGGTTGGATTCATCGGTTGCCGGAGAAATTGAGAAAGCGTTTGCCTCTGCCGGTATCCCGGTCATCTCAAATGCCAAGAATTATCGTCAGGATCCTACGGTTCCGCTGCTTATTCCTGAGATCAATCCGGATCATACCGAACTCATCAAAAAACAGACTTTCACCAAAAATGGGAGCGGATGGATCGTGACAAACCCAAACTGTGTAGCGGTGCCTCTTGCCATTTCACTGAAACCCTTGTACGATGCCTTTGGGATCGAAGCACTTATCCTCACCACCATGCAGGCCATTTCCGGAGCGGGTTATCCCGGAGTGGCGAGCCTTGACATTTTAGGTAATGTGATTCCATTTATTTCAGGAGAAGAGCCAAAAGTTGGCCCTGAAACCCGAAAACTTCTAAGCACTCTTGAAGGCAGTACCTTAGCAAAACCACATTTCCCGGTTCAGGCTTCGGCAACCAGGGTGCCAACTATTAACGGTCATATGATCTCAGCAACCGTGAAGCTGGAAAACCCACCTTCAAACTTTGAAGAACTGAAAGCGGCGTACACAAACTGGAGAAATCCGATCGCTGATCTTGACCTGCCCTTCTCTCCAAAAGAACTATATAAGTTACATGAGGAAGAAAAATATCCACAGCCCCGTTTACACGCCGATGCTGAAAACGGAATGCAGTTGCATTTAGGGCGCCTCAGAAAGGCCGAGGTTTTTGATGTCAGTTTTGTGGCCATGGCACATAATACCATTCGAGGTGCGGCCGGCGGGGCGATCCTGAATGCTGAATTATTGGTGAAGAAAGGGTTTCTGAAATAGGATCATTAACTCTGCTAATGTAGTGACGCCCGATCTTGCGTCACTACATTATAGATATACATTTATTATTCCCTATCCATTTCATCGAGGCGCTTCTGCGACATATAGAGATTCAGCTTGGTCGATAGTCGTATGGCCTCTCCTTTGTCTCGCCTCTTTACATTTAACTTTATCTTTCCCTGTACGCTACCGGGCAACGGCTCCAGAAAAGCCCACTTATCAGCTTCAACGATCAGTTTCCCACCTGTAAAAAGAAACCCCTTTTTGTATTTCATTTTTTTGATGTTATCAATATGGATGGCAAATTTGGACAGATTGCTCAGGCCGTTACCCATGGCGTCATACACCTTATATTCAAACAACAGTTCGTCATCAGAATAACTGATAATACCCTTCACTTCCTTGACCTTCACATTCAGGTCATCTGATTCATACATCGAATAATTATAGGGAATACTCATTGATCACCATCCAGTTCCTGAAGTTTCTTTTCTGATAATTTTAAATTGAGATTTGATGAAATACGAGTCGCTACCTCACGATGTTTCCTTTTTACTTTTAATACTCTTTCGATCAGGTCTTTCCCCGGCAGATCTTTAAAGCTGGATGCAGACTTACCGTGCAAAATCAATTTTGCACTGAACCATCCTTTTTTTAATTCCAACATATCTATTTCTGAAAGCGGGATCTCTACACTTTTAAGGTCAGACTGATATGCCTCCAGAACGGCATCTTTTTTATGGAATTCAAACAGCAAACGATCCTCTTTCACTCTCAGAATTCCCTCCAGTTTCATGAACCCGCCGTTCAAATTGTCGATCGTAAAGGGAAGCGCCCTCATATTGTCACCTGATTTTTATTCATTTAGGCCAAATAATATTGTATTAAAAAAAGTACAAAAATTTTGTAAGGAGTTCCTATCTCATCGCTCTAACTCTACGGTTAATGATTTCGGGGTGTAACTAGTCAAATGATGAGGATTTTAGAGTATCCTCATAGTCCTTCCAGGGGTAAAGGGTTGAAAGTCCTTTTACCCTATTTTTTTATAAAAAGTTTAGAGAAAAGCTCACCTCATTTTTTTAGATTGGCCACAAACCATTATGCATTTTGATAGATCTAAAAAACAGCATATCGCACATTATTACAAAGGTTTCTTCTGTTCCTTTGCTTTCGGGGCCGATCGTGAAAATAGGTTCAAAAATTCTGCCACCCCCGTTTCTTAGAAACGACATGGAATTCAAGTACGGTGTATGGCAGGGAACCTCTACGATAAAGGGAAGTGATGGCAGATATTTAGGTGAAGACAATGCCATACCTGCATTTTACTGCGAAACCATTCCTACTGAATACCACCTCTGCAAATTTGGTGATAGTCGTGACGGCAAGCAGTATAATATGACGGCCCTGCACGATATGATGAGAATTTGGCCTGCGTTGATGACTCTTATAGATCGGTACAGGAATTATTACAGACAAGTATTTGACATCAGATATGACCACCTTACAACGGCTGATCTTTACATATTTTCTAAATTACTGGTGGCTTCTACCGCATATCTGATCCGTAACCATAAGTTTGAATATAAACACGAGTACGTACCTGTTGAGTTTACTTCCCAAACCAAACTGGTAGCCGGAGTTTTTATGATCGGCCGGACCATGATAGAGCGTGGCGACGATCATTTTAACGACTCTGAACCGGCCAAAGCCAACCTTCTATATGAATACGCAGATAAACACCACATCCTCATCTCTCCCCGTGATAAAGGTTATGCCTGCGCCGGCAGTATCCGAAAGATCAAGGAGCTGATTGATGTCATGATCCGGGGCCGGGAATCTGAGACTTCATCAACTATTCAGGAAGATGTCCTGTCCACCGTTGACGAAACCTATCGTTCCGCATTTGATTACGGACTCATCGCCCTTCAACTCGAACTCACCATTAAATATGCTGAAGCCATTACTCTTGAAGCATTGTTGAGTGACGAAACTCAGTCTTTATCTGCAGATCCTAAACAAAGGATCTCAGACCACCTTGCAAATAATTATTCCTGTGAATTCTTGGACCTTGATTCAATTTCACGACATAAAAGTAAACTTAAACTTCTTACCGGAAAGCTTGAGATCGATCTGCCTGAACCGACCATAAGGTTTGAGAAAGGGGTCTCATTCCAGGATTTTTACTTCAACTATCTGGAACAGATCAGAATTTTAGCTTTCGACCTTCAGAATAGGATCAATACACTTCTGGATATTGATCCTTTAAAAACGCTTTCTCTTAAAAAAGTAAACAAGCGTCTGAATATTGTACCCAAAGATATTTTCAACCTTTTTATCAAAAGCAGGTAACTAACATGTTCTAATAACTCATAACATTGTTTCGGGGACATCATGTTAAGTACAAAATTCTACATTATCGCATTCTTCCTGTTTGTGCCATACGGCTCTGTATTTGCACAAACTGTAAATTTTGAAGACGATTTTACTGATCAGGATATTTCTGACTGGACGGGTACAACCGCTGACTTCACCTTCACTACCGAAGGTGATAACATACTTCTTCAACAGCAAGCTGCAGCTGCCGGCTCATCCTATTTAAGTATTCCATCCACTAAAGTTACCGGGTACTGGGAATTTTTTATTCGGTTGGATGGCTTTGCTCCTTCCGATGGGAATAAAGCAGAAATTTACCTTATGAGTGATAACGCAGACCTGACTGCAAACATCAATGGTTATATGCTTCAGGCAGGTGAAAATTTATCCGGGGATGTATTCAGGCTATTTAGAATGACTAACGGAGCTAAAGACGGTGAAGTTTTAACCGGTACGACAAATATAAGCGGTGGTGGAGATTACAGAGTAAAAGTCACCCGCGATGCCTCGGGAAACTGGATCCTTGAGATAGCCTCGGGATATACGGGCATCCTGGTACAAGAGGCCACCGGGTTAGATAACACCTTCACAACAGCTTCTCATTTTGGCTTTGTGACAACCTATACCTCTACCCGAACCGACCGTTTTGCCTTCGACTTCAAGATCGATATTCCGCCCATAACTGTCACTGACGTCACTTTGATAAGCGATACTGAGATCGATATCAGTTTCAACAAGGCTTATGATGCCGCATCGGTTCAAACTACAGATTTTACTCTGCAACCGGGCTCAGTTAATCCACAATCAATTAATTCGCTGAGTACTGAATCACTTAGGCTGAGCTTCACGAACCCGCTACCGGGTGGCATTAACAGTCTTAATATTTCAGGGATCGATGATCTGTCCGGTTCAACTACACTCACAGATACCACGTTTCAGGTGGTCGTTTATGATGATTTCTCACCGGGTGATGTTGTGATAAACGAGTTCATGAAAGATCCTCCAACGGGTACCTCCGAATATGTGGAGATCCGTAACCTTTCTGGAAAATATCTAAACCTCAAAGACTGGCAAATTGGAGATAATGGTTCATTGACCACCATTGCATCAACAGATACGCCTCTTTTACCAAATGATTATGCGGTCATTTCAGCAGATACAACCACACTCAATGTATTTTATGGTGCTGCGAATTACATACTGGCTTCACTCCCGGCCCTGAATAATGGGGATGATGAGATCCGGTTATTTGATAACACCGGAATGATAGCTGACTCCCTCTATTATGATAGTGACTGGGGCGGCGTTGATGTAGCCATTGAACGCAGAGATCCTGCAGTAGCCTCTATTTACCCGGAAAATTGGGGCGATTCTCCCAACCTAAATTTTGGCACGCCGGGAACGGCTAATGAGGTTTCGGCAGATGTGGAAGCACCCCAAATAAATGAAATGTTACCAAGTGACCCACTCACGCTGCTTATGGTAAGTTCAGAGCGGTTGGAAAATGCCTCTGCAGAGAGTGCCGGCAACTACAGCCTGAGCCTGAACCCGGCATCGGGGGCAAGCACTCCGCCGATTCCAACTATCACCTCAGCTACTCAATTAACTGCAGATACTGTTGCCCTGACTCTTGACCGTGAGTTGAGTGAATATGACGGCACCTGGAACCTGGAGGTATCTACTCTCACAGATATCTTTGGAAACAGTGCTGGCGACACCTTTGAGTTCACCTTTCAGAACCCATTTGATCTCACCAACCTTACGATCGTTACAAATTCACAGCTGGTACTCGAATTCAGTGAAGAGGTTGACCTGAATTCGGTTCAACCTTCTGACTTTTCCACAAATACTTCCCCTTTGGATCCGGCTACCGGCATAACGAAACCCCAGGCGAATCAGATCCAGTTAGACCTCATCAGCCCTCTGTCTTCCGGCCCGTACAATCTGGTCATCAATGCCCTCCAAAGTATAAACGGGTGGACGATCAATGCCAACACCACTCAGGAGTTCTTCCTGTTTGATACCTTTGCCGCCGGAGATATCATTATCAATGAATTTATGAAAGACCCGCCCGCCGGGGCTACCGATTTTGTAGAGATCCGTAACTTGTCAGGAAAATACCTGAACCTCAAAGACTGGCAGGTCGGTGATGAACTCACCCTTACCACGATCTCCGCTTCTGACTTGGTTATTTATCCTGACAGTTTTGCCGTTATTACTCCCGATAGCTCGGCATTGATCAACACCTTTGGACCGGCCTACTATGTACAGGCTTCTCTGCCAAATCTTAACAGTACCACCTCAGATCAGGTAAGACTTTTTACTTCAGAAGGTGTCATGGCAGATTCATTGGAATATACCAACAGCTGGGGTGGTGAGAATGTATCCCTTGAACGCCGGGATCCTGCTGTATCATCCCTATTTCAGGAAAACTGGGGTGATTCTCCCTCTCCCGATCTTGGTACCCCCGGTTACTCAAACGTCGTTGAGACCGATAATTTACCGGCTCAACTCACGGAAACTAACCTCATAAGCCGATCGGAACTTCAACTGCTTTATTCAGAAAGAATTCAGGAGGGTCCGGCAACCCTTGTCTCGAATTATTCCCTTCAGGCTGATAACATTACGGACCCGGGCGTAAACATTCAGTCGATCACATACACCGAACCGAATAGCGTGCTGCTGCAGTTGAGCAGTGACCTTCCCGGTGAGCCGGAAGGCACAACCTATGAGTTGACCATTGAGAATCAAACCGATCTATTTGGAAATGTAAGTCAAGCTATAACCCGGTCTCTGTTTGTCATAGACTACGGAGTGGCCGATTCCGGTGATGTTTTCATAACCGAATTCATGTATGATCCTGCCGACGGATTTACTGATTTCATTGAGCTATATAATGCCACGGACAGTGCCTATAACCTTCAAAACTGGACCTTCAACGACAACTCCGGAAACAGGCGGGCCCTGACCGATCAACAACGAACATTACTGCCGGATTCACGGATCGTCCTTGCCCCTGACAGCACTATTAATACCTCTTTCCCGAATGCAAACCTGCTAGTAATGGGATCTGCTTTTGCCAACCTGAACAGCACCACACCCGATGATATTGTGATCAGAAACGCTGACGGCATTCTGATCGATTCCCTGACCTACGATAATTCCTGGGGAGGGATCAAGGTCTCACTTGAGCGCAGAAGTATGGCTGTTTCTCCGGCATATGGTGAAAATTGGGGACCTTCTCCTTCACCACAGCTGGCCACCCCGGGTATCGAAAATATGATCACTGATGATCTTAATACCCCTGAAATATCTGAACTCACCGTCCTTAGCAACAGCCGTTTGCAAATTCTATTCAACGAGCGTATTCAAAATTCCACAGCAGAAAATCCCTCAAATTACACCCTTCAAGGTCCGGCTGAGATCGATGATCAGATCCCTGATATAGCTTCAGTTACATTTTCTGAACCTGATACGGTCACCATTCTGTTTGAGAGTGAATTACCAAGACAAGACACAGGAACCACGTACGAAATCATCATCGAAAATCAGCAGGATATCTTTGGTAATTCTGCGCCTTCCCTTTCTGACTCCTTCTTTCTCATTGATATTCAGGAGGCCGATTCAGGAGATGTGGTGATCAACGAGTTCATGTATGATCCCGCCGTTGATTATTCTGAATTCATTGAACTGTACAATAAAAGCAGTAAGAATCTCGACCTGACCGGATGGACCCTGAATGATAACACCGGCACCCGTCGTACGATCACCAACTCTCCCACAGAATTGATTCAGGGAAGTTATGTGGTCCTCGTTCCTGACAGCACGTTATTTGAAAGGTTCCCGGATAAACATCTGATCGTACTCGGCACCTCTTTTTCATCCCTCAACAACGGAGCAGACGATATCGTGATCCGGGATAAAAACGGAATTCTTATCGATTCCCTGACTTATAATTCTAATTGGGGCGGAGATCAGGTTTCACTGGAACGACTTGATCCGGAGGCTCCTTCCACATTTTCTGAAAACTGGAGTGATTCACCATCCTCCAATCAGGCTACTCCGGGCAGCCCAAACGAAGTCCCCACAGATGATGATCCTCCTGTCATTACCCATGGATTTACAGTTGGGAC
The DNA here is from genome assembly GCF_002911695.1 of Gracilimonas amylolytica. Lineage (GTDB taxonomy): Bacteria > Bacteroidota > Rhodothermia > Balneolales > Balneolaceae > Gracilimonas > Gracilimonas amylolytica. The sequence goes on from NZ_PQBS01000004.1 coordinate 23,474, forward strand.
AAACATGCTCAGGATCCGATATAACGAACGGGTCAGCTCAGACTTTGCGACGGTTCCTTCCAACTACAGCACCTCTCCAAATATAGGGATCAGTGACATTCAGCAAACGAATGGTAATGAGATCACTATCACCCTTTCATCCGCTATGACTGATGGTTCAGTTTATACTGTAACCGTTCAGGCACAGTCTGATATTTTTGGCAACCTGCAAAGCAGTGAAACTGTGACGATCGAGTTCACCCAATACTCCAACGCCTTGCCCGGTGATATCGTGATAAATGAGATCCTCTACAGACGCTTAACCGGTGATTCTCCGGAGTTTATTGAGCTCTACAACCAAAGTGGCAAGAATTTTGATTTAAGTAACTGGTCCTTTGCCGATGCTGCCAACTCTACCATTCTTCCTTTGGGAACACAGATCCGAAGTGGAGAATACCTGATACTGACAGATGCTGAAAACTTTTCAGTCGCTAAGGCACTAACAACCAACATGGTAAATGGAGAGGCTGTTTATTTGCCGGGCTTCCCTTCACTGAATGATAACCAGGATGTTGTAGTCATTAAAAATGAAACGGGAATGGTGATCGACAGCCTGAACTACAAGCATACCTGGGGAGGCGACTCGCCCGGTGTATCACTGGAAAGAAAAGATCCCTTGTCTGCCTCCAACGATCCTAACAATTGGAGCAGCAGTATTTCTGAGTCCGGAAACTCCGCCGGAAACCAAAGTTCTGTATTTGAACCCGATCAGCAGCCTCCTCAGGTAATTTTTGCAAAAACCATAGAGAACAACCGAATATCACTGGTATTCTCTGAATTTGTAATACCTGATAATGCCACAATGACATTGAATGGAAATCCATTGTCGATCTATGATTTCGACCCAAACAATGGGAATCAACTCATCGCAGAAACGGCTAACGCAGGTTCCGGTGAAGCTTTGATCCTCTCTATTTCGGGTTTGGTGGATTATCGGGGTAATTCCAGCGGTGAACTGAGTATCGAGGTTTCACAACCCCTTACCCCCGGTTCAGTAGTTATAAACGAGATCATGTTCGACCCATTGGCCGATTCTGATGATAATCTGCCCGATCAAACCGAATACATCGAACTCTATAACCGTTCGGATCATGCCATTTCTCTTGAAGGGATATTCCTGCATGATGCCCCCGATGAAAACGAAGAGGTCCGAACCATACACCCCGTTAACTCACAATACAAATGGATCCCGTCTAACGGATACGTTTTGATCTATGCGGAAGATCAGGCTACCGATTTCGTCAATAGCCGGCTGGCAGAGTTTTTCGAGATCACTGAATCTACCGATGAATTCAAACTAAGAACCGACCGGTCCAGCTTGAGTTTAGCTTCATCCGATGATGCCGTCTATATTGCTGACAGTACCGGAATTACCATCGATTCGGTTTACTATGAGGAAAGTTGGCACAACCCTAATCTTTTTGATACAGATGGGATCTCACTGGAGCGTATCGACCCCAACGGACCGAGTAATGATGACACAAACTGGAGTTCGAGTACGCGGGTAAACGGTGGCACTCCGGCTGAACAAAACTCAATTTATCAAATAGCGGGTGCTAAACCTGAAGATACCGGGTTGACCTTCACCCCTAACCCGTTTTCACCGGATGGTGACGGATTCGACGACAACCTGTTCATCAACTACAAACTTGATGAATCAGATTATCTGCTAAGAGTCCGCATCTTTGACCGATACGGGAGACAGGTGAAACAACTTGCTGACGGAACCCCTGCTGGCTTTGAAGGCTCCCTGATCTGGGATGGCCTCACCGATGATGATCGCAGGAACCGGGTTGGGATCTACATCGTGCTTTTTGAAGCTTACAACAGTACCAGCGGAAAGAACAAGACCTTTAAGGAAACTGTGGTACTGGCACGTAAGTTTTAGGGATGTTACCCTTTCGATACCACGTAGAGCATAAGCAGCAATTTGATAGAGTGTTGGTCACAGATCAACAGTTACCTTCAGTCCGCCAAACCAGTTACGAGGAGCTGCCGGTTGATAAAATCGATCACCAAAAGCATTCAGATCATTGCCAAGGCTGTATGTCTCATCCAGCAGGTTATCAATGCCGAAATAGGCGTCAAGGTTCATGCTATCAAAAAATCCCACCCTGTACCCTATCCGGCTTTGTAACAGATGATAAGCCTCAGAGTACACTGTATTCGCATCATTAAGAGGGATCTCGTCCGTGAAATTATAATTCAGATTTACGTATATCCCTGTAGAGGTATCCAGTTGCCAGCTGGAATTGAGTGAATGAGGAGCCACTCCTGTGAGCTCATTTCCGGAATAATCCTCCCCCTCTTTACGATAGTCCACAAAACTGAAATCATGATAACTGTAGGATAAATTCCAATCTAGGCTTTCAATGAACCGATCTCTGTTTTGTACGATCCGCCAGCTTGTAGCTGCTTCAAGCCCATATTGATCGGTAGCTCCGGTGTTTTCAAATACTACGGTTGAATTACGATCGGATGGTTGCTGAACGATCGTCTCACTCAACTTGAAAAGGAAACCGGTTACGTCATAACTAAATCTCACTTTCGGAAAACTCCCCCTGAAACCAAGTTCGTAATTGGTCCCTTGTTCAGCTTCAAGGTTCAGAGCAATACTGCCTTCATTGGTCCTGAATTCTTCAATGGTGGGTGGCGAAAATCCATTACTGATACTGCCATGCAGAGATAATGCTTCAGAAAATTTCTTTAACAAACCAACTCTTGGGATGAACTCAGGATCGAAGGATTTCTCGGCAACACCCGGTACATCATCCTGTAAATTCGTAACCAGTCGGTTCAGATTATACGTGAGCCGATTGTAGCTTAAACCTGCTGTCAAATAGAAATCTGCCGGCAGATCTATTTCCGTATTCAAAAATAGAAGAGACGACTGAATTTTTATCTCATCATCAAAATTCAAGGCGCCGGTGGATCCGCCGGTATTTTCGTAATTCCGTGCGGCATAATTGGCGGCCTGATATTCGCCCCCAAACGTAAAACGGGTTCTGACCTCACCCAGATCCGTATCGAAATAAAACCGGGTCCTGCCTCCGCCTGATTTCCTGCTATCTTTCTTATAGTCGAGATTGAAGGGGTTTTCAAAGGCACTGAAATTGCCGTACAAAGTCGTCAGGTTTGACAGGCGCTCGGTTATTTCAACATCATGGCTTATTCCCGCAAGAAATGCCTGCTGATCGATGCTGGCATTGGCTTCAACGCTGCCTAATACGAAAGGATTACCGGGGCGCGCCTGACTTGGGTCATCCTGATATTGTTGAAGGGTTAGTCCGCCGGGTATACCGTAATAAAGATCAGAATACAAAAAGCTCGTTTTAAGGATCTGCTTGTCATTCAGCTGATAACGTGTTGAAAGCTCGGCAGTTTGCCTTTCCAAAAACAACTGCTCCCTGTATCCATCCGAGCTTTGATTTGAGTAGTTAAACCTGAGGTTTGCCCGGTCAGTTTGCTGTTCAGCAAATGCCGTGTATCGGTTCGTTCCGTATGAACCGATCATGGCTCCAACACCAATACGATCAGCACTGCTTTGCCGGCTGTTAAACAAAATAGCCCCGCCATTTCCGGCCCCATAGATGCTTCCGGCAGGCCCTTTTATGATCTCAGCCTCCTGCATGTTGATCACATCCAGCAAGTTAAGTGGGGTGCTTCCGGATGGTTCGGTAAACGGGATATCATTCCAGTAGATCTTTACGTTACGAACTCCAAATGGAGCGCGAAGCGAGCTTCCCCGAATGGCCACTCGATAGCTGCCCGGAGCACGCTGTTCAATTCTCACACCCGGCACCGCATTCAATCCATACACGATCGAACTTTCGTCAAAGCCTGAAATGCGCTCTGCCTTTATATTAGAAACTGCACCGGGAGTTTCCATCAGGCTTCGGTTCCCTTCGTAACCCACAACTACAATGTCCTCAAGTTCACCCTGCAGTGTGTCGATCACGGCCTCAGACTGAGCCTTCAAAGAATGATTAACTAAAAATAAAACAGAAAAAAGTAAGATAATTTTGTTCATAGGAACAAAGTACAAAGGCTTGAATTAAGATTTAAGAATTGAATACCTTCCATGAATAATTAATTCCACAAACTTCAAACTTTGCAAGATTTAAAGAAAGCTCCAATTGGTATTTTTGACTCCGGCATCGGGGGACTGACTGTCGCAAAAGCCGTTATTGATGCGCTGCCTCATGAAAATATCATTTACTTTGGGGACACGGCACGTGTTCCCTATGGTATTAAGTCTGAGGAGACGGTTCGCGCTTATGCCTTAGAGATCACCCGGTTTTTACTCAATAAGGGTGTGAAGATGATCCTGATAGCCTGCAATACGGTTTCGGCATCCGCCAAAGAAGAGATCATTCAGGCAGCCGGTGATATTCCGGTACTGGATGTGATCACTGCCGGAACCCGTTCCGCCGTCCAAATGCCTGATCATCAGAACATAGGTGTGATCGGTACCCTTGGAACCGTTAATTCAAGAGCTTATGTAGAATCCATTCATGCATTTGATACCACCATCAAAGTAAATCAGCAAGCTTGTCCGCTATTGGTACCACTGGCTGAAGAAGGATGGATCGATAACGATGTAGCCATCCAGACCTTACATCATTATTTAGATCATTTTGATGATTCGGGCATTCAAACCCTGATCCTTGGCTGCACCCACTATCCTTTGTTTAAAGAAACCATACCCTCGGTCTTAAAAAACAAAGACGTAAAGATCATTGACTCTGCTGAATCTATTGCTGCTTCTGCTAAACAAAAACTGACAGAGATGGATCTATTGAATTCAGAAGGCGGAAACTTTCAGTGTTATGTAAGTGACCGCCCTCAGCGTTTTCACGAACTGGCTGAACGATTTCTTGGCAGGGAACTGACCACAGCAGTTGAAGTGGTCAGCCTTGATAAGTGAGATCTGTTTGAATCCTGAAACCTATTAAAAGGTCCTCAGGGATTCGCCGTTGAATGCTCCACCGGTGATTTCAACCATATGTTTTAAATGTACACAAGCTAATTAACAAGGTTCTTTAATCTCCTTTTTTGACGGCTACTTTGTAGAGCCACATCATAAAGAAAATAGCCGCACCTATTCCCAGTAAACTTGTCAGCCATTCCATGCCCTCCGGCATAATGCGTAAGGCATCCGTACTTTCGAACAGAGCAAACGGGATAGCCAGAATGATACCGATCAAGGCTTCACCCGTTATCAATCCGGATGAGAATAAGAGTCCTTTTCGTTCAGCCTGACTTTCTGCTTCCATAACATCCTCACCTTCGGTTCTCGCCCGCTTAGCCACCACTTTGGCAGCACTCCAAGCGATCATACCTCCTATGAAAATAGGGACTGAGAGCTCAACCGGCAGGTAGATTCCTACAGCTACAGCCAATACCGGCGTCCTGAATTCTGTCCCTTTACTCTTTAAGATCTGATCGAGAATAATGATTGCCACCGCGATCAAACCTCCTATTATGATCATTGGCCATTCCAGGTTTCGGGCAAACACGCCTTCTGCAACCGATTGCATGAGCGTGGCTTGTGGTGCCGTCAGCATTTCCTGCGGGTTCATTCCCTCTCTTGGAAATACTCCCCCTAAACCGTAGGCATTAAACAAAAGACTTAAGATCGGAGCGATCACAATGGCGGCTGCTACAACCCCAACAACCTGCATGATCTGTTGTTTGTATGGCGTAGCCCCTACGATCTGACCTGCTTTTAGATCCTGTAAATTATCCCCGGCCAGGGCTGCCGCACAAGCGATCATCGCTCCTACTATAATAGCTGCCGCCGCCGCACTTTTGGCTTTCTCCAGGTCAGCTGCAAAATCAACCTCACCGCCCAAAATGGCCAGTAGGCACAATGAGGTTGCGAGAACCGTGGCAATGGTAACCCCGGAGATCGGATTATTCGATGAACCTACCAAACCGGCCATATAACCGGCCACGGATGAGAATAAGAATCCGGCAAACAGAGAAAATACCACACCAAAGGTTATCGCGGTCCAGTAAGCTCCTGAACTGACCGACAAGTGATCAATGTCGATCACATACATGAATACGATAAAGATCGGAATCGCCAAACCAAATACCCCCCAGATCACAATATTGATAGGAGTATCCTGTTCGGTTCTTGGAATACTGTCACCGCCACCTTTCTTGAGTTTTTTAACGGCCGCCATAGATGATTTGATCCCGTCAACCAATGGCTTTGCCAGGGAAATGAGAGCCCATACACCTCCAACGACCATCGCTCCAACACCCATGTAGCGGATTTTTTCGCTCCAGATAGCCAATGCAGCATCATATCCTTCTGCCGCGCCGACAATGGCAGCGATCTCATCGGGGCTTGTTACAGCCATATAGATGGGGATTCCGAAGAGCCAGGATATGAGTCCCCCCGCAAAGATCAGAACCGCGATATTCAATCCTACAATATATCCAACTGCTAATAAGGCAACGGATAGATCCGCTCCCATCCCAAAAATTGATTTTCCGGCTTTTACAGATCCCCCAACAGAACTGGCAAAGATCTTTAATCCGGTTTGACTCAGCTTAAACAAAGCAGCGGCCACACCGGCCTGAATGATCGTCTTGATCCCTTTACCCCCTTCGGTTCCGGCTTTTAGCACCTCACCGGTTGCGACCCCTTCCGGAAATTGCAGTTCGCTTTCAATGATCAGGGCACGCCGAAGCGGAATGGTAAATAAGACCCCAAGAATTCCTCCAAACATCGCAATCGCGGCCGTTTCCATAAATGGAAAATCAAGCCAGTATTTGAGCAGAATTAGTGCCGGAAGGGTGAAGATCACACCCGCGGCTAATGATTCACCGGCTGAGGCAGCTGTTTGCACAATATTATTTTCCAGAATGTTGGATTCCTTGAATAACCTTAGAACTGCCATGGAGATCACAGCCGCCGGAATGGATGCAGAAACCGTCATCCCAACCTTTAAACCCAAATAAGCATTGGCCCCGGCCAGAATCGCAGATAGTAAAAAGCCGAGTATTACGGCCTTTACAGTTATTTGTGGAAGGTCATCTTCAGCAGATACAAAGGGAGTGAACGTGTCTTTCTTACTCATTGGTTAGTGGTGGGTTTAGTGTATTTGGAATATGAATGTATCGATCGGTCGCTAAGATCTTTTCAAAAGGTCTCGGATCTCTGTAAGTAATTCCTCTTCCTTTGATGGTTTGGCAGGAGCCGGTTCAGGCTTGGCTTCTTCTTTTTTCATGAACCTATTATAGCTCTTCACAACAAAAAAGATAGCGGCAGAAACGATGATAAAAGTGATGATCGTGTTGATAAAAGCCCCGTAATTGATCGTAACGGCCTCGATGGTTCCATCGGCCAAAACTTTTTCAGCGATCTGCCATTTAAGTTCGGCAAAATCGACCCCGGCTATCAGATATCCAATAGGTGGCATGATAATGTCATTCACAAACGACTTTGTTATGGCCCCAAAATAGGTAGCCATGATCAAACCAACGGCTAATTCCACCACATTTCCACGTGATACAAACTCTTTAAATTCCTTGAACAGATCTTTCATATATCTTCAGTCGTTATGATTAAACCTTGGGGCAAATATGACAAATAAGCTCCCATCAAGCAATAAAGGTTTTTTTAGCCTCTTTACGTCTTCTGCCTTATCTTTGATCCAATTCAAGCATCAAATAATACCAGCCTATTTTCCTATGAGAACAATTGCCCAGCTAACTTACATCCCTTTATCTGAAGAAGATCCGATCGAAAAAGTACAAGACTTGCTGGAGCACCTCGCCCAATATGATGTTGACATTGAAGTTGGCTACCTCTCCACTACCATTATCGGAGCACCTAAAGTTGTCTTTCAGGTGGTTCAAGACCTATATGATATCATGGCACTCGAAACCAACCACTTCAGATTTCAGGTTGATTTCCTGAGCCCCTCGAAAGACCATTAATGCTGAATTAGGCATTAAGAGTAAGATACTAATTGCTCCGTGAACCTCTGAGCATTCACCTGTTACCCTATAAAAGTTTTGAGGCTAAATTAGCCAGGTCCGACCTTTCTCCTTTTTCAAGATTGATATGTGCATACAAGTCGTGATCGTGCATTCTGTCAACCAGATAACTTAGCCCATTACTCTGAGCATCAAGGTATGGTGTATCGATCTGAAAGATATCTCCCGTAAAGATGATCTTCGTATTTTGCCCTGCCCGGGTGATAATCGTTTTGACCTCATGAGGAGTCAGGTTCTGAGCCTCATCTATAATAAAGATCACATTCGATAAACTGCGCCCACGAATATAAGCCAGCGGTACGATCCGGAGCTTATCGGTTTGCAGCATCTCATCGATTTTCTTAAACGGCTTGCTGCTTTCCTTGTACTGATTTTTGATAAAACTCAGGTTATCCCAAAGAGGCTGCATGTAAGGGTCGATCTTTTGATTGGCATCACCAGGCAAATAACCCAGGTCTTTATTACTGAGTGGTACGATCGGCCGGGCCATATATACTTGTTTAAAATCACTACGCTGCTCTAATGCAGCAGCAAGCGCCAGCAAGGTCTTCCCGGTACCGGCAGCTCCAGTGATGGTGGTACACAACACTTTCTTGTTCTGAAGGGCATGCAAAGCAAAAGTCTGTTCAGCATTCTTAGGGTGAATGCCATAAGCCTGAACCTTATCTACCACTTCTATCATTTTTGAGGCCGGATTATACCAGCCTAATGCCGACGCCCCGTGTCCCTTCATAATAAAATAATGATTGCAGGATGGATCCTTTTGACCTAAGTCTTCAGGATCTATAGCCCCGTCCTCATAGAACTTTGCAATGGTAGCCGGATTATCGACTTCAATTTCCGTTTTCCCCCGGTAAAGGTGTTCAATATCCTTGATCCGAATGGTCTCATAGTCTTCCGCTTCCAGATTGAGAGCGCGGGCCTTCAGCCTCAGGTTAATATCTTTTGAAACAAGGATGACACGTTGGTCAGGATTTTCTTCCTTTAGATGCAAAGCCGCATTGATGATCCGGTGATCATTTTTATCGGAGCCGTACACCTTCGTCGCATCCATTGAACTCTGCTGATTGGTGATCACCCGCAGCTTGCCATGAGACCGGCCATTCAATGGGATCCAGTTTTGAAGCATGTTGGTATCGGATATTCCATCCAGGTAGCGAATGAATTCCCTGGCATGAAGATTGATCACATTATTACCCTTCTTAAAGGTATCCAACTCTTCCAGAACAGTAATGGGAATGGCTACATCGTTCTTTTCAAAGTTGCGAACGGCTTCATAATCATAGAGTAAAACGGAGGTATCAAGGACGAAGATCTTCTTCTCTTTCTTCTTAGGCATAGAGGAGAGTGTTTAATTGTGAGAAGGTATGTGTCAGCCATTGTAAGTAGATGAATAATGAGTGGCTGTAGAAATAAAGCTAATGACCGAAACATTTGCAACGACCAAATCGGATTTAACAGAGAATTATTATCGTTAGCAGTTAGCAGTTAGCAGTTAGCAGTTAGCAGTTAGCAGTTAGCAGTTAGCAGTTAGCAGAAGGTGGCCGACCCTAACTCAACGATCAAATTAAAAAACACCCTGTTTACTGATAACTGAAATAAAGAGATGCTTACCGCCTCCGCCGCATTCAGGCTTTCTACTTTTTCTTGTCCGGGAGCTGATTCGATATTCTAATTAACAAGATGCTTACTTATGATATTTCGGTAATCTTGTTCGCGTTGTAATCCAACATATATCTCCCCTGCTACTATTGTAACTGGAACTGAAGAAATTCCTATTTCTCTTACAATTAGTTTATTTGTTGACAAAGTATTTTCAAAATTACCTTCATCCATACATTCTTGAATTTCTTTTAAATATTTCGTCTTAAGAAACGGAATCTGATCAATATTTCTATCTGACACTACCTGCAAGCTGTCTTGATTTTCCATAAGATACTTATGCATTTTTAAATCATTTGCCTGCCCATAATAGCATACAGAATTAGCAGCCGCCTGATATGTGGCTGAATTATCATCTGCTAAAGGTATTGGTACATGGATAATCTGAAATTTCCGGGTAAACTCATTTTGTAGTTTTGATAAAATTCTCTCTGATTCTTTACAGTAAGGGCATGAATAATCAAAAAAATTGTACACTTTAAAACTCGCATCTTTATTTCCTTTGGTAAATCCGCTTAGCTCTTCCGGTAGCGGTTTATCAATAATAGTTATCGGTGGGGGAGCTTCATTATATTTTATATACACAAAGTAAAGAAACCCTAAAGCTAACAAACCAAAGAATATGGTAGTTTTCATTTCTCTCATATCATTTACTAACTACATTTAGCAACTGTATTCTATACTCATCCTGATCCTCATTGAGCATATTGATCAAATACCCTTCTTTAGTTGACCCCATTGGGATTCCATCTATAGAAATCTCACCAATAAATGAATAATTTTTCTTTGAGTAAATTGCTGCTCTATGTATAAAATCATTGAAATTTCTAGACTCAAAATAATCTTCTGTAGCCTGTCTAAAAATCAAAACAATATGTTCTTCATTGTCATACACAAAAAGAGAAGAACTTTGTTCATTTACTAACATTTCATGGTAAGCCTCCCTGTCATATATCATTTCTATAAACTCATCAGAAAGTTTAAAGGATTCAGGTTTAAAATCAATTCTGTGTTTTAATGAATAATTTTCTAATTCGTAAATTTGAATGTACGGTATTTTATAATGTGTTAGATAAATTAAACCTTCATTACAGTTAACGTGTAGTATTGGTTTTTTTAAAACATCTTTATTCCCTTGAAAAAAAGGATCTGAATAGCCAAAAGTTTTTTCTAATCTAAAATCAGAATCAAAAACACCGATGGTATTAACTGAATCCTGATCTTCCTCTTGATAAAAACTAACACCTAAATACCAACTGTCTTTACATTGGGTCATGATGTTAGAAGTTATGTTAATCCCATCTTTAAAATGATCCTCATGTGATTCTACACTATCATTACTTCGATTAAATTTTTTTATTAGAGCTGAGCTGTTATCCCTTACTGCCAAAGTTTTGTCATTTTGACTAAAACCGAAATAGCGTGATGATAAAATTTCAGCAGGGCCTCTTCCTTCTGAACCTATCTGTTCAATAAAATTACCGTCATAATCAACTAAAATTATACCTACAGGACTTTTTGTATTCGAAAAACCAATTATATCACTTTGATTAGCTGAAGTGGCACGTGGATAAAAAGAAAATAATTTACTGGTGGCCGCTTCGTCTAAAGTAAATTCTTTCACTACCTCAAACTCAAATACCTCATTTTTTATTTCTCTATCCTTACAGCTAATAAACATTAGTAAAATTGAGAGAAGGAGTATTTTAAGGTTCCTCATAAAAGCCTATTTTATATTAATAAAGCCACACTCTTCGTGTGGCTTTATTAGTGCTATTTCTATTCAATTTTCAATAGGTTTTGCAATACAAACAAAACAATCAACCGTTACCGGTTGCTTTATACATTCATATGTATTCGGATCTTCTTCTCCCCCATAACTTCTATCATCACATGTCCTAAATGCATTTGCATCCTGTTGGGCAAATATAAATACACCCGAAATAATGATTATAGTGCAAAACAATGTTTGAAGTACTTTGTTTAATTTACTCATTTTAACCACCTAATTATTGATATTATATTAATTTAGGAGTAAGCAAATAATTAAAAAAAAAATCAATAATACAAATCGATTTTACATCACTCATAGAAACTAGAAGATACATTCACCGTGAGTGCAACTTCCACAAAGCAATACTGACGGCTACAGCAGCATTCAGGCTTTCTACTTTGTCCTGTCCGGAGGCGGATTCGATCTTTACTTTTTTTCTTCCTGAATTCAACAAATTTTTGTTAATGCCATTCCCTTCATTGCCCACAACCAAAATGGTCTTTTTTGTGGGTTGAACCGATCTTAAAGGCTCAGCCGATTCCCCCCCATCCAATAACATCACTTGCCAACCTGAGTTTTCAAGTTCATTAACAATATCTTCAAGATCACCCGTTAAAACGGGGATACTACCCGTAGCCCCCGCCGTGCTTCTCACTACCTTGGGATGATAGACATCCACACTTCCTTTTCCGGCTATCAAAGCCTTTGCCCCAAACCATGCTGCTGTTCTTAGAATAGTCCCCATATTTCCGGGATCCTGAATGGCATCCGTCGCTACAATAATGCCGGTTTCTACGGCTAATTTTTCGAGCTGAATTTCCTCCGGCATCTTACAAACCGCCAAAATTCCCTGTGGATTATCCGTATCCGCCACTTCAGTAAAAACTTCATCCTCTAAAACACAGACCTCGAGACCCTTGAACCTTCCCTCTTGAACCTCGAACCTTTCTCCAATAAAAATCGCCTCCATCTCAATCAACCCATTCTCAACCACCTGCTCAACGGCCCGCTCTCCCTCAACAACAAACCGCTGCTCTTTTTCACGGTACTTTTTACGGTTCAGTTTTCGTAATAACTTGATCTCGTTGTTCGATGCTTTTCTCATGTTTTAAGAATACAGAACTCAGAAGACAGAATACAGTGTTTAAACTGATTTCCGCGTTCTGTTTTCTGTCAGCATACTTCCCTATCTTTATTGAAATTTCAGCTAAAAAATTATGACTATGGAGTTTCTGAAAACACTAGGAATTGAAGGCATTAATCCTGGCACAAGTACAGGGCGCAAACATATTGAAAGCAAGGAAACCATCAGCAGTTTCACCCCTACTAATGGTGAGAAGATCGCTACAGTTGGCGTCACGTCAAGAGAACAATATGACCGCGTGGTTGAAGAAGCTCAAAAAGCCTATCAGGTTTGGAGTAACATGCCTGCTCCCCAGCGTGGAGAGATCGTTCGTCAGATCGGACAAAAATTACGTGAATACAAGGAACCACTTGGAAAACTGGTTACCTATGAGATGGGTAAGATCTATCAGGAAGGCTTGGGTGAAGTTCAGGAAATGATCGACATCTGTGATTTTGCAGTAGGTCAGTCGCGCATGCTTTACGGGAAGACCATGCATAGTGAGCGTCCTGAACACAGAATGTACGAGCAATGGCATCCACTTGGAATTGTTGGCATCATCTCAGCCTTTAACTTTCCGGTTGCCGTTTGGAGCTGGAACGCTATGATTGCTGCCGTTTGTGGTAACGTGATGATCTGGAAAGGTTCAGAGAAAACTCCTCTTTGCGGAGTCGCAGTTCAGAAGATCGTCGCTAAAGTTTTGAAGGAAAATGATCTTCCTGAAGGAATATTTAACCTGGTAACCGGAGACCGTCAGGTAGGTGAATGGATGACCGAAGATACCCGTATTCCACTTATTTCGGCTACCGGCTCTATCCGTATGGGTAAAGAGGTAGGAAAAACGGTCGCATCCCGATTAGGTAAAACGATCCTTGAACTCGGTGGAAACAACGCCATCATCATTTCTGAACATGCAGATATCGAAATGGCGATACGTGCCACCGTATTTGGAGCCGTGGGAACCTGTGGTCAGCGTTGTACTTCCACACGTCGTTTGATCATCCATGAATCAGTATATGATCAGGTTAAAGAACGACTGATGAATATTTATGACAACATCACGATCGGTGATCCTTTGGAGGAAACCACATTGGTTGGGCCAATGATCGATCAGGATGCCATCAACAACATGCAAAATGCATTGAAAGAGATCGAAAAAGAAGGCGGTAAAGTCATCTACGGTGGCGATGTTCTTGAAGAAGATGGATTTTACGTACGGCCGGCTTTAGCAGAAGTTGAAAATCACTATGAGATCGTTCAGGAAGAAACCTTTGCACCAATTCTCTACCTGATGAAGTTCAAAGACATGGATGAAGCTATTGCCATGCATAACGGTGTAAAACAAGGACTCAGTTCAGCCATGTTCACATTGAATATGCGTGAAGCTGAAACCTTCCTAAGTGCCCGCGGCTCTGATTGTGGGATCGCCAATATCAATATTGGTACCAGCGGTGCTGAAATTGGTGGTGCCTTTGGTGGTGAGAAAGAAACCGGTGGCGGACGTGAATCCGGTTCTGATGCTTGGAAAGCTTACATGCGTCGCCAAACCAATACCATGAACTGGGGTGATTCTTTGCCACTGGCTCAGGGCATCGACTTCGACGTTTAATGATTTGTAATTAATAATAATGTAGGGACACTAGATCTTGTGTCCCTACATTAATTTATTTCTTCTCTAATTATGCTTGATCTCGGTTCCTAATACCTTCAGGAACTCGGCCAGCCATTTTTGATGTCCGGGCCATGCCGGTGAGGTTACCAGATTTCCATCAACTACGGCTTCAGTAGGCTGAACCTCTTTATAGTTAGCCCCACAGGCCTCCATTTCAGGACCACAGGCCGGATAAGCGGTCAGTGTTTTCCCTTCTATCCCACCGGTTCTGGCAAATATCTGTAGGCCGTGGCAAATGGCTGCAATCGGTTTATCCTCATCCAGAAAATGTTTGACCTTAGACACCACTTCATCATTCAATCTGAGATATTCAGGAGCTCTCCCTCCCGGCAGAACCAAGGCATCGTAATCTTCCGGATCGGCTTTGTCAAAATCATAGTTGAGCGTAAAATTATGCCCTTGCAGTTCTTTATAGGTTTGATCTCCTACAAAATCATGAACGGCCGTTGGGCAGGTATCTCCCTTTTTCTTATCAGGACAGACGGCATGGACTTCATGCCCAACCATCTGCAAGGCCTGAAACGGCACCATGATCTCAAGGTCTTCTCCATAGTCTCCAACGATCATCAATATTTTCTTAGCTGCCATAATGGTACTCCTGTTTTTATTGCGATTGTATCTTTTATAATGTATTTCAGGTTTAAAAGGTTCTTTTGTAGCTGATAAAATGCTGTGTTTTGAAAATTACCCTATACCCTTCCCGCAGCCTCAGGATGCATCGTGAGGCTACGGGAAGGGAAAGATGTGGGATTAAATTTTGTACCATGAAAATAAAAATACCCTCAAAGGAAGAACATAAAAAGAATCAGAAAAGAAAACGGATAAGTGGCCTATCCGGTCTGCTTTTTGGGTTTAGCTTTTTTGGATTAGCCGGGATCAGGATCTTCCGATATGGCTTTGATGAAGTAGAGACCTATACCTGGGTTGCGCTTGGTTTTGGTGTTTTCTCTTTTGGTTGGTTAGCTTTTAATTATGGCGAAGCTTTTTGGAACACACTCTTCAGATATTAAAAGCATAAAAAAACCCCGTCCATAAAATATGCACGGGGTTTAAATTTTTAGCTGACTAAGCTTTAGATCATAGTAGCAATTACAAGAGCTACTACTGACATCAGCTTAAGCAGGATGTTCAGTGAAGGACCGGAAGTATCCTTGAAAGGATCACCAACCGTATCTCCAACTACACCGGCCTTGTGAGGCTCAGAGCCTTTTCCATATTCAACACCGTCGATGGTCACGCCTTCCTCGATCATCTTCTTGGCGTTATCCCAGGCACCACCGGCATTAGACTGAAACAGAGCCATAAGTACACCTGCAGAGGTTACACCGGCGAGAAGCCCACCCAGCATCTGAGCACCCAGCGTAGGGTCATCACTGATGAAGCCCGGTACAAATCCAAACAATACCGGTACTACAACCGCCAAGGTTCCCGGAAGAACCATTTCACGGATAGAAGCAGCTGTTGAGATCTCAACACACTTCTCATACTCAGCTTTTCCATCGGCCGCTTCAAATGCAGCACGATCTTCTTCTGACCAGTCTGCCAGCTTTTTGCCTTCATTATTGTTCATGGCAGTTAAAGCTTTCTTCAACTCAGGAATATCCTTGAACTGACGACGAACTTCCTCGATCATACTCATAGCAGCACGTCCCACAGCATTCATAGAAAGTGCTGAGAAAAGGAACGGTAACATCGCTCCAATAAACAACGCAGCCATTACAGATGGGGAAGTAATATCAATGCCCATCAATTGGGTTTCATGAGTAGCATTGTAGGCTGTAATAAACGCAGCAAACAGGGCCAATGCGGTAAGAGCCGCAGAACCGATGGCAAAACCTTTACCAATTGCCGCGGTTGTATTACCAACAGCATCCAGCTTATCAGTACGCTCTCGTACTTCTCCTGGAAGTTCTGCCATTTCAGCAATCCCACCGGCGTTATCAGAGATCGGGCCATAAGCATCAACAGCCAGCTGAATACCAGTGTTAGAAAGCATTCCAACAGCCGCGATCGCAATACCGTAAAGACCGGCAAATTCGTAGGCACCAATAATTGCAAGCGCAATGATGATGATCGGGATTGCCGTTGAGATCATTCCCACACCAAGACCGGCAATAATATTCGTTGCAGAACCTGTCACAGATTGTTTCACAATAGACCATACCGGTTTAGTTCCGGTTCCTGTGTAATGCTCTGTAATAAGACCAATTGAAAGTCCGGCAGCCAATCCAAAGATGGTAGCCCAGAATACACCGGTACTGCTATATACTTCACCGTTGAATGTCCATGTTTCAGGCAACATCCAGGTGATGATAAAGAAAGAGGCTACCAACATGACAGCAGCAGACAAAAACTCACCCAGGTTAAGGGCTTTTTGTGGATCACCACCTTCTTTAACACGTACAAAGAAGGTTCCCATGATGGAAGTCAGAATTCCAACACCTGCCAGAACTAATGGCAGGATCACAGCGGAAAGACCATTAAAGGCATCTGCCCATGCAGCACCATCTATAGTGGCACCCGCAATAAAAGCAGCACCCAATACCATAGTACCAATAATTGAACCTACATAAGATTCGAAAAGGTCAGCACCCATTCCGGCTACGTCACCTACATTGTCACCCACATTATCTGCAATGGTTGCAGGATTTAAAGGGTGATCTTCAGGAATACCGGCTTCAACTTTACCTACAAGGTCAGCGCCAACATCAGCGGCTTTGGTATAAATACCACCGCCCACACGTGCAAACAGAGCAATGGATGAAGCTCCAAATGAGAAACCGGTTACAACGGCCAGTACTTTATTTACGGCTCCGGCTCCTTCAAGTCCAAAGTGCATTCCAAAGATGATGAACAGCAAACTCAATCCAAGAACTCCAAGGCCAACTACACCAAGACCCATAACAGATCCACCGGCAAACGCAACTTCAAGACCTTTACCAAGGCTTGTACGCGCTGCATGTGTTGTTCTGACATTAGCTTTAGTGGCAACTTTCATACCAATAAAACCGGCTAATCCGGAACAAATAGCTCCTACAACAAATGATATGGCTACCATCCAGCTGGAAGTGGTAGGGTCGGCACTGAATGCAAGAAGTACAGCTACCACACCTACAAAAATGGCCAGTACGCGATATTCGGCTTTAAGAAAGGCCATGGCGCCACTTGCAATACTTTTGCTAATGCGCTCCATGCGTTCTGTTCCAATTTCCTGTTTTGATACCCAGGATGTTTTAAAGATGGTGTACAGAAGTGCGATCACTCCGGCCACCGGTATAAAATAGATTATGTTATCCATTGTTTCCCGTTACGTAGTTAAAGTTCAATAAGTCGGTTAAGAGACCTATGGTTAATTAAATTGATTCATTGTTTTCTGAATGCCTTCACGTACAAAATATAGTGAGGCATCATGGGCTTTTTGCAAGCCTTCTTCTAAATACTTCTGATCTGTTTTTTTAAATGGTGATAACACAAAATCGACCTGTTTTCCTCTTGGAAAATCGTTTCCGATCCCAAAACGCAAACGGGGAAATTCTCGGCTCCCCAACAGATCAATGATGTTTTGAATACCATTATGGCCACCGGCACTGCCTGTGGCCTTTAGCCTGACATCCCCTACCTCAAGGTTGAGGTCGTCATAAACGATCAGGCAATGATCTATTTCAGTTTTATATGTTGAAAGAGCTTTTCGCACAGCCAACCCACTTCGGTTCATGTATGTGGTGGGTTTGATCAGAATAACATTTCTGCCTCTGTGCCTGCCCTCTGCAACCACAAAAGGCCCGTCACCCGGGCCAAATGTAATAGAAAGCGTCTCAGCTAATGCATCAACAACTTCAAAACCTATATTGTGGCGTGTTCCATCATACTCTTGTCCAACATTTCCTAATCCTACAATAATGGACATGGTTTCGGAACACGTTTATGTTAGTGAATAACTTTGGATCTATTCCTCAGTTGATTCTTCTTCATCACCTTCTGCGCCTTCAGCAGCTTCACCTTCAGCCACTTCTTCGCCTTCAGCAACCGCTTCACCTTCAGCCACTTCTTCTTCAGCAGCCTCATCCGTAACACCTGACACAAGGTTTTCGAGGAAGTCGGCTCCTTTTGGAGGACGAATGGTTACGATCGTTCTGCTCATATCATCCAAAGGAATAATTCCTTCCAGATCCAGGTCTGAGATATGCAGAGACTGGCCAATTTGCAGTGGTGTGATGTCTAATTCAAATTCTGCCGGAATAGCCTCAGGAAGTACACGAATTCTCACAAAATTCATTGGTTTGAACACACGACCACCATTTTCAACAACGCCTTTTGCGTTACCGGTAATTTTGATCGGCACCCTGAGTGTTACCTTATGCTTGTCAGCAAGCACATAAAAATCGGCATGAACAATGCGATCCGTAACAGGATCAAATTCCGTTCTTTTCAGGAGCGTTTTATAGGTCTTACCATCTACGGTAAGTTCCTGAAGCTTGGTCTGTGGTTTTCTGAGGATCTTTTCTAATTCCAGTTCATCTACAGAAAAATGGATATTCTCTTCAACTTCCGGTCCATAGAGTACTGCAGGAACACGTAGTTCTTCGCGAAGCGCCTTATTGGCTTGCTTACTGGTCTCTCTGATTGTTCCTTCAAGTTTTACTAATTCTGGGTATGCCATAATGCGTTTACCTTAATCATTAATTATCAAACAGTGCACTGATAGTGTCGTTAGTGTGAATACGTTGTATAGCTTCAGCAAAGATGTTCGCAACGCTCAGCACCTTGATCTTGTCGGAAGGCTGGCGCAGCTGAACAGTATCAGTTACTAACAACTCATCAATTGGCGAATCTTCGATTCGCTGAAATGCCGGTCCCGATAAGATCGGATGTGTACAAATAGCTTTAATGCTCAAAGCTCCTCTTTCCTTAAGAGCTGAAGCAGCATTTGTTAGTGTTCCGGCAGTGTCGATCAGATCATCGACGATTAACACATTCTTTCCTTCTACCTCACCGATCAAATTCATGATTTCTGATTCGTTGGCCTTTGGCCGCCTTTTGTCAATAAACGCCAGGGTTGCATCCAGTTTCTTGGAATAAGCCCTTGCCATTTTCAGACTTCCAACATCCGGTGCAACTACCACCAGATTGTCAATCGGGTTTGAGGTAAAATAATCAATAAAAGCCCTGCTGGCATATAAGTGATCCAACGGGATATCAAAAAAACCTTGTATCTGTGCTGCATGCAGATCCATTGTAAGAATTCGATCAGCACCGGCCTGTACCAACAGGTTCGCCATCAGTTTTGAACCGATCGACACCCTGGGCTGATCCTTTCTGTCCTGCCGGGCATATCCAAAATATGGAATAACCGCAGTAACTCGCTTAACAGAAGCCCGCTTTGCAGCATCAAGCAGTAACAACAACTCGATGATGTTATCACCGGGAGGAGGAGTTGATTGAATCACAAAGATATCTTCCCCCCTGATGCTTTGCTCATACTTAACGTATTGCTCGCCGTCAGAAAATTTCTTTATGGTTACATCACCTAATGATGTCCCATATTCTTCAGCAATTGCTCTTGCTAAAGCCGGGTTACTTGTGCCGGAAAATATCGCCAGGGGAGTGTCCACTTTGCAGGCTTTCGATTCAGGTTATTTGTGAAGATATGATCTTCCAATTATTGATCAATAAACAAAAAGGATGGCTTTACAGTCATCCTTTCATAAATGTTGTTGCCCGGGGAGGATTCGAACCCCCACTGACTGGACCAAAACCAGCTGTCCTGCCATTAGACGACCGGGCATTTCATGTCATTGACAGACTCCAAAGATAGAAATCACTTTAAAAGCAATCAAGACTGAATCGCATTTTTTAAAACAAAACATTCTGAACACCTTCTGGGCCTGCAATATGATTTTAATTGATGGATAGCACCTAATTTCCTGCTATAATGTTTTTCATTCAACGGCAGTGTATTAAATTTTTTCAGCAATGATTTTGGAATTGGCGTTTTAAGTTCTTTCCAGGCTGTGCGAACTTCCGCCTTCAAAGTGTTATGAGCAAACAACATTCCTAACACATAGAGTGATGGCAGATAAACGGTCCCGAATAAGATCTTCATTCTGGATGAGCGCTCTAAATTGTAGCGTTTACCCCATTTATCCCACAGGTCAATTTGACTGCCATCCTTACTCAGAAAGGCCTCAAAGGGTGTGTTTAATATTTCATATGATATCTGAACCGCTTGCTTGATCCTTATTTTTGGATGATTTGCAGGCCTCACCCCTTTTAAGTTCCAGATCAGGTCGGAACTTTCAATTAACCCGGCCTCCCTCATGGCAAGATCGACCCCCAAATCGATTCGCTCGCCACTCCAGGTTGCAAGCAATCTTTCTCCGGTAACTTTCATCGCTGCCCGGTTGTGCGCGATCCCCAAACCATCCCACACTGAAAGGATCAGTGCTTTTTTCCAGGCCTTTGAGGGTACCATTTCCGGATCATACATAGCGAGAATATCGTCAGCCTTCTTTTCCAGATATTCTGAATGTGCTTTATCCAGTTGCTCCCGAAATACTTCTTCAGAAATAAAATTAACATTTCCTGAACATGGTAAATCCGACTGATTCTCAAAGCTTTGCAGAAAGACCTTTAAGTTTGAGGAGAGATACCTCCCTAAATTAAGTAGATATGGCTTGCTACCGTTTTGGGACTCTACTTCGCTGACCTTTCCGTTAGCAACCACATGTAAAAACACGTTGTTGTAGTTAGCATCAAGGTGATGATTATGGTTATACCAATCGTTAGCCTTCAGATGTAATTCAACATCACCATGCCAAACCAGATCGTCAATAACAATTTTGGCAAACTTAAAATCGGGTCCATCCGTGGCATTAAGGTCCCCCGGATCAAGGATCTGCACTACTTTGCCACACTCGGTTCTCAAACCGCTAGTATCAAACAACCCATTTTCCCAGATCCACTGAAGAAAAGCTTCCGAATATTGGAAACCCGCATCAACCATGTTTGGTGATCTCTTCTATCTCCTCATCTTCTGAGAAGTCCAGATCTTCAGTCGCTTCATATAGGTCAGGCAGAGAATCTTTCATGGATTTTTTGATCCCTTCAGAAAAACGGTCAATTCTTTTTTCACTATCCTCTTTGAGCTTTCGACCGGTTGTTTCAAGCCAGTGCCTGGTATCTTCACTTTGATCTTTTACCCACTTAATGTTTTCTCGTCCACTTTTAGGCGATAACACCAAGCCGGCCAAAATACCTCCGGCAAAGGCTGTCATCCCAACTAATAATGTTCCAATTCCTCTTTTCATACCTCTCCCTCATTTCGGTTATGGTTAACACTGTTAAGGTAATAATTTCTCTGCATATTTTTGACAATGATTTTAACACTAAGTATAGAAAACATTACCTTTGGTTTAATTTAAAATACAGACTATGAGCAAACAATTTACTTTGATGGACCGGGCGAGAATTGTTCGCACATTAAAACGCCTGGCAATTCAGATATTGGAAAAATCATCTACCGGGGAAGACCTGGTTATTATCGGACTGAATGAACGGGGTTTGACAACAGCCAAAGAGATCGCTGCTGACATTTCTGCGATCATTGAGGAAAATGTGACCGTCCACAATTATAACATTGCGGACAATAACCCTGGAAGTACCTTGCCGGACTGCAGTGACAAACAAGTGATACTTGTGGATGATGTGATCTTTTCGGGTAAAACCATGTTTGAAGCACTATCAGCTGTAGCTTCGATCCATGATCCAAAATCTATCAGGATCGCAGTTCTGATTGATCGGGGGCACCGAAAATACCCGTTATCTGCAGACCTGACTGGAATGACTGTGCCAACAAAACCCGGGGAACACATTGAAGTAATGCTCAAAGATTCAAAACTAAAAGAAGCGGTTCTTTTCAAAAATTAACGACAAAAAAATCATGAATAACACGACCCATAAATTAATTATCCTTTCGCTACTTGTGGTTTTCAGTACACAAGCTAAGGCTCAAAATATCTCCATACCTGATACCCTGAGTGGCTGGACTCAGACCTGGGTTGCAAACCTGAACGGCTCCCAGGCTGCTTACAACAATTGGTCTCAGGGTGGTGTTAGTACCCTGAGTGGAACAGCTTCATCCGTATTTACACTGATGTATAAAAAAGATCAATTTAGTTACGGTTTCAGAACAAATCTGAAATACGGACAATCTAAAGTTAAAGATGAAGGCGTACGCAAAACCGATGACCTTATCGCTATTTCCAACAGGTTCAACTATCAGTTCAGGGAAGACGGTACCCTTTCGAGCTATGCGACTATTGCTTTCAGAACCCAGTTCGATGACGGTTTTGAGTACACAGCTGACCCAAATGTAGCAGATGTTCGAATCTCAAGCTTTATGGCTCCGGGTTATCTATCAGAAAGCGTGGGTCTTTCCTACAAACCGGCACCTGCTATCATATTTGAGGCTGGTCTTGGACTTAAACAAACTTTTGTAACAGAAGATGAACTGGCTCCTGAATATGGCCTGGATCCCGGGGAGAATTTCAGATCTGAGGGTGGTTTAACGACCGGCATATATTATGAGAAAGAGGTATTTGAAAATATATTATATACCAGTGCTGTCGAAACGTTCACTAATTTCCTGATCCCTTTTGATGAAACCGATGTGGTTTGGGGAAATGAATTGGTTGGAAAGATCAATAGCCTGATCAGTGCTTCATTTCAATTCGAGCTTAGATACGACAACGATTTCTCACGTGAAATTCAGTTGAAACAAGTGCTTTCTGCAGGTATTTCTGTTAACCTTTACTAATGGATCCCCAAGCACAAAAGTCTCTGAAAACCGGTCTTAGATCGCTTAATGAGTGGATCAACTCTTATGGTGCCTGGAAACCTGACGAAACTCTACAGTTTTCTGACGAAAAGGCTGCCAAAGTCTTTGACCGGTTAACTCAGCGGCTTAAAGGGAATTACCCGTTTGAGCATCCCGTTTATGCGGGACAAATGCTCAAACCACCTCACCCACTATCCTGGGCAGCCTATGCAATGGCTATGTCCATCAATCCAAATAATCACGCGCTGGATGGTGGACCGCCATCATCAGAAATGGAAAAAGAAGCCATTGCTGAACTTGCTGATTTTTTTGGATACGGAGATACCTACCTGGGCCATCTGACTGCCAGTGGCACTATTGCCAACCTGGAGGCTTTGTGGATCGCCCGTGAGTCTCATCCGGATAAGAAGATCGCCTTTTCGGATCAGTCCCACTACACACACGAACGCATGTGTTCTGTGTTACGGGTTGAAGGAATTAAGGTACCGGTCTCTGAAGACGGGTATTTTGATCTTGATGCTATTGATCCAGATCAGATAGGCACGATGGTCGTCACACTTGGCACGACCGGTCTTGGCGAAGTTGAACCTCTCGATCAGGTACTGCCATGGGCTCGGGAACATGGTATTCGTATTCACATTGATGCGGCTTACGGTGGCTTTTTCAGAACCTTGATGAATTCGGATCTAATTGACGGAACCTCCTGGCAGTTTATGCAGGAAGCCGACAGTATTGTAGTTGACCCACATAAGCATGGTCTTCAGCCCTATGGATGTGGTTGTGTGCTTTTTAAAGACCCTTCGGTTGGTAAATTTTACAAGCACGATTCCCCCTACACTTATTTCACTTCCGAAGATCTGCATCTTGGGGAAATTAGCCTGGAGTGTTCACGGGCAGGGGCAGCAGCTGTGGCTCTTTGGACTACCCTACAACTGTTTCCATTGAAGGAAAAGGAAGGATTTGGCCCAATTCTTACCAAGTGCCGTAAAGCTGCTCTTAAGATGTACGAATTGACAAACTCCGGTTCTAAATTAAAAGCCTTCAAAAAACCTGAACTTGACATACTTGGGTATTTCCCTGCCACTGCCTATTCCACTTCAGAGATCTCTTCTCTCTCAAAACAGATCTTCGACCGGGGAATGAACGACCACTCATATTATCTCTCCCTCTACCGAATTCCAACCAAGACATTCACTCGCCTTCATCCTGAATTCAAAGCAGATTCAGAGAATGTGACCATACTACGCAGTGTATTTATGAAGCCTGAGCATGAGGGTTTTGTCAGTGATCTTTATAAAAACATTGAAAACAGATTATAGTAATTTTACCTATGGTAACAGACATCTTCAAACTCATCTTCCATCACGATCAACGTCTTAACAAACTTGATGATCAGGACTCTCCTGTAAACCCTAAGAAGATGGAATCTTCACTGGAAGATTTCATGAAGCCGGATCCCACATTTTCCAGTTTCTATTTTTCGGGAACCGATCTGAATGAAGAGCGTTTTGGTTTAAACGTATTGGAGGCCTACGATCGGGTGCTCAATGCCCTGCAAATGGCCTTCCCTGATATACAGATATTTACTCATACCAATAAATACCTCTCGATTAAGGATGCTGTAGAAGCTATCGATCTAAATGAAGCTTTAGTACTTTCAAATGAAGATATGATCGATCTTGATATTTCAGATCTGAATACAAAAAAAAACTCACATAAAAAGACCCTCAAGAAAGCACTTGAGACCGGTCATATGACCCTTTACAAAGTGCCGGCCAGGAATGGGTTTGATCTGTTAATGTATTCACAAAAGAATGTATATCGCGAAATGTTCTTTCCTCTGCAAAAATTAGTGCCCGACCATTTTCGCTTTTTCAGCATTAATGGAAAGAAATTCAATACAGAACGCCATTTCTTTTTTGAGACCTGGACACTCGATCGTCCGCCTCACGGTTTTGAGGAAGTCCACCCCGAGACAGTACTTTAGTGTTCGGTGCTTAGGTGTTAAAGCGTTACCTGCAGAAAATTTGGTAACACTCTCACACCTTAACACTACTTTTCTACTCCGGGAACATTCATTGGCTCGGTATTCTGCCACCAAAAGGTCGGTAATTCTCGCTGATTTGGAAATACTTCATCCAGGGTTTCGGCTTCGTACATATACCCGTTCTTTAAAATAAATGCCAGGTCTTTCGAATTCCGGATATCATCCAATGGATTCGAGTTCAGGATCAACAGATCAGCTAATTTACCCTCTTCTATAGTTCCAAGGTCGGTATCCAAACCAATGGCTTCAGCACCCTGAATGGTGGCTACTTTCAGGATATCATGTTCTGAAATACCACCCGACTGCATCGCCCAAAGTTCCCAATGGTAACCCAGGCCTTGTAACTGACCATGGCTTCCCACTCCGGCCCGGCCACCGGCTTCAACCAGATCTTTCACAAACACAGATTGTTCTTGAAACACATGTTCTTCTTCCATAAACCAGCCCGCATTTCGGCGCCGGGTACGTTCATCCAGATTATGATGTGGCATGAACCGCTGAAGCTTCACCTCATCATGGGGGCGCTCGGTAGCATAGTAATAATTCTCTGCCCAGGGACCGCCATATGCTACAAGAAGAGTCGGAGTATAAACCGTTCTCGAAAAGGTTGTGAGATCGATCACATCTTTATAAAGTGGAAACACAGGGAAAGAATGCTCGTGCCCGGGATAACCGTCAATGACCTGAGTCAGGTTTTCCTTAAAATCCAAAGAACCTTCCGTTGTCGGCATTAATTGCTCTTCCTTGGCTGCCTGAATGATCCACTGTCTCTGCTCACGGTTACCGGCTCCATACATCTTGATGGTTTTGGTATCATAATAGTCACTGTATCGCTTCATGACATCCCGGGCATGATCCAGATCTTTGATATTTTCACTGCTGAAAACACCCGGTCCGGTTGAGTACACTCTTGGTCCCAGCAGTTTTCCGGCATGAACCAGATCCTGATAGGTCAATACATCCGTAGTAGCCGTTTGTGGGTCTCTGGTAGTTATAACACCATATGCCAGATTCGTCAGATAACTCCAAAATTCGCCACGATGCAGGTTCACAGGATGACGGAAATGGGCATGTGTATCCACAAACCCGGGAATAATTGTCTTCCCAGAAACATCTCTGATCTCAGCTCCTGAAGGGACATCAACGTCTCCTCGCTCACCGACTCCAATGATCCGGTTATTTCGGATCACAAGATCTGCATTTTCGATGATCTCATCATCATTCATAGTGACCACCGTTGCACCGCGAAGCACCAACACTCCTTCAGGAATATCCCGATCGGCCATTACGCTTATCTTGATCTCCAGAGGCTTGTAGCCTTCATCTTCTTTCTTTTCTTCTTCTTTATCTTTCTCCGATTCATCTTCACCTTCATCATCAGCCTCAGATTTTTCCTCCTCAGCTTCCATCTCTTTTGCAGCTTCAACGCTATCCTGATATGCTTCCTCGTCTTCAAGATCATAGATCACATGGGCATTCCCGATGGACCAATGAATACGATTTGCATCCCAGCTCCAGGCCGGAAATTGTCCGCCAATATCGGTCAGTTTATTGCTTGGAAATGAACTTGAGGATCCACCCACTCTGATGTTCGGTGCCTCCCCTCCAACTTTTGGTACTGTCACAACAAATAGATCCGTTCCGATCTGTGCAAGCGCCTGATCTCCTTCGGGTGCCATGCGTATCCACGAGGCATTTCCTCCACCGCTTCGGCTCACTTCAAGATGTTCCTTTTCATCGGTTCCATCCCACCTGATTGATGACAAACCGCCCCAGCTGGAGAGATAAATTCGATCCGTTCCCTTTATAAAATGAGGGTTTGAGCGACCATTGGTGTAGGTAATGAAATTATTCTCACTGCCATCGGCATCGATCCAGATCAGGTCACTTGTACCCTGAAAAGCCGATCTTTGTGTAGCATTTCTAAAATCCTGAGGCTGACCCTTGATCACTACAATTCGGCTTCCATCATTATTCCACACCGGATCCTGAAAAACTCCTTCTTCTTCATTCAGTTGCTGAAGTCTACGACCATTTGGCTGAACCTTATAAAGTTTTCCGGTTTCGGGAGTCCAGGTTACAAAAGCGATCCATCTTCCATCCGGCGACCATACGGGTTGAGCCTGTGTTTCATCCAAATTCACCAGCTTTTGTGGTTTGCCATCAGGCAGCTCCATGGTATAAATTTCATTTAATGCAGTGAATGCGATCTTGCTCCCATCAGGTGAAGGAACCGCATCCCGGATCTGAGTGATCTCGAATTGTGGTGTATCCTCAATAGGATAATCGAAGTCCAATTCAGGACCAAGCTCGATCGTCCCTTTTACTCGGAACGGAATTTCTTGGGCATCCCCACCATTTATGGGTAGCTTCCAGATCTTACCTCCGTAAGATGTGATCACAAATTGATTATCCGGAGTAAAGGACATTCCGGGCAGTACATCCCGTGTTGCCCGCGACTCCTGATCATCATGCTGAACCGGATAGGCCAGCCAGCTCTCATCACCTGTATCAAGATCACGTTTCACCAAACCGGTGTGTTCATCGTGTCGGGTACCATACACCAGCCATTTTCCATCGTTTGATAAAGTTGCCCGGAAGGATGATCCATAACGGTTACTTTGATTGGTGATCTCTCCGGTTTCCCTGTCATAGGTTGCGATCTGATATTGAGGCAGGGAGGCATTGTAATTCCAGGTTCCGGATCGTCTTGAAAACCACACATAACGATCATCAGGACCAAAAGCACCTTCAGTCATGCGCAGGTTTCCGGGTTCATCGACCAAAGGAGTCCCTGAACCACCATCAATATGATACATCCAGATCTTATGGTTACCGGGATCATCCTTAGAGGCGATCACATATTTACCATCCGGTGTCCACTCGGGCGACTGATATTCATTGTCCTTACCACGCGTAAGCTGCTCCGTTTCTTCGGTTTCCACATCGTAGATCCAAACCCCTTCCCCGCCTGAGGCATCAGAAATGAAAGCGATCTTCGTGCCATCAGGGTTAAACCGGGGCTGACTATCGAACTGCATCCCTTTAGTGATCTGAGTCGCATCACCGCCTGATATGGGCATAGTGTACAGATCTCCCAAAAAGTCGAAAACTATGGTTTCACCGTCAGGACTCACATCCAGTGATATCCACGAACCTTCTGTCAGATCAAAGGAAAACTCCCTGCCGGGTTCCAGTGGCAGATCGTTAAGCTCTTCTTTATCGGTAGAATCAGGTTCTGCACTATCATCCTGTGCAAATACCATTTGAGAGGCGGAGCTAAATATTAACACCATCATGGTTAGTTTCAGAAAAGTGGAAGCAGTTTCAAACAATTTCATAGGTACTGAATTAGATTATAATGATGGGTGAAGCTAAAAAATTTAATTACTCAGCCCAACGTTTTTACAAGTATATACAAGAGTGCCAACTATATCTTGATTGTAAACATAATTGAATGGAACACTGATAACGCTGATCCAGCAGTTGGGCGCGGATTTTAAATTGTCACATTTTTCTTACAACTAATCAGCGAAGATCCGCACAATCCACCTCATGTGCGTTCAATTCTTTAGTTAGCCAAAGCTCAGAATTCTTCACAACCCAAAACATTGGATTTCAGAAATGTTATCTTCCTCAAAAATTTTCATCTATGACCTTTTCCGAAAAATTACATCGATCTGTTTCGAATACAGGTTCTACCCTATGTGTGGGTTTAGACCCTAACCTGGAACTTCTCCCCCAATCCGTAAAAGATCAGTTTGACAGCCCTGAAGAACAAGTTTCTTATTTCTGCAAATTAGTGATCGATTACACTTCCGAATACTGTGCCGCTTTTAAGCCTAATCTGGGTTTTTTTGAAGCATTGGGTCCCAATGGACTTTCAGTATTTGAAGAAGTCATTGAGCATATTCCAAGTGACAAGATCATTATAGCCGATGCCAAGAGAGGTGATATCAGCTCCACAGCCGAACACTATAAAAAAGCGTTCTGGGATGAATTTGACGTGGATGCAGTGACCCTGAATCCACTTATGGGATTTGAAACTTTGGAAGCATTTTCCAAGAATGAGTCGAAGGGAGTTTACGTGCTCACCCTTACCTCAAATCCGGGTGCTGATGATTTTCTCAAAAAGCCATTTCGTGGATTTGACCTTATGGCTCAGTTCATAGCCGATCAGCTTGCTAAAAGATCTACATCCGCCACCACCCACTTGGGCATGGTGATTGGTGCCACACAGGCAGAGGAATCGGAATCTGTCCTGTCCTATCACAGCGAAGGAGCCTTGTTGATCCCCGGAATTGGAGCTCAGGGCGGATCAGTTTCGGAACTTGAAAAGGCCTTACGAAATCATAAAGGCATTCCACTGATCAATTCCAGCCGTGGAATCATCTATGCCGGCAAAGATGAAGGTGATTGGCCTGAATATGTGGCAGAGGCTGCACGAAATATGAAGCAAAAGTTGAATCAGATCACACAACGGTATGTCTAACAAACCTGAAGTCATTGTTTATACAGATGGAGCCTGCAGCGGAAACCCCGGTCCGGGTGGATGGGGAGCTATTCTAAAATGGAATGGAACGGAAAAAGAACTTTCGGGAGGGCATCCTCAAACCACCAATAACCGCATGGAAATGCAGGCAGTGATCGAGGCATTGAAGGCACTCAAAAAGCCCTGCCTGGTAAAAATTCACAGTGACAGTGCCCTTATCATAAACGCATTCCAACAAGGATGGATCAAAAACTGGCAAAAACGGGGGTGGCGTAAATCCAACAAAAAACCGGTTGAGAACAAAGAGCTGTGGCAGGATATGCTAAAAGCCATGGAGCCACATGAAGTTGTTTGGGTGAAGGTAAAGGGACATGCTGGTATTGAGTTGAACGAGCGAGCAGACCAACTGGCTGTCGCAGCTACGCAGCGAATTCAAAATTAAAGATTCAAAATGTTGAATTTTTAATTCACGAAAGTGAAGAAAAAGGCACCAGGTCCAGATCATCAAACAGCCCCAGATCAGCCTTCATCTTTCCGGTGATTGCGATCATGGCGGCATTATCGGTGCAGTAGCTTAATTTTGGAGAGTAAAATTGCACTCCCATTTTTTCTGCCATTTTCAGGGATTTCTCCCGAAGCATGGAATTGGCGGAAACTCCCCCTGCAAGCAATACCGTTTTCACTCCCGTTTGCTCGATCGCCCGCTTTAATTTCTTTACCAACACTTCCGAAATGGCAAAGGATACGCTGGCACATAAATCATTCAAATGCTCCTGTATCCAATCCTCGTCCTTATCTTGTAAATAATACAGTACGCTTGTTTTTAAACCCGAAAAACTGAAATCCAACCCTTCATGCAGTAACGCCTGTGGAAATTTGTGAAATTTAGGATCACCTTCCTTTGCCAGCCTGTCCATATGCGGTCCGGCCGGATAGGGCAAACCCAAAAGCTTACCGATCTTGTCAAAAGCCTCGCCGGCAGCATCATCACGGGTTTCACCAATGATCTCATGTTCAAATGGAGATCTTACATGAACTAATTGCGTGTGCCCCCCGGATACGGTAAGGGCGATCAGCGGAAACTCCGGCTGATGATCGATGAAATTAGCGTAGATATGCGCATCCATATGATTCACCCCGATCAATGGAATGTTTCTTGATAAAGCCAACCCTTTAGCAAAACAAATTCCCACCAGAAGTGAACCGAGTAAACCCGGTCCCTGAGTAACGGCAATAGCCTCAATTTCATCCAATGAGGTTTCACTTTCTTCGAGGGCTTGCTGAACCGTTTGCGTAATGGTTTTCTGGTGCGCACGGGAAGCTAATTCCGGTACCACTCCGCCAAACTGAAGGTGTACGGATTGTGCGGCAATAACATTGGATAGAACTCCTTGGTCGGTTAAAACTGCCGCAGAGGTATCGTCACAAGAAGATTCAATGGCTAAAATTTTCATACTTCAAAGATACGAATGTTGCACCTGAAAGACATGAAGAATGGAACGCGGATTAGGCGGATTGAGCGGATTTTCGCAGGCTTACGATTATTTCTTTCCTTTCCATGACTATCCACAACATTTGCGTTATCCGTGTTCTATTCCATTGATCTCCACAAACAAAAAAATCCCGCTCCGGGAAAACCAAAGCGGGATCTTAAATTTATCGAGAGTAAGTGAGAAAACTCAGCTTACTTCTTGTCGTCTTCGTCATCAACTACTTCATAGTCGGCATCAACGGCATCGTCGCCACTGTCTGCGCTATCAGAAGCTGTTTCGCCCTGAGCGCCGGCACCTTCAGCACCTGCGGCTCCGCCTGCTGCAGCTTCTTCCTGAGTAGCTTTGTAGATCTCTTCAGAAGCACCGGACCAGGCCTGATTTACAGCTTCGATAGCTGCATCGATCTCGTCGATGTTCTCTTCTTTGTGAGCTTTCTCTAGGTTTTCAACGGCCTCTTCAATAGCCTTCTTGTTCTCATCAGAGATCTTATCTCCGTATTCATCAAGCTGCTTCCTGGTTGAGAACACCAGGCTGTCGGCCTGATTCAATTTCTCTACCCGCTCTTTGATCTGTTTGTCTTCTTCTGCATGCTCTTCCGCAGCTTTCTTCATTTTTTCGATCTCCTCTTCGGATAATCCTGAAGAAGATTCGATACGGATACTTTGCTCTTTTCCGGTTCCTTTGTCTTTCGCGGTAATGTTCAACACACCGTTTGCGTCAATATCGAAGGTCACTTCGATCTGAGGCACTCCTCGTGGTGCCGGTGGAATTCCATCTAAGTGGAAGCGGCCAAGGGTTCGGTTATCCTGAGCTTTGGCACGTTCACCCTGCAGTACATGGATCTCTACGCTGGACTGATTGTCAGCGGCAGTAGAGAATACCTGCGACTTACTGGTTGGGATCGTACTGTTAGACTCGATCAATGGAGTCATCACACCACCCATGGTTTCAATTCCCAGAGTCAGCGGAGTCACGTCGAGAAGAACTACATCTTCCACATCACCGGACATCACACCACCCTGAATGGCAGCACCTACGGCAACCACTTCATCAGGATTTACGCCTTTGCTTGGGTCTTTGCCAAAGAAGGCTTTTACTTCTTCCTGAATTTTTGGAATTCGGGTTGAACCACCCACCAGAATGACCTGATCGATATCAGACTTTGACAGTCCGGCATCATCAAGCGCTTTCTTGCAAGGGTCGATGGATCGTTTTACAAGATCATCAACCAATTGCTCAAATTTGGCACGGCTCAAGTCTATATTCAGGTGTTTAGGTCCTGAGTCAGTAGCCGTCACAAACGGTAGGTTGATATTGGTTTTCTGTGAGCTTGAAAGCTCGATCTTGGCTTTCTCAGCAGCATCTTTGAGTCGCTGCATTGCCATTGGATCTTTGCGAAGGTCGATGCCTTCATCTTTCTTAAATTCGTCTGCCAGGAAATCAATGATGCGCTGATCAAAGTCATCGCCACCGAGGTGAGTATCACCGTTGGTTGATTTCACTTCAAATACACCGTCACCGAGTTCCAGAATTGAAACATCAAAGGTACCACCACCAAGGTCATACACAACGATGGTCTGGTCATCATCTTTTTTATCCAAACCATAAGCCAGTGAAGCAGCGGTTGGCTCGTTGATGATACGCTTCACTTCAAGTCCGGCAATTTTTCCGGCTTCCTGAGTGGCTTTACGCTGGGCATCATTAAAGTATGCAGGAACCGTAATTACAGCTTCTGTTACCTTTTCACCCAGATATTCTTCAGCGGTTTGCTTCATTTTCTGAAGAACCATAGCTGATATTTCCTGTGGTGCATATTTACGGTCTTCGATCTCAACACGTGCCGTGCCGTCGTCACCTTTTACCACTTTATAAGAAACCTGCTTGGTCTCTCCTTTAACCTCATCAAACATGCGGCCCATGAATCTCTTCACGGATGCCACTGTCTTATCCGGGTTGGTGATCGCCTGACGTTTAGCAGGGGCACCTACCAGTCGCTCTCCATCTTTGGAGAAAGCCACAACAGAAGGTGTCGTTCTTCCACCCTCACTGTTCTGAATAACCACCGGCTCACCGCCTTCCATTACGGCCACGCATGAGTTGGTTGTTCCTAAGTCAATTCCTATGATTTTTCCCATTGGTCTGTTCTGTTTTACTTTTTACTGTTATTAATATTCTTTTTATAGTGATGAGTGATCAAGTAATGAAGCAAGTTTTTCTGATTCTTTACTCGTTCATTCAAAATCTCACTGATAGTTTTATAAGACTACTTTATTGCTCATCACTTCATTACTAAACTTATTTAACCGGAATGGACTGTGAGTCCTTCAATGCCTCCGACTTTGGCATGGCGATCGTCAGAACGCCGTTTCTGAAACTGGCAGACACTTCTGCTGCATTCACATTCTGAGGAACGGCAAATGCGCGGGCAAAAGCACCACGTCGTCGTTCCTGTCGCTTGAATTCTTCTTCGTCTCCGGCAGTAATCTCACGTTCACCTTTCACCGTAAGCACATTGTTTTTCAGGGAGATCCCAATTTCTTTTTTTGATAGTCCGGGTAGATCCAGCATGATCTTATACTCATCCTCACTTTCCAGGATATCGCAATCGGGAGCAAAGTCTTTTTCATCATTGGCCAAAGGCACCACTTTTTCCACAAACTGCTGAATGTCCTTCCCCAGCTTGGACAGGTGCCGCTCAATTTCGATACCAAATTCTGTAAAATCTCCCATGTGCGTAATGGTTTATTCAAATTCATAAGTAGATAAGCAATACCAATGCCAACTTTTGAAGAGCGTATCAATACTGACGTAATGACCGACGTATTGTCAGAAGTGGTGGGTGATAAATTGATAAGAAATGAAGTAGGCTAAATGATACTATCGATTTACTTCATCACTCTTCAATTCATCATTTTTTCGAGATCTTCCCAGAAGGTAGGATAGGAAACCGCAGCTGACTCTGCATCTTTGATCTTGCTTTCACCCTTTCCTTTAAGTGATAATACAGCGGAGGCCATG
Organism: Gracilimonas amylolytica; assembly: GCF_002911695.1. Taxonomy (GTDB): domain Bacteria; phylum Bacteroidota; class Rhodothermia; order Balneolales; family Balneolaceae; genus Gracilimonas; species Gracilimonas amylolytica. The sequence goes on from NZ_PQBS01000004.1 coordinate 57,646, forward strand.
GCAATGCGGTGGTCGTGGAAAGATTCGAATTCAGCAGATTGAAAGGTAAATTCCGGATCTCCATGGATGATGAGGCCGTCTTCCTGTTCTTCAAAATTGGCCCCCACAGCTTTTAGCATTTTAGACATCGCCATGATGCGATCGGTTTCTTTGTGGCGGAGTTCCTCAGCGCCGGAAATAACGGACGTTCCTTCTGCAAATAACATGGCTACGGCAAGGATCGGCAGTTCATCAATACAATTTGGAATCATCTTAGGATCGATCTCTACTGCTTTCAGATCCGACCCTTTCACCTTGATATCCCCGACCGGCTCAGCTCCTTCCATGCGTTCATTTTCGATGATAAGGTCAGCTCCCATATCTCCCAAAATATCCAGTAGAGCACTTCGGGTAGGGTTCAATCCCACATTCTCGATCAGCATTTCAGCATTATTCTGAATGGCACCGGCCACCAGCCAGAAAGCAGCGGCCGAGAAATCTCCCGGAATGGTATAACTTTGTTCCGGGATCTCATCAGCAATACTGGCAGAAATGATCTTTTTCCCATTTTCCCACTGTTGATGCAGATTTAGGAGCCGCTCAGTGTGATCACGGCTAGGCAGTGTTTCAATTACCCGGGTTACTTCCTCTCCAAACAAACCGGCCAGTAAAATACAGGATTTCAGCTGGGCACTTGGAACCGGCAGCTCAAATTCCATCGGTCTCAACGGTTCAACCCGATTGATAAACAGTGGTGCATAAGCAGAGTTCCGTGCAAGAATATGGGCTCCCATAGCTTCAAGCGGCTCAATGATACGCGTCATGGTTCTGCCACACAGTGAGGCATCCCCGATCAATTTGGCAGATATACCGGCTCCCACCAATACACCGGAAAGTAATCGCATGGCTGTGCCTGAATTTCCACAATCCAGATCCTGCTTTGGTTCCACAAGGCCATCCCTTCCTTTTCCCTCAATGATGAGGTCTCCCGAATCCTCTTTTACAATGGCACCCAACTGCTGAACACATCGAAGGGTACTTTGCGGATCCTGGGCTTGAGAATAATTCCTGATCCTCGACTTACCATCATAGAGCAACGAAAAGATCGCCGCTCTTTGAGAAATAGACTTATCTGGAGGAAGTTGCAGAGATCCTTTTAATGAACCGGCACCGCTGACAGTTTTGATCATAGGTCAGCTTGATCTAATAAAGCCCGGGCTCTTTGCTCCGCTTCCGTTCCGGGGTAAGAATCAATAAGGGAGTTCAAAATGGTAACGGCTTCCCCTCGATTCCCCATTCTTAGATGACACTCAGCACTGTTGTACATCGATCGGGAAACCCAGGTATCGAAGGCCTCAAAGAGCACCCGAACTTTTCCGTATTCTTCCAGGGCTGCGTTATACTGTTCCTGCCTTTGATTGATCTCACCTAAATAGAATTGCGCCTCAGCTCCCACCTCCGTTGTGCTTTCTTCAGCTATGGGGCGTAAGTATTCATCGGCTTGATCAAAATTACCTTGCTCTAAAGCCACTTTACCCAAACCGGCTTTAGCTGATTCACTGTTTAAGTTGATCTCAAGGGCAGATTCAAATTCTTCTTTTGCTTTCTCAATCTGCTCGCGGGCAAGGCTGGCATTACCCATTCCAACCAAAGCTTCCTGACGAAATCTGGGTGAACTCTCAAATAATTCTGCATAGTTGGCATGCGACTCAGCATAAGCACCCTTCTCGTAATTCAACATACCCAGGGAAGTAAGTGCTGAAGATGCGATCTCACTTTCCGGAAATTCATTCACTATGGTTCGATAGGTTTCTATGGCCTCATCGACCTGACCGGTTTGTCGATAGGATTCTGCCAGGTTAGAGTAAGCCTCCGGCATTAACTCTTCGGAGTTCGTCACTCTTAAATACTGACGAAATTCCCCGATCGCATTTTCATAATCCCCACGCTGAAAGACATTCAGTGCCTGTCGGTATCGAAGCTGATCAGCCGTTTGACTGGCAGGATTATCACTCAGGAAGTCTTCGAGTATAGCCGAACTGCTGTCGGTTCTTCCGGCTGAAAGCTGTGCAAATTGAATACCATCGATCGCCTCAATGATGTAGTTACTTTTTGGATAGTCATCCAGAACTTTTTGGTACGCGGCAATCGCCCGTTCGTATTCCCCGGCATTATAATACGCATCACCAATGTTATACTGAGACCGCGCGGCCCATTCTGTTCCGGGGTATTTGCTGATCACAGTCTGGAATTCCTCGATGGCCTGCGAGTAGTTATTGGTATTCAGGTAGATGTAAGCAATGTTATACTGAGCCTGCTCCCGTAACCGGCTGAACGGATAGATCCGTAAGGTTTTCCTGAAATTTGAAACAGCCTCAAAGGTTCGGCCCGCACGGTAGTAACTATTAGCCACCTGAAACATCGCATAATCTCCACCGGGCTCTGCACCAATGGCACGATTATAACTTTCAATAGCTTCGCGATAACGACCCAGGGCATAATAAGCATCCCCGATCCTTAACTGCACATCCGTATCATAAGGGAAAAGAGCTGTTTCCGGTGCCTCATAATTTTCAAGGAAATCTCTGAGGGGTTGAACCGCCTGTTCATACTGCCCCATTTGAAAATGACTCCATCCCAGCGAATACAATGCTGCCCCCATCATATCAGAATCCGGGTAGTTCTCTGTGTAGATCCTGAATCGCTGAGCGGCGCTGTTGAATTGATTCATTTTGTAATAACTGTCAGCACTCCAGAATAAAGCCTCACGTCCGGTTTCAGAATTTGCTGAACCGGTATAAACTGTTTCAAACAGTGGCTGTGCTTGTTCATAAGCTTGATTTCTATACAAGATCCAGGCTTTTTGGAAGGTGGCCTGACGTCTTAACTGTGGGTCAATATCCGCAACTTTCTCAGCTTCCTCAAAAGCCTGAATAGCCCGGGTATATTCTGCATTCGCAAAAAATGCTTGCCCCAGCATCGTGTAAACGTTACCGGGCTCTTCCAGTTCAACATCACTTCTCACCAATTCCAGTAACACTTCGATCGACTCTCCATATCGGGATGCTTCAAACGCTGAGATCGACCATTCGTAGTAGGCCTTTTCAACCCAAAGTCCGGTTTTAAAACGATCACCGAAATCCCTGAACGAATTGATGGATTTACCATACTGTCCACCCAGTTTTTCATTGACGGCTTTGTAATACTGGGCTTTTCTGGCCACTTCATCTTCACCGACTGAGGCACGGCCAAATGATTCAGCCGCCCAATGATAGATCTCCTGTTTGTGATAGACCCAACCTAAACCATAATGTGCGATCCTTTCCTCTGGGGTTCCTTTCGTCAGATTGATGTATCTGAGATAGGTTTTTGAAGCCTCATCATACAACCCCAGGTAATTCTGACTTTCCCCTATAAGAAATATAGCCTTGCTTAGCGATTCATCATCCAGATACGGCAAAGCAGATTCCAGAGCCTCGATCGCCTCCTCATATCTTGCCTGCTGGTAGTAAGATTCTCCCAACGCAGTGCCAACCCGTCTGGTGATCTCACTATTAGGATAGCGCTCCTTAAGAACTTCAAATGCTTCAGATGCAGCCGTGTATTGTTCCTGACTCAAAAATAATCTTCCCCGTGCATACAGTGCTTTTGGCGCCCATTCGGATCTGGGATAATCTTCAGCCAGCTCCATAAAGTATCCCCTGGAATCCTCATAGTCTCCGTTTTCGGCCGCTGCTTCAGCGATCCAGTACATGGTTTCGGCCCCATCCTTGTCACCCATCCAGGAATCCACCGCATCTTGATAATACCTGATAGCCGTTTCATATTCGCCTTTATCGGTAAAACGATGCCCAAGATCTCTCAACAAACGCTCAGATAATTCATGTCCGGTGTGTTCTAAAACGAATTCCCTGTAGTAAGTCTCGATATTTGCAGAATCGATCCCGGTTTTTGCACGCGTTAAAAAATAATCGGATGAAACTCTGAGTTCGTGATCAGGGTACTTTGAATTAAAGGTCTGCAGGTTCTCCGATGCTTCTTCAAAAAATCCTTTTTCGTATAGATCAACCCCCGTTTGATACAGATGGGTTTTAGAGGTTTGGATATCCTGGGCGCTCAGACCGGACGCCATCATGAAAATGCATAGAAATGTAAGGGTACTGCTTTTTGGAACGGAGAGCATGAAACTCGTTTACTAAATTGGGTTAATAGTTACTTCTTATATGTCAAGATAGCGAATAAGTTCATCCGCCCGGTCAGAAAAATTATTTTCCAGTGCTTCACTGTTGGCTTCAGAGATAATAGTGTAGCCAAAACGGCGTAAGCTGGAGCTGATGGTAGAAGAGTCCTCTAAATTCAACTTAAATGAAACTCTGTATGATGGATTGTCTGCACTTGGTTGCTGTACAGCCACACCCAATATCTTTGCGCCTTCCATTTCAATGATCCTTACAAGGTCTGCAAGGGTGAAGTCCGGCTGATTCATTTCAACCGCGATCACGGATCCAAAACTGGACAGATTAAAAGCTTCACCAAGAGCCGCTAACAGGTCTCTTTTTTTGATCATACCCTGAAAGGACATTTCATTATCCACCACAGGGATCAAATACAACTCCTTGGCCAGCATTACCCTGGAAGCTTCAAACAAGTGTTGATCTTTTGGAACGGTCAAAGGTTCATCCAGTTCCACTTCACTCAGAGCTGAACTTTCGTCAACCACTTCAATTAGTTTTTCAAGAGAGGCCATACCAATGACTTTTCCATCCTCATTGACCACACAGAATTTATTGGTGTGTAACAACTCGATCTTCATCAGGGCTGTTGCCACTGTATCTGTGAGCTTAAGAGGTGATATGTCGGTATTTAAGATCTCTTTTACTAGCATAGTTATACAACTTCACCGTTAGTCCCAATAGTATCCAACAAATGGGATAATTGCTTAAAATCTTTTTCAGCCATGCTGAAGGTCATTTCAACATCCGTTCCTTCATAGGACTCGTTTTCAACCGTTGCGTTCTCATGAATAAAAGCAACTGCTTTGTATTTTGAAACCGGAATTTGAAGCGTATGACGATCATAATCCAATTCTATCATATCCTCAATACTTCTCTCGAGTTCCCTGAGCCCTATTCTTTGCTCTGCTGAGACAAATATCGCGTTAGGATACCGCTGTTTCATATCGGCAACCTGTTGGGCTTCCATTTTATCTACCTTATTGAAAACCAGGATTGTGCGTTTATTGGTAGCCTTAAGTTCTTCCAGGGTTTCCTCAACCACCTCTATGTATTCGTCTGCCATCTTTGAAGATGCATCAACGACATGCAATAAGATATCCGCCTCACGAACCTCATCAAGCGTAGATTTAAAGCTTTCTACCAGGTTATGCGGCAATTTCCGGATAAAGCCTACCGTATCGGATAACAGGATGGAGTGATTTTCAAGTTCATGCCGCCTTACCGTGGAGTCCAGTGTAGCAAACAAACGATCCTCAGCAAATACCCCGGTTTCAGTAAGTGCGTTCATCAGGGTTGATTTCCCGGCATTGGTATATCCTACAAGAGATATACGGTTCATACCTTCCCGGCCTTTCCGCTGCGTAGTACGTTGCTTGCTCAGTTTATCCAGCTTATCCTTAAGTACTGATATCCTTCGGCCGATCAGGCGCCGGTCAGTCTCGATCTGTGTTTCACCCGGGCCTTTTGTTCCAATTCCACCTTTTTGGCGGGATAAGTGAGTCCAGTATCGCGTTAACCGTGGTAACAAATATTGCAACTGCGCCAGTTCAACCTGAGTTTTAGCGGCTGCCGTCTTGGCTCTTGAGGCAAATATGTCAAGAATGAGAGAGCTTCTGTCCAATACTTTGGCATCGGTTCCATGCTCAATATTTCTTAACTGGGTGGGTGACAGGTCGTCATCAAAGATCACCGTATCAATCTTTTTCTCTTCCATGATCCGCTTCAACTCATGCAGCTTACCTTTCCCTATGTAAGTGGATGAATCCGGATGGGTCTTGTTTTGAAGGATCTTCTCAATGGTAATGCCACCGGCGGTGTCGGTAAGGAGTTCAAGTTCATCCAAATACTCTTCCGCCTGAAACCTGCTTGTCTCAGGACCATACAGCCCTACCAATACAACCCGTTCTCTTTCTATGTCTGAATTTTTAACGTCGTCTAACAAATGTGATACCTACTTATTCTTCCTGAATTCTCTTGAGGTCAATATCCGGAATAGATTGCCCTTCCAGCTTATTTTCCAACTTTAAAGATACAATTTTTTTAACTGCTTCGTGCTGCCTGAAAGGGACGAACAACTTTAATTGCTGATACCCTTCACGGATACTTTTGTTCATTTCTGAATAACTGAACAAATATTCTTTTCCTTTCTTTCCATCCCGTTCCACATAATCGAGTATCTGAAACCATGGAATGGTTTGAGACGGGTCATTGATATTTTTCACGATCCCGTAATCTGTTATGTAATATTTGGATGCAAGGTAACTTGAAACGAACCACATACAGCCTATCCACAGATATGCAAATAGGATGCCATACCGGGTGGAATAGCCGTTTACGACTACAATTGACACAAGTGTCAGGGTTAATACCAAAAAAACGGTAGCAAAAAGAGGGTATCCCTTCAGTTTTCCAGACCTCCAGCTCAGGCGTACTTTTCTTAATCTCAGCTTATTTTGCAGGGAATAACCTGCCATTAACGTTGAGGCAACAGCAAAAAAGAGAACAACTCCTCTGAAAAATATGCTTAGCACTTCATTTATTTCCATAGGTCTAATCCAGCGTTTCGGCTTTATACCATCGTGACACTACTGACTCTGCTATTAAAAAAAATAATCCGGCCATCATAAACCAACTCCATATTTCTCGCCCAAAACCTGTAGAAGCGATTTGGCTCTGAAGTTCGTTTCCGTCCAGATCTGCGGCTGCTATTTGCAGCACATCAACTCCATTTATCAGGTCTTCAATGGTATTTGAATCGAAGGTATCAAACAAACTTTCTGACTTTTCAGCATTGACGGAAAGTGAAACTTCACGGATTCCGTCTTTGATCGTGATCCAACCCGGTTTCCAGTCTTCAGCCGGGTAACGCAACCTCACGCCCGAGGATACCACATCTACAGAAGGCCGGATCTGATCGGAGCCGGCTTCTATAACGGCTCCATCTGCATTTATATTTCCAACCCAGGAGAAAGGTTGCCCTAAAGTATGACCTGAAAATCCCCCCTGATCCGAAGAGGCTCCATACAATAAAAGCCGATAGTAAAATGGGGCGTACACCGGCTGAACAGGAAAATTCGACCAGCCGGGATCATTCCCGATGGCAGCAATGATCAGCGTGCCTTCCCCGAATCTTTTTTCGTGGATCAGTGGATCCCCGTTGTTGAGTGCGAACAGGTCAAATTGTACTCCGGTATCTGAACTCAAAAATTTCAGGTAGTAAAACACAGACGGGTTGTTAATTCTTAACTCCTCGTTTTCATCCTGTTCGAACAATGCTTCAAAGACCGGGTGCTCCTGAAGCAGTTCATCCGCTACGGCAATAGATTGGAAGGATGCATAATCACCTATCACTCCTGCAAACCTGCCGGCATTGAACTCTTCAAACAATGCATTATAATTTTCAAGATTTCCATTTTCTGACGGAAAGAAAATCAATCCTCCCCCATTCTGAACAAAATCCTGTAACCGTTCAAAACTATATTCCGGAATTCCGGTGAGGCCATCCAGTATCACGGCATCAAAACCCGACAAATTTTCACCTTCCAACTCATCCATTGCAATCTCATTGTAGGCCAACTGTGCATCATTTTCACCGGCAGCCTGCAGCATGGTTGTGGTGTAAGAGAGCTGTTGGTCTCTGGGGTTGGTATCACGAACCAACAGGATGTTTCTCTGTTCCGGTATCTGCACGGAGAAGTAGTAAGTATTATCTGCCTGAAATTCATCTCCTTCAATGATCACCCTGCCGGTAGAAGATCCGGCCTGAGCAGGAGTCACCTCAAACGAATAGGTCTTTCTTTCATTGGGCTCCAGAGAAACAGAATATTGCCCCACATTCTCTCCTTCAAACTCCATGGTCACAAATTGATTGATGGCATTGACAGAACCTTCATTTGCCAATACAACTTCAACAGTAAATGGGATCCCGGTTCCCATCATACTTGTTGAACTGTTGACTCCATCAACATAGGTATTTTGTACTTCGACCTCGCCGACATCGATCAACGTGATCGAAATGTTATCCAATTCTATATCCTGAAGCGGTGACACCTGCGAGCGTTGGGTATCCGTAATAAAAAAGAGGTTCTTATTTTGATACGGCGAATTGTCAAGCGCTTCTACCAGCATTTGCAGTCGAGAGGCAATAAAATTACCTGAATTAGACACTTCCTTTTCCTCCAGAAGGCGATCCACATTGGTACTGCTTAGGATGTTTCTTAACGTTTCTTCACCGTTTGTAAACTGTATGATAAAGCGATCATCATCCCTGGCAGATTCCCGGATCACCTCAACGATCTCTTTTGCATAATCGAAAAGCGGCCCTTGTTTGCCAATTCTTGACATACTGATACTATTATCAATCAGAATTCCGTTAATCGCGGGTGCCTGAACAGCGTTACCGGAAGAGTATCCGGGCGGCAAAAATGGGCGCGCTAGTACAAACGCAAAACAGGCAATGGCCAGCAACCGAAGTATCAGAAGTAGGTACCGCTTGATGCGAATTCGCTTGATGGTGGTATTCTTTAACTCACGAAAAAAGGAAAGTGAAGAGAATGATACCTTCTGTGGTTTTCTGAGATTCAGAAGATGGATCACCAAAGGTAATCCCACGGCAATTAACGCCAGTAAAAAAAATGGATTTAGAAAACTCATTTAGCGCTCAAAAAATGTTACCTTTACGTTTCTGACAGGAACTTTTTATGCTTACTTCAATTAGCGATTACATAATATCCAAAACAGCTTATTATTTCTCATTGATGCAACGTCTTACAAATTTCTTAATTACTTTTTTCATTTTAAGTTTTGTCGCCGCCTGTTCTTCCCTTCCTGAAAATGAATGGTACAAGCTGATACCTGAAAATTCCACCTTTTTGGTTGTACCTGATGATGGAGTAAATGTACAGGATATTCTCACCAAAGAGTATGCATCATTCCTCGATGATATGACTCCTTCAGGTATTCAACAGATCGCCGGGTTGGGAGAAAACCTTGATTCACAGCTTACTCTAAAGGCCCTCGTTTTAAACCCGGTTACTTCTACTGATTCTGAATTGCTTTACATTATTGATTTCAGTGACAGAGACCTTAATGACTGGGCCTCAAACTTTTATCAGCCGTTTACACAAAACAATTATCAGTTCAACGAAACCGTCATTCATCGTTTATTTTTTAACAGGGATGAATTGTATGCCGCTCAGGTTAATGGCAACCTGATCTTATCAAGATCCAGCCTATTGGTTGAGAACGCTATACGAAGTTACGCGGGGCTCTCTCCTGCTATCTCACTTGATTCTGAACCACCAAGCAACTCACTGGTTCTCAATACTCCAAAGCTCGATAAATGGATCGAACAATATGCACAGGTGAGCAGCCGCCCCGGCCTTCTTAACTCTTTTGAAGGAACGGCTCCAACAATTATCAACACTCAGTTTGTGGAAGATACCACGGCTAATGTACAACTGTCCGGTACTATCCCTTTAACGGATTCTCGTTCTATTCTGGTGGATGCTTTTTCATTCGAAAATAAACCCATCACCTTAGATCGACATATTGCAAGTAATGTAGCCTCGTTTGCGATCATGCGCCTCCCGGTGGTTTCAGTGCCTGCTGAGCCTGAAGAAGCTTTCATGACTCCCCTGGATTCTCTGTTGACAAATAACGTGGATCTGTATCAGGAGATAGCCGCTACCTTGTCTTCAGAATTTGCCTTCGAATCATTTCCCGAATCCGGTCTTCTGGAAGAAGGAGAGTATTTATTTATGCGTAAGGTCAACAACCTGAGTAAACTGCGTCAGGAATTGTTTGAACTGAATAATGAGGGTTTTGTAGATCGTCAGGACAATACCTATCAGATCAGCAGTCAGGTATTTGGTGAATTGATCGGCTCAGAATTAAGTAACCTGCGTGATTTCTACCTGGCCTTTTCCGGGGATGTCGTGGTGATCGCCAAGCGTAAAGGCTTGGCTGAAAGCGTCAATTCTGACCGCATCCGCCGTCGAGTGATCTACTATGAAGATTCCTACTCTGAGATGAGGGATCGGCTTCCTGAAGCTATCAGTGGTTTGGTATGGACCGACTCAAACGAATTTTTGAAATATATCACCCCTTATCTCAAGCCTGAGCATACAGCCGGTGCTGTATTAAGCCGGTTTGACATTACAGCTATGGCATTTACCACAGGTAACAGTACTGTAGATTTCACTTTAAATACCTTCTCCAAAGAAGGTTCCAGCGTTCCTTACGAAGAATTGTGGGTGGTACCATTATCGAATTACGATCTGAGTGGCACCCCGGTGCTGGGTGATCTGGTGGGAAGTTCCGCTGATGAGATCGTTGTATCAACCCAAAACGGGCGTGTTTTGGCTCTTGCCATGGATGGAACCATTGCAATGGAAACTTCCACAGAAGGGCTGGAACCGGTCGGCAGTCCTGTTTTATATGATTGGTATGGGAATAATCAACAGGTTGTACTTCAGGCAGCCGGTTCAAAGATCTTTGCCTGGAATGAAACCGGAGAACTGCTTCCGCGTTTCCCTATTGACATGAACGAACAGATCTCAGCCCCAATCCTTGTACAGGATATTTTAAGAAACGGTGTTCCCGAAATTGTTGTAGCAACTCAAGACCGCAAAGTCCATGTGCTGGATGGCCGTGGTGATAACGTACGTGGCTGGCCACAAAACACTAACACTGTAGTGAACACTAAACCGGTATTCAGTTTAGTTGACGACACCTGGTCAGTTTGGGCATTTTCTGAAAATACCCTTCACAGCTGGTTGCGAAATGGAAATGCGCGACCGGGTTACCCTCAATTCATTAATGCTCCCTTTAGCGGTTCACCCATTTTATACAAAGATCAGATCATTGCCGGTGCAGCTGATGGGAATATCTATTCTATCGGTACAAACCCGATTTTCTCAGATTCATTAGCCTCAGTAGTTTCCGAAGATTCTGTGGGAATCCGTTCTTTATATGTAGCTAATAATGAGATCTCATCGGTTCAGATACAGCCTAATGTACTTCTTAAGGATTCAACGGACTTTTTTAATGAAGATCTTCTTGTGACTCAAAGCACGAACGGTTCACTCTTTTTATATAACAATAGCGGTAAACTGAGATATACAAAGAGCCTGGGTCAACCGGCCTCAGATACTTTTTCGCCTATCATTACAGATATCAATGCTGATCTGAACAGAGAAGTTCTGGCTTTAGCTGAGTTTGGCCGATTGTTTGCGTGGGAGATCCTGACGGATAAGCGACTCTTCAACCTTCCAACTTCCGGAATGAAACATGCCTTGATCACGGATATAAACGGTGACGGGCTGAAAGAACTGATCGCGCAAACGAGGGAAGGCTTACGCTGCTGGACCATCAACAAACAGGTTACAGAAGAATAGTAAGAGAAATCAGATCTACTGAGTAACCGGACTATTAATTACTCAATTCAGTTACAGGATATCAGCCAGGGCTTCTTCGAGCTCCTCAAAGCGAAACTCGAACCCGTTAACCTGTAACTTTTTGGGTTGCATTCTGATGCTATCTGTTACAGGTTTGGAAGCTTCCCCAAGAATGATATCCAAGGCAAATTTAGGAACCCTAAACAGGGATGGCCTTCCCATAACATCACCCAATACTGCAGAAAATTCGTTCATGGTAACCGGGTTCGGCGATCCAACATTATAAGCACCTTTGATCTCACTGTTTTGCAAGGGAAAGATGATCGCCTTACAAAGGTCCGTCCTGTGCACCCAACTCATGTACTGTTCGCCATTTCCAATGGGTCCCCCCACAAAAAATTGAAAAGCAGGTATCATTTTTTCCAAAGCTCCTCCTCCTTTTTCGAGAACGATACCGATCCTTGGATTAGCAACCCTGATTCCCAATTCCAGAGCTTTATGCGATGCTTTTTCCCATTCCACACATACCTGTGCCAAAAAATCATCGGAAGCAGGTTCGTCTTCTGTTAGTATATCTTCTCCTCTATTGCCATAATATCCTGAGGCAGAGGCTGAAACGAACACTTCAGGACGGTTTTTGGCTTTTTCCATTGCCTCTACCAACTGCTCTGTGGTTTTAACGCGGCTATCCATGATCCGTTTTTTAACCTCATCCGTCCAGCGCTGACCAAATATACTTTCACCGGCGAGATTAATAACCGCATCCACATCTTCCATCTCCGATACCAGGTCATCTTCCCATGATATGAAACGCTGATTCTGAGCGTTTTCATCCTCATATTTCTTCGGGCTTCTGGTGATGATCACAAGGTGGTGCCCTTCTTTAAGAAGCATGGTTCTTAGCTCGTTGCCTACAAATCCGGTTCCACCGGTGATAAGAATATTCATTTTGTATCAATTAATTTTTGATTGGCACTTTTATAACCGTAAGAATGGCTCTTACCATTCATAATGCACTCCAAAACCCGGTTCATCCGATAATATGATCCGCGATTTTTCATCAAGTAAAAGACCTGTAAATACATCATTCGAAATTAGCAGGTGACCATCCAGATCAACATATTTGGCCTCAAGCCCCAAAAGAGCCCCTGCTGCATTAGCAAGAGAACTTTCGATCATACATCCGATCATAATATCCAGTCCCAGTTTCTTTGCCTGAGTGATCGTTTGCCTCGCTTTATGGAGGCTTCCGATCTTCATCAGCTTGATATTAATGACGTCAAATGCTTGTGCTATGGCTTCCAGGTCCTCAGTTCCGGTAAAACTTTCATCTGCAGCGAGTGGCAACGGTGACCATTTTTTCAGTTCCTGCATTTTTTTAATCTCTGAGGAGGGCATTGGTTGCTCGATCAGTTCTACATTTTGAGTGGATAGAAACTCGATCTCACTTTTAGCCTGCTCCAATGTTTTCCAGCCCTCATTAGCATCTACTCTTAAAGGCTTATCTGTCACTTCCCGAATGGCTTTTATGATCTCACGGTCGTTATCTGTTCCTAATTTGATCTTGTAGATTGGATATTGACCGGCCGCCTTTATTTTCCTTTGCATCCGTTCCGGGGTGTCAATACCAATAGTATAAGATGTTATCGGACTAACAGGTGAATCATAGCCCCATAACTTCCACAATGGTTCACCCTTGGATTTGCCCCACCAATCGAGCCACGCCATTTCTAGGGCAGCTTTAGCTGCGTAAACAGGTGGCAGATCCAGCTTTTCAATTTTTTGGTGAACCTGAGAGACATCCGTCAGTTCTTCAAAGAAATCAAGCGGAAGTGATTCAAAAAAATCCAGTACTTTCTCTGATGTCTCATCATAACGGGTATTCGGGCCGGCCTCTCCATAACCGGTAATGCCATCTTTCCGGATCTTGAGAAACACATTCCCTACCTCTGATTTTGAACCCCTTGCAATGGTAAATACCTCCTTAAGTTTAAGCGGTATTAATTCCCACGAAAGGTCAAAATGTGACATAATCAAAATCCTGAATAAGCTTTATATATACATACACAGCAGGTGCAGCAAGAATAACGGCATCAAAACGGTCAAAGAATCCACCATGGCCTGGAAGCAAATTAGAGGAATCCTTTACCCCCGCCTTTCGCTTGATCTTGCTTTCGATCAGGTCTCCAAATGGGCCAAAAGTTCCTACCAGCAACACCAAAGGAAGTGCGAGCGTCAGGGTAAGTGTGGTTTCGATGGGAATGGCTTTCAGAGCGATCACCAACCCTAAAAAACATCCCAGATAACCGGAGAAGAAACCCTCCCAGGTTTTATTGGGACTGATACTTGGTGCCAGTTTGTGCTTTCCAAAATTCTTGCCACCAAAATAGGCAAATACATCTCCACCCCAGATCATTAGCATGGTGGCTACTGTAAGAACAAAACCTGTCTCGTTCGAACCGGTATCACGGATCAACATCAGGCTTAACATCCCTATTGGAGCATATAATCCGGCAAAAAACGAGGTACTTAACTGACTGATACACTCTTCATTTTCACGAAAAGTTTGTACCGCAATAAAGATCAAAAAGATGCTCAACCCAACTTCGAAAGCGTATGGAAGCCCCGGGTACAGCATCACCCATAAACCAATGGTATATGGGAAGTATTGATCGGTTGGGAGACCTGCACCATCCATTAATCGCATGACTTCCTGCTGAATGAAATAACCGATCAAAATAACGAAGGCTTTAAAGTACCATCCACCTATCCAGGTAAGAAATATGAATAGTATCGCCGCCGGAATTGCAAATAATATTCGTTTTGTGAGTTCACTCAAAGCCTACTCCCCGGAATCGTTCTCCGGGTTGAAATCCGGATTTTCTTCTTCAAGTTCTTTTAAGGCCTTTATGGCTTTTTCCTTGTAATCAACGGGTACATATAAATACACAAGGGCCATTTCACCCACTGTTAAACTGTAGGCGGAATCCCGCTTGGATAGAATATTTGAGGGGATCTTAAGATTTGAGAGATAGTTCTTGGCCATCTCTACTTCCAGATCAGTGGTTGCCTCCATCACACATACCCAGTTATCAATGTCATTAGGTTTTGGGGTGTCAGAAAAAAATCCCATTATTCGGCTCCTTTAATTTTGATCTGATGGAGATAGTATAATAAAAATGTGGTAGCCGCCACACTAAGAATGACCATCAGGATTGGAATATCCATTTCAGGTGATACCTGCTGATCCAGCATTTCCGGATAGTAGCTGCTGGCAATAACCTGCCCACCATTGTTGACAAAATGAGCCACCATGGCAGGAATCAGACTGTCTGATACATAGGTCAGGTAGGCTAAAAATATTCCCAAAGTTGCCAATGGTACGATGTTGGATATCTGTAAATGATAGGCTCCAAACAAAGCACCGGATATCAATATAGCTGCTGTAATGCCCCAGCTTTTTTCCAGTGCCCTCTGTACGTAACCCCGATACATGATCTCCTCACAAATTGCGGGAACCACTCCTATATGAAATACCCCCAACAAAAGTGCATTGTCAGACTTCAGGAAGGTGGTGATCATTTCAGCCATCGTTTCCTGCATTTCGGCCATAACATCCGGTACAGGGACAAATGAGTTCAGCCATCCCAGGAACAAGATAGTGGGTTGAGCAACCACAAATAAAATGGCGCCAACCAATGTAACATGCCAAACATTAGCAGAGAGTTTTAAACGAAGAAATTCCTTTCGTTCCCCTTTCACGGCATGCAATTTTACAAGCAGTAAAGTAGCCAAAGCCATGATCAGGATCTGACCGGAAGAATTTGCAAGAAACAGGATATCAAAATTAGATGACAGGTTTTCCATCATCATATTTGGATCCAGATCATCGGTAGTGAGTAAGATACCAAGTACCCCCACCACCGCACCAACTATATTAAATGCGATCAGGGCAATGAGTACCCAGCCGAATGCGACCGCCCAATGGGCAAAACCATTACGTTCTACCCATGGAATGTCTTGTTGTTCTATTGGTTGCTGAAAATCTGTGCCTGAGTTTATGTTTTGATCCATTAATTTTATTCTTCAGAGGCAAATATCTTAGCCCCGATCATTCCTGTGATTGCGTTTACGATGCCAAGTACAATAGCATTGATCAACACACCTAACGCTATTCCACCTAACGATTGCTGCTGAGCTCTTGTTTGTTCCATATTATCGATCGCATCATTCAGCTGAGCCTGTGGCATCCCGATCTGTTCCATGGAGTAGATCATGTTTTCATAAAAGTTTTCCATCAATGCCGGATCTATCATCATCCATAATTGGCTGATCACCGTTGCAAATATGGCTGCAACTGCCCCTGTAAGCAATCCGATAAGGGCTCCCTGCCCAATGGTAAAAGTTATATCAAAGGTCTTCGCATAATGCCGTGTTGCTATCACACCACCTACTAATCCAAATAAACAGGTTAGCGGTAATGTTAGTCCGGAAACAACCATCAAAGTCATTGAAGGTTCAGCTCCGGCTACATAGTACATGAGTATGATCCCGAGTCCACCGGTTATAAGAGCTACTGTAAGAGCCCCGATCAGAACTGAGTTCCAGTAACTTGGTGATGTTTGTTCGTTATCCATATTTGATCCGTTGTTAGTTTGAGAAAAATTCATCATTAAAAAGTAGTGCCACTGATAGGCCAAACAATGTACCCAATGCCAGCCTAGTATCAAGTGTATTCGACCACATATCGAATAAGTTACCTGTTACGTCGGCCAAATTTAAAATAATAAGTCCAATTAACCATCCAATTTTCCATTTTAAAGAGATATTGATCCTTGAAAGAAATGGGAGTAGTAACCATCCCGCCATAAATGCCCCATAAATTCCGATGCATCGGCTGCATACCGCCATTGGCATTCCGGATAAGTGGTAAGAACGATCACCCAACTGATGGCACAGCAGGTCAAATCCTTCATAGAGCCAGTAGAATTGAGAGGCATACTCTTGTCCATAAAGTCCGGGGCCAAGAGCCATGATGAATAGTGCAACAGCCGCCAAAGCCACAGAAATGTATAGCTTTCTGTTTTGGAACTGCATGGGGTTCACAGAATGGTTAATGAGTGATTTTATTTATGAAACTCTCAGGAGCACGGCATGGGCGGCGACTTTCTGCATCCATGAAACACAGAGAAACTTCGCCTAAAATGTGAATACTGTCCGAGTCCTCAGTTGTTACCTCATAAAATGTCTGAAGCCTTACTGAAGGAACATCAAAGACCATCACCTTGATCTGCATTTTCTCGTCATAAAGGATCGGTACCTTATACTCGATCTCAGTATGAATGACAGGTAACATGACCCCCGATTCTTCCATTTCACGGTAAGACAATCCATAGGAACGGATCATTTCAGTTCGAGCCACCTCAAAGTATTCCAAATAACGACCATAATACACATAACCCATTCGGTCTGTCTCGCCATAGCGGCTTCTGAGTTCATGGGTATATTCTATGATCGGTTCTTTTTCGGGAAACTTCACTTAATTACTTCACCGTTTTCCATTGGCCCATACTCGCATATTTTTCAATGCGCTGCTCAATGAGCTTCTCCGGCTTCATTTTTTTCAGTTTCTTCAGGCTTTTCAGGATCTGTTTTTTAACCTCATCAGCTGCAGCATCGTGGTCACGATGCGCACCACCCAGCGGTTCAGGGATCACCCCATCAATAACTTTCAGTTCTTTTAGATCCGGTGCAGTTAGTTTGAGAACCGCTGCGGCCTGTTCTTTGTAATCCCAGGTTTTCCAGAGAATGGAAGAACAGGATTCCGGGGATATAACGGAATACCAGGTATTCTCCATCATATACACTTCATTACCCATTCCTATGCCGATGGCTCCGCCACTGGCTCCTTCACCGATCACGATAGTAAGGAATGGAACCTTGAGCATGGCCATCATTTTCAGGTTCTTGGCAATAGCCTCGGCCTGACCTCTTTCCTCAGCTTCAAGCCCCGGATAAGCACCCGGAGTATCCAGCAAAGTAATGATAGGCACGTTAAATTTTTCGGCCAGCTTCATCAGGCGATAGGCTTTTCGATATCCTTCAGGGTTGGCCATACCAAACCTGCGGTACTGTCGCTGCTGGGTATCCCGTCCTTTTTGGTGCCCGATGATCATGACTGACTGTCCATCAATTGTGGCAAACCCACCAACAATGGCTTTATCATCAGACTGATATCGGTCGCCATGTAATTCCACAAAATTCTCAGTGATCTTGTAGATGTAATCGAGGGTATATGGACGATCAGGGTGGCGGGCTAATTGCACGCGTTGCCATCGCGTCAGGTTCTCAAAAATAGATGACCGAAGTTTTTCGACCCTTTTATTTAGGCTTTCAATTTCTTTATCAAGTACTCCATCACTTACATTTGAAAGCTTTTTAAGCTCCTCGATCTTGTTCTCGAGTTCTGCAATGGGTTGTTCAAAATCTAAATACTGCATATCTGCTTTTTAGGATTAATCTCTGTTAATATACGCAATCTTCTGTAGAGGTAAGAATTCAGAATAGATCAAAGTGTTCCAAAGATACTGCTGAATTTTAAAGACCATACCCTCCATATGGCTTCACGAACAATGGCCTTCGACATTTTTGAAACGCCTTCCTCACGTTCACGAAACACAATGGAAACTTCTTTCAGTCGAAAACCGGCTTTCCATGCTCGGAAGTGAAGCTCGATCTGAAATGCATATCCGTTAGACCTGATGCGGTCAATAGAAATTTCTTCGAGTACTTTCCGGTGAATGCATTTAAAACCTGCTGTTGTATCAAAAATAGGTAGTCCGGTTATGGTTCGGGCATAAATATTGGCCCCATAAGACAGGATCAATCGGCTTAGTGGCCAGTTGATGATGCTGATCCCATTTGAATACCTGGATCCGACCGCAACATCCGCATTTCCTGATCTCACTTCTTCAATAAGCCGGTCAACATCGTCCGGATCATGAGAAAAATCCGCATCCATTTCACAAACGTAGGTGTATCCACGTTTTAATGCGAATTTAAATCCTCTTACGTAAGCCGTTCCAAGACCGAGCTTCCCTTCTCTTTCGATCAAATGAACCCGATCAGGATACTTTTCTATGGCATTCCGAACATGATCGGCCGTGCCATCAGGAGAGCCATCATCAATAACTAATACATCAACTTTATTATCCAACACCATCAGGCGGGCAATGACCCGCTCAATGTTATGAGATTCATTATATGTAGGAACAATGACCAGCGAATCACTCTGCATATGTTATTGCCCTCTTCCTTTAACAACAGTCATAATGGTGTTTATCAAGATCTTTGCATCCATACTCATCGATGCATTTTCGATGTAAAATAAATCATATTTCGTTTTTTCACGAACATCATCCATACTGACGTCGTATTTCCATTTCACCTGAGCCCAACCGGTTATGCCGGGCCGTACTCTGTGACGGCGTGAATATAAGGGAACCTCAGCAGAAAATTGGTTAACAAAATGAGGTCGTTCCGGTCTTGGGCCAACAAGGCTCATATCACCCTTCAAAACATTCAAAAATTGAGGCAACTCATCAATTCTTAGTCTCCGCAACCACCTGCCCATTGGAGTGATCCTCGGGTCATTTTTGGTGGCCCATTTTGGCCCGGAATCCTTTTCAGCATTATCAAACATGGTTCTGAATTTATACATGGTAAACGGTTTTTCATTCCGACCCACCCTGGTTTGTTTGTAAATAGCGGGACCATCTGATGTAAAACGAACAAGCAAACCTATGATCAACAAGAATGGAAAAGTAAGAGCCAGCACTGTGAATGAAATGATAACATCAAAAAACCTCTTTGCCACTAACTCCCATAGCTGCATGGGCTCAGGTGAAACTTCGATCAGTGGCATCCCGAAGATCTGATTGGTTTTACTCAACCCACTTACCACCTGGTGAAAATCCGGTAATAACTTTAGGGAAACTTCAGGAGAATCCGTTTTTGCAATGATATTCACCAGTTTCTCCCGATGCTCGGGGTCTAATGCCACCATTACATCCTGTACCTGCCAGTCTCTTATAATTTGTTCGATCTCATCAATACTACCAAGTATTTTATCCTTTTCAATACCGATAGCAGGGTCCGGATCCTGTCCGTTAATACTTACATAACCTAAAACCTGCATCCCAAGGATCTTGTTTCTATTTAGGTCTTCATAGGCTGTTTTAGCAGACCTGCCGGCTCCAACAATGATAGCTCGGTGTAAGCCTTTACCTTTTTGAGCAAAATATTTTTGAATAGTTCGTACGATGAACCGGTTCACTGCCATCAGAACGAACACCATGAATCCATAAAGAAATACCGCCTGTCTTTGCACGTCCCATGTATTCTGTTGGTCATTACCGGATATGAAAAACAGGATCAACACCCCAATAAAACTGGCTTTCGCAATCTTTACAAATTCATCCAGCCGGGAAACCAGGTACAGTTTCTTGTACACACCAATCAGTACGAATAAAATGATCCAGAATGCACTGTAAAGAATACCGTTCAATAAAATATTTGGCTCAACAGTAAAGATCTGATACTCCCAAATGACCTCAGCATATGAGTGATATATGATCCACCCTGCCAATACGACCATAAAATCGAGTATCCCCGTAAAAATAACTTCCCGATATCTTCTTAACTTTGGCATTAAAATTATATTTGGCCTGATGAATAATAATCGTATAAAATACGGATTTTTAAATAGGCTGCATAACTTCGTGAAACTCAACACTCATACCTTTGTACACTCTTAAAAAAACTGCTTATTCCACCAAAGCCCGATTAGGGGAACTTCAAACAGATCACGGTAAAATTGAAACACCGATCTTTATGCCGGTAGGAACCCTGGGGACTGTGAAAGGTGTATCCCAGCAAGCTCTTACCGAACAAATAAAAGCTCAGATCATCCTCGGTAACACCTATCACCTGTATTTGCGTCCCGGTTGCGAGATCATCAAAAAAGCCGGTGGCCTGCATCAATTCATGAAATGGGACAAACCAATACTGACTGACTCAGGTGGCTATCAAATATTTTCTTTGTCTGATATACGTGAGCTGGATGAAGAAGGAGCTCATTTCCAAAGTCATATTGATGGGTCCTACCACACATTCACTCCGGAGAATGTTGTCGAAATTCAGAGAATTCTGGGTTCTGATATCATGATGTTGCTGGATGAGTGCCCACCTTATCCAAGTTCCTATGATTATGCAAAGAACTCGATGGAATTAACGCACCGTTGGGCCAAACGGGGAAGAAAAGCATTTCTTGAAACTGAACCCCATTATGGGCATAAACAGGCTCAGTTTGGTATTGTTCAGGGGGGAACCTATAAAGACCTCAGAATAGAGTCATCCAAATTCATGGCCGATCAGGATTTTGAAGGTATTGCGATCGGGGGATTAAGTGTAGGGGAACCGACTGAACTTATGTATGAATTTACCGACCTGAATACAGACTACCTTCCTGAGGATAAGGCCAGATACCTGATGGGAGTGGGAACACCCGCTAACCTGCTAGAAGGAGTGGCTCGCGGTGTTGACATGTTCGATTGTGTGATGCCTACCAGAAATGCCCGTAACGGTACAATTTTTACCCGACATGGAAGAGTAAATATCAGAAATGCTCAATGGAAAGATCATCATGATTTTCTGGACCCCGAGTTTCCATCAGATCTTTGCAGTAAGTACACCATGGCTTACATTCATCATCTGATTCGCAATAATGAGATCTTTGGACTGGTGTTGGCTTCCGTTCACAACCTTACTTTTTACCTGTGGCTGATGGATGAAGTCAGAGATCGAATTGCAAATGATACTTTTGCTGACTGGTATCCCGGTATGGTGGAGCAGCTGGAACAAAAGATCTAAGAACTTAAGGGGGAGTCACCCGAGCTTCCCCTTTTTTAAATACCCTTGCAATTTCTGAGGAGATCGTTTTTATCCATATTGCCACATATATAAAACCCTTGAAAAACAAACTGTACTTGGTACTGTAGTGTTTATCATAAAATTGATAAAGCGCCTTATTGAATATCCAATTGTACCTTAGATCTCCTTTTTTCGTACTTTCCCCTTTATAATGGATAATGTTTGTATCGGGAACATAATCAATATGAAAATCTGTATCCTGCACTCTGTAACAAAGATCTATATCCTCACCATACATAAAGAAACGCTCATCAAATCCTCCTAAATCCTTAAGCAGGTCTGTTCTCCAAAACATACATGAACCGGATAATACCGGAACTTCATTCTTCTCATTTTCATTTAACCAATTCATATAGTATTGGTTAAATAGTTTTTTTTTAGGAAAAAGCTCATGAAGTGAAAACATCTTGCAAAACGATGACCAGATGGTCGGTACAGAACGTTTCGACTCAGGAGCAAAAGTTCCATCAGGGTTCAAGATCTTAACCCCTGCAGCACCACATTTTGGGTGGCTTTCCATATGACCCGTGAGAGTTGTGAACAAGTCTTCACTAATTACCGTATCCGGGTTTATGATGAATGTATAGCTTCCTTTTGCTTTACTGATAACCTGATTGTTTGCTCTTCCAAATCCAACATTTGTTGAATTATCAATATAAGTTACATTCGGGAAGTATTGCCTGAGATAAGTACTGGAATCATCTCCGGAATCATTATCAACGACAAAAATTTCAATATCAAAATCCCCTTTCGC
>NZ_PQBS01000004.1:85000-88104 GCF_002911695.1 Gracilimonas amylolytica
CTCGCTTTCGCTACGGCTCCACCCCTTAGGGGCTTAACCTCGCACAACAGGAGCAACTCGTAGGCTCATTATACAAAAGGCACGCCGTCACCCCTCAAAGAGAGGCTCCGACCGCTTGTAAGCACACGGTTTCAGGTACTATTTCACTCGCCTTCTCGGCGTTCTTTTCACCTTTCCCTCACGGTACTGGTTCACTATCGGTCATACAGATGTATTTAGCCTTACCGGATGGTGCCGGCTGGTTCACGCAAGGTTTCACCGGCCTCGCGCTACTCAGGATACCCGCCTCTCCGCTCGCCGTACGCCTACAGGCCTTTCACCTTCTGTGGGACTGCTTTCCAGGCAGTTTCGACTTAAGCTCGCTTCGATTACGCAGGTCCTACTACCCCGACTCCCCGTAGGAAGCCGGTTTGGGCTGCTTCCCGTTCGCTCGCCGCTACTTGGGAAATCACTTGATTGTTTTCTTCTCCTGGGGGTACTTAGATGTTTCAGTTCCCCCCGTATGCCCTCCTCGAAAGGAGTATCCGCCAATTGGCGGATGGGTTGCCCCATTCGGAAATCCACGGATCATTGCTCTTATGCAGCTCCCCGCAGCTTATCGCAGCTTTACACGTCCTTCTTCGCCTCTGTATGCCTAGGCATCCACCGTGTGCCCTTAGTATGCTTCTATTATATGGCTTGCACGGCGTCTCCGCCGCACGGCCTACATAAGTACTTCATGCTATTGGTTTACAATTGTGGTCTGGATGTGGGACGAACCGCATCCAGATACCTTGGCGTAGCACGCACGCCCAATCGGACGCACGCACTACTATCTTCCATTACCTACCTACCGAAGCAGGTAAGCAATATCAGACCTTTTACTATTGCTATTGCTTTCATCATGTCAAAGAACCCACACTCTCGCGTGTGGAACGTGTCTGCTTGCTCGCGCGCCTTCCGGCAACGCCTCAAACTCAAACATTCTGTTAAAGAACAGGTATAAAACATCCGGGATCTGCATCCTCTCATCTCATGTCTTACTACCTCAAAATCTCAAAAAACTCGTGTGGAGCTACGGCCCCGATGTTCGGGGGAACCGCCAACCCTGCAGCGGCCTCAATCAGCCACTCAGTATCGCTTGCTTCACTATGTCAAACTCGTGTGGAGCTACGGGGATTCGAACCCCGGACCCCCTGCTTGCAAAGCAGGTGCTCTAGCCAGCTGAGCTATAGCCCCTTGCACTAAATTGTGGGCTTGGGAGGACTTGAACCTCCGACCTCACGCTTATCAGGCGTGCGCTCTAACCACCTGAGCTACAAGCCCCGCTTAGCGGGGTATCGGCACAGGCGTTGGTCGCCGGCTGCGGCGAGTGTTCACCCGCTATATAATAAGTACAGATCAGATTGTTTGATACGAGCGCTTGCGTAGCGTCGTAGTTCCATATTGCAGGAACGCTCTCCTTGAAAGGAGGTGATCCAGCCGCACCTTCCGGTACGGCTACCTTGTTACGACTTAGCGCCAGTTACCAGGCTTACCCTAGGCACTCCTTGCTGGAGCGACATCAGGTACTCCTGACTTCCATCGCTTGACGGGCGGTGTGTACAAGGCCCGGGAACGTATTCACCGCGTCATTGCTGATACGCGATTACTAGCGATTCCACCTTCATGGAGTCGAGTTGCAGACTCCAATCCGAACTGAGAATGGCTTTGTGGATTTGCTCCCCCTCGCGGGGTGGCTACCCATTGTACCATCCATTGTAGCACGTGTGCAGCCCTGGACGTAAGGGCCATGATGACTTGACGTCGTCCCCACCTTCCTCACTACTTGCGTAGGCAGTCTGGCTAGAGTCCCCACCATTACGTGCTGGTAACTAACCACAGGGGTTGCGCTCGTTGCGGGACTTAACCCAACACCTCACGGCACGAGCTGACGACAGCCATGCAGCACCTTCCATAGTGCCCCGAAGGGACTCTCCTTTTCGGGAGATAACACTGTGGATTTAGCCCAGGTAAGGTTCCTCGCGTTGCATCGAATTAAGCCACATGCTCCACCGCTTGTGCGGGCCCCCGTC
This sequence comes from Gracilimonas amylolytica, assembly GCF_002911695.1. Classification (GTDB taxonomy): domain Bacteria; phylum Bacteroidota; class Rhodothermia; order Balneolales; family Balneolaceae; genus Gracilimonas; species Gracilimonas amylolytica. Next base: position 87,055 of record NZ_PQBS01000004.1, read on the forward strand.
AATTCCTTTGAGTTTCATCGTTGCCGACGTACTCCCCAGGTGGTATGCTTACTGCGTTAACTGCGTCACTGGCCCCAAAGGACCAACAACTAGCATACATCGTTTACAGCGTGGACTACCAGGGTATCTAATCCTGTTCGCTCCCCACGCTTTCGTGCCTCAGCGTCAGTTACAGTCCAGCCGGCCGCCTTCGCCACTGATGTTCTTCGTAATATCTATGCATTTCACCGCTACACTACGAATTCCACCGACCTCTTCTGTACTCAAGAAACCCAGTATCTATGGCAATTTTACCGTTAAGCGGCAAGATTTCACCACAGACTTAGGCTCCCGCCTACGCACCCTTTACACCCAATGATTCCGGACAACGCTTGCACCCTCCGTATTACCGCGGCTGCTGGCACGGAGTTAGCCGGTGCTTATTCAAATGGTACCGTCACTACAAGACGAATCTCGTACGTTCTTCCCATTCAAAAGCCGTTTACAACCCATAGGGCCGTCTTCCGGCACGCGGCGTGGCTGCGTCAGGCTTTCGCCCATTGCGCAAGATTCCTCACTGCTGCCTCCCGTAGGAGTCTGGGCCGTGTCTCAGTCCCAGTGTGGGGGATCATCCTCTCAGACCCCCTAACTATCATCGCCTTGGTGAGCCGTTACCTCACCAACTAACTAATAGTACGCAGACCCCTCTATATCCGGCCGAAACCTTTAACAACTGTGGCCATGCGGCCCCGCTGCATTATGCGGTATTAGCACCCCTTTCGAGATGTTATCCCCCAGATATAGGCAGGTTATCTACGCGTTACTCACCCGTCCGCCAGTCTCCAGCAGCTGCAAGCAGCTACCTTCTCCTTCGACTTGCATGTGTTAAGCCCGCCGCCAGCGTTCGTCCTGAGCCAGGATCAAACTCTCCATTGTAAATATCTAATATATACTCTGTGAGCTAACCCTACGCTCTTGGTCATTTTCTATGCAAATTAATGCATCAAAGAATTGAACAAGCTCTCGCTCGCACAAACAATCTGATCTATACTTCATTATGTCTAAGAACAA
>NZ_PQBS01000005.1 GCF_002911695.1 Gracilimonas amylolytica
GAGATCAAACCTTCTTCACCCTCGTAATTTAATGCCGATGAATATCGCCAATATAACGGGGAAGAAACGAAACCGGATTTCACCGGATTATAGTGAATGTAATTGATCTTCTGTCTCATTATTTTTTGAGTTGAAACCTGTTTGGGATGAAAACCCTCCTGCCACACCTGGAATTCACTGTCTTTATGATTATCCAGCTTACCTGCCTTAAGTTGGTCTAACGTCCTTGTCTTCTTGTTCGCTTTTAGATAGTTAATAATACTTCGAGCGGTATATGATTTGAACGCTCTGAGTCGGGCAGATAATGCTTTACCCTCTACAACCATATGAATGTGATTGGGCATGATAACATACCCATACAATGTTATATCATGTTCTTCTTGTACATATTTCAGTGCATCGAGTATGATTTCACAAATCTTTGTATCCATGAATAGAGGGTACCACTCAACAGTAGAACTTGTGATAAAATATGGATAGTGGTCTTCGTGAAATTTATAGCGACTTCTTCCTTTGTTGGCTCTTTTTATTTAGTAAGAGCTCTTACACTGCAAATCCTTACAAATTTTCTATAAAAAGATACGTACTGGTTCCGCCGCTCTGCTGCGGAACTTCCATGTGAGGCTCTGCCTCAACCTACTTTTGACTGTAGATTAGATTTTGGGATTGGAGCTTCATTGTATGGACTTAGCCGCGGAGGAGTTTGGGATAGATTAGATCAGTAGCCTTGGCATACATCGTGAGGCAGAGCCTCGGTGGGGCATTACGGAGCAGAGCACCGTAATAAGGTTAATGTATGGCAGGCTTGGCAGGTAGAATCCAACCATCGGTCAGACGGACTTTAGCCGTCAGACCGAGAAATAGCTTATGGTTACAGAGCGACAATATCGATTACCAATAAAAAACCTACAAAAACAGCTTACTTATCATTAGCAAGTCCCGCGTTAAAATTTTATCTTTCGAAGCTATTGAAGCCACATAGGAATATTGGTTTCATGCAACGAATTTATCTATGTGCAGAAGGTGACTACAATCACCTTTTTTTATAGCAGGCAACCACAATTTTAAAAATCTGACTCCTTTGGAAACTGAATTATCAGAACGCTCAGTAAGTGTAGACATTCTCATTGATTTCGACGAAAACGGTCGACTGGATTATTCTAAAGCGGATGAACTCGAAACCCGCGAACGTGCTCAGGTACGTGAATACGTACAGAATATCCTAAGAAAAAGAAGTTATCTGGATTTTTTGATCGATGAATTTTCCAGCGTTTCAGTGGCAGAAATGAAACCGGGATTAAAGAATATTCTCAGGTTATCCATTTATGACATGCTATTTATGGATAGCACGCCTGACTACGCCGCTATCAATGAAGCCGTTGAGATCGCTAAAATGAAACTCGGTTCCAAAACCGGAGACCTGGTCAATGCGATCATGCGTAACCTGCAAAGAGATCGTGAAAATCTTCCTAAACCGGCTTTTAAAGACCGAAACAAGTTAGTTGCCACCACCTTTTCACACCCTGAGTGGATGGTAGCCCGATGGAGAAAACGATTTGGTGAGCGGGAAGCTTTTCAGCTGATGCAGGCTAATAATTCACGCCCTCATTACTATGTTAGAGTAAATAGCCTGCGTACCAAGCCGGAGAATTTTGAGCTTCGCATGGACAAAATGGATGTGGTTTATGAAGCAAGTGACTGGCTGCCTTATTACTATCGTGTAGAATCGGTTCAACCTTTTATTGAAAAAGGGTTACTTGGAAAAGGAATTTGCCTGGTTCAGGATATTGCCGCAGGTTTTGCGCCTACGGTTCTGGACCCGCAACCCGGCGAAAAAGTGTTTGACCTGTGTGCAGCTCCCGGTACCAAATCAATTATGATGGCTGACCTGATGCAGGCGGAGGGTGAGATCACTTCTGTGGACATATCGACCGAACGGCTACAGAAACTGGCTGAAAGTGCCCTGAATTATGGAGCCGAAAATATCAAGATCCGTGGTGGAGATGTTCGTGAAGTCAACCTTGGTCTTGCTGATGCCGTGCTTCTGGATGCCCCTTGTACAGGAACCGGTGTTCTTAGCAAACGTGCCGACCTTCGTTGGAGACGTGATGAAGAAGGACTGAAAAATGCCGTTGCCCTTCAGGAGGAATTACTGGAAGAAGCTGCCAACATGGTAAAACGTGGTGGCCGATTGGTGTACAGCACCTGCTCTCTTGAACCGGAAGAAAATATGGAACAGATAACGAAGTTCCTCGAGAAGTATGACAACTTTGAGCTGGAGCCGTTAGATGATTATCTACCTGAAGAAGTGCTTGCTGAAGATAAACTTTCCTATCAAACACTTCCTCATAAGCATGGCTGTGACGGTCACTTTGGTGTGCTGCTGAAACGAGTGAAATAATTAACCACGGAGGGCACAGAGTGACACTGAGTATGAGTAGGTTTGCTCAAAACTCTATTCCCTTATGTACCGTTATTTTCTAAATATACTATCAATGATACTTTTGGATGAGCTTACTGATAAAGTGATTGGTTCAGCCATTCGGGTTCATAAAGAACTTGGCCCCGGCTTGTTGGAATCTGCTTACCAAGAGTGCTTATTTTATGTTTTGAGAAAAGAGGGTCTACTGGTCGAAAAAGAAAAGCCTATTCCAATTAAATTTGAAGACGTGGAACTTGACTGTGGCTACAGGATCGACCTCTTGGTTGAAAAAAGATTAGTACTTGAACTAAAAGCAGTTGAAAATCTTAATAAAGTTCATTTTGCCCAAGTTCTCAGCTATCTGAAACTAGGAAATTTTCCACTTGGGTTGCTTCTAAACTTCAACGTTTCGTTGATGAAAAATGGCATTAAAAGAGTAATTAATTAATAATTCTACCACTCTGTGCACCTCAGTGCCCTCTGTGGTTAAAAACATTGTTGACTTGAGTAAAGAAATTCCCGCACAATACGACGCCTCCAAAGTTGAGGATAAATGGTATCAGCATTGGATGGAAAACAATTATTTCCATTCTGAGCCGGATGAACGAGAATCTTTTACCGTGGTCATCCCTCCTCCCAACGTTACGGGTGTGCTACATATGGGACACATGCTCAACAATACCATTCAGGATGTACTGGTCCGCAGAGCTCGTATGCAAGGCTATAATGCCTGCTGGGTGCCCGGAACCGATCATGCATCCATTGCTACTGAAGCTAAAGTGGTTCGAAGACTTCGTGAGAAAGGCATCAAAAAAAGCGATCTCGGAAGGGATGAATTTCTGGAACACGCCTGGGATTGGACACACGAGCATGGCGGCATCATTCTGGAACAACTCAAAAAATTAGGAGCCAGTTGTGACTGGGATCGTACCAATTTCACAATGGATCCCGAGTATTCCGAAAGCGTCATCGATGTATTTATTGACCTGTTTGAGAAAGGAAAGATCTACCGCGGTGCAAGGATGATCAACTGGGATCCGGCTGCCAAAACCGCCCTTAGTGATGAGGAGGTTATTCATAAGGAAGTCAATTCCAAGTTGTATCACATCAAATATAAGATCGTTGGCGAGGATGACTTTGTCACGATAGCCACGACCCGGCCAGAGACACTTCTTGGTGATACTGCGGTCTGTATAAATCCTGGGGATGAACGTTTCACACACCTTCACGGAAAGAAGGTCATAGTTCCTTTGGTAGATCGTGAAGTACCGATCATTCAGGATGATTATGTGGACATGGAATTTGGAACCGGTTGCCTGAAGGTAACTCCGGCTCATGATGAAAATGACTACAATCTCGGTCAAAAGCACAACCTTGAAACCATCAACATGCTGAATGAAGATGGAACGGTCAGTGAAGACGGTGAGCTTTATATCGGGATGGACCGCTTTGAGGTTCGTAAACAAATAGCCAAGGACCTGGAAGAAGTCGGACTCCTGCTGAAAGTAGAAGATTATAAGAACAAAGTCGGTTATTCGGAACGAACCGACGTTGTGATCGAACCGCGACTATCCCTTCAATGGTGGGTTTCCATGAAAGAGCTGGCACAACCTGCCCTCGAAAACGTCATGGACGACACGGTTGAGTTTCACCCTGCCAAATTCAAGAATACCTATCGCCACTGGATGGAGAATGTACGTGACTGGTGTATCTCCCGTCAGCTTTGGTGGGGACATCGGATCCCTGCTTATTATTATGGTGAAGGCGATGACGAGTTTGTAGTGGCTAAAACAGAAGAGGAAGCCCTAACAAAAGCACAGGAAAAGTCAGGCAATAAAGATCTTACAGTATCGGACCTCCGTCAGGATGAAGATGTGCTCGATACCTGGTTCTCCTCCTGGTTATGGCCGATCTCTGTTTTTGATCCGAAATATATCGGAGAATATGGGGAGCGAAAGCCGAATAAGGAATTAGATTACTACTACCCGACCAAAGACCTGGTTACAGCCCCTGAGATCATGTTCTTCTGGGTAGCCCGAATGATCATTGCCGGTTATGAGTACATGGACGACAAACCGTTCGATAATGTGTATTACACCGGTATTGTGCGTGATAAGAAAGGCCGTAAAATGAGCAAGAGCCTCGGGAATTCTCCGGATCCGATCGAACTGATCAGCAAATATGGTGCGGATGGAATTCGCATGGGAATGCTCTTTGCTACACCTGCCGGAAACGACCTCCCCTTCGATGAAAAGCTTTGTGAACAAGGCCGGAATTTCAGTAATAAGATCTGGAATGCCTTCCGCTTCCTGACTATGAATATGGAAGAGGGTGCGGATTACGAGCCGACTTCGGAGATCAACGAAGAGGATATTTCCGATCGTTGGATGGCTGCCCGTATTCAGGAAACCATTTCCGGGGTGAATGAAGATTTTGATAACTACAAGCTGAACGATGCGATCAAGAAGATCTATTCACTCATCTGGGATGACTTCTGTGACTGGTACATTGAATTGGCTAAACCTGAGGAATACGGACAAAATATTCCAAAGGAAAAACTAAACACCGCGCTCGGATTTTTTGAGCAGCTCATGAAACTCCTCCATCCTTTCATGCCATTCATCAGTGAAGAGATCTGGCAGCATATTCAGGAGCGTTCCACTGAAGAAGCCTTATTGGTTACTGAATGGCCCAAAGTGGATGAATCCCTGATGAGTAAAGATGATATTCAAACCTTTGCGGTACTTCAGGAAATGGTTTCATCACTGCGAAATATCCGCTCTGAGGTCAACGTATCGCCAAAAGAAGATTTAAGAGTCTTCATCAACACGAAAGACGAATCGACCGCTCAATCAATTTTAGCGAACCGAATTGTGCTGGAAAAACTGGAAAGCATTTCAAGTCTTGAAGTAGGCACACGGGTTGAAAAGCCCAAGGTTTACTCCTCCTCTATGGTAGATGGAAATGAGATCTATGTACCGCTGGAAGGACTCGTGGATTTTGAGAAAGAGCGTGAGCGTATCCAAAAAGAGATTGACCGGCTGGAAGGTTTCCTGAAAGGCATAAACGGTAAATTAAACAATGCCGGATTTGTAAATAATGCTCCGGAAGCCGTCGTTGATAAAGAGAAGAAAAAGAAGGCAGACACCGAAGAAAGCCTTTTAAAACTTAAGGATCAGCTTAAGGATTTTGAAAGTTGAGTTGGAGGAAATCAGACTTGACAGCCCCACTCACATCCCCCTGAAAAATCAGCACGCTGATTTTTCGGTCCCTCTTCAAAGAGGGAATTATTCCTAGTGGATTTTAGATGTAGTATCGACCTGTTAGTTTTGATCATTTTAAATCTTAGTATCAAGTAATTCTCCCTTTGAAGGGAGACCGCTTTGTTGCTTCAGCAACCAAAGCAGAGGGATGTGTGTCGGAAATAAATTTAACTTATGAGTTGTAAAACCCACTTCCGTTTTCCACTAGAGTGGTAAATTATATTTTATGAAAACATTTTCACTTCCATCTGAAGAACCCAAGGGCCGGCCTGATTTTTTGGCTTCATTGAATAAACAGCAGAAGCAAGCGGTAACGCATACCGACGGCCCCCTGCTGATCGTAGCCGGAGCCGGTTCAGGAAAAACACGGGTTCTGACCTATCGCATTGCATACTTACTTCAACAATATAAAGCCGCTCCTGAGCAGATCCTTGCGCTGACCTTTACCAATAAGGCAGCCCGTGAAATGAAAGAGCGAATCCGAAATCTGATCGGTGATAAGGCCACTAAATTGTGGATGGGTACCTTCCACTCTATCTTTTCAAAGATCCTGAGATTTGAAGCCGATAAGATCGGTTATGGATCAGATTTCACCATTTATGATTCCAATGATTCACAAACGGTGGTTAAGCAGATCCTTCAGGAATTGAATTTCGATCCAAAGGAGATCAAACCGAAAACCATCCACAATAAGATCAGTGATTCAAAGAATCAGCTGATCACTGCCGATACCTTTCAGGAGAAATTCATCAGCAGTACACTGGATGATATTACCGCACGGGTCTATAAGATCTATAATAAACGGCTCAAACAAAGTAATGCCATGGATTTTGACGATCTGTTGGTGAAACCGATCGAGTTGTTTCAGAAGCATCCTGAGATCCTTGAGAAGTATCAGGACCGGTTCAAATATATCCTCATCGATGAGTATCAGGATACTAACCATGCACAGTACAAAGTCACCAGGATGCTCGCCGATAAGTATGAAAATATTTGTGTGGTTGGGGATGATGCCCAGAGTATCTATTCGTTCAGAGGCGCTGATATTTCCAACATTCTGAACTTTAAGGAAGATTATGAAGATGCGACTCAGGTTCCTTTAGAGCAGAATTACCGGTCCACCAAAGCAATTCTGCAGTGTGCGGATTCCATCATCAAGCAAAACACCAAACAGCTCGATAAAACCCTGTGGACCGAACAGGATTACGGAGAGCGTATTACCCTTCTCGAGAATTTCGATGAACGGGATGAAGCCAATCGTATTGCCAGTCACATTCAAAACCTGAAGATGCGAGAGGGATATAAAAACAACGAATTTGCGATCCTTTACCGCACCAATTATCAGTCGAGGGTGTTTGAAGAGGCTTTGCGACGAAAGGACCTGACCTATCAGTTGGTGGGCGGACTCTCTTTCTACCAACGTAAAGAGATCAAAGATGTACTGGCCTATCTGACCCTTTTGGTGAACCCGCACGATGAAACCAATCTTTTAAGGATCATCAATGAGCCGAGTCGGGGAATCGGTAATAAATCCATACAGGATCTAATAAAACAAGCCCGTGAAGAAGGTTCATCCATCTGGAGCATTATTCAGAATGTTGAACAACTTGATGTGTACAAGCCGGCCAAAGCCCGGGTGCGTGAATTTGTGGATATGATCAACAATCTGCGGCACAACCTTGAAAACGGAGCCACTCTGACCGATACCACCCGATCTGTTCTTGAACAGTCCGGCTACATGCGGGCATTGGTGGAAGAGAATTCCCATGAATCCATGATGCGGCGTGATAACATCATAGAACTTCAGAATGCGATCTCCTATTTCGAGAAAGGAAAGTCTAATGCTTCCCTAAGTGCCTTTTTACAGGAAATAAGCCTCATTACGGATCAGGATAAATTTGACGAAAATAAACCGGCCATTACCTTAATGACCGTGCACGCTTCCAAGGGACTCGAATTCCCTGTGGTCTTTATTGTGGGTCTTGAGGAAAACCTATTCCCAATGGGGGCACGCAATAATTTTGATGTGGATATAGAAGAAGAACGCCGATTATTTTATGTGGCAATTACCCGGGCCGAACAACGTTTGTACTTCAGTCACTGCAGAAGCCGTTTTAAATTTGGTGAAGAAACCCGGCAGGCGCGATCCAGATTTTTGGATGAAGTGGATCCCGGCGTGGTTCAAACGGAAACCGGTGCCACCATCACCCAAAAGAAAGATCGGTTCAATAATAATAGTAATTCCGGTTCCTCAAATTATGAAGTAGAATACGACTGGAAACAAGACCAAACGAAAAAAACGTATAAATCTCCCTCTGCCACGATCCATTATGATTATGAGGAAGGTGAGGATCCGTTTCAGGTGGGCGTTCATGTTTTGCACAAAAAATTTGGTCCCGGTAAGATCATTTCAAGAACGGGATCAGGCACAGATGCAAAAGTTGTTGTATTTTTTAAGAACAGAGGACAAAAGAAACTCATGCTAAAGGCGGCTCCTCTTCAGGTAATAGATTAGTTATTTTATCAGCGAAGGAAGGTTAAATGAAGCAGGTTTTAACAGCACTGCTTATTATGTTATCAGGATATACCCTGGGCCTGGCCCAGCCTGTTCTAACTCCCCTAAACATGGCTTTAGGAGGTGGCGGAAGTACCTATATCACTGATTTCAATGCAAATTTCTACAATCCCGCTAACCTTTTGATCCTTGATAAGGACAGAACGTTTACCGTAGGACTTGGTGTCTCAGGTGTTTATGCTGATCAATTGATCAACCATAAATCGATCACAACTCAATTTGATCACATCAAAGATCATTTCGAGATCTACCGGCCCGGAACTCTTACAGTTGACAATACCCAAAGGCAGCACATTTTAGATAATAATTACCCGGGGCGTTCAACCCTTTCAAGCAACAGGGTCCGGTCAGATATCACGCTTGCAGGAGTAAAATGGCACCGAAACGACCGCTCTTATGCCATTGCTTTGAGAAGCCGAACTTCCAGTTCCTATAATGTCGGGCTTGGGTGGTTTGATACGAATTACAAGACCAACTCTGAAGGCCAAGACCTGGTGGACCGTTCACTCATCTATCGCCGGCAGAGTATGTACGAGATCTCATTTGGATACTCAGAATCCTTTGACTTCTTAACCGGATTAACCTCACGGCTTGATAACTTTATAATTGGTATAGCACCAAAAGTGATCATTGGAACCGAATACGAAAATGCCGAATGGAATAACGAGTACCGGTCGGTTAACAACACCTCCGCAGAACGCACACAAAGCTTTTACTACAGTGCCACAGGGGAACATGCAAAAGCAACAACACGGTATTTAAACGGTAACACGATCAGACAGTCGAATCAGGTTTTTACTAAAGATCCTTTTGATATAAATGGAGTTGGTGCCGGACTTGATATCGGAGTTACCTATTTGGTTTCACTGGGTGATGACCTCTCCGCCATCCGAAGAGACGGTCAACCAACACGACGCTCACTTAGGGTGTCATTCGCTATGACCGATATTGGATTGGTTTCATACTTTACCGATGACCTATCGATATCAACCCCATCTGATACCACACAAAATGCGACGCTCCCAACCACCACGGCCAATGAATCCTTCAATGGATCAAAAGGTCAATATCTTCATTTTATAGATATGTTCGGTGAGTCCGATCCATTTAGCACGAGCCCTACACCTGAAGATAATACCTTCTCTACCCTGTTACCCATGGCTCTTCACGGCGGCGCCTTACTTGAAATTAACCGACTGAAACTGATGGCGGATGTCAGCGTTGGCCTTACCAACAACGCCTTCAACTCAACCAAACTGATATCTTCTTTTGGAATGGAATTACGTCCATTTTCTTTTTTACCTCTGCGTGGCGGAATCAGATTTGAAGCACAAAGACCGGATTTCATAAGTGCAGGTACCGCTTATGAGAGCGAGCGATTCGATATTTCCGTTGCGGCTATGTTTAAACCCAATTCCCTGTCAGAGCGACCTTCTTTAACGGGAGGCGTGGTTTCCGCACTGCGAATTCATTTTTAAAGACTGACACTTTGCCCTACTTTCCTGACAGGCAGCGGGTACATATGACGGTTTGTTTCCATGCCATAAAATGGCTTTGTATTTGCCTAATGAATAAAAACAAAAAAATCTTTTTTTAGAATAAACAACCTATGAAACAACGTTTTGAGCTATTTCAAAATTTGAGTGATTCTGACGACAATTTCGATGATTTTGAACAGGCAATACCGTTAATGTCTGAGGAAGAGGAAAGAGAGCTGACTGAAGCTGAAATTCCTGAATCCCTCCCTATTTTACCCCTGAAGAATACCGTACTGTTCCCCGGAGTTGTAGTCCCCATTACTGTTGGCAGAGATCGATCTTTGGCCCTGGTAAAGGAAGCCTACGAAGGCGATAAGATCATCGGTGTGGTAACACAAAAGAACGAGGATATAGAAGAACCCGAATATAAGGATCTTCATACGGTTGGAACCGTTGCCCAGATACTTAAATTGATCAAAATGCCCGATGGCAGTAAAAGTATTGTCATCCAGGGTAAATCCAATTTCAAGGTCAAGAATTTCACTCAAAGTAATCCTTACTTCAAGGCTGATGTTGAACCATATCCTAAAGAAATGGATATCGAGGGAGTTGAACTTGATGCCTCGGTTCGCAACATCAAGGAAACAGCGGCAAAGATCATCAATATGTCCCCGAATATTCCTTCGGAAGCCTCTATTGCCGTTGATAATATCAACAGCCCGACCTTCCTGCTAAACTTCATCTCCTCTAACCTGAATGTTTCGGTAAATGAAAAGCAGACCCTGCTTGAAATCCGAAAGTTCTCAGACAATCTGGACAAGGTCATGGAATTCCTTGAGAAGGAAGTTCAGGTTCTTGATATGAGCGAGAAGATCCGGACAAAAGTAAAATCTGATATTGACGATCAACAGAGGGAATTCTACCTCCGTCAACAGATGAAAGCCATTCAGGAAGAACTGGGTGAAGATGCCGAGCAGCAGGATATTGAAAAGCTGCGTGAGCGTCTGGCTAAAAAGAAATTACCTAAGGAAGTCCGTGAAACAGCTGAAAAGGAATTACAGCGTTTGGAAATGACTCCAAGCGCCTCCCCTAATTATGGTATCATTTACAGTTATGTGGAATGGATCCTCGACCTGCCGTGGAATGAATTTTCCAAAGATAAGCTGGATCTTGAATTTGCCCGTAAAGTGCTCGATGAGGATCACTATGGACTGGAAAAAGTCAAAAAACGTATTGTTGAGTACCTGGCCGTATTGAAACTGAAAAAAGACATGAAGGCTCCTATCCTTTGTTTTTATGGGCCTCCGGGTGTTGGTAAGACCTCACTTGGTAAATCCATTGCAAGAGCCTTGAATCGTGAATTTGAGCGATTCAGTCTGGGTGGTATCCGTGATGAAGCTGAAGTACGCGGTCACCGCAGAACGTATATCGGTGCCCTTCCGGGACGAATCATCCGATCCATGAAAAAAGCAGGAAAAGGTAATCCTGTGATCATGCTGGATGAGATCGATAAGGTTGGAGCTGATTATCGTGGTGACCCTACCTCTGCCCTGCTGGAAGTATTGGATCCTGAACAGAATGATACCTTCACTGATAATTACCTGGAACTGGAGTATGATCTTTCCAAGGTCATGTTCATCGCCACGGCAAATTCATTGGATACCATTCCGGCTCCTTTGCGCGACCGAATGGAAATAATCAATATCAGTGGATATACCCTTGAGGAAAAGACACAGATTGCCAAGAAGTATCTCATACCTAAACAGGTAGAGGAAAACGGACTTAAAGAAGATCAGATCACGATCTCTGATGAAGCCATTGAACGTCTTATCGATCAATATACCCGTGAATCCGGTGTACGAAACCTGGAGCGTCAGATCGCAGGTGTTTGTCGTGGTGTTGCGGCTAAGATCGCTTCAAACGAGATCGAGAAGTTTGACGTGGGTGTAGATGATGTTGAAGAATTTCTTGGTAAACGCAAATTCTTCAGTGATGCCGCGGAACGGACTACCGTTCCAGGTGTGGCTACCGGTATGGCATGGACCCCTTATGGTGGTGACATCCTGTTCATTGAGGCAAGTGTCTCAAAAGGTTCCGGAAAACTTAATATCACCGGTCAATTGGGTGATGTCATGAAGGAATCAGCCATGCTGGCGGTTTCATATCTGAAAGCACACTCTGATGAGATCGGGATCCCGGAAGAAGCCTTTAAATATTGGGACCTTCACGTTCACGTACCGGCTGGTGCGGTACCTAAAGACGGTCCATCTGCCGGTGTTTCGCTGATGTCTGCTATTGCCTCTATCTTTACACAAAGGAAAGTAAGAGGAACGATCGCCATGACGGGTGAGATCACCTTGCGTGGACTTGTTTTACCTGTTGGAGGTATCAAGGAAAAAGTATTGGCAGCCAAACGGGCCGGCATCAAAAAAGTCCTTCTGCCCAAGAAAAATGAGAAAGATGTAGCTGAGATAGAAGAAGATGTACTTGGTGACCTGGAGGTTCAATACCTTGAACGCATGGATCCCCTGCTGGATGTAGTGCTTGAGGATAAACCTGAGATCGAACCGAAGGAGTTCTTCAAAGTAAGTGACGCACATAAAGCTGCTGTTTCCGGAAATAATGGAAAACTACCTGACGACGTAGAAGTAGCAAGCAGAGATAGTAAAAAGGATCAGTGATCACACTGATCACAGAAATTCAAAAGGCGAGTCTTTACAGACTTGCCTTTTTTTATGGGATAGAGTTCAAAGTATGAATCAAACCCAGCAATCTATGGCATCCAAAACCATATGGATGATCAGTCCAAGACCTGCCAACTCAACGATTTCCAACCTGTCGTGTGTAATTTTGGTATCTGATCTTTTTTTGTAGTACAAAGGAATCAGAAACATCAGGCCATAGAAAAAGATCGCTTCATAGGTATGTAGCGGATGAAAATCGATCGAGCACCGTGTCGGGTCATAAATAGGGTCAGCAAGCAAATGGTCCACATCAACCGCCATCGTTATGATCATGATTAGGGAGGCAAACTTCCATCTGTTGTTGTAGCAAGTAAATCCGATCAGGATAGGAATGATAAAGTGCAGAATTATGTGGATCATTCTCAAAAATTAGCCTAAATATGATCAAGAGTCCATTTTATAATCTCTTTAGTCATTACTTATGATTTGTTCTTGTTAATCCCCTCTTGTTCCGTATTTTTGGCGCATGCAAAAAGGAAGAGTCATACAATCAACCGGCAGCTGGTATCTTGTGGATACCGGGGAAGAAATTGTGGAAAGCCGTTTACCCGGTCGTTTTCGCCTGGATGAAAAGGAAGTGACTAACCCTGTCACAGTCGGTGATCATGTGGAAATATCTGTAAATGAAGATGGCACCGGTAACATCGAGCACATTGATACCCGGGAAAATTACATTACACGACAGGCCACACACGGTAAACGAGGTGAACAAATACTGGTTTCAAATCTTGATCAGGCATGCGTGGTTCAATCCATAAAAAAACCTCGCTTAAAAGAAGGGTTCATTGACCGCTTTCTGGTTACCTGCGAGGCATATGAGGTGAAACCTGTGATCATCATCAACAAAATGGATCTGGCTAAGCAAGGTGGCAAAGAATTCGCTCAGGAATTAAAAGTACTATATACCGGTCTGGGATATACGGTTCTGTTAACAAGTATTGAAGATAGTAATTCACTGGAAGCCCTTAAGGAACTTCTGAAGGACAAAACCTCTGCTTTTATTGGACCTTCCGGAGTCGGTAAAACAAGTCTCATCAATGCCGTTGACCCCAATTATACGCTTAAAACCGGTGAGATCTCTGATTTCTCCAACAAGGGCAAACATACCACTACCTTTGCTCAGCTCATCCCCCTTTCATTTGGTGGATATATAGCCGATACGCCCGGAATACGTGAATTTGGATTGGTGAACATTGAGCCGTGGGAGCTGTCTCTCTTCTTTCCTGAAATGCTGGAACCCCGGGAACATTGTAAATTTCATAACTGTACACATAACCACGAACCTAAGTGTGGAGTGGCCGAGGCTTTTGAGAACGGAGAAATTGCAACCAGCAGATATCAGTCATACCTGAATATGCTGGACTCATTATGACAAATTCGTAACGTTTCAGGTTATCTCAACTCTTAATGTTGTCTCTATCTATAATTACAGATATTACACGTAACAAATAATAACTATCAGGTGAATCTATGCTACACTTCTACAGACGTTTTCTAAAAATTGGCTTTTCTTGTATGATCATGGCCTTTATTGCAACCGGAACGGTATATGCCCAACTGGGTGATATTGGAGCTTTCCTCAGAGCGGGTGCAGATGATGCTTCCATTCTGACCAAGGAATACCTCAAACCTTTTCCCACCGGATTTGGTACCGGTCTGAACGCAGGCTGGAGTGAGGAAGCAGCTCCAAAAAAGAAACTTGGGTTCAGTTTACAGATCCGTTCTTCACTGGCTATTGTCCCATCTTCTGATCAGGAATTTGATATTTCTACACTGGGGTTGACCAATATGGAGGTAGCTCCGGGAAACAGCCCTATCACTCCCACTATTGCCGGTAATGATTCACCGGGACCTGAAATGATCGTTTCGGACGGTAATGGGAATGAGCTCACTCGGTTCAACATGCCGGAAGGAACCGGTTTCGCATTTGTGCCTGCACCTACCATTCAGGCTAACATCGGATTGATCAAGAACACGGATATCAGTATCAGATATTTTCCTGAAACCGACATCAGCGATTTTGGAAAATTCAGCGTATTTGGCGGAGCCATCAAGCATGATATCACCCAATGGTTACCCGGTGGTAATGTTCTGCCTGTGGATATCTCAGTGATGCTTGGTTACAACAAAATTGGTGTTGATGCCGGACTTGAACTGCCCGCAGACGGTACCCGCGACCCGAATGATCCAAATCTGACCTCAAATCCTAACCCAGACTTTAGTTCACAGGAAGTGGTTACAGATACCGAGACCTTTGTGTTGAATGCACTGGTGGGTAAATCTTTACCTTTTGTAAGTGTATATGGTGGTTTGGGATATCAGAAAGCGACCTTTGATCTGAATATGAATGGAGACTATCCTGTTCCGTCTTATAACCCTCTTACCCCCGGTGATGATTACATCGTAGTTTCAGATCCCATTGGGTTTTCAATGGACAGTGAGACTTCGGTACATGCCCTGGCAGGATTCAGACTAAAACTGGGCTTTCTTGCTATCTATGGTGAAGCGACCCTTGCCAATTACTTCACGGCAAATGCCGGTATTGGATTGAGCATTAGATAATTTGATGAAATAAATTCCGTATAACAAAAAAGGCGCTGAATCAGCGCCTTTTTTTATGTTAAGTAATTTCTATGTCAGTTACGGTTCAACAGTAAGTTAAACAGCTACCTCCATATGTTCGAGAACAGGATTTTCAACTTTGGTATCCGATTCGATCACACCATCGCGTAAGCGAATGATTCTACGGGCATGATCTGCTATTTCCTGCTCATGCGTTACCACGATCAATGTATTCCCCTGTCGGTATAATTCTTCAAACAGCATCATGATCTCTTCCCCGGTTTTGGTATCAAGGTTACCGGTAGGCTCATCCGCCAGAATAATAGAGGGATTATTAACCAGGGCTCTTGCAATAGCCACACGCTGACGCTGACCACCGGATAATTCATTTGGCTTGTGATCGATCCTGTCTCCAAGGCCTACTTTGGTCAATACATCTCTGGCGCGTTCTTTACGGTCAGCTGATTTCATTCCGGAATAGATTAGCGGAAGTTCAGCATTGGCCAGACAGGACGTTCTCGGCAACAAGTTAAATGTCTGAAACACGAAGCCGATCTCACGATTTCTGACCTCAGCCAGCTCCGCATCATCCATCTTACTTACATTACTTCCATTCAGTATGTAATCGCCGGATGTTGGGGTGTCCAGGCAACCTATCATATTCATCAGGGTCGATTTCCCAGATCCCGATGGGCCCATGATAGCTATATATTCGTTTTCAAGAATATCAAAGGTCACACCGGCAAGGGCATGTACTTCAGTCTGCCCCATCTGGTAGACTTTTCTTAGATCTGAAATTTGTATGACAGGCTTTTTGGACATAATCTGATCCTGTTAATTATTTATCGTTTTTGAATTATTTACTGTAACCTTATCGCCGTTTTGCAACTGATTAGATAGCATGCGGTAACTTCCCGTGACAATTTCTTCACCGGTATTCACTCCGGCCAGTATTTGTATGTGGGTATTATCACTGATACCGGTTTCAACTTCTTTACGCACCGCTTTTCCATCTTCAACTACAAATACGACCTTTCGGATATCTTCCTGTTCAATCATCATGTCATTGTCCTGATCAGAAGCCATGATCATTTCAGCTTCATCACTGTTAGTTTCAGTTGAGTCGGAGTCCAGTGCAAAATCTCTAACGGTCACCGACTGGATGGGTACAGAAACCACATTTACAGCGGTTTGTGTTTCAATATCAACGGTGGCCGACATACCTGGTCTGAAGTTTGGAACGAACATCTCTTCAGGATCTTCCGAAGCTTCGGTTCTGACCATTTCTTCAGGACTGCTATCCAGATTGTGAGGGGTTGTAATTCGAACTTTAACCGAGTAATTGGTCACCTGTTCGTTAGTTCCGCTTCCCGTAATTCTGGCGGAGTTAGCAATTTCTGTTACCACACCTTTGAACATGCGTTCAGGATAGGCATCCACTTCAATACGGGCAGTATCAGCAAAATTCACGTTTACGATATCGTTTTCGTTCACTTCAACCAGTACTTCCATTCGATCAAGAAGAGAAACACGCATCATTTCGGTACCTGCCATCTGAGAGTTTCCTAACACTCGTTCCCCCTCTTCTACGGCAAGACCGGTTATCGTACCATTTTGTGGAGCTCTGATCACCGTTTGTTCCAATTCTTCACGAGCCTGACGAAGTTGTGCTTCGGCACTTTCGATCTGATATTCAGCTGCTTTCAGACTGGCTTTCTGAGAATCATACTCTGATTTGGTTTGAATGTATTCCATTTCAGAGATCAGTTCTTTCTCATATAATTGCTTATCTCTTTCGTAGGCCGCCTCAGCTCTAATGAGAGCAGCACGGGTTTGCTCAAGCCGAGCCTGCTGAGTTAACAGTGCCGCATTCAGGTTATCGATCTGGGCCTGGTAAATATCGGGTTTGATACGAACGAGAAGATCTCCCTGACGCACAAAATCACCTTCCTTTACCGCCAGTTCTATGATCTCACCTGATACATCCGGTCTGATGATAACCTCAATTTCGGGCTGAACTTTTCCGGAGGCCGAAACCAGTTGTGTGATCGTTTTAAGTTTAGCCGTGGCTGTTTCTACTTCTTTACCTTCATTGGTATTTCCAATGACACCGGTGAATCGCAGAGTCAACCCTACCGCAATTACAATACCTAAAACACCAAGTATCCAGAAAAGGGGTTTCTTTGCAGATGATCTTTTATTCGACATATGTGTACCTAACCTGTCAGTTCGTGTGCGTTAATTAAAATTCTACGGTCTCACTACTGAGTTTACCCAGATAATAATCCAGAAGTTTTTCCTGGAAGATGAGATTGTAAATAGCTTGTGTATAGTCAGACTGAGCACTTACATAGTTGGCCTGAGCCTGACTTAATTCGATCAGCGTGCTCGACCCAACATTATAGCGTTCCTGCTGAGTTTCGAAGGCGCGTTCGCTGGCTTTCAGTGATTTCTCGGATGCAGATAACTGCTGAACGTAAGAGCTGTAATCGTTATAGGCCTGTGTTACTTCCTGAATAACCTGCAATCTGGAGTTATCAAGATTCAACTCAGCATTCTTGAGCTGAACTTTGGTTGACTGAATGCTCGTCATACGGTTCCAGTTCTGGAACAGTGGAATACTTACGGAAAAGCCAAGTGAACGGTTAATACGCTGATCAAAGAACTGATCGCTGAACCCAACACTTTCGCCAAGTACTGAGTATTGATCACTATATGAACTTGAGAGTCCAAAGCTGGCGGAAACCGATGGATATAAACTTCCTTTGGCTATACTTAGCTGATAATCTAAGGTTCTGATATTAGCAATAGCACTTTTCAGGTCAGAACGGCTAAGTAAAGCCTGATCGATCAGTTCACTTAGAGAGTAACTTTGCATACTGGCTGATGATACTTCTGCTTCAATTTCCGGGATCTCAAATTCATAATCTCCCAGAGGATCGATCTGAAGCTGACGGATCAATAATAATTTGTTGAACTTCAGGGTGTTTTCCTGTTGGGTGAGCAATAACTCATCGTTGGCTACCTGAGCCTCTTGATTGTACAGATCAACCGTTGGTCGGGATCCTACTTCCACCTGAGCCTGAACCTGCTCTAATTGCTTGCGGGAATTTTCAAGATTTTCCTTTCTGATCTCCAGCAGCTCCATGGCTAACAATACCTGCAAATAGTTAGAAGCAGTATTAAAGATCACCTGCTCTTTTGCTCTTTGAAAACTTTCTTCTTCAGATATCTTAGACTGCTGACTCGCTCTAAGTGAATTTATATTCTCAAATCCCCTGAATACCGGAATATTGGCACTCATATTACCTGAGATCGATTTTGAAGTGATATCAACAAATGGGTCAAGGCCTTCACTAAAACGATCGGAAATAAACTGCTGACCGGTTCTTCGTGAACCGTTGATACTGCTGTTCACGGACGGAAGAAAATCTGCATATTCACTTTTTACCCTGTATTCAGCCAGGTCCAGATTATTCTTAGCCTGCTTTAGCTGATAGTTATTTTCAAGAGCAATATCTATGGCTTCCTGAAGTGTGATGGTGCGCGAGTCTTGCGCAACGGCGCTGTGGGTAACAAACAGCAGAGCAAATAACAGTAATGATGGTAAAAATCTTTTCATGATTAATATTCGATTTGTGTTGACAGGTTGGTACACGATAATGGACGAAAATAGTTACACTTTAGTTGCCCTATTTTCGAAATTTATATCCTTTTACAGGTGAGAACAGATTTTAACCCCGGATCAATTTCGGTCAGATGTGTCTTTATGCTTTAATTCAGCAATTTTTTCATCCAGGTAGTCTAAGAGTAAGCTTAGTCCTTTTTTTGCAAGCACCTTTTTGATCTCACGCGAAATGCCGGAATCAGTTACACTGCTCCCGCTTTGTGTGTTTGATGATAAACCCGAAGAATTCTTGCGGTCTCTGCCCAGGAAAAATCCCAGAAGAACTGAAGCTCCGACAATTGGAAGCGGATATCTTCGAATTATATTCTTTGGATCCATATTGGATGAAACCCCTTCCCTCACATCGTCGATAGATCTATCCAGATCGGACTGAATGTTGGCCAGTTCGGTTTCCAGTTCTTTTTTCTTCTTTTCCAGATTTGACAATTTAGCGTCAGACATTATTCTCGGATTCTTTGTTAGAAGTTTTTTCGGTGAGCATTGCTTTTTCTTCCAATTCCTTTTTCTCAATAGAGGTCAGAAGTTCATCAAGCATCTGATCCTGAATTTTTTTAACGATCGATTTAGGCTTGGCGATAACCAAAACCAATCCGGCAAGTATGATAGGCGCAGAAACAATGGCAAATCCGGCCCATTCTTCCCCAACCAGATCCCCAATAAAAATGGACATGGCGATCAATGCAAATACCAATCCGAGTGCAAGGATCGTGTATCCGACCAAACTTTGAACCGACCTTCCTACCCAATAGGTGATCTCACCACTGATATTCAGAATGGTAAGCTCCATCCTCTTTTCTACATATTCTTTAAGCTCGTGAGTCACGTGCTTGATGCGTTTTCCCAGGTCATCCATGATACCTTAATCTTCAGAAGTGAAAATTTTTGAAACCACAAATCCAACAGCTAACCCTAATACTACAGATTTAATTGGATTACGACGGATCGTATCTTCCGTCCTGTTTTTGATCTCATCGAGTCTCATCTGAAGCTCTTCATCTTCCAGAATAACCCGTCCCCGTTCAATTGCACTATCTAAGCGTTCATTTAAATTTTGCAGGATCTCTTCGTTCATATCATTGCCCTATTTTTTCTTTTAATATAACAAATTGAAACGGATGCTTAAATCGATCAATTGCAAAAAGTTATTCATACCGTAAACTTTCTATCGGATCCAGCTTAGCTGCCTTAAATGCCGGATAAACCCCGAACAAAAGTCCGATGATCAGCATCCCTACAAATCCCCCAACTACCGACCAGATAGGTACTACCACTTCGGTCTCGATCCAAACTGCCATCAGGTTCCCGACACCAATCCCAAATATCATACCGATAATACCTCCAAGCTGACAAATGAAGACGGCTTCCATTAAAAATTGATTGGTTATGGCCCTGCGCGTGGCACCAACAGCTTTCCTGATTCCAATCTCGCGGGTTCTTTCCGATACAGATACCAGCATGATATTCATGACCCCGATACCTGCTCCCAGCAAGGTTATAAAACCTATTGCAAAACCCCCAACAAAGAGCGCATAGGTAAACGTATCGAAAGTACCCGCCAGACTTTCATTGGTTGAAACCTCAAAATCATTATTCTCTCCGGGATTTACCTTTCTGATCACTCGCAAAATACCCGTGATCTCATCAACCGTGCGTTCGATCAAGTCGATCTCCGGTGCTTTTACCTGAACTGAGATACTGCGATTTTTACCGTACATGTTCATCGCTGTGGTGTATGGGATCAACACAAAGTTGTCAAATGATTGCCCGAATATTTGGCCTTTGGCCTTTAAGGTTCCAATGACCTGAAATGGTTTTCCCTTGAACCGGATTTCCTTCCCGATCGGGTACTGGGTATCAAACAAAACATTGGATACATCTTTACCGATAATTACCACATTCCTGCCATATTGAATGTCATCACTGTTAAAGTTTCTACCCTCATCTATCTCATATGAATTATTATCAAGGTAATTCTCATTACTCCCTCTTACACCGACATTTGGCTCTGTTTCGTTTTCCATGAAGGAGATCTCAGCTGTGTCAAAATATTCATCAGGACTCATGCCTCGTCCAAGCTGCATCTGATCTTCAAGTCGCTCTGCAGTTTCAAAGGTAATATCTTTACGGTTGCGCACATCTTCATCCAGAGAACCCATCTGTACAGCTGGGGTTTTGGTCACGACGATCACATTACTTCCCATGATACTCATCGTGTTCTTGAAGTAATTATCCAACACAGCCACCGCTGTTGTAGAGACGATCACTGAAAATACACCAATGACCAAAGCCAGTAATGTAAGACCTGAGCGGAGTTTATTGGCTTTGATCGAATCGTAAGCCTGACTAATCGTTTCTTTTATCTGCATATTATTCGAACCTTAAGGATTCAATTGGGTCTGATTTAGCTGCACGATAGGCCGGGATAAATCCAAATAACACTCCAACAGCCGTACAGATGCTGAATCCGAGAATTACTACACCAACATTCATGACTGCAACAAAAGCCTGATTGATCAAAATAGTTAATCCACCTGCTAACGCCACACCGATCACACCACCAAGCAAACAGATGGCTATGGCCTCCATCAGGAACTGAAGCAGGATCTCCCATGATTTAGCCCCCACAGCTTTCCTGATTCCGATCTCTTTGGTTCTTTCCCTGACCGATACGAACATAATATTCATAACCCCGATACCCCCAATCAAAAGGGATAAACCACTTAGAATAAAACCCACTGCATATATACCGGCTTTCATTCCGGCCAGCTGTTCCTTAAAGGCTTCAGGCTTATTCAAAGAAAAGTCATTATCCTCTGCTGCATCAAGTTGCCGAATTCTTCTCATAATTCCTTCAAGCTCATATTCTCCCTCCAGCATGGCTTGTTGATCTTCAAATTTGACCCCGATCTGTAAACCGCTTCTTAACCCATATATATTTTGATAGGCTGAGATCGGAATAATGATCCGGTTGTCCGTATCCTCCAGTCCCATGAACTTGCCTTGCTTTTCAAGTACTCCAACCACAGTAAATCTCTTTCCCCCTAAGCGGATCTGTTTACCTAAGGGAACTTCAAGTTCAAATAACGATTCTTTCAGAGTGTTACCGATCACCGCTACATTTGACCCCGTCCTTACCTCCTGATCCACAAACATTCGACCGTCTTCAATATTCAAACCCTGAATTTCAAGGTAATTTGCAGTGGCCCCATTCAATCCTACAGATTCCGCACTTTTTTCTTTGTATCTGACACTTACCCCACGGCTTGCTGATGCCGCCACATTGGTCGCATATTCACTGTACTCACGGATTTGTTCAATATAATCGAGATCCATTTCTTTCCTGTTTCTGTACTCCCACCACTTGTACTCACCTCCCATTCCCCAGGGCCACTTCTCTACATACACCACATTTTGCCCTAACATAGACATACTTTTCTCAAAGGTAATGTCCATACCTGTGGTTACGGAATCCACCACAGTTACCATGGTGATGCCGATAATGATACACAAAGCTGTGAGCGTGGATCGAATTTTATTCGTTTTGAGAGCCCCATAAGCGATCTTGGCTCCCTCACTAAAACTATTTAGAAATCTCATATATGTTATTCGTGGTTCGTTGTAAGGTTACGGATAAAAAAACAATTCGTTGCACCAAAAAGGTGATTTTTTATTTACGAACCTCACAACAATATCTGTTATCTTTTTGCCAACCAGAATAAGCAACCTGATCGTTTATGAAATTAGATGTACTTGTTTTCGCCTCACACCCAGATGATGCTGAACTTGGCTGTGGCGGTACCATAGCTTCGCTCACTAAATCCGGAAAGAAAGTAGGCATTATTGACCTCACAAAGGGTGAAATGGGAAGCCGGGGTACTGAGTTAACCCGCGCAAAAGAGGCTAAAAAAGCGAATGAGGTTATGGGAGTGAGTTTCAGGGTCAACCTGGACCTGGGAGATTCCCTCCTCCCTAACACCCGTGAAAATCAGATCAAGATCATTGAACAAGTACGAAAGACCCGGCCGCATATTTGTATTGCAGGGGCTCCTTTCGACCGCCATCCTGACCACGGTAAGGGTACCTCGCTGGTACTTGATGCGTTATTTTATTCCGGGTTGAAAAAGATCCCAACTTCTGATGAAGCCGGCACTCCACAAGAACCGTGGCGACCATCACATATCCTGCATTACATTCAAGACAGACCGTTTGACCCGGATTTTGTGTATGATATTTCAGAACATTGGGAAACCAAAAAACAGGCAATTCTTGCATTCAATACACAATTCAATGTGGAAGAACCGGGCAACGAACCGGAAACTTACATTTCATCCGAGAATTATTTTAAACAACTGGAAGCACGTGCCCGATATTTTGGTCACCTTGCCGGTTTTACTCATGGTGAAGCCTTTAAGTATTACCTGTCGCCCACTCCATTACGTTCCATGAATGTCTTTTTTGAGCACGCGCCAAAGCGTTAAATTCTATTCGGTGGAGTAACTTCATACGTTATTCATGCACTATAAACACCTTATGATACTTAAAGAGGTGTCAAATGAAACATCAAAAACTACTTACTGTTCTCGTATCAGGAATTGTGATCGTTAGTAGTATTTCTGCATTATTTGGGATCTTTAGCTCAGATGGCCCCGGCAAATTCGTGTATGAATCTATACGAGGAGAGGCTGTAACTATTTATGGATTCGGCATCTATAAACATATGTCGTTTGAGGTAGCCATTCAGGGGATCGCACAGGATATAATCACCCTATTCATCGGAATACCGGCATTAGTGATCAGCTTTTTCTATGCGGTGAAAGGTTCTTTAAAAGCCCAACTGATATTTTCAGGTGCTACATTTTACTTTTTTGTCTCATACCTGATGTATCAGCTGATGGCCATGTACAATGAATTCTTCCTTTCTTATGTGTTATTGACCGCCTCTGCATTCTTTGTTCTACTGCTCACTTTACATTCGTTAAATCTAAAAAAGGTGCAGTACGCCTTTTCAGAAAAAGCAAAAACCTCATTTGGTGGTATATTTTTGATCCTTAACGGAGCTGCCATAACCCTGCTTTGGCTGAGCATAGTGGTTCCACCTTTGATGGACGGAACTCTCTATCCCGATGGAGTAGAGCATTACACGACGTTGGTAGTTCAGGCCGTTGATCTCAGCCTTCTGCTTCCGCTATCATTCCTTTTGGGGTACCTGCTCTACAAGCAAAAACCGGAAGGTTATGTTTACGGAAGTGTGTACTTGGTATTTCTCAGCATTATGATGACGGCCCTGTTATCTAAGATCATCTATATGGGGTTCAATGGGTTTCATATAATACCTGTCATTTTTATCATACCGATTCTTTTGGCATTTTCCCTAACCGGAGCCTATTTGATGTTGAGAGATTTTAAGGCTCAGTGATCGTGATCAGATCCGGTTCACTGCTCGTGTACCGATCGATATTCCGGGCAACTTCAATTCGCTTTATGAATGAATGGATTAGCTTTTCGTACAGTGCTTCGCCCAATACCTTATCTTCGATACCACTGTCAATATTTGGATTATCATTGACTTCAATAACATAGACTTCACCATTGACCTCTTTAAGGTCAACTCCGTATAGTCCATCCCCCATCAGCTTTGAAGCTTTAAGAGCAAAACGGATAACCTTTTCCGGTACCTTATCAATGGACATGGTTTCAGCGTTACCCTCCATAGGCTTGGTGCCTGAATTCCAATTGTAGATCTGCCAGTGACCTTTGGCCATATAGTACTTGCATGCAAAAAGTGGTTTTTGATCTAAAACACCGATCCTCCAATCAAAGTCAGAGGTCAAAAACTCCTGACCGATCACCAGATCAGACCCTTTGAACATATCGTCAAGTGATGATTTTAATTCATTGACTGTCTTAACTTTAATTACACCTACTGAAAATGAACTGTCCGGCTGCTTAAGGATAACAGGCATTGGGGTTGTATCCAGGTCATTGGCTGTAACCAAGCCTTTGATAAAGACTTTGGTGGCAGGCGTTGGAATTTTATTCAATTTCAGTGATTCGTGAAGAAATACTTTGTTAGAGCACCTCAAAATAGACCATGGGTCATCTATAACGGCTAAACCTTCAGCATAGGCTTTTCGGGAAAATTTATAGGTGTAATCGTTTACGTTTGTGGTATCCCGTATAAAAAGAGCATCGAACTCGGTCAGCTTATTGAAATCGTCTTTTGTGATGAGTTCAGTATAGACTCCCATTTTGTCAGCCACTTTTCGAAGCTTTTTTAGGGCTTTAGGATTTGAAGGCGCATGCTCATCTTCCGGATCGGTCAGTATAGCCAGGTAGTATTTGTAGGCCTTCATTTTAGTCTTTAGATACCTCCGGGCTTTAAAATATCCGGTAGCCATTTCCTGAACGAGTGCAATATCACCCTGATCAATTTTATTCAGACTTAATGATCGGACCTTCTTTATTTCCCACTTCTCATTTCGTTCAAATTCCACCTGAAATAAAGGATATTGAAAAATATTATAAAGGCTGTGCGCCAATAATTTAAACTCTTCATATAACGTTTTACTAAAGTATATATTCAGTGTGAACTCCTTTTCTTTCATCCCCTTCAAACTTGATTGAATGAGTCCATCAAGATCCTCCGTCAGTGACCTGACCAAACTGATATTTTGCAAGTCTCTGATGTTTGTCACATTTGGTATAGCTCTGTGTTCTCTTGCAGATGCCAGTAACGACACATAATACCCTTTGCTTTGATAACGGTATGAGTTACACAAATTAAAGACCCGCAGGGCTCTCTCTGAAAACAACCCTTTATTGGTGATGTAATCTTTAGAAGAAACAATGTCCAGGTTGTCTACATCAAGTTTAAGAGAACCGGGATCGTCAGTGACGATTATATTCTTGATCCTGCTCGCAGACGTATTTACGGATACAAATTTGACCATTTTATAAGCATCAATTCCGTCATCGTAATAATCCCTGCTTAGCTCAACCACCTCAAATCCTCTTTTCCTATACCAATCGATGAGTTTTTTATTGGCCGCTTCAGCTTCAAGGCTTATCCTTTCAAATCCACTGTCACCTGCAATGGACTCTGCATGCTTAAGCAAGGCATCCCCTATACCCTTTCCCTGATAATTCTTTGAAGTAGCGATCGAATATATCCGAAGAGTTCTTTTATAGGCATACAAAATGAGTGCACCACAGACCTCTTTGTCCCCTTTAGTGGCGCAATCTGCAACCCATACCTGTTGAAAGTTACTTCTGAGTGAAAGCAACAGTGTACGCCTTGAGCTTTGCTGAAATAAAGGAAAAACACTTTTCTCGATATTCAGGATCGATTCAAGGTTTGAGATTGTCCCCTTTCGGATATTAAGATCCATAGTACTGTTATTGAGTTTTAGAACACCATAATAGTACTTTTTTTACTGCCTGATGCGGTTCAGTATAAAATAATTCTTTACCTGAAACGAGGTTAAACCGTCAGCTCATCCTTCCTAAAGCATTCCTGAATTTCTTTGATCAAAAAATCACACATTGGTTTATTTCCGGCGATGATCCTCTGCCCAAACAGCCAGTTACTACCACCCGTCCAATCCATAACGGTTCCACCCGCCTCCTGAATGATCAATGAACCGGCAGCGACATCCCAGGCACTTAAACCATACTCGTAGAATCCTTCAAAACGTCCACAGGCAACATTGCAGAGATCCCAGGCAGCGGTTCCCGGCCTGCGCACCCCATGTGTTTTACCCATCATTCGTTTGAATATAAGACCAGGTAGTTATCAACCAGATCCAGGTCTTTATATGGAAACCCGGTTCCAATAAGGGAAGCAGATGGATCCGTTTCCTCTGATATCACGATAGGATCCCCATTTCTGAATGCTCCTCCCCCTTTAACTGCATGAAAGACCTCACCATTGGCAACCTCCATAACCAGACCCACCACGGGTGTTTTATTCTCCCAAAGAGCAATGGAAATACAATAAGCCGGAAATCCATGTGCGAAATTTGTCGTTCCATCAATAGGGTCAATGATCCAGACTCTCCCCTCCGGCAAGCTTACTTTTTGCTCGGATTCCTCCGCAAGGATCTCATCGTTAGGAAAAGAATGTATTATGGTTTCGATGATCTTTTTCTCTGAAGCCAGATCCGCATCTGTAACCAGATCGTTCTTACCCTTCAATTTTATCTCAAAGGATGAATCCTTTGTGAAATCGCGTATGATCTTTGCAGCTGCCCCAGCTGCTTTTTTGGTTACTTCCAGCTCTTTTTTATAACTCAAGATGTTTCCTTTTGTTAGTTAATCGCATTAAAGATATCAAGCACTGCCTGTCAATACCAATTTGTAAGAGTAAATCCCTATTCCTTCTTTAATATCATGCAAAAAATGAGGATATTCACAGCCCAATTTCTTACCCAAATCTTATTTCAATGATCATTCCAATTGCCAGCGACCATGCCGGATATCCGGCCAAAGAAAAAGTCATACAGATACTGAAGGACCTGGGCCACGATATTGTGGATTTTGGCACCCATTCTGAGGATTCCGTCGATTATCCAGATTTCGCAGTTCAGGTAGCTGAAAAGATCAATGAAGGAGAGTATGACAAGGGCATCTTAATTTGCGGAAGTGGTCAGGGTGTGTGCATGACGGCTAACAAGTACCCTAAGGTAAGAGCCGGTTTGGTGTATTCCCGAAATTCTGCTGAAATGACCCGTCTGCATAACAACGCCAACGTTTTGTGTATGCCTGGCAGAGAGCTGAATGAAGATCAGTTAAAAGAGTTTGTAACGGTATGGTTGTCCACAGAATTTGAAGGTGGAAGACATCAGCGCCGTGTTGAAAAAATTGAATCCCTAACAAAATAAGAACCTTACATGAAGTCAATACAGGATCAGGACCCAAAGATCTTTAAGCTGCTTGAAGAAGAAACCGATCGTCAGAACTATAACCTTGAACTGATCGCTTCCGAAAACTTTGCTTCCAAAGCCGTTATTTCGGCCATGGGAAGTGTACTGACCAATAAATATGCCGAAGGCTATCCGGGTAAACGATATTACGGCGGTTGCGAGGTCGTGGATGTAGTTGAAGATATTGCAAGGGATCGGGCAAAAGAACTATTTGGAGCTGACTGGGTCAATGTTCAGCCACACTCCGGTGCCACAGCCAATGCGGCCGTTTACCTGGCTTGCATGCAGCCCGGCGAAACCCTGTTAGGATTTGATCTTTCTCATGGGGGGCATCTCACTCATGGTTCTCCTGTTAACTTCTCAGGCATAACCTATAATGCCGAGTTTTACGGGGTTGATAAGGATACAGGTCGGCTGGATATGGACAAGATCCGGGACAAGGCCAAAAAGGTAAAACCTAAAATGATCTCGATCGGAGCTTCAGCGTATCCTCGCGATTACGACTACGCAGCTTTTCGTGACATTGCTGATGAAGTTGGAGCCCTGCTCTGGATGGATATGGCACACACAGCCGGTTTGATCGCAACCGGGAAGTTAAAGGATCCTCTTCCCCACGCTCACGTGGTCACCACCACCACTCATAAAACCCTGCGAGGCCCAAGAGGCGGTATGATTCTGGTGGGCAAAGACGGCGAAAATACCTTAGGTGTAACCGCACGAAAATCAGGTCGCACTAAAAACTGGGGTGAGATCTTTGACTCAGCTGTTTTTCCGGGCACGCAAGGCGGCCCACTTATGCATGTTATCGCAGCCAAAGCCGTTGCTTTTGGTGAAGCCCTTGAGGATGGATTCAAAGCCTATCAAACACAAACTCAGAAGAATGCCAAAGCATTGGCCAATAAATTCATGGATCTGGGTTATGATCTGGTCAGTGACGGAACCGACAACCACCTGATCCTGATCGATCTTAGAAACAAGGGATTGAACGGTAAGATCGCCGAAGAAGCCCTTGGCAAAGCTGCTATTACCGTTAATAAGAATATGGTCCCCTTCGATACCGAAAGTCCTTTTGTGACCTCCGGGATCAGGATCGGTTCACCCGCAATGACCACACGTGGACTAAAAGAAGCGGAATTTGAGCAGATCGCCGTACTGATCGATAAAGTACTGCAAAAGCCTGAAGACGAAGACAATCACAAGAAGGTGGAGCAGGAAGTCAGAGACCTGTGCGATAAATTCCCACTTTATGATTTCGTAACCACTTAAGGAAGGAACACTCGCATTGGAACAACGGCAGATCATGCAAGGCACTCCTCCTGAGGCTAAAAAACCGGCTGACCGCACGGATACCATGTCTTTTCTCGAACATCTCGAGGAACTTCGCTGGAGGATCATAAAGGGACTGGTAGGCATATTAGTTGGTATTGTCATTGCTTTTGCCTTTTCAGATTTCTTTGTTGAAGACGTGATGCTGGGTCCAACCCGATCCGATTTCTTTATGTATGATGTACTTCGGGTGGAGGCCGAAAACTTTGAGCTTCAGAGCCGTCGCCTGCCCGGACAGTTTTTTACTTTTTGGGGAACCTTGTTTGTGATGGGCTTCATTATAAGTTCACCGTTCTTCATCTTTCAGATGTGGTCATTTATAGAACCTGCCCTTGAACGCAAGGAAAAGAAAAAAACCTTCTTCAGTGCATTCTTCATTACCTTTTTCTTTTTACTCGGTGTGGCCTTCGGGTATCTGATACTGGTGCCCTTTGCCTTACAGTTCTTTGCACAATTTCAGATATCTGACATCATACGCAATGATTTTGATATCAATGAATACTTCAGTTCTGTTGCCATGTGGGTGGTGGCCTGTGGCATGATCTTTCAGATCCCTGTGGTTAGTTATTCACTCTCCAAGATCGGAATATTAACCCCTGTTTTGTTGAGAACCTACCGCCGACACGCTATTGTGTTATGTCTGGTCATTTCGGCCATGCTGACCCCACCCGACCCAATTTCACAAATTCTGATCGCCCTGCCACTAACCATACTCTACGAAATATCAATATGGGTAAGCGGATACGCCAACAGAAAACGAAAGAAGGAACTGGATGAAGCTATCACAGGAGTTAAAGAAGCTTAAGGTAAGAATCACTGGATGAAAGCCTGATGTGGCATTATGGATTTGAAGCCTTATCTTAAGTTATAATAAACAAGCTATCGAAAAGTTATCATCAAGACATTTCAATTAACCACTCAAACCTTACAATGACAATCAGTAAACGTATTTTTTCCTTATTTCTCCTATCTCTTTTTACCATCGGTTTTATATCCTGTGACAATGATGATCCTTTTGAAGTGGATTACTCTGAGGTACCTGAACCTTTTGACATCAGCAATGCAGAACGCGTTGAAACCGAAACCGGCCTGATCTATTATATTGTTGAAGAAGGAACCGGTGAGTTCCAGGTTCAAAGAAGAGATCGAGTACAGGTATTTTATACCGGGCGGATCAACAATACCGGCGAGATCTTTGACAGCTCTTACCGTAACAAAAATACAAGCCCAACTGATTTCGCATCTCTTGAAAATTTGATTGCAGGCTTTCGTGAAGGTCTCATTGGTATGAAAGAAGGCGGTAAAAGAGTACTCATCATTCCACCTGAATTAGGTTATGGCAACTCACCATCTTCAAGATTAAGTGATGACACCCTTCGCTTCGATGTAGAACTGGATCAGATCATCAGCGATTAGAGTACTTTCTTACTGATCCAGATATACTCTTTTTATCTTTGGGGATAAGGCCGTTGTGATCTCATACGGTATAGTCCCCATTTTTTTTGCCCATAGATTAGCCGACAGATCCTTGTTTCTAAGGATCACCACTTCGTCCCCGATATCCGGTTTTTGACCGGTTACAAATACCATAAAATAATCCATGCTGATGGTTCCCACCTCATCTATCAGGGTTCCATTCAGCTCAACCTGAAACCCGTTGGTTAATCCCCTGAAAATTCCATCTGCATAGCCAACCGGAACCACTCCGATCCACCCATCCTCTGAGGCCGTCCAGCGACTTCCATATCCCACCATTTCTCCTTTCAGAATCTTTTTGACCTGAACCAGATTCGACTTCCATTCTATAACCGGTTCCAGTTCGGGAATCTCGTCTTCACCGGGAGCATACCCGTATAAACAAACACCGGGGCGGACGGCATCGTAATATAGATCCTCCTCTCCATAATAAAAGATCGCGCCACTGTTTGCTGTGTGTGTCATGAGCGCATCAGGAAACTCCGCCCGAATACTTCGAAACGTACTCAGTTGTTCTTTAACTCTTGGATGATCATTAACATCAGAATTTGCAAAATGCGTATAGATACCGGTGTAGTTGAGTGGATGATTTGCCATTTTTTGGCGAGCCTCGCTTACCTGATCCGGAAGCATGCCCAGCCGAAACATCCCGGTATCAAAATGCAGGTGAGCTTTGGTGTCAGGTTTTAACCTTTCAAAAACAGATAGGTCTGAAATGGAAGCCGTTATATCGTATGACTTATATTCTTGTTCTCTTCCGACCGGTGGTATTTCAAAAACCAGGATCTCATTTTCGATGCCGTTTTCTCTAAGGCTTACGGCTTCATCCAGCTTTGCAGTACAAAACCATTCCACTTTATCTTTTAAAAACTCTGCTACCGGTAATATTCCGTGTCCATATGCTTCATCTTTGACGACAGCCATACATATTACCTCCTCACCTACTTTGTTTTTAACCGCATTCAGGTTATTGAGGATCTTACCGAGATGTATGTATAAAGTGGAACTCAAACTTTGTTATTAACTAAATGAAAAGAATTTTTTTCGATGTTGTTTCAGGATCACCTGAGCGGCATTATGTCCGGCTGCTCCAAATACACCACCTCCCGGATGGCATGAAGCACTGGAAAGATACAGATTACGGATAGGGGTTTCATATTTACTCATTTCAGGAATTGGGCGAAACATGAACATCTGATCAAAGCTCATTTCTACATGCATCACGTTTCCTCTCAGTAATCCATGCTTTCGTTCTATATCCAAAGGGGATTGAATGTACCAGTCGATAAGCTTGCCCTTCATATTTGGAGCATAATCAGTAACCACATCATAGATCTTCTGTGCTTCTCGCTCACGAATATCATCCCAATTTAATCCATTAGCAAGTTCATAAGGATGCCATTGTGCCCAGGCAAATAAGGTGTGATTTCCATCTTTTGCCACTTCCGGGTCAATTTTGGAAAAGGTCATACACAACACCGCCGGTTTTTCAGGTGGTAATTTCTTTGTGTAATCACCGATGGCATTATTCATATACTGAACCGAGGGAGCCAAAAGCTGTATTCCATTGTGGATATCCGGATCACCCGGGGCGGCTGTGTAATCCGGCAGTTCCTCAACCGCACAGCGTATGACCATACCAAAACCGTTTCCTACATTGATATTCTCTACCTTGGTAAAAAGGGAATCATCCAGATGATTCCTTCCCACCATTTTCAGCATGGTGGTTTGTACATGGGCATTTGAAACTATGATTTTGGCTCTGAATTCTTCACCGGTTTCGGTTCTAACCCCAATGGCTTTTCCATTCTCGATCAGAATGTCCTGAACGGGATGCCCGGCTCTGACCTCCCCACCGTGTGCTTCGATCATATTCTTCATAGCCTGAGTCAGCATACCGCTACCGCCCTTGGGGTGTTTGGCCCCGCTTTGATGCAACATCGATTGCCAGCCGGCAAAATCTCCGGTTGCTGAATGGTCTGGTAATGGCCCTGATTGAGCCGCAAACCAAAGGATAGCAGCTTTCATATAGGGACTTTCAAAGGCATCATCCACCACTTTACCATAGCTGGAAAATATCTTCTGTAATCCGGCTGCCTGCTCTCCCTTTTTGAACATGGCTCCATCCTTGATCTGTGCCTTGGTCATTTCAGCAAACAATCCACCGGTAGTTGGAGTGGTCATGAAAGCTTTTAATACTCCTTTGTTGATCTTCCCCCAGTAATCTATAAATTCCTTATAGTTCTTGACATCTTCAGGTGCTACTTTAGCAATAGATTCAAGGGTGCGTTCCACATCCTTCCAGAAATGTATGACCCCTTTTCCGGTTGGCACCGGATACGACATGATAGGATCCATGTCAATATACTCCAGCCCATATTTTTCAAGTTCAAGTTCCTCAATAATGCCGGTTTGATGGATCATGATATGAACCGAAGAACCAACATCCATCCTGAAACCGTTAGGGTTTTCATCCGATGAAAACATGGTTTCGGTTCGAACCGCACCACCTATAGTGGTATCCCTTTCAAGTACAAGGACCTTATAACCGTTTTTTGCAAGGTAGCAAGCTGTTACCAGGCCATTGTGACCGGAACCAATAACGATGGCATCAAAAGTTGACATAGATTTATGAGTTTTTGGATGGAATGAAGTGGAACTTTTACTAAGTTGGGCTAACAGAAACCAAACTTATATTCATTCCATTACACGTATTCTAAAGTACTTTAAATAATACACAATCATGACTTTTTTTAAATCCTTTTTAGCCTCCTGCCTTGGCATTTTTGTAAGTGTTATTTTGCTGATGCTGGTATTCTTCATCTTTTTGGTATCCAGTTCGTCACAACCACTGCCTGATGTTAAAGATAACAGTGTCCTTACCATTGAAATGACAGGCAACCTGCCGGCCCGTGTCTTGCCCAGTCCATTTGAGACCTACTTTGACCCTGCTGCAGGCAATAAACTATCTTTGGTTACCCTGAAGGAAAACCTGGCCAAGGCCGCCGCTGATGACCGCATCAAGGGTGTTTGGATCAAGGCTAATTTAATGAGTGCCCCGTGGGCAAACCTTGAACAGGCTTATGATCATCTAAAGGAATACAAAGAGAGCGGTAAGTTTCTCTATTTCAGTACAGATGATATTGGAATGAATGAGCAGTCCTATTACCTGGCTACGGTGGCCGACAGTGTTTTCAGCCCACCCTACACTAACTTTGAATTTGATGGTTTTATCTCTCAATTCACTTTTTATACGGACATGCTGGATAAGATCGGGGTTGAACCTGAGATCTTCAGAGTTGGTAAATATAAATCTGCTGTGGAGCCCTTCCTGGAAACTTCAGCCTCCCCTGAAAGCCGGCAACAGATCTCTGAGATCCTGAACGCAGCCACTTCCACATTTACGGAAGCTGTGGCCGCCAAAACCGGACGTTCTGTTGAAGAGATCACAGAATTAATGAACAGTGCCCCCGTCAACCGACTCGAAACTGCTCATGAATTTGGACTCATCGACGATCTTTTATTTGAGAATGAAGTGGAACACCTGATCAAAGAAAGAGTTGGCTTAACAAAAGATTACGACCTGAACCGCATCTCATTCAAAAAATATGGTCAAATACCCGCTGCTTCTGCCGGTGTTGAGAGTCCATCTACCTTTGACCGCATCGCGGTGATCTACGCTGATGGAGCCATTATGCCGGATCTGGGCACTGACAATCCATTAGGATCATCCGGAACGATCACAGCAGAAAACATCCAAAAGCAGGTCAACGAGGCATTAAACAGCTCCTCTGTTAAAGCCCTTGTGGTTCATATAAACAGCCCCGGCGGCTCAGCTACCACATCTGATCTCATTTGGAACACCCTGAAGACCGCTTCTGAGAAAAAACCTGTTGTGGCTTCAATGGGTGGCGTTGCAGCATCAGGTGGTTATTATATGGCCATGGGTGCTGATACGGTTGTAGCGAATGCAAATACGATCACTGGTTCCATTGGGATCTTTAACCTTTTATTTAACGTAAAAGAATTGACTGAAGACAAGATCGGTCTGGACTTCGAAATTTTAAAAACGCATCAGTATGCGGATCTGCTTGATCTCACAACTCCCTTCACCCCAGCAGAAGGCCGTGTCATTCAGCAAAATGTGGAAAATGGTTACGAGGTATTTCTGAATCGCGTAGCTGAAGCACGGGGAATGACCAGAGATGAAGTACATGAATTAGCTCAGGGTCGCGTTTGGACCGGTTCAGCCGCACAGGAAGTTGGTTTGGTGGATGAGATCGGATCGATCGATGATGCCATTGCCATTGCCGCTGAAATGGCAGGAATGGAAGAATACCGCATTGAAAATTATCCAAAGCAGAAAGGATTATTTGAGGTACTGATGTCCGGCACCGAGGCCAAAGTGTACAGTTACCTAAACAGCTGGTTCCCGTTCACGAGTCATGAAGAAGTGAGAAACTTAAGAATGTTGATGAATCAACCGGCCGGCCAAAACTGGATGATCCTGCCAACAGAGATCTCAATCCGGTAAGTATTTTATGAACATAGGCCGATTTGAAATAGAGCAGTTAAGTGAAGGCATTTTTGAGATCTTTGAGGATGGATTGATACAGAAATCAACCTTGTCTGAGATCAAAGAGGAATCGGGATTACCGGGAGTAAAAGAATCCTCTCATTATATAGGGATCAACCCTTTACTGATACGCGATGGCAAACATAATGTATTGGTAGATACCGGCCTCGGATGGGGCCTTGATCACCGTAGTTCCTACACGGATACCTCTAACCTGCTCACCAACCTCGATATTTTCGGCCTCACCCCCGCTGACATTACCCATGTGGTTTTAAGCCACCTTCACTACGATCATGCAGCAGGGTCCACGTATGTGGATCATAACACTTCCACCCAGCCCACCATGTCGTATGCCAATTACTTTTTGCAGAAAAAGGAATGGTATTTTGCCCTGGAAGAAACCGCCAGAGGTCATCAGCGACCCGGAGCCGGATATCAGCTGGATGAGTTGTATAAACTGGCCGCAGAAGACAAACTTGTTTTGATCACCGATCAACAGTTTGAGCTTTTACCGGGTATTCAGATCATCCGTACAGGTGGGCATACGCCAGGGCATCAGATCGTAAAGATTCAGGATGCAGGTGAAACCGCATATTTCCTGGGAGACCTTATTCCAAGCGAATTTCATTTGAACCATTATGCCATGCGTAAAATGGATGTGAATGCCGTCGAATCGAAAAAGGCTAAAACATTGATCCTGCGTCAGGCTCTCAAAGAGAATGCGGTGTTACTGTTCTATCATTCACTTCATGCCAAAGCCGGTAAACTGGTACTGAATCAGAGTAAAAAGTTTGCGCTTAAAGACATCCGATAGATGATTCTATCGCATTAACTGCCTATTTATTTTGCAAGATTTGATAAATATCCTGTCTTCTTTTCAATAATATCAGGTCAATAATTTATCATCTAAGAGTTTACCGCAAATGAAGCGCATTTCACTTCTATTTATTTTTACTGTTGTACCTTTTTTTGCTATTGCACAGACTGTGACTGTTAAAGATGCAGAAACAGGAGAACCCCTTCCCGCAGTTACTCTCAGCAGTGAAAACCCGACCTATTTTGTTACTACCGATGAAAATGGCAAAGCTGATCTTGCCCGTTTTGAAGGAATTGATCGAATTCAGGTTCGGATGCTTGGGTACAAAACCATTGTTCGGAGTTACTCACAAATCGAAGCAGACAGCTTCGAGATCTTAATGCAGGCAGTGGCCTTCGATCTTAATGATATGGTGGTTTCCGCCAACCGCTGGTCGCAAAGTTCATCAAACGTACCATCTAAAATTTCTACAGTAAGTCCTGAGGATGTAAGACTACAGAATCCCCAAACAGCCGCAGATCTGCTTAATTTGTCGGGTGAGGTTTTCATACAAAAAAGTCAGCAAGGCGGAGGCAGCCCCATGATCCGCGGGTTTGCTACCAACCGTTTACTTTATACCATTGATGGCGTGCGCATGAACACGGCCATCTTTCGCGGAGGTAATATTCAAAACGTGATCTCTCTCGATCCTTATGCCATTCAAAGTACGGAAGTCCTTTTTGGTCCCGGTTCGGTGATCTATGGGAGTGATGCCATAGGCGGGGTGATGAGTTTCAATACACTCACTCCTGCCCTCTCCAGAAATGATAAAATAGCTACTCATTTAGGAGCGTCTATTAGGTATTCTTCAGCTAATAATGAAAATACGGGGCATATTGACCTTAGTGTAGGCTCCGGGAAATGGGCTATTTTAAGCAGCCTCACCTATTATGATTACGGTCACCTTCGTCAGGGAAGCAATGGTCCTGATGATTACATAAAACCATACTATGTGGAACCCGGCTTGAATAACGATGAAGTGATCCTGCAGGATGATCCTTTGATACAGATCCCTACGGCCTACTCCCAGTTGAATGCCATGCAAAAGATACGCTTCAAGGCTTCTGATAAGCTCGAATTCAATTATGGATTCCACCTTTCTGAAACCACTCCATATGGTCGCTATGATCGCCACAACCGGATCAGAAATGATCTCCCGCGTTACGGAGAATGGAATTATGGGCCTCAAAAATGGTTGATGAATCATCTTAAGACAGATTATGTGAATCAGAATCTTTTATTTGATAACCTGAGTCTGAGCCTGGCACATCAGGTGTTTGAGGAAAGCAGGATCAGCCGTGACTTGAATAGCTCAACCCGTGAGAATAGAATTGAGGATGTATATGCCTACTCAGCTAATATTGATTTTTTAAAGATCATCAGTGAAAGGAAAACTCTGTACTATGGATTTGAGTACGTCCAAAATGATGTTGATTCCAAAGGGATCGATGAAGAGATCTTTAGCGGCGATAAACAACCCGGTCCCTCACGTTATCCTCAGGCGATCTGGCAATCGGCTGCGGCCTATGTAAATAATGAATTTGAAGTATCAGACCTGCTGACCCTTCAGGGCGGACTTAGATACAATCAGATCATGATCGATGCCGATTTTAACACTGATTTTTATCCTTTCCCTTTTGAAGAAGCGAACATAAACAACGGATCCCTCACAGGAAGCCTTGGTGCCGTACTTCGCCCTTCCGACAGCTGGATCATCAGTACCAATCTTTCCACGGCATTCCGGGCACCTAACGTAGATGATATCGGTAAGATCTTTGATTCTGAACCAGGTGCTGTGGTGGTACCTAATCCGGATTTAAAACCTGAGTATGCCTACAATGCTGATCTGGGAATTGCCCATACCTTTGGAGATTTTTTGAAAGCAGACGTAACCGGATATTACACGATCCTGGAAGATGCTATCGTACGCAGAAATTACAGCCTGAATGGGTCTGACAGTTTAATGTATGATGGAGTCATGAGTCGTATTCAGGCTCTTCAAAATGCAGCTGAGGCCCATGTTTACGGTGTACAGTTTGGTATTGAGGCTAACCTTTCGTCAGAATTGGGTCTAAGCTCAGACATAAACTTCCAAAAAGGCGAGGAAGAGCTTGATGATGGCAGCAGCAGTCCATCCAGACATGCAGCACCCTGGTTTGGTGTTAGCAGACTGACCTATGAGCTTCCGAAACTTACCCTTGAACTCAACTCGCAATATCAGGGAGAGAAATCCCATATTGACCTTTCCGTTAGTGAACAGGGTAAAACCGAGATCTACGCACTGGATGATAATGGAAATACCTACTCCCCGGCCTGGTACACCTTAAACTTCAAGGCATTGTATCAAGTGGGAACAAACTATAGTATCACTGCCGGACTTGAGAATATTACGGATCAGCGCTATCGCCCATACAGTTCCGGTGTATCTGCTCCCGGTAGAAACTTCATTATCTCTCTGAGTGTCAATATCTGATCACCCAAAAACTCACCTGATATGAAGACACTGATACTGATCCTAATTTCATTGATGCTTATTGGGTGTGTGCAAAAGAATCAGAGTAATGATCCTGAAGTTCCACAGGCTATCCCTGACGATCATACGTCACAAAATGCTCTGGATTGGTATGGCAGCTATTCAGGTCTTTTACCCTGTGCCTCGTGTGAAGGCATCAAAACTACGCTTGTTTTGAATGCAAATGGCTCGTATTCCCTAACCTTGAACTACCTCGGTGAAAGTGAACCGAATACCTTTGAAACGCAAGGATCCTTTAGCTGGAATGAAGCCGGCAACACTATCACCCTGGAAAATAAGGAAGCTCCAAATCAATATTATGTGGGGGAAAATTATATCGCAAAGCTGGATATGGAAGGAAACCGTGTAACCGGTGATCTTGCAAACATGTATATTTTACAAAAAGATTAAAAGTACCCTATTAAACTAAACCGACATGCTGAAATCTTTTCAGGAAGAACATCCCGCCATCTTTAATGCCATTATAATTGGTACACCTTCCCTCATTATCTTTTTACTGATCATTGTAACCGATCCCTTTGAGTTTAGCACGCTTGAATTAGCAAACCGCCTCATTGTTTACGTTATGATATTCATCCTCTCCTTATTTGGCGGACTACTATTTGGCGGTTTGATCAAGTGGATGATGTCCCGTTCCGTTAGATAGTCTTTTTAATTCATTCCACTATCGCTTCACCCAACAATATACTGTGAAAAGAAAAAAGGCCTGACAGGCTTATAACTTACAGACCGTTCTAAATACGACGAAACTCTGTTTACTGTTTACTGCTCACTGTTAACTGATCACTGTAAACTACTTATTCATAGAGATCAGGAATTCCTCGTTATTCTTGGTGCCCTTGATCTTATCGAGCAGGAAGTCCATGGCTTCATACGGACTCATATTCGTCAAATAACGGCGTAGTAATACCACTTTTTCACGTTCAGCCTCTGAAACCAGCAGTTCTTCGCGGCGGGTTCCACTTCTGAAAATATCGATGGCAGGATAGAGTCTTCTTTCAGAGATTCGGCGATCCAGGTAGATCTCCATGTTACCGGTTCCCTTGAACTCTTCAAAGATCACGTCATCCATACGTGAGCCGGTGTCGATGAGAGCGGTAGCCATGATAGTTAGAGAACCACCATTTTCAATATTTCTGGCAGAACTAAATAGTTGTCTTGGAGCCTTCAGTGCTTCTGAATCAACACCACCACTCATTGTGCGGCCTTTGTTGGATGCTACGACATTGTAGGCCCTGGCAAGTCTGGTGATGGAATCCATGAGCATCAACACATCATGCCCGCTTTCAACGAGGCGTTTGGCTTTTTCAAAAACGATCTCTGCCAACCCAATGTGGTTTTCCGGCTTTTCATCGAAGGTTGACGCAACCACTTCTGCATTTTTAACGGTGCGTTCCATTTCGGTCACCTCTTCAGGACGTTCATCCACCAAAACGATCAAGATCTTGGTATCGGGGTGATTCGCAGCCACAGCATTTGCGATATTACGCAGAATGGTGGTTTTACCTGTCTTGGGTTGTGCTACGATCAACCCTCGCTGCCCTTTACCAACGGGAGCAAAAAGATCGATCAATCG
Organism: Gracilimonas amylolytica; assembly: GCF_002911695.1. Taxonomy (GTDB): domain Bacteria; phylum Bacteroidota; class Rhodothermia; order Balneolales; family Balneolaceae; genus Gracilimonas; species Gracilimonas amylolytica. The sequence continues at coordinate 39,997 of NZ_PQBS01000005.1, forward strand.
GGTTGTATGTTCTGTGGGCTCAAACTCCAGGCGGTACCGCTGGTCGGGGTGAACCGGAAGCAGATCCTCAAAATCCTGACGGTTATCCATATCATGTGGAATACGACCATTGACGCCTTCAATACGCAAGAGCGCAAAATAACGCTCCCCAACTTTAGGCGGGCGTATCACACCGATCACGCAATCACCCTGCTTCAAACGAAACCGCTTGATCTGCGAAGGTGATACATAGATATCATCCGGGCTCGCTTTGTAGTTATAATTCACGGAACGAAGGAACCCGTAGCCATCCGGTAGAATTTCAAGAGTTCCTTCGTTAAACAGATACGGCCCCAGATCAGGCTCAAGCTCTTTTATGCGTTCAGCCAGAGTACTTGCGTCAGACTCAGGCAATTTATTGTGCTCATGCCCTGCCCTGCGTTTTTTATTCTTATGCTGATGCTTCTTTTTCGACTTTTTATCATCGTTCTCATTCTTTTTCTTGTATGAGACGATATGGTCTTGACTGCCATAGGATTTCAGTTCCGAATCCTTTTGAGTGGAATCACTCCCAACTTCATTTTTCTCTTTAGCAGAGGATTTCGGTTCATCAGAAGATTGAGCTTTTTCGCGAATACTCTCGATCAGCTGAACTTTACGAATTCCGGTAACCCGTTTAATACCAATAGATTTTGCAATGGTTTGTAACTCGTGAAGCTTTTTACCCTCTAAGGATTCCAACTCCCCGGCCGAGATTCCGGCAGTTTGATTATCTGACATAAAATGTGGCTGTTAAAAATATATGATTCTTACTGAATTTTGGGGTGAACATCGTGCCAACTGTTGTACCAAGCGGCGGTAAAGGATATTCAATCAGGTAAGGATATTAGCGATGTATAGTTATGATACGTTTTGTGTCCATCGCCTAACGATGGGATAAAAGTAAAAACTTCCCATAAAAATTACTAACTCTGACTTCAATTCATTTAAAATAATTCCTGCGTTGCTTTCATCCATCCGCAGGGTAGAGATCTGTTTCTTAATATCGTCAAATTTAGCGGCTCTGTCTCCGCTTTGTTCTACAAAATATCGTTTGCCAAAATACCTGAAATTATCAAGGAAATCCGCTGTTACCTTGTCCTTCATAGCTGAGAACACAAGAACGGTTTCTTCAGGTGCTTTCAGCTCTTTAACCGCGTTCAACGATGAATTAAGAGCATCCTTATTATGTGAACCGCTGAAATACCAGTCATATTTCGGGTGAATCTTTTCGAACCTGCCCGGTGCCCCTTTAAAGTTTTCAATGGCCGTTTTAAACGAGGGATCACTCACGGGATATCGATCACTCAGAATTTCTTTGGCCTCCCAAACCGTTGCTATATTCCACATATTAATGGATTCCCTGAAGTGAGTGACAAACGAAATTTCCGGTTTATTGAGCGAAATAACACCTTCATTCCACTCGGGTTGAGCAGATCTTGCGTAAACAATCGGAGCTTTTCTTTTCCGAGCTGCTGCTTCACAAACCTGTTCCGCGGCTTCAGGCATTTTCCCAATGATAACGGGAGTCGATTTTTTAATGATCCCTGCCTTTTCACCTGCGATCTCCTCGAGGCTATCTCCCAGAATGTCCTGATGGTCGAGCCCCACACTGGTTATGACAGATAGCAAAGGCTGAATGATATTTGTTGAATCAAGCCTCCCTCCCAAACCGGTTTCTATGATCGCCAGATCCACCTTCATTTTCCTGAAATACCAAAAGGCAATAACGGTACTTATCTCAAAATAGCTAAGCCTAATATCCTCAAGGTGATTGCCCCATGCATTGAAAAATTCAAGCAATGCTTCATTTGGTATCTCTTCCATATCAACCCTGATCCGTTCGTTATATCGAATCAGATGGGGAGACGTAAACAAGCCTGTGGAATAACCGGCTTCATGATAAACCGTTTCCAGCAAATATCCGGTAGTACCTTTACCATTGGTACCTGCGATATGAACAGCCGGCAGTTCCCGGTGAGGATTACCGATCAGGTCAAAGAAAGCGAGCAGGTTATCAAACGAAAAATTCGCTGCGCTTGCCCCCGATTCCTGAAATTTTGGAATTTGATCCAGAAACGCCCATACATCCTCGATGCGGTCAAATCTACTCATTTACTCAGGTTTTCCATTTTATACGATTGAAAGGCCTTTCGCAGGTTCTCAACGGTTGAGTGACCGGTTTTAAACTTTATATCATCAATCGTTTGAACCTCCTGAATCTCGATCAGTGAATTCGTTAAGAAAACGGCGGTAGATTCATATAAAGGTCCCGGGGCATACTTCCCGGTATTAATCAGATGACCCATTTCATTCAGAAGATCTATGATGATCCCTCTTGTAATACCCGGAAGAATATCACATTCATCAGATGGTGTATAGATCTCGTCGTCTTTTATCCAAAACAGATTGGCAATGGTTGTTTCACTCACAAAGCCATTGACTGTTAACATGACAGCATCATCCTTTTGGCTCTTATTAGCCTCCTGAGCAGCCTTAATGTAATTGAGGCCATTACTTAGCTTGTATCTTCTTTCAAGTGCTTCTGAAGGAATACAGCGCGTTTGGGCTGTCATTAGATCAAGGGCTGCGGTTGACCGATCATATTCACTCACTTGTATCATCCTGGAGGATGTTTTTGAAGTACTTTTATAACCACGCCCGCCTTCTCTCCAGAATTGTATTCGAACCATCGCCTCATCATCAACCAAATGATTGGCATCAATGACTTCTAAAACCTCCTTCTTCAGTTCATCTGATTTGACCGGCATTTCAAGATCAAGGTAGGCTAATCCTTCCTTCAGTCTATCCATGTGATCATCCCATTTCAGGAATCTGCTTTTATAACTTTTGAGGGTCTCAAAGCAGCCATCACCATACATTATCCCACGGTTTTCGGGTGTGACAATTGCCTCACTGCCTTTAATAAGTGACCCATTCAATGATATGTAATGGTCATTTTTCATTTAAATACACTTTCAGGGAATCGTAGCCCACACCCTTCTGATAACCCACCTGTGAGTGAATGACTTCAGACTCTTCATCAAAAACAATGTAACTGGGATAGCCCGGTACCTTTAGATCATTGAATAACCTGGTTCCATCGGTGTATAAAAATGCAGGGTAGATCTGATCTTCCGGCAGAGACTCCTCAGCATCTTTGACCAATGCCGCAACTACCTGTAACGATTCTGATTCAAGTTGAACCTTTTCGATCTCCCCCATCATCAATTCCGACTTCTCTGACCAGCTGGCCCAAAACACCAGAACGGATTTCTTCCCCTTCAGATCACTGATACATAAGGAATCCGGTTCACCAATAAGTCGCATATATGTGGTGGTCAGAGAATCAGATTGTACTAAATTCTCTCTGAAGCGTTCATGTTGTTTGCTATTAAAATGGAAGGATGAGTACACTATGACCAACATGGTGATCACACCAATGGAGATCATAAATGGAACAAACTGCTCTTGTTTGAGACGCATAAATTTTTTGTTTTGAAGATAGAGAAGTTTCTACTTCAAAATGCGGGCTGAAATAGGATTTATGGGAATATCAGTAACTGAGAATCTATCCCCAGACAAAAGATCCCTGATATCGCTTTTATTGACCCATTCAGAAATATCCAGCACTCTTGAGTTATCTGACCGGTTTAAAATAACGAGGATCTTTCCACCTTCAAAAACCCGTTCAAAGAACACCCACTTCATCTCCGGATCGTGTGCTAAAATACTGGCACTTCCTTTCGATAAAGCCGGCTCTGAATTTCTAAGCTCAGCCAGTGACTGATAATAACGGTATAGATCTGAATCAAAATTATTGTTATCAGCCGGGCGGTCTTCTTCAAAAGGATGGTGTGTTTCCGGTTCATAATCCATATCCTCCCACACCATCGGTTTTCTGTCATCTGGATCATCAGCGCCCCACATGCCGGCTTCGGTTCCATAGTAGATCATTGGAGCTCCCTGCCAGGTAAACTGAAACGCCGCCACCAAACGTTGAATTTGTCGCTCAGATTCATCAGGTTTTCTCACCTTGAATCCATCCCTTGGGTGACTTTCCCCCTCATACTCAATACCCTGATTCACGGTGAATGAAGCCAACCGTGCGGTATCGTGACTGTCCATGAGGTTTTGTAGCACATGTCCGGCCCCTTCCGGGTAATCTTTCTGAACCTGTTCCAATCGTCTTACAAATTCATCTGTGGTAATTTTATCATCGATCAGAAAATCCTTGGCAGCATAGGCAAACCGGTAGTTCATCACCGAAGTAAACATGTCAGCATGGATGAATTCCCTGGCTTTATCTGTCCATATCTCTGCCACGGTAATGGCTTCCGGATTGATCTCGTGAACTAAGCCATGCCACTCCATCCAGAATTCCTTACCAACTTCTTCGGCTACATCCAGTCGCCAGCCGTCCACGCCATCCGAAGGATCGCCATCTCCATTGGGATCCATCCAACGTTTTGTGACTGCAAAAATATGCTCTCTGATCGGATCCATCAGGGTTCCGTTTTGCTCCTGAAATACCGGAAGTCCTTTGAAGCCCCACCAGCCTTCGTAGTCAAATTCGTTGGTGTCGGGGGTTGCAGGATCGTCAAAAGCATTCACGATGTACCAGTCTTTGTACTGTGAATTTTTCTGATTTTTTACCAGATCCTGAAAGGCCCAGAATTCCGTACCGGTGTGATTCCAAACCCCATCAATAACCACTTTAAGATCTCTTTTATGCGCTTCATCAATGAGTGTAAGGAATAATGAATCCGCTGAAGTCCATGTCCAGGTTGAGGGGTTTCCCGGATCTTCAGATTCAAACTGAGCCACATCCCCTTCCGGATCCGGCCCAAAATTTCGATCTATATGATGGTAATAGGATGCATCATATTTGTGCATGGACTGGGCATCAAAAACGGGATTAAAATAGATGGCTCCAACTCCCAGATCTTTTAAATAATCAAGCTTATCGATCACACCCTGAAGGTCTCCCCCATATCGGCGTTCCCTAACTATGTCATAGAAATCATCGGTATGATCCTTTTCCCATTGATCCCGTTTATACCAATCCTGAGTCCAATCGGTGATCTCCCATCCCTCCGGTCCTCTTGCTCTTTCCCGGTTAGGCTGATTATTGGGATCCCCATCCCTGAAACGCTCAGGAAATATTTGATACCAGACTATGCCTTCTGCCCACTCGGGAGCATTATAAGTTGCTTTCTCATCCGGTTTGTCTGGTTTTGCACACGACCATAGAAATACGGATGAAAATATACATGCTATTGCGATCAGCGTTCTTTTCATTATCAAGAATTGTATGGAGATATTAGGTTTAACGGGTTTCCAGAGCGATCCCGATAAATATTAAAATCATAATCCAGAGTAAAAACTCTGGAATACTTAGGATCATCAATCATTGAAAGAAGGCTTAAATCACCCAAAGAAGCTTGAATGTCACTATACTTTAATACTCCTTCATGGATATAGCGAAGGTTTTTCGGATAGGACTCTTCAACTTGAATGAATCCTTCCTCAATAGTTTGAAAGAGTCCGGAAACACCTTTCGGCACTTTTTTCAAAATATGAAAAGCTTCAGCAACAATAATTGAGGTGGTAATTAAATTTTCCTCAATTTCACCGATTCGTTCTGAAGCCCAAAAGTGATGTTCATCCCTTTTACTTAGAATCGCTACTATTGGGCCGGCGTCTATATAGACTGTCTTTACCAAAGTCTTCCATATATTTTGGGTTAGTGGATAGATCCGTTGGTCCGTCTTCTATAATTCCTACGAGATGTTGCATCCGATCCAGCAACGAACCAGGTTTCGGTTCAACTTCATACTCCATCATCTCTTCATTTACAAGACTTAAGATCAATTCTTTTTGAGATACCCCTTTCCTTTTAGCCAGCATTTTGATCTTGGCCTTTTCCTCGGGGGTAAGCTTCATCCCGAACCAGACAATGTCTTTTTTATTTTTGTCTTTCTTGCTCATTGCTCTCGAATTATTTCTCGTTGCAACGAAATTACTAATTTGTTGCAACTTTTACTAATACCGGGCTTTTAAGCTTTGTCAACTTGCTCATCCACATCGTCCACAAAGTACATCGTGGCTGCAGCGATGAACAGTACGATTCCTCCAAGTACGAGGGCAAAAACGGCCTCACCACCAAAGTAGGTACGTGTCACATAACCTAATACGGTGGCAGCAATAAGCTGTGGCAGTACGATAAAGAAATTAAAGATCCCCATGTACAGCCCCATCTTTTTAGCAGGGATGGAACCGGCCAGAATGGCATATGGCATGGCCAGAATGGATGCCCAGGCTACACCAACTCCAACCATAGATACGATCATCATCATAGGGTCAGAGATAAAGTAGATCATTATAAGTCCGGCTCCACCCAGCATTAATGAAATGGCATGCACCCATTTACGACTCAACAATTTGGCCATTGGCGCCAACCCAAACGCAACGAGTGCTGCAATTCCGTTATAAACACCAAACATAAGACCAACCCAGTCAGCCCCTTCGTTGTATAGAGCTGATGTGGTATCACTGGTTCCATAGATGTGGGAAGTTACCGCTGAGGTTGTATAGATCCATAAAGCAAACAAAGCAAACCAGGAGAAGAACTGAACCAAAGCCAGCTGTTTCATGGTTTTTGGCATATGAATGAAATCGTGCATAACCACCACCAGGCCTTGTTCGGTTTTTCCTGAACGTTGCAGGAACCCTGCTACCATCATCACCAAACCAACCACCGTTATACCACCGGTTGCTACATACACTTCCTTGTCCAATCCGTAGTGATAGGTCAACCAGGTGGTCACAGCTCCAAATAGAGCTGATAATATCCCAATTACAACTTTCTTCTGTCCATCTCCGGCTTCAATAGGTACTTCCCTGAGGGCATTTTTATCCTCGATCTCTTCTTTTTCGGCATCTTCAAATGCCTTCAGTTGTTCAGGAGAGTATTCTTTGGTCTTGGTCACTGTCCACATAACTGCTCCAATAAATGCAATGGCACCTAAATAAAATGACCACTTCACAGATGGCGGGATCATTCCCTCCGGAGCTGTGTTAGCAACGCCAAACCAGTTGTTCAGCATCCACGGCAAGGCAGAAGCAACTACCGCACCGGTTCCTATAAAGAAACTCTGCATGGCAAATCCTTTGGTTCGCTGTTCGGATGGCAGCATGTCACCAACAAAGGCACGGAATGGTTCCATCGAAATATTAATGGAGGCATCCATGATCCAAAGCATACCGGCTGCCACCCAAAGCACCGGTGAATTAGGCAAGATGATCAATGCTGCCGATGCAGCGATCGCTCCAAATAAAAAGTAAGGACGCCTTCTGCCCAGCCTTGTCCAGGTTCGGTCACTGAAATAACCGATAATGGGTTGAACAACCAGACCGGTCAGCGGTGCTGCGATCCACAGAATTGGAATATCATCTACATTGGCTCCCAATGTCTCAAAGATCCGGCTTACATTGGCGTTTTGCAGGGCAAAGCCAAATTGAATTCCCAGAAATCCGAAGCTCATGTTCCATATTTCCCAGAAACTGAGCTTTGGTCTTTTGTTTAAAAGTTGGTCAGACATAAGCCGAATATTTTTAAATTATTGGTTAACTATTTGTTATAGAAATTGTGCAGAATGAACCATCAAAATGTCAACGTGACCAATTGAACGGTTCTGTCACATTACGTACCTGTTAAAAATAAAACGGCCTGACGGTATTTTTTAACCGCCGGACCGTAAACTTGAGATCGATCAATCATTCGCGATCAGCAACCATGAATTTGGTGCCACTTCAAAATAATAGTTCTCTGTTGGTGGCAACTGTTCTGAATAGATCTCATAGGTTGATGCATCAACTGGGATCTCATAATCCTCAAGTGGCACATTAATAGATTCTGTACTGTTATTCAAATAAACGAATACCCAGTCATCACCTTTAACCCGTTTGTAGGCATAGGTTTGTTCAGGTGATTCAAAGATATTCAGGTCACCGCCATACTGTCCATTCCAAAGAGCTTCGTTATCTTCTTTAAGCTGAAAAAGCATGGTGTAAAATGCCTGATATTCGTATTCCTTCCATTCGATCTCATCTTTCTCAAAGAACTCGAGTTGCTTATCAAGGTTTGATTCCTGCCCATTATAGATCAAAGGCATACCGTCTAAGGTTGCAGACAGTACCGCGAAGTTCTCAAAATTGTCTCCATACATTCCGGGATCTGTTCCATTCCAGGAGTTCTCATCATGATTGGTTGTAAAATACATGCGATAAGCACTTTCAGGGAATTTGGTTTCTTCCACTTCCATCAGGCTGTCAAGCGTACCAAAATCGTCGTTACCGGCAGCTATTTCGCGAATGACATGTGCATAGGTCCAGGCATAGGTCATATCAAAGGCCTCATGCATTTCAGGTCCTTCATCTTCTGCCAGCATGAACACCGGCTTGATCTCATCCAGTTTGGTTCGTACATCCTTCCAGAAATCGAGTGGAACCATACCGGCCACATCACAACGGTAACCATCCACACCGAATTCACGAACCCAGTATTCCATGGCATCGGTCATAGCCGCTCTCATTTCCTGGTTCTCATAATCCAGTTGAATGACATCCGTCCAGTCTGTTCCTCTTGGAGGAATGAAATTGCCATTTTCATCCAGTTCATACCAATCCTTGTTTTCGGTCCATGGACTATCCCATGCAGTATGATTGGCTACCCAGTCAATAATTACTTTCATTCCCAGATCATGGGCTTCACTGACCAAAGCTTTGAAATCTTCTTCTGTTCCAAAATTAGGATTAACGGCTTTGTAGTCTTGAACTGAGTAATAACTTCCCAAAGGACCTTTTCGGTTTTTCTCCCCGATCGGGTGAATTGGCATCAGCCAAAGGATATCAACGCCCATAGCTTCCAAACGAGGAAGATCTTTGCGGAATGCATTGAAGGTCCCCTCCTCTGAATACTGACGGATATTCACTTCATAAATACTGGCATCCTTACTCCATTCAGGATGAGCCGTAATGGCATCAATTTGTGCTTCATTGGTATCAACCTCAGGAGCAGCACAGGATGACAGCATCAGCGTGGAAATGGTTATAAAAGCTAAAAACAGGTTTTTAAATCGATTCATGAGTGTTTTATGTAATGTTTGTTGATAAATTTTTTAGCAAGCAAATTGCAGAACCTGCGAGCGTCCTCAAGACCTCGCAGCGTTCGGTTAAAAGTATCTTCCTCGTTTTTCGCAACGCTCGCAGGTCCTATCGGACGCTTCGAGTTTGCTAACTTTCCTATCTTGAGTCACAATCACAAGGTTAAAATTTCAAATGTATTGGATGGAAGGGTTACATATAATCTTCCATTTTCAACGCGGAAATCATTGCCAAAATGGGCTTTCAGGTTGGTGTAATCGAATTCATCCCGAAGCTGCAGGCTAATTTCCTGATCAGAGTCCGCTTTATTGAAAACCACAATAGACTGATCCTCAAAATATGCCCTTGAGTATGCTAACTTATCCTCACCTACGGTGTGGAATCTGAAATCACCATAGGTCAGTGACATTTCATTGTTTCTGAGCTCTGTGAGTTTTCTGAAAATATTTCTATTTGCGATCTCAGGTTCTGTCAGCTCGCTTTCATCAAATTCCATCCATCGTCGGTTATCCGGATCATTGGCACCGGGCTGACCATATTCATCCCCCATATAGGTAACCGGAATGCCCGGTATGGTTTGGTTAAAGGCATGAAACATACTGAGTCTCTTGTAAGCAAAAGCCTGTGGATCTTCAATTTCCCTGGTCCATCCGGCTAACTTACCGTCTTCATCCCAGCTTACTTCTCCACTGGTTAAAGTGATGAATCGGGTTTTGTCGTGATTACCCGAAATGTAGCCCATCAGGTTGTGATAGCCGTAGTAGTTAAAACTTTCCTGTAGCTGGGTTTGTAGGTTTTCGAAGGTATTACCCTGACCAAAGGTATTGAGGCCAGTATCGTACATGTTGAAATCGAACTGACTATCCAGCATTCCCGAATTGATATAGCTGGCCACCAACTCGCGGCTTCCATAAGTTTCACCGATCTGAAATATCTGTTCACCGGTCGGGATGGTCACTGAATCCTTGATCTTGCGGGTCAGGGTCCTCCAGAATTCCAGCTGAATATGTTTGGTGGCATCATGCCTGAATCCATCAAGGTCAAAATCCTTCACCCAGAATAAAGCGGAATCCGTCATGGTCTCTATCACTTCTTCCTTAGAGAAATCAAGGGTTGGCATAAAGGTATCGAACCAGGTGGTAAGGCGGTATTCATCCCATTTTTCAGTGTTCAGTGAACCGTCAGGCAAATACAGGTCCGTTGCCCAGTCCGGGTTTCTCTGATAGACCGGATGCTCTTCGTGTACATGGTTTGCCACATAATCGAGGATCACACTCATTCCATTTTCATGGGCTACGTCCAGCAGTGTTTCAAATTCTTCCTTGGTTCCAAAACGGTCATCCAGTTTTGAAGATGAGATCGGCCAGTATCCGTGATAACCGGAAAATTTCGTGGTCACTCCCCCTTTATCCCAAAGTCCATAGGCACCTTCAGGGTTTTTGGTGATCGGCGATAACCACAGTGTGTTCACCCCTATACTTTCAAAATATCCATCTTCAATCTTTTGTGTGATCCCTGCAAAATCACCGCCGTAGTAATTTGCTTTGGGGTGTATATCAGGGTCATCCACTTTTCTGGTGTTGGAAGGATTGCCATCACTAAACCGGTCGATGAGCACGAAATACATATTCCAGTTGTGATAGTCCTTACGGGTAAGGTCCGAAGCAGATTCCACTACCCATCCGTTATTTAGCGGTATCAGTACATCGTTTGAAACCCGTCCATTTTCATCAAAGGTCCAGGCCCTGATACTTGAACGTTGCATGCTTCTGGCGTTACCGGGAATCTGAAAACTTACCATATTGTCCTGATGGCGGGTTTCAAGCTGGTAGTTTTCCCAGAATACAATGGTATTTTCAGGCGACTCCGTCTTCAGATATACCGAAGGACCTGAATGATCATAAGTTTCAAGATAAAGTCTTTCAGCATCGGGATTACCTGCCGTGAGAACCGAATTGGTTCCACCCATTCCATTTGATACCGTATTCGGATTATCGGGATCAGGCATTTCTACCCCATCCACCACAAACACATATTGATACACGCCTTCATTCACGATCATACTTGTTTCCCAAATCTCTCCTTTCCTTTCAAGAATGGCCGCATTGGGATTCCAGTTATTCATTTCGCCTTTCAGCTTTACAGAGCTGACGTTCTTTCCCTCAGGATCGAAGGTAATGGTTACCTGCTTCTTGTTTGATGCTTTCAACAGCATATCGTAGGCATACCCATCGGCCCATATCTTCAATACATCCAACGGGTCCTGGATTGAGCCGGTGAGAGTAACGGTGCTTTTATCACGGCTTAATTTCGCGTCCAGGCCGGCTGGAGCATGAATGGAATCGATGAGTGAGTGAGATTTGAAATAATCTGCCGTAATGATTTGAGTGGTATCATGCCCCAGGGTTACCGGAGAAGCCAATCCAATGATCTCTGAATTATGGGGAGCGTCGATCGGAGCCGTACACCCGGCAATAACAAAGGTTACTAAGAGTGCTACTGAAAGTCTTTTTATAACTGAGATCATACTTAAACTTGTTTATTTAATGAGCGTCATTTTCTTGGAGAGAACGGTTTCGGCTGCCTGTAATCGGTAGATATACATACCACTGCTAAGATCGCTGGCATCGAATGATACGGTGTAGCTGCCGGCTGCTTTACGCTCATTTACCAATTCCTTCACTTTTCTGCCCAGCATATCGAACACTTCGAGTTTGACTTCCGCTGTTTGAGGCACGTTATAGGTAAATGAAGTAGTTGGATTGAACGGGTTCGGATAGTTCTGTCCTAACTTATAGGAAGAAGGCACCTCTTCCCCCTCTTCCTTTGAGGTTACGATATCGCCATCCGGAGTAGCAAATTCTTTGGTTGTAAAGATCTCAAATACACCCGGACCTAAAGGAATCTGCTGCTCTGTATTGGAGATGGTTTCCGAAGTCCCGCCAAAATAATTATACCACGTACCGGTAGATGGAAAAGAAACCGTAGGAGTTGCCGTTTCTACACCGAAATTACCTACAATTACAACATCTGAATCAGAATGCTGTAAAGTGACTGTTTTGACCGAACCTGATAAGCTGTGCTCAAGCATATCAGGGTTTGTGAAGACGGGAGAGCTTTTTCTTAGATAGATCAATGCACTCCAGGCTTTATACAGTTTCTTCCGTTCAGTGTCATCATAATAATCCCAGCGAATGGGTTTTTCACCTACTCTGATCGGGTCAGAAGAAAGACAATCTCCATTACTTCCATCACCACTTGGCTTAAGGCACTCTCCGGGACCTCCTCCATAACCAAGTTCCCCAAATTGCCATATCATTTTCGGCCCGGGCAGTGTAAAGAAAAATGCTCCGGCCAGTTTTTGACGCTGAAGTGCTGTTCCAAGCTCAGTGATATCATAATTTCCGGAAGAATTACCGTAGTTCAGATTCTTGAACATCAGCCATTGCTCATCATGGCTTTCCATGTATCCAACGAGGTGTCGCTTCTGAAAACTGCTGCGAGATTCGGAAAGTACACGATACAAATTCGATTTCCCCCCGTCATGATAACCCATGGTGGCTTCACTGTAGTTCCCATTCATGTTCCCCCATAACATAACTCCTTTGCCTTCATCTACACGGTAATTAGCCCATTCGGCTTCCTCCTGTTCACCTCCCAGATGCTCAAAAATTACAATAAACTCAGGATCTGCGGCCCATTGGTAATCGGAATATTTTTTTAAGACATCAACTCTGTCTTGCTGAAAGCTTCCGGTACAACTTCCACCGTCTCCCGCACAATTCTGAGTAAATCCTTTGGTCAGATCCCACCGAAAACCATCGATCTTATACTCTTCGATCCAATGCTCGATCATACGTTTGTTGTAGTATTGAGTGCCAGAATATGAATGATCAAAGTCATTGAAAACATTATAGGCGTGCCGGGCCACAGAGTTGAAATAATAGTTATCATCATTTCCATAGAGCCGGTAAAGTGGGTTCGGATCCGTAGCGTGATTCATTACCACATCGAGGATCACTGCGATATTCCGTTTATGGGCCTCATCCACAAATTTCTTGAAGGCTTCCGGAGTGCCGTAAGCTTTATCGAGTGCCAGGTGATGATTGGGATTATACCCCCAGCTTAGATTTCCGTCAAATTCATTTACGGGCATTAATTCAATAGCGTTCACTCCAAGATTTTCCAGGTAATTGAGGGTATCTGTCAGTGTCTGGAAATTACCCTCCTCAAGGAAATCACGGATCAGTAATTCGTAGATAACGAGCTCTTCTTTGGCCGGACGCTGATAATTCGTGGCTTCCCAGGTATATTCTTGCTCTTGTCTCAGGTAGGTAACCCATCCTTCGGTTTCTTCAGAAGGATATGGCATGAGGTTCGGGAAAGTAGTGTTGCTGATATATTGATCATTGTACGGATCAAGTACCAACGAAGAATAAGGATCTGAGATCCTGAGGTTACCATCAACAAGATATTGAAATGCGTGATCACCGGAACTCAGACTGCCGTCGTTTAATTCGATCCAAAACCAGGTACTGTCGGTCCCCTGATGTTCTACATTCATCAAATAATCAGAACTGGGAGTCCAGTCGTTGAAACTTCCTATCACATATACATATTCTTTAGAAGGAGCAAAAAGTGAAAGCGTTACCGAACCATCGGGATTTCTGGTGATCCCATCCTCAAGCCCTGCGGGACGGTCTAATATCTGCCCGTTATTATCTTTGATCGTGAAGAATACGGAAGCTGTATCTTTGGTCCCCTGATTATCGTCTGCGATCAGCTCAAACGTTACATCGGTATCATTAGCCTCCGGTGTGTAACTGTAGGTAAGGCTTTCGGTTGAAACCGATTGCACTTCATCCCCATTCTTTTGAAGCGTTAAGCTTATTGTTCCTGATGTAGTTGAACCCGCGCCTTCAATTTCAAAGGTTTCGTTTCTGTTAAGAATTACAACATCATCAGCAGGAGTAATGAACTGGGCATTGGTCTCACCGGAATAAAGATCTACAAATATGTCTGAATTTCCGGTATCCTTTCCTTCTGCAGTAACGCTTCCGCCTTCAACACCCTTAAATACAATCGCGATTTGCTCAATTACTTCTCCTGCATCGGTAACTCCAAAAAATTCCCGTACAGAAGGCCCATAAGTGAATTCCCATTTATCATTGCCGAGCGGTGTTGCTTTCATGGACTCATCATGAGTATTCCAGTCAAACGGCACGTATCTCCAATCACTGCTGCTGGTACTTTCACTGGTAATAACTCCGGTATGAAGATAGACATCACCGGTAAATCCGGCCAGACCACCATTACCTTCTGTTGCGTCATAGGTAATAGTAACTTGACCTGACTCTGTTGGAAAAATAGGATCGGTGACGATGATTTGCGCAAGCACTGCCGACCCTAAACATTGGATCAGTAAAAAAACTAACAGGGATCTAACTACTTTCATTGTAATATCTTTAAACATCAACCGCTCTTCCGTTTACTTTTGTAGAAGACCGAGTAATAAGTTCTGGGGTATAAATGGTTTGTGATATAGTTTTATCCGGGTTATTCATCCTGTCGATAAGATTTTGAGTAGCAAAAAATCCCATTTCCCTCATGGGCTGACGAATCGTTGACAATCCCATATATTCGGCCAGTTCAATATCATCATAGCCAATGATAGGAATTGACTTGCCGGTATCCTGCATGGCTTTTAATGCTCCTACAGCCTGAATATCAGATGCACAAAAACAGGCATCCGGAATCGGATCCATCTTTAGCATCTTTATCATTGCCTCATAGCCGGCTCTTTCAGTAAAACCATCCCTGTTCATGGTGTCTCCCTTAACAACCAGTTGCTTGTCGAAAGGGATGTCAAGTTCTCCAAGAGCTTTTTTATATCCTCGTAAACGATCTTTTATGGGTTTGGAAGTTTCCATGGCCGATAACATCGCAATTCGCCGATGTCCGCAGTCATGAAGTGCCTTTACGGCTCTGTATGCTCCTTGCGCATTATCCACACTTACAGAGTCAAATCCTCCAAAATACTCATCCACCAAGGTAATGGGGACGTTATATTTTTGAAGACTTTCCCAATCTTTATCTTCGAGATGTATAGAGACAAATAAATAACCCTCTGCCCATCTACGCTTGAGTACGTGTTCTACTTGTTTTTTAAGGTCTTTATTGGGTGAAATATTGAATATACTCAACTCGTAGTTCACCTCACTCAACTTATCTTGTACCCCACCGAGGATCTCCATGAAAAAATAGTTGGAGATAACGGGTACCACGATCATTACCGTGTTATTCTTACGACTAGCCAAACCCTGGGCAAATGCCTGTGGGTGATATCCCATTTCGTCTGCCACGGTTAATACTTTTTTACGGGCCTTGTCGGATACGTTACCGCTGT
This sequence comes from Gracilimonas amylolytica, assembly GCF_002911695.1. Lineage (GTDB taxonomy): Bacteria > Bacteroidota > Rhodothermia > Balneolales > Balneolaceae > Gracilimonas > Gracilimonas amylolytica. The sequence goes on from NZ_PQBS01000005.1 coordinate 55,589, forward strand.
TGTTAAAAACGCGGGAAACGGTGGCTATACTTACTCCGGCCTTTTTTGCGATATCGTAAATTGTAGCTGCCAAATCAAATCTCTTTAAGTATTACCGGATCAGTTTGTTGGAGTATCTTTAAGTTATTATAAAAGATGCACTTTACGTATTTGCCAGATAAAACACATTCTTTCTTTTGGAAACATGTGTTGTAACCTTGAAAATTATAAACCAACCTGGGGTCTCTCTATGCTGAGTGAACCCCAGGCAGTTTATTCAATCTTTTAGTTCTGGATCAACTCGTAGGTATACGGAGCTTCACTAAGATCCAGTATCACTGTATAGTTACCCGATGCAGGAACTGGGATATTGGCTCCATCCTGATCAAGGAAGCCATCACCTTCAGCGTCGCCGTAGTTAAGAGCCCAGTCATCATTTGCCCTAAACTTCATCTCGCCGGCAGATAATGTAATATCCACGGACCAGGTTTTTTCAGCCGGATCGTAGGTCATGTCGGTGTCTGTACTCCAACCACCCGGTGTGGCATCTCCGATAACACCCCACTGTGTATTCATAAGAGTATAAGTGAGGGTATTCAGGTTTACGTTCATTTTGTAATAACCCGGATTTTCGAGATACAGGTCGTTACCGATCCCGCCTTCTTCAAGGTTCCCATTATTATCAGGAGTTCCCCAGTTGAGATCCCAGCTTCTTTCGGCTGTGAACTTAAAGTAATTATTACCATTGGCCATATAAACATAGCCCTCATAACGGTCATTATCCTGTAGTGAGGTCAACGGTGGAGCATCACCCGGAGTCCAGTCATTGCCATAACCACTGGCAGCCTGATAACCACCTGGAACAAAGATCTGAGGATAAGATATATCCACATAGTATGGAGTTACTGCAAATGAAACGGCTGCTGAGTGAAGCACCTCAACATTATCATTGATGTCTGCTACCACTCGCAGGTCAATTGCACTTTCAACATTTACCGGAAATCCAGCGGTAAGTAATGAATTGTTGAATTCGCCCACCATTACTGTTGCTGAGTTCGAATTAGTTCTGAGCAATGTGGCAGGAGCTGCAAAATCAGTGCCTGCCTCAGCCATTTCAATGGTGTATTCAGCCGGAGCTCTGAACCCTACCCCCGGTTTACGCCATTCTAACTCAAAGGCCACTTCCTCACTGTTTTCTTCTGTCAAAACAAGAGATTGACCGGCTGGAGAAGTCGTAAATGTCGGACCTTCAACATTGGTACTGTAGGTCGGCCCAAAGCTGTCTTCACATGATGTGAAGACAAACAGGCCTGCTAAAACAAATATGAATAGATTTAATTTTTTCATGATTCTGTCCTAAAAAATTGTTGGTTTTAGTAACCCGGGTTTTGCACCAGGTTTGGATTCGCATTTACGTCAGAAGAAGGCAGCGGATAAATGTTAAAGTGACCACTTACTGCCTGACCTTCCTGAATTCCGCCTTTCCATGCCCATACATAATCACCGCTTGTGAATAAGCCGAAACGGATAAGATCTGTTCTGCGATGTCCTTCCCAATACAACTCTCTTGCTCGTTCGTCAAGAATGAACTCTGGGGTGATTTCCTGTGCAGTTACATCAGCAGTGTTATCTCCGTAAGCTCTGAATCTCAGATCGTTGACCAGAGTAACGGCTTTATTGACATCACCACCGGCTGCACCGCGAGCAGTTGCTTCTGCATACATCAAGTAGGCATCAGCCAATCGGAACATTGGAAAATCGATATCCACAAATTCAAGGTCTTGGGGAGGACTGCCATCGCTGTTGATGTTTTTCCATTTGGTGATAGTATAACCATCCGCAAAAGTACCCGGATCAGCTACCTCTTTGTTTTGACCATCAGTAAAGAACATCGCGCGTGCATCAAGTGGATTTACTCCCTGATTTTCAACTGAGTAGGTAAGGTCGTTCAGGTTTACTTCCATATAGTAAACTCCACCATCTGCTACAGAAAGGTTGTTTCCGTTCTGGACCAAATTACCGTCTTGGCCTCCATAATTGGTTGTCCAAGTTCGGTCTTCAGTAAATTTGAATTCAGCACCCTCAGCAAAATAAACGTATCCGGTATAGATACCATCGTTATTCTCTGAAACCAGTGGTGGAGCATCTGCAGGGCTCCAGTCATTAGAGTACCCACTCGCAGATTGGTATCCGCCGGGAACATAGATCTCATCATTTCCACCTGGATTTGGTGTTGTGTAGCCTGAAAGATCAAATTGATCGACAAATTGAGGAAGGGTTCGGTAACCGCCCCAGCCCCCGTTAAGACCTAGTTCGGCGGCATTCATATTTCCGCCAACCGCAGCGTGAGCAATAAAGGTAGTACCCCCGTAACCGGTGGTATTCACACCATCAAAAGTGATCGGAAAGATGATCCCATCAGCAGTATGGTTATCCGCCATGAATAGCTCCTGATAATTATCGTGAAGCTGATAGGCACCATCGTCGATGATGTTATTGGTATAGGTGATCACATCGTCATAGCGATCTTCGCCAATATACACTTCGGCGTTCATGTACAGTTTGGAAAGCAGCATCCAAACGGCTGCACGGTCGGCACGACCATATTCATTTTGTCCCTGCGCAATGATCTCACTTTCAATTTCAAGCAACTCACTTTCTATGAAATTGAACAGATCCTGAGCATTGGTTCTTTGAGGGGGCTCTGCTCCTACCTCGTTATCTTCAGTGACAAAGGGCACATTTCCACCAAAAAGGTCAAGAGCATGCCAGTAGCTCAGTGCTCTGATAAATCGTGCCTCAGCCAAGTATTCCTGAATAGCTGCTTCTTCACGGCCTTCGGCATTGCGAATAAACTCATTCGCCATGGCAATGGTATAGTAGATGCGACTATACATACCCATCACAAAGTCATTGGAAGCGGTCCATGACATAGTGTTGAAATCAGGAAGTCCTTCATCACCCCACCCTATGATCGCCAGATCGGTTGGATTTACCTGGTGTGTGAAATATTGACGAACATAGCTTGAAAACCCTTCGTCAATGCCCTGAATATCGGCATCACCTGCAGGCCCTTGCTGGCCTGTTGTGGCAAAGCCTGCATAAAGCTTGGCTAATACCTGTCTATACTCTTCCGGGGTATTGTAGATCGATTCTGAAGTTACCACATCATCATCAATAGGCGATGTGTTCAGATCATCGATACACGATGTAGCTGTAAAACCCAAGAATACGGTCAGTACAATAAATAATGTTTTATATGTTTGATTAAACATGATCTTGGTTATTAAATAGTTTCAATTAGAAATTCAGATTTAAACCCAGAACGAAGGTACGTGGCCGGGGATAAATGTTGTTGTCAATACCACCGAACACTTCGGGGTCTAATCCACTGTAGTTAGTGATCACAAATACGTTTTGCACTGTGGCTGATACTCTGAGGCTGTTGAGAACACTAAAAGGATCATTGAACGTGTATCCAAGATTTATGTTATCCAGTCTCAGGAAGGAAGCATTTTCAACATAGTGATCAGAGAAAAACTGAGCAGTGTTGAAGTTGGTTTCCAATACAGATTCAGGAGCATTTCTCAAATAGCCTTCATACTGCATATCGTTGTAGAAAGCATTGCTTGAATTCACGTTGTTATATACATAATTACCCAGGCTAGCGTGCCCTGCTATAGAAGCATCCCAGTTCTTGTATTCAACTCTAGAATTGAAACCAAATTCATAATCGGCAGAAGGACTTTCATAGCGATATTTATCGGATTCGTTGATCACACCGTCGCCGTTTCGGTCTACATAAAGACCTTCGATCGGGGTTCCATTCGCATCATAAACTTGTTCAAACACGAAGAAGGAACTTCTGGGGAATCCAACACTGTGTAACTGTATCGTGTTACCTACCCCTCCTGAAATTCCACCGGTCTCAACACCGATATAATCCGGATTATCAACGGTAGTAAGCTGTGTGATCTCGTCAGAGTTCTTGGATACGTTTACACCCACTTCCCAGTAAGTATCCTGGGTAGAGATCAAACGGCCGGTAACTTCAACTTCAACTCCACGCACTTCAAGGGTACCTACATTAGAAAGTAGCCGGTTGGTGAAGTTTGAGCCGGCTGCTACCGGAACTACATTCAAGAGGTCATTGGTTTCTCTGATATACCCTTCGACCTTACCAAATATTCGGTCGTTGAAGAGGCTGTAATCCAATCCTATGTTATAAGTAGTGGTTTCTTCCCACTTCAGATCTGGGTTATATCCTTCAGGTCTGAGTGTTGTTACAAATTCATTGCCGAACTGGTACCTTGCATTAGGTTCACTATAGGTGTAAACCGGCAGATAAGGATAATCACCTTGTCCAATATTTTGTTGTCCGGTTACCCCATAACCTAAACGTAATTTCAACTCGGTAATAGCTTCAGCTCCGCTCATGAAAGACTCTTCATGAATCTTCCATGCTACGGCTGCAGAAGGGAATAATCCCCAGCGGTTATCTTCAGAAAATCTGGAAGTACCATCCTGTCGAAGAGTAGCCGTAACCAAATATCTGTCTTTGAAAGCGTAGTTCAGGCGACCAAAGAAAGACACAATGTAATTCTCTGTTTTATAATCCGTGTCATTTCTTACATCCAGGTTTGCTTCATCAGAACGATCATAATTGGTCGAATAACTAGATCCCTCCGCATAGTGATGCTCCCAGGAATAACCGGCTATCAAATCAAAGCTGCTTTGCCAGTCCGCTACTTCTTTATCGTAGTTGAGATAAAAATCGATCAATTCATTCTTCTTCAACTGGTCATAATCTACTCGCAGCCCTGAGGTTTCAGGATTACCTGTGTATTCAAAAGAAGCTTCATCGGTAACAACAACTTCACCGTTGGCCACATCGGAATAATCAGCACCCACGTTTAAGGTGGCATTCAGTCCTGAAACAAATGGAAGTGCATAATTCAATTCCAAATTACCAATGGTACGATAAACGGTAGACTCATCGTCTCTTTGCTCCAACAATGCTATTGGGTTATCAGGAGAAAGCGGGTTTGGGCAGCCATTTGCATCCCTCCAAACATAATAACCTCCAAAATCAGCAGTCTCACCATCACATTGATAATTACCATCTACTTTTACAGGTTGTGTTGGGTCAAAAACAACCGCATTTCCGATCGCAGCCTGATTTCCAAACTGATTTTTGACCTGCATTCCTTTCAGATTCAGGTTTACCTTCAGATCATCATTGAGGAAGGTTGGGTTCAAGGAAATGGCACCGGTAAGGCGATCATTCCGGTCGGTTCTAAGGATCCCCTCGTTACCAGAAAAACCTACTGAAACACGGTAAGGGATATTTTGGTAAGAACCGGTCACATTCAGATTATGATCCTGCCCAAAAGCATTTCGGTAGATCTGGTCCTGCCAGTCTGTATTGGAATCACCCAGCAACTGAGGTGCATTTCCACCCAATTCATTGGTGATCACATCCCGAAATTGATCGGCATCCAGCATGTCAACTCGTTTCTGGTTGGTCTGGTAAGATAGGCGTGTACTGTAATTGACATCCAATTGTTGCCCGGCTCGCGCTTTCTTTGTGTTAATGATGATCACACCGTTTGAGGCACGAGAACCATAAATAGCTGTTGCCGATGCATCCTTAAGAATGTTGATCGATTCAATATCATTAGGGTTAATGGTATTCAGTGGGTTTCTCATACCGGAAACACCTGTACCATCCAATGGCACACCATCAACTACAAACAGCGGGTCATTACTCGCAGAAAGAGAAGAACCACCACGAATTCGGATCGTTGCACCACTACCCGGAGCACCGTCACCGGATGTAACGCTTACACCGGCTGCTTTACCCTGGAACAACTCCTGAGGGGACGTAATGTTACCCTGGTTAAAATCTGAAGTGCTGATCGAATTAACCGAACCGGTATTATCGCCTTGCTGCTGTGTACCGTAACCAATTACAACCAACTCCTCTCCGGAAATGGTTTGAGATCTTAACTGTACATTAATTTCTGTTCGGCCATTTATAGGGATCAGCTGACGCTGAAAACCTAAAAATGAAAAAGCCAGCGTATCCTGTAAACTCGGAACTGCCAGCTCATAATTTCCGTCAAAATCTGTTGTGGTACCAATGGTGGTCCCTACAACTAAAATATTTACACCCGGAAGGGTTTCTCCGGTTTCGCCATCAATAACAGTACCGGTAATGGTAGTTCTGTCTTGTGCCATGGCTTCCGTGTTTCCAATCTCCGAGAATAGTAACCCAACCATCAACGGTATAACTGCAAGCATCTTTAAAGTGCTGAAGCTAAACCAATCGACAGTAGATCCCATAATCGGTATCGCTGTGTTTCTCATGTTAAATCTCCAATGTTGGTTTTTTAATTGGCTGAAGTGTTAAAGTTATTTCTCATTTAAGGTATGTAAGCGCTTACATTTTTTCAAGCGAGATTTAACACATTCATAACAACCTTAAATCTAACCCAGATATTAGATTTTGATACTACTTTGGCTTAAGTACCTGTTTTATTGTAACTAATATCCTTAATCTGAATAGAGTATCACTTAATATATTGAAGGGGTACGGTTCTCTTTCACAAACTAAATTTAGTTTAAACTGCTGTAAGCAAATAAATTATGTAAGGGCTTACATAATCTTTCTTTTATTTTCTTTAAACCTTGGAACCGTAGGTGTCCTTGATGTAATTATTTAGAATGGTTCTGAATTCTTCCCCAATATTGTCTCCCTTGAGAGTGGTAGCGTGCTCACCATCTATGTAAACCGGGGCTTTGGGTTCCTCGAAGGTTCCGGGCAATGAGATCCCGATATTGGCATTGCGCGATTCTCCCGGTCCGTTAACCACACACCCCATCACGGCAACATCCATCTCCTCTACCCCGGGATATGCCTTTCTCCATATCGGCATGGATTCCACTATGTATTCCTGTATGTCCTGAGCCAGTTCCTGAAAATAGGTGCTTTTGGTTCTTCCACACCCCGGACAGGCTGTAACTTGTGGGATAAAGCTTCGAATTTTAAGTGACTGTAAAATTTGTTGAGCTACCTGTACTTCCAGGGCACGATCTGCTCCCGGTTCTGGAGTCAGCGAAACCCGAATGGTGTCACCTATTCCTTGCTGCAGGATCACCGCCAGGGCTGACGCACTCGCCACCATTCCTTTCATCCCCATGCCTGCTTCCGTAAGTCCAACGTGCAATGGGTAGTCAACTTCCTCCGCAATGCGTTCATAGACCGTTACCACATCCTGCACACCCGACATCTTACAGCTGATGATGATCTTATTGGAAGCCAGTCCAACCTCTTCAGCCAGTTTAGAGGACCGTTTGGCACTTTCAACCATGGTATCCAGCATGACTTCCTTGGCCGATTTTGGCTTCTTTAAGTCATTATTGGCGTCCATTTTCTGTGCCAGTAACTGTTGATCCAAAGACCCCCAGTTCACCCCGATCCTTACCGGTTTGTCGTACTTGATGGCCTGCTCCACAATAGTGGCAAAATTCTCATCACGGGTCTTTGTTCCGGTATTACCGGGATTGATCCTGAACTTGGCCAGTGCCTCTGCCATATCAGGGTATTTGGTCAGTAGTTTATGTCCATTGTAATGAAAATCACCGATCACCGGAACCGTGATGCCCCGGTTCAACAGTTTCTCTTTGATATGAGGAACCGCTTTGGCAGCTTCATCATTATTTACCGTGATACGAACCAGCTCTGAACCTGCCCGATATAGATGTTCGATCTGATCGGCGGTATCATCAATATCTGCAGTATCGGTATTGGTCATGGACTGAACCGCGATCGGGGCTGCGCCACCTACCGGCACATTCCCAACCATCACCTGAATAGATTTTCGCCTCTTGATCTCTGCCATTATTGGTCTTTTTTACTCAGTTCAAACAATTTCTTCTTCTCTTCTTTAGAAAGGGCATCGTATCCTTTTTTGGAGATCTTCTCAAGAATGGCATCCAGTTCAGTTTGATCCACTTCTTCCACGATCTCCGCATCCTGAACAATATGCATGTTCTTATTTCGGCTCTTACTCCCCTTACCGGAGCCCTTTGGTTTCACCTTTCCAAACAAGTATTCAAAATACCGAATGATCATGCTCAGGTCGGTTCCGTTTTGATGAGCTTTCATCAAAAGATAGCCTCCTAAAGCACCTCCAATATGAACGAGTCGGGCAATTCCATCTCCGGCTCCCACAAATAAAATGTCGATAGCGATCCACCCTGCCACAAAATACCGGGCTTCGATCGGCGGAAATAGGAACAGCATGATCGGGGCTTTGGGATAAAGCATGGCAAAGGCCACCAGCATACCGGTAACAGCACCCGAAGCTCCTATTACCAACGCATTTCCAAATGCCAGGGCCAGAGCGGCATCAAGTAAGGCACCCAAAATTCCGGCTCCAAAATAGATCACCGTAAATGTACGAGGACCCACGGTTTCTTCCACAGCTCTCCCCATCCACCAGAGCCATAACATATTGAACAGAATATGCAGGAAGCCCCCATGAAGAAACATATAGGTTAAGAGACGCCAGGGCTGGGTCAGGAATGTTGGAAAAGCTGGATCAAAACCAAGATTGTTTACCAGCCAGGTATTGAAGGTCTGCCCTCCAAATATCTGAAGTATAAATACAATGACATTGGCCAGAATGATGGTACGAATAGCCACCGGCATCCGCATGAATCCGTATTTGATCCCTCCCCAAAATGAATCGAAGGGCATCTGGTTGCGCATGTTTCCGCCACCACCAAAATTGAAAGAACCTCGTCCTCTATCCATAGTAATCAGGTTTCTTTAAACCCCAGAGTTTGATCAGCGCATATCCAACCACCAGGCCACCCAGGTGAGCAAAGTGAGCAATGCCACTGTTTGGCTGAGCAATACCGCTGAATAACTCAAAGGCTCCATAGATCATCACAAAATACTTGGCTTTGATCGGGATCGGGGGTATCAGCAGCATAATATAGCGATCCGGAAACATCATCCCGAACGCTAAAAGAATGCCAAATACTGCACCTGATGCCCCAAGGGTGTAAGTAAAATAACCGCCCAGGAACATATGGATCACAGCGGCTCCAATACCTGTGAGCATATAGTAAAGTAAAAACCGCTTGGAACCCCACAGGTTTTCTATGGCCTGACCAAAGATCCAGAGTGCGAATAGGTTAAAGAAAATATGTGTGAGATCGGCATGCAGGAACATGTATGTAACCAGCTGCCAGGGCATAAATCCCTCCCCCAGTGGATTCAGTACAAGGTATGGGGCTATCTCAGCTCCAATGGGTGTCCAGCCGGCTCCAAACACCTGCTTGGTCAGCAGAAACGCTAAACCGTTGATGATCAATAAATTTTTTATAACCGGGGGAAATAAAGTAAATCGGGTATTAGGTGAAAAATTATCCAAAAATATCTGCTTTAATGATGATTCTTTTTGATGCGAGAATATACGTTGATCCCACTCAAAGTTACGCCCGGAATTCCTTGTCCGGGAAAGGTCGTATCTCCGCAAAGATACAAACCTTTGAACGGAGTTTCGTTAGGTGTCCACTTGAGCAAGCTTCGTGCCATACTCTGAGGAATCCCCCCTACTCTGCCCTTTTTTCGGTACACCCAGTTTTCCCAGGTTACCGGAGTGGCCGTATGTATGACGTCAATTTGTGCGCGGGAAAACCCGGGGAGCTTACTCCGAAGAGTGTCAACGATAAAACCCTGAACCTGTTGTTTGGCTGTGTCATAATCGCCATTCAGTGAATACCAGTACTCAGGCGAGGCATGCGTTGAAACATTCAAGGTTCTCATTCCTGCTTTGGTTCGCCGACTGTCTCCGGGTTTAGACATCGAAACAAAAATGGAATCGGAGTTAGTGTAAGGCACGGTTTCTCCATTTTTCAAATGGATCTGATTATGCAACGGCAGGTCGGCCGGATACACATCATCTGTGGCTATACCTAAAGTGATAGCGCCCCAGGCCTTATTAAAATCTTTAGCTTCAGACTTGAAATACGCTTTCATCTCGCCTTCTGTAATATCCTGCATGTTCCAGACCGGGATGTTTGATACTACGATCGGAGCCTGATAAGTGAAAGATTCGTTGCGTTTATTTTTGGTATGTACCTTGAATCCCTAATCATTTTTTTTGATCTGCTCAACCCCTTCCTTGGTATGTAGAGCACCGCCTCTCTCCTGAATAAAAGACCGAATGGTATTGATCATCTCAAGTAATCCGCCCGGCACATAATAATTGGAATAATTGGTATAGGTGGTTCCGGCCGCTCCAAATAAAAATGATGTCTCCTCTGACTTAGCCTGAGCGGTGATCATCAATTGTTCGTCCACAAATCGTTTGAATTTCGGGGTATCCACTCCAAACTTCTTCATTACAGAGTGAACCGATCTTAGAGCATATTTTAACACCCATACATCCAAAGGACTGTTATTAATGGCTAAGTATCCCCATTCACTAAATTTCAAAGGGGGAAAGATTGGGTTATTCAGGGATACCTTCCACACCAGGTCTGCTACTTTGAATGCCTCAGTCCAGAAGGCTTTTTGTGCACTCTCATTTCCGAATATACGAGTACATTCCTGAATCCACTGCTCTCTGTTCTTGTAGCGGGTGATCTTCTCCCCGTCGATCCATACAGCCATACTTGGAGTGATCTCCTCACGAGGAATTTCAATGCCGGTTTCCTGTTCCAGCTTCCATAACGGCTGATGTTTATCAAATCCAATGAGCGTGGTGGCTCCGGATTCAAATACATGTCCCCTCCTGAAATATGAGGATGAACCCCCCCCGGGAGCATGCGCTTTTTCCAGGATCAGAACCTTATATCCATCCTTAGCGAGCATGGCTCCGGTACTCATTCCGCCCATACCCGAGCCGATGATAATAGCGTCGTAGTCTTTGTTTATTTTCATGTGGGTGTAACATCAGATCGCTGCCTAAATGTTCCAATGCAATGGAACGCGGATGACACCGATCCGGCGGATGGTCACTGGTATAACATTCATATCAATCCGCTCCGACCTGTCTGCTGACAAAGGCAGGCGCAGTGCGTCTGAGCGATGGAGAAATTTTTATTATGATTTTCATACTCGTTACGGTGCTCTGCTCCGGAATGCCCTATCGAGGCTCTGCCTCACCATACTGAAAACAAGAAGTAGAGCCTCCACCATACATACTGCAGCAAAACGGAGGAACGAAACCAACACTTATCCATCATTCGGCTCAGTTTAATTAGGTAAACCAACGAAGCTTCAAAACAAGCCGGGTGATGGATGGATCCAGTCATTGCACCCTAACTTCTTCCAGATAAATAATTCACCAAGATCCCTTCCATCACCCCGTTTCTCTCCTACTAAAACCTAAAGCTCGAATCATTGGAAACGGAATGATGGAGTCACTAGCCCAATAATTTACCTGCCCATATCTATTTACCTCCAACAAATTCCATGCGTATATTCTTGCTCATAAAATTATGTTCGAATGAATAAACCCTACTTTTTCGAAGAAACCTACACCGGTATCGATTTTTCCAAAGATCCATTTGAGACCGGTGATTACGAGCTCTGCCGATTTGTTAACTGCCAATTCCCAAAATCCGAGCTTTCAGAGTCGTCTTTCATTGAGTGCAGATTTGAAGGATGCGATCTCTCTATGGCAAAACTTTATGGTACTGCGATCAGAGATTGCGTGTTCAGTGAGTGCAAGTTGATCGGACTGCAGTTTGATACCTGTAATGATTTCTCATTCTCTGCCGAATTTCATTCCTGTAATCTGAATCTTTCCTCTATTTTCGGGGTCAAGTTGCACAACGCTACCTTCATTGACTGCAGTTTACAAGAGGTTGATTTCACTCAAGCTGATCTAAAGGAAACACACTTCGAAAACTGCGACCTTACCAAGGCCACTTTTTCTGCTACATCATTGCAAAAGGCGGATCTCTCTACCTCCTATAATTACTCCATTGATCCGGAGATGAATACTATTGAGGGTGCCAAATTTTCGCTGCAGGGACTTCCGGGTTTATTGGATAAGTACGGCATTGTTGTTACATAACCCCTTTCCGCTCCGACCTGTCTGCCGACTAGGCAGGCGCAGAGCGTCTAAGCAAGGGAGAATTTGTCTTATGGTCATATTCATACTCGTTCCGGTGCTCTGCTCCGGAATGCCTTGTGGAGGCTCTGCCTCACCTTACTGAAAACAAGCAGTAGAGCCACCACCATGCGTTCCGCTGCAGAACGAGACCAACAGTCATCCACCCTTCGGCTCAGCTTAATTAGGAAAAACAACGAAGCTTCAAAACGAGCCGGTGATGAATGGATCCAGAAATTGCATCCTACTTTTTCCAGGTAGATTAATCACCAAGATCCCTCTCCATCACCTCGTCTTCTCCTATCAAAACCTAAAGGTCAGTAAGTTGAAAACGGAATGATGGAAACCCTGAGGCAAACACTGCTCACTGCTCACTGCTCACTGCTCACTGCTCACTGCTCACTGTTCACTATTAATGCGCTTCCAGCCAGTTATCAGCAATACCTGCTTCCACTTTAAGGGGAACATCCAACTCCACAGCATGTTCCATAATCTCTGTGATCTTATCCGGTACTTCATCCATCTCACTTTCGTGGATCTCGAAAATGAGTTCATCATGCACCTGTAGCAGCATGCGGCTTTTTTTATCGTTTTCGATCAGCCAGTGATGGATCTCGATCATAGCCAGTTTGATGATATCAGCAGCCGTTCCCTGAATGGGCATGTTAATGGCCGTACGCTCCGCAAACCCGCGCACATTCCAGTTGCTCGCTTTTATGTCCGGGATGTACCTGCGGCGACCCAGCATTGTTTTAACGTAGCCACGCTCGCGTGCAAATTCTTTAGTGTCGTTGATGTACTTCAGGATATTTGGAAACCGCTCAAAATATTGATCGATCATCTGCTTCCCTTCATCGTTTTCAATGCCCAAACGTGATGCGAGTCCGTAAGCACTCACACCATAAGGAATGCCAAAATTCACTTCCTTAGCCTTTCTTCGCTGATCAGGGGTCACGTCATCCAGCGACTCCAGATCGAAAACCTCTTTGGCTGTTCTGGCATGTATATCCTCATCATTTTTAAAGGCTTCGATCATGGCTTTATCTTCCGAGATATGAGCAATAACCCGTAATTCAACCTGTGAGTAGTCAGCTGACATTAGCCTAAAACCATCTTCAGCTACAAAGGCCTTCCTGATCTCGCGACCTCTTTTAGTTCTTATCGGGATATTCTGAAGGTTGGGATTCGAGGAACTGAGTCGCCCCGTAGCAGCCACACTTTGATTAAATTCAGTATGTACGCGTCCGGTTTCCTCAACCACCAGATCCGGAAGGGCATCCACATAGGTGGATTTTAATTTAGTCAGCTGTCGGTAATCCAGAATCAGGCTCGGCATCTCATATTTTGGAGCGAGATTTGTAAGCACAGATTCCGCCGTAGAGTATTGTCCGGTTTTGGTCTTTTTGCCGGCAGGCAGGCCCATTTTATCGAACAAGATAGTGCCCAGTTGTTGAGGGGAATTAATATTGAACTCCTCTCCTGCCTTGTCATAGATCTGCTCTTCAAGCTCTTTCAGATCCTTCTCTAATTCATCAGAAAAAGTATTAAGCATCTCAGTATCCAGCCTGATGCCCTTCAATTCCATATCAGCCAGGACTTCCATCAGCGGGAAATCAACTTTATAAGCGATCTCCAGCAGTTCATCATTTTTGAGTCGTTCATTCAGGATCTCATACAATCTTAGAGTGATATCGGCATCCTCGCAGGCATAGAGATAGACATCCTCAACCTTCAGATCTGCCATCGACTTCTGCTTCTTCCCTTTCCCGATCAGATCCTCGATGGGAACCGGCTTATAATTCAACAAGCTTTTCGATAACTCATCCATCTTGAGACGCTGATTCGCATCGATCAAATAAGCAGCTATCATGGTGTCAAATGCATTGCCCTTCACCTCCAAACCGGCTCGTTTAAGGATCATGAAGTCAAATTTGTAATTATGGGCGATCTTCAGAATGTGATCATTTTCAAACAAAGGTCTCAGTGCCTCAGCAACCTCATTCTCATCTAAACCTCCCTCAACATTCACCGGAATGTAGTAAGCCGTACCCGGTGTCGCTGTCAGCGATATGCCAACCATAGAAGCTGTTACCGGATCAGCACTGTCCGTCTCTGTATCAAAACAAAAGTGTTCCTCATCTTTATATTCATCCACTAATCCCTTCACCTTATCGATGGTGTCGAGCAAAACGTAATTCACCTTTTCCTCATCCAGTTCCTGCTTGGGGGCTTCTTCTTTAAAGGAACCGAACAGGTCTACCTGATCTCCTTCCTTGTTGGCAACCGGACCTTCTTCGCCCAGGTATTTTTTAGTCAGAGTCCGGAATTCCATGCGCTTGAAGAAAAGTCCCAATTGTTTCTTATCGGGGCCTGTCCATTCAAGCTCTTCCCATTCCACGGTATCCGGCACATCGGTCTTGATCGTGACCATTTCCTTAGCATGAAGTGCCTGATCTCCAAATTCAGTCAATCCCTCACGCGCACGTTTTCCTTTGATATTTGGGGCATCTTCAATGGCCGCCTCAAGCGAACCGTATTTTTTGATGAGTTTAGGAGCCCCCTTTTTTCCAATTCCGGGCACCCCGGGAATATTATCGGCAGAGTCTCCGATCATTGCCAACACATCGATTACTTGCTCAGGATACACCCCAAAATAATCCTTCACCCCTTCCCGGTCGATGATATCAAATCCACCGTTGTTGTTATCCGGCTTCATCATGTGGATGTGATCATGCACCAGCTGCATGAAATCCTTATCCGGTGTCACCATCATCACGTCTACATCATCCGCATTGGCTCCGTTAGCTATGGTCCCAATGATATCATCGGCTTCATAACCGTCCTGTTCCAGATTTTGAATTCCCCAGGCTTCCACCATTTCCTTAATGAGTGGGATCCCGATCTTCAGTTCCTCCGGTTGTGGCGGACGGTGAGCTTTATATTCCTCATCTTTCTCATGGCGGAAGGTCGGCGCATGCGTATCCCAGGCAACCGCAATATGGGTGGGTTCTTTCTCGTCCAGCATCTTTTGAAGCGTATTGGCAAACCCCAACACCGGTCCGGTTGGGATTCCCTCAGAATTCTTTAGGCGGCTGTTGATAAATGCAAAGTGTGCCCGGTAGGCAAGCGCCATACCATCCAGTAAATAAAGCAGTTTTTTCGACATGAATTTGGTTAAGTTTAGAGCCTTAATTTTCTACAGGAAACTAATTTTTTTTGACCCGAATTACGAATGAAGATTCGAACTTGATCAAACTCCGCAGGGGTAATTCATGAAATACCCCTACGGAGTTTCGAAATAAATTTATATGAACATCCAAGAACTCCCGAAAATTGAATTGCACCTCCATCTTGATTGCTCCTTGAGCTTTGAGGTTGTAAGAAAACTACGTCCTGAAACAACACAGGAAGATTATGAACGGGATTTCATCGCTCCTGAGAATTGTGCCAGCCTGGAAGAGTACCTTAAATGCGCGGCGGCTCCCATTGCCATTATGCAAACCGCAGAACAGCTCGAAGCCGTAACCCTTGATCTCTTTCAGCAACTAAAAGAGGATCATGTGATCTATGCTGAGATACGGTTTGCTCCTCTTCAGCATCTTGAACAAGGACTTTCACCTGAAGAGGTCGTAGATATTGTAGATCAGACTACGTCAAAAGGCATTAAAAAATCAGGGGTTGAAGCCCGTATAATCCTGTGCACCCTGCGACATTTTTCGGAAGAGCAAAGCCTTCAAACGGTTAAACTGGTTGAACAATTCAAGGGTACCAATGTGACCGGATTTGATATTGCTGCCGATGAAACCCTTCCCATCGATAACCACGTCAAAGCCTTTGAGTACGCCCGGAAGCACCATATACCATGTACAGCGCACGCCGGTGAGGCTCGTGGACCTGAAAGTGTCAAGGAAACAATGCAACATTTCCATCCTTCGCGCATTGGTCATGGGGTCAGAAGTATCGAGGATCGTGCTTTACTGAACGATCTGAAAGAAAAGAATATCCATCTTGAAGTATGCCCTACCAGTAATGTTCAAACCGGTATTTACGATGCAGTTGCTCACCACCGCATCAATGATATTTACAATAATGGAAACTCATTGAGTGTGAATACAGACGGACGAGCCATCTCAAACGTGAACCTTACCGAGGAATACGAAAAGCTAAACAAACACTTTGACTGGCAAAAGGAGCAGTTCCTGAAGGTCAACCATTACGCCATTGATGCAGCGTTTTGTGATGAAGACACAAAAGAAAAATTACGCGAGAAATTATCTAATGGGTTTAAAATAAGTCAGTAAGGGCGTATTGTGATACGCCTCTTCTGGTATATTTAAACATTGAACCTGAACAGCAGCACATCCCCGTCTTTCACCACGTAATCCTTTCCTTCCTGACGCATTTTTCCGGCATCTCGGGCAGCTTTCTCTGACCCCAGTTCTTCATAATCTGAAAAGGCAATGGTCTCGGCCCGGATAAATCCTTTCTCAAAATCAGTATGAATAACACCGGCTGCCTGCGGGGCTTTGGTACCTTCCTTAATGGTCCAGGCGCGAGCTTCTTTAGGTCCGGCCGTGAAATAGGTGATCAATCCAAGTTCCCTGAAAGCGGCTTTTATAAGTCTGTCCAGACCGGCACTTTCAACCCCCAGTTCTTCCAGAAACATTTCTTTCTCGTCTTCATCCAGTTCTGCGATCTCAGCTTCTATCTTCGCACAGAACATCACAACTTCGTCATCGTGTTTAGAAGCGATCTTTTTGACGGTATTTACATACTCATTACCTGATTCCAGATCAGATTCTCCCACATTACAGGCATATAGCACCTGCTTGGCAGAAAGCAAAAACAGATCTTTGTAAGCCTCTCTTTCTTCCTTAGAGACTTCAAAAGTTCGAGCTGAATTTCCTTCTCCTAAATGATCCGCCAGTCGCTGAACCACTTCCAATTGTGCTACGATCTTTCTGTCGCCGCTTTTGGCTTCTTTCTTGAGTTTTTCCACTCTCTTTTCAACGCTATCAAGGTCTTTAAGGATCAGCTCTTCCTCAATGATGGCAATGTCCCTTTCCGGATCCACACTGCCCTCAACATGAATGATATCATCGTCATCAAAACAACGCACCACGTGCAGGATCAGATCCACTTCACGAATATGAGATAAGAACGCATTCCCCTTGCCTTTACCTTCTGAGGCGCCTTTTACCAATCCGGCAATATCCACAAACTCAATGCTGGCCGGTAACACATTCTGGGATTCCGCCAGTTCTGCCAATTTATGAAGCCTTTCATCCGGCACCGGTACCATGCCCACATTGGGATCGATGGTGCAAAAAGGAAAGTTAGCAGATTCAGCGCCTGCATTACTCAGGGCATTAAATAGGGTTGATTTACCAACGTTGGGCAAGCCAACAATTCCACATCTTAAACTCATGAATTAACTCTGTTTTAAACGTCTAAACTATATTGTTGAAATATCTTTTGATCTGGAAGTAAGATCGCGGTCAGCTTACCAAATCCGGGGCGATCGTACACACAACCGGTATCAATTCCGATCATATTATCTTTGATTATGGGTTCTTTGACCGGTGTATGGCCAAACACCACCGTTTTCTCCCAAAGGTTTCTGGTCGAGTAGATATGATCTCTCTGCCACAAAAATTGTTCTCTTTCAAACTCACTATCCAGGTTTTCCTGAATGGTCATATCCGGTGAAATGCCTGCATGCACAAAGAAATAATCTTCTGTTTCCCAGTAGATCTGTGTGTCATTAAAGAAATCATAGTGGGCTTTAGGTAAATCAAATTGATCCGGAGTTGAATCGTAATCCTTCAGGGTCGTATCCCCTCCATTACTCAACCAAAGATCCCACTCGTTGTTTTCATAGGCATCCAGCAGCATTTGATCATGATTCCCTCTCAGAAATATACAATCGTGATACTGATCGAATTCCAGCAGCTGATCTACCACTTTTTTTGAATTGGAACCACGATCGGTATAGTCTCCCAGAAACACATAGAACACATGGTTTCCGAACTCGGATTCGAGTTTTTCCAGAAGTGCTTCACTGGTTTTGGCACAACCGTGAATATCCCCGATCACAATTATCTTTTTGTCTTTTTGCATTTACTGTGAACCCAACGTTTTTTGAATCAGTCCTCGTCCTTTTTTATTAATACGTCCTGATTCATTAAGGTCGGTCAACGCTGCATCCAAAATTCCGTTAATAAAGCGACCCGATTTTGCCGTTGAGTATCGTTTGGAGATCTCAATGGCTTCGTTTATGCTAACTTTGGTTGGGATCTCCTCAAAATACAACAGCTCACAAATAGCCATTTTAAGTATTAGCCGGTCTATGAGAGCTAATCTTTGGATATCCCAGTTTTTAATATGTTCTACTATGACTTCGTCGAGCTCCTCTTCATGCTCCAGGGTTCTGAAAAAGAGTTTCTCGGCGAACCTACGCAGCTCCTTGTCTTTTGCAAATTCTTCTTTTTTAATGAGCGTATCCACTATATGCTGAGTCGTATCTTTGCTCAGCTGGTAAGCGTAAATTGCTTTGAGAACAGTTTCTCTAACTTGTCTGCGTTTTATCATGCCAAATAACTAGTCTTAATGAGCGCCAAAGATACGGGTTTGTTTAAACAATTGTGTAGCCTGCCGTAAAATTTTAGCTCTCTCTAATAATTACAGAGATTCGATCCATCGATGATACGCAGTTCAGTTCTTTTTGATCAACGATTCACCGAACGACCGATTTTCGACTATCCCTTATATCCGTGATGAATTCATTATTTACCTAAGGAATAGAACGCGAATAAAGCAGATCAGGCGGATGGTCGCAGAAAGTAGTACAAAGAGACTTGGCGCTTACCCCCTTTTGCCCTCGCTCCATACGCTCTGCGTTGGAGCGGTAATTGCATTACAATCTATTCCAACCTCCAAATCGGTGATTCGGTCTTTCGGTCCATCGTTGGTTCGCAGTTCAATAACTGATTTACGATTAACCGATAGACCGAGCTGCAATGGACCGATTTTTCTTTGTAAGGAATGCTTTTGAAACTGCTCTAACATTTCAGATCATAACTAACAAACGAGTATGAATAAAGTAGACCTGGAAAACAGATTGATCAAATTTTCTGTTCTCATCATAAAAATTCTTGATGATATTCCTTCAACTAAGGCTGGCAATCATCTATCTGGACAACTAGTAAGAAGCGGAACATCACCTGCTTTAAATTATGGGGAAGCAAGAAGTGCTGAATCTCTAAAAGATTTTATACACAAGTTACAAGTCATCCTAAAAGAGCTAAGGGAATCTTTTGTATGTCTAAGAATTATTCACCACTCAAAGTTATACACAACTGATCAATACCTATTGGAAGGTTTAAAAGAAAGCAATGAACTGATCTCAATTTTTGTAAAAAGCGTTCAGACTTCCAGAAAAAAGCTACACCAGAATATAAATCGGTGAATCGGTCTTTCGGTCCATCGTTGGTTCGCAGTTCAATAACTGATTTACGATTAACCGATAGACCGATCTGCGATGAACCGAATCTGGCTCCACTATTAAAAACTCAAAAACTTTCGTTGTAATACTCCCGAAAAGGTGCCTATATTTGAGGCTCTTTATTTTAAGAAATGCGTCCTTAGCTCAGTTGGTTAGAGCGTTGCATTGACATTGCAGAGGTCACTGGTTCGAATCCAGTAGGACGCACATTTTTTAGCTCCCTATCTTTTCTCAGACCGATTCTACTGCTTTAATCAATTTAGCTTTTTCCGGTCCATCAAATTTTTCGTTTTCTTTCTTTTCGAAGGTAAACCGGTAGCAGGTTCCATGACTTGTATCAAGTTCGTAGGTAGCCCCCAGCTGTTTGGATAAGGTCTTGATCAGTGTCATCCCCATTGAGTTTTCAATATCAACTTCCTGTTCTTCAGGCATGCCCACTCCATTATCACACATTTCAAAAAAGATGCGTGAGTTTTCTTTTCTTAGCTTGATCCGTATCTGACCCTCGTAAATACCTTCAAACGCGTGTTTCATGCTATTGGTAAGGATCTCATTCAGGATCAATCCACACGGAATAGCCTGTATGATAGGGAGTTTCACATCTTCCACATCAAGTGTTATATCAATTTGCTTGTCTTTATGACAGAGGGTTTGATAGATCACCTCACTCAATTCTTCAAAATACTGGCTGAGATCCACTTCAGAAAAATCCTCACTCTTGTATAGCTTTTCATGCACCAGGGCAATAGAATTAACTCGCATCTGACTTTCTCTAAGGATCCGGCGGGCTGAATCATTCTCAGCTGAATAGGTTTGAAGCTCAAGCAAACCGGTGATCACAGCCAGATTATTCTTCACACGATGATGGATCTCTGCCAGCAGCATTTCCTTTTCACGCAGCGACTCATAGATCTTATTCTCAGCCTCGATCCGGTCGGTGATGTCAACATACAGACCGTAAATTCCTACGATCTTTCGCTCGACAACCACCGGCACAACATAAATGATCACATCGATGATCGTGCCATCTTTCCGGATCCTTTTTTGAACCACCTGTTTTACTTTCTCGCTCTCACTTAACTGAATAGCCAGTTCATGCTCGTTCTCCGGCACGATCATTTTATCCAATTCAAGTCCTTTGAGTTCGGCTTCACGATATCCGAACAACTGCTCAAATCCATCATTTACCATCTCGACTTCACGGTGTTCATTCAGCAATGCGATACCGATCGGACTTGAATTGAAGAGCTTGCTTAATAAGCCCTCCCTTTGCTTGAGTTCTTCTTCTGATCTCTTCCGTTCAGTGACGTCACTTTCAATGATGATAAGCACCTCTTCACCAAAATAATTTCCGGTGCTAACCTGGAACTCAGTAGGAAATACTTCGCCGCTTTTCTTCTTGCCCCAGCCCTCGAATTTTTCGGTAAAGCCTGCTTCAGCATTCTTTTTGATCTCAATAAAACGATCTGCATCATATTTACCGGGTGCGGTCAGGATCTGATAGTGTTTTCCTACAACTTCACTGCGTTTGTAGCCAAAGGTACGCTCAAGGCCTTCATTCACCTCAATTATGTGAGCATCTTTATTTAACAGGTAAATGGCGTCACTGATAGAATTGAACAGATCTTCATAGCTCATCATACCCCGCTTGGTCTCCAGCAGGGCTTCCTCCCTGTCAGTCACATCATGCGTCAATGAGTACACCGATACTAAATTTCCATCATTATCGAAGAGCAGCGAATTATACCATTCACAATAAACAACTTTGCCGTTCTTGGTAACATTTCTGTTGATCACCTTGAACTCTTTTGCCCCTTCCTCCAACGTTTTATCGATCTGATGCTTTACGAACTCCAGGTCATCTTTATGGATGAACCGTTCGATCATGGACTTTTCATTCAAAGCTTCTTCCGAGGAATATCCAAACAATTCCTCAGCCTTTTTAGACCAGCGGGTGATGCTCATATCCCGGCTCCATTCGATCTCGGCCAGGGGAAAATTATTGAAGCTGATCTGACTGGAAAGCAATTTACCCTTCAGGATCTTTTTGGTCACAACATTGGTCACGTTGTGTGCTATCACCAGTTTTGAAGGCACCCCGGTGTAGTTGATCATATGAGCTGAAAGCTGAAAGAATTTCACCTCTCCGCTCTCACATTCAATTCGCCAGATGTCGTTTGAACCCAACTTTTTCTGAGCGTTGGCACTCAGCGATAGTCCAGCTACATCCGCTTTAGAAGCTATCTTATGTATCTTTTTTCCAACCAGATATTTTTTAGAGAAACCTAAAAGATCAGTTGCTGCTTTGTTTACATCCAAGATCTTTAACGAAACCTGTTCGCAGATGAACATGGGTTGTGCGTCAAAGAAACTTACATCGGAGTTAAAAATCATGAAGTTTCAGTACTACCATATCTTAGTTACGAGCCGAACGAATATGCCATTTATCATTTAGTAATTCCAATTACATTTGATTTAAAAATATCTCAGGAATAAGGCTGTGTGTGCATTCCATTTTTTTTATCTTACAGGCATTAAGAATTTTGAGAATTAAATATTGAATGGCTGACCAACAAATTACTTTAACTTTACCGGACGGAAGCGAACGAGAATATTCATCAGGTGTCACAGGTTTGGAAGTAGCACAATCGATTGCAGCGGGCCTGGCTCGTGCCGCACTCAGTGTTACCGTGAATGGAGAGATCATTGACCTTGACCGCCCTATTACTGAAGATGCCAACATCACTATCAATACTTGGGACAGTGAGGATGGCAAATACACTTTCTGGCATTCTTCGGCACACCTTCTGGCTGAAGCCATTCAGGAATTATACCCGGAAGCCAAATTCGGTATTGGTCCCCCCATCGAAAGTGGTTTTTATTACGATATTGATTTTGGGGATAAACAGATCACACAAGAAGACCTGCCTAAGATCGAGAAGAAATTCATTGAAATGGCTCGCAAGAAATCTGAATTCGAGCGCAGGGAAGTGAGCAAAGAGGAAGCCCTCTCCTTCTATAAAGAAAGAGGCAACGAGTATAAAGTTGACCTGATCCAGGATCTTGAAGATGGCACCATCACCTTTTATGAACAGGGAGAGTTCACAGATCTTTGCCGTGGACCTCATATCCCATCCACCGGTGATGTAAAAGCGGTGAAACTCACCAGCCTGGCCGGTGCCTACTGGCGCGGGGATTCTGACAGCAAACAGCTGACCCGTATTTACGGGATAAGTTTTCCAAAGCAAAAGATGCTGGATGAACACCTACACCGTATTGAAGAAGCTAAAAAAAGAGACCATCGTAAGCTCGGAAAAGAGCTGGGTATTTACATGATCGATAACATGGTGGGCAGTGGCCTGCCAATGTGGTTACCTAACGGAACAATTTTAAGAAGAACGCTTGAAGCTTTTCTAAGAGACGAACAGAAGAAACGCGGATATAAAGAGGTAATCACTCCTCACATAGCAAATATTGAGTTATATAAGACTTCAGGGCATTACCCTTATTATAAAGACTCACAGTTTAACCCTATGGAGGTGGATGATGAGGAATACATGCTGAAGCCTATGAACTGCCCTCATCACCACAGGATCTACTCCAATGAAATGAGAAGTTACCGTGACTTGCCACTCAGACTGGCTGAGTTCGGCTCCGTTTACCGGTATGAACAATCCGGTGAGTTGAGTGGACTGTCTCGCGTACGTGGTTTTACTCAGGATGATGCGCATATTTACTGCACACATGATCAGCTTAAGCAGGAGATCAAGAACACTATTGAGCTGACTCAGTTGGTTTTCAACACTTTTGGTATGCCGGTCGATATCCGACTTTCTTACCGTGATGACAATGACAAGAAATATGGCGGAAATACCGAATACTGGGATCGGGCACAGACCGAGATCCGTGAAGCCGCCGATGAAATGGGGCTGGATTATACCATTGCTCCCGGAGAAGCCAGCTTTTACGGACCCAAGATCGATTTCATTATACGTGATGCCATCGGGCGAAAATGGCAGCTTGGTACGGTGCAGGTCGATTATGTAATGCCTGAACGGTTTGACCTGACCTACGTCGGTTCAGACAATGAAAAACACCGTCCGGTCATTATTCACCGGGCTCCATTTGGATCCATGGAACGGTTCACCAGTATTTTGATCGAACACTTTGCCGGCGATTTCCCACTGTGGTTATCACCTGAGCAGGTTAAGATCCTCCCTATTTCGGATGATCAGATCCCTTACGCCAAAGAACTTGAAACTGCGCTACTGAATATTGGGGTAAGAGTTTCAGTAGATGAACGCAGTGAGCAGATCGGAGGAAAGATCCGAGATGCTGAAACGAGCAAGACACCATATATGTTAATAGTTGGTGCGAAGGAAGTTGAGGATAACACGGTTTCAGTGCGCCGCCACAAGCGCGGAGATATTGGAACTTTCAATTTTTCTGATTTTCTTTCAGACATTAAAGAAGAAATTAACACAAAAGCTTTACCTAAAGACTAACAAAACAACGAGGTTACTATCGCAAGAAGAAACTTTCAGAGACGACCACAAAATGAGGATCGTCCCCGAATTAACGACGAAATCAATGCATCCCAGGTTCGAGTTATCAAACCGGATGAAGAGCACGAGATCACTACGGTGGATCGCGCCATAAAAATAGCTGAATCGTACAATCTGGATTTAGTTGAAGTTGCACCCAAAGCCAAACCTCCGGTTTGCAAGGTGATCGACTTCGGTAAATACATGTACGAGAAAAAGAAAAAAGAGAAAGAAGCCAAGAAGAAACAACACACTGTTTCTGTTAAAGAGCTTCGCTTCCGTCCCAATACGGATGATCATGATCTTGAATTTAAAACTCGCCACGCACGCGAATTTCTGGAAGGCGGTGACAAGGTAAAAGCCACTGTACAGTTCCGGGGCCGTGATATGCTCTATACCGAAAAAGGCGAATTATTGCTTCTGCAGCTTGCTAAAGACCTATCTGATGTGGGTAAGATCGAATCTAAGCCCAATATGGAAGGCCGCAGAATGATCATGATGCTAACCCCCTCGAAAAGTTAATTCCTTCATTGCGTAGGGCTTTAAATCTCCCTATTTTATAAGTCTTTAAATTTTCACAAAAGTTGGTGGATTTCCATGCCAAAAATGAAAAGTAACAGTGGAGCTAAAAAGCGGTTTAAGGTTACCGGATCCGGTAAAATTAAGCGTAAGAAAGCTTTTAAGCGTCACATTTTGACTAAGAAAAGTAGTAAAACTAAGAGACAGCTTGGTAAGGCTACATTGGTTGATAAGGCCGATGAAAAGTCTATCAAAAAGCAGATCCCTTATAAATTTTAATCATTAAACTAACGACAAAATGCCACGTTCATTAAACCTTGTGGCTTCCCGTCGCCGTCGCAAGAAGATTTTAAATCAAGCGAAAGGTTACTGGGGCAAGCGTAAAAACGTTTACACCATTGCGAAGAATGCAGTAGAGAAAGGTCTTCTGTATCAATATCGCGATAGGAAGAATCGTAAACGTAATTTCCGTCGATTATGGATTACCCGCATCAATGCGGCAGCTCGACTAAACGGTACTACCTATTCCAAGCTCATCCACGCGATGAAGCAGAAGGATATGCAGATCAACCGTAAGGTACTTGCTGATCTAGCCGTACACGATGCAGACACGTTTGCTGCTATTGTAAAGGAAGCCACTGCTTAATTGCATAATTTATGATATAAACCGGTAGATCTTTTTCATAAGGTTTACCGGTTTTTTTATTTTTGGCCATTGGTCAATAAGGAAATAAGTACATAAGGTTTTCGTCCTGTTTACTTATTTCCTTATTCACTTATTCACCTAACTAACCACCACAAAAATCATCACATGCTTGATGACATAAAAGTATTAGAACAGGATATTCAGCAGTTTGAAATTACTGATGAAGATCAGCTTGAAGCCTACCGCCTCGAATTCTTATCACGTAACGGCCGGGTACAATCCATGTTCAAGAATATGGGCAAGGTACCTAAGGAAGACCGTGCTGAAGTCGGCAAGGCCATGAATCAGGCTAAAAATCTGGCTGAAACCAAATTTGAGGACGCCAAGCTTTCACTTGAGCAGGATCAAAGTAAAGACCTGAGCGCAAGGGATGATATTACCCTTACCCCTCCATCCTACCCTCTGGGATCTTTGCATCCATTGACTCAAACCCTTGAGGAAATGAAATCGATCTTTTACCGACTCGGGTTTACCATTGCTGACGGACCTGAGATCGAAGATGATTTTCATAACTTTACAGCCCTGAATTTTCCTCCGAATCACCCGGCACGGGATGAGCAGGATACCTTTTTCATCCGAAAGAGTGATGATCCCAACATGCAGGACCTGGTGCTTAGAACTCACACCTCTCCGGTTCAGATCCGTTTGATGGAAAACACCAAGCCTCCGATCCGTGCTATCATGCCGGGACGTGTTTACCGGAATGAAGCCGTTTCACCAAAATCCTATTTCCTCTTCCACCAGGTGGAAGCCTTATACGTGGATGAAAACGTGAGTGTAGCCGATCTTAAAGAAACTCTGATCACTTTTGCCAAACTTATGTTTGGTTCTGATGTGAAATATCGATTGCGCCCCGGCTTCTTCCCCTTTACAGAACCAAGCCTTGAAATGGATGTCTGGTGGGGCTCTGAAAAAGACGGTAAATGGCTTGAGATCCTCGGTTCAGGCATGGTAGATCCAAACGTCTTCAAACATGCCGGTGTTGATCCTGAAAAATACACGGGCTTTGCCTGGGGTATGGGCGTGGAAAGGATCGCTATCTTGCGCCACGGTATTGATGACATCCGTACCTTCTACGATAACGATATTCGCTTTTTAGAACAGTTTAACTAAATACCTCCTCTACTTTAATGAAAGTATCTTACAACTGGCTTAAAGAATTTATAGATCTTCCGCTTTCGCCGGAGGAAACCGCTGAAAAACTAACGCTTATTGGTCTCGAAGTTGAGGAGATTGAATCCTATGGCAGCTCGCTTGAGGGAGTGATCGTAGGTGAGGTACTCGATGTACGAGCTCATCCGAATGCTGACCGGCTTCAGATCTGTGATGTGGATCTTGGTGACTCCAAAACACAGATCGTTTGTGGAGCAAAGAATGTAGCCGCCGGTCAAAAAGTGCCTGTTGCTACCGTTGGTTCCACCCTTCCGATCAAACTGGATGACGGTTCCAGCCTCACTATTAAAAAAGCCAAACTCCGGGGTGAGGTTTCTGAAGGTATGATCTGTGCTGAAGACGAACTGGGACTGGGTACCGACCACTCCGGTATCATGGTACTCGATAACGGCCTTGACATTGGAAAGCCGATCTCAGAGATCTTTGATCTATATGAAGATACCATTATTGACATTGCCATCACACCAAATAGACCGGATGCCACCTGTCACCTCGGGGTAGCTCGCGACCTTGCGGCCGCTTTAGATCTGGATCTAAAAAAACCGGATACACCTGAAGGTAAAACCGTCGAAACGTCTGATGATATTAAGATCGCTATCGAAAATGCGGACAAGTGTCATCGTTACGTAGGTAAAATGGTTAAAGGTGTTGAGATCAAAGAATCACCAAGCTGGCTTAGAAATAAACTGAAAGCCATTGGTGTACGTCCTGTAAACAATGTGGTGGATGTGACCAATTATGTGATGTATGAATTGGGTCAGCCCCTGCACGCTTTTGATTATGCCACCATTCGCGGCAAAGAGATCATCGTAAAAGATTTTGATAAAGAGATCGAATTTGAGACCCTGGATCATATTAAGCGAAAGTGCACTCCGGGCACGCTGTTTATTTGTGATGGTGAAGGCCCTGTTGCTATTGCCGGTGTTATGGGTGGTGTTGATTCTGAAGTCAGTGACAACACGACGGATATTCTCATCGAAAGCGCGTATTTCGATCCCGGTTCCATCCGTAAAACGGCCAAAGAACAAGCCCTGCAAACCGATGCCTCTTACCGTTTCGAACGTGGAATTGATCCTAATTTACAAGCCATTGCTGCTGAACGTGCTGCCCAGTTGATCATGGAGGTTGCAGGTGGAACCATTTCAGATGAAACCATCGACGTTCATCCTACTGTTACTGATTCTCATCAGCTGACGCTCAGAAAGAGTTATACCAACCGTTTACTCGGAACTGATTTTGATACTGACACCATCGTTGAGATCCTCAATGGGCTGGAACTTGAAGTGACCACAAAAGATGAGGATAGCATCACGTTTGAGATCCCAACCTTTCGCCCTGATCTTGAACGCGAAGTTGACCTGATCGAGGAAGTAGGCCGTCTTTTCGATTACAATAAGATCCCTTCACCGGATCATGGAATTTTTGTGTCCTCCGAAGCCATTAACGATTGGGAAAAACTGAATCAAAAGATCAGGGAAACGGCTCAGCAATTAGGTCTGCGTGAGATCTACTCCAACTCACTGATCGCAGAAAAAGACGCAGCCCTGTATGGTGATGAAGATCAGATGATCCACGCCCTGAATCCACTTAACAAGGATAACAGTACCCTGCGTCCCTCCCTTCTTCACGGATTCATGAAGTCAGCTTCCTATAACTTCAACCGAAAAGCATCCGGTGTTCGCTTTTTTGAAGTTGGTCACGTTTTTAATGCCGATAAAGAAGGGACTTATTATGAAGGCATCAAAGAAGACGTACATGTCTTGTATGGTCTGGCAGGCTTTAAAAACAAAGATTCATGGCTTCAGGACGCTCAATCCTATACCGTTTTTGATCTAAAAGCTTTGGTCAATGCCTTCTTTGTTAAATTGGGACTGGCTGAACATATCCATTCAAATGCGGCTGATGCCGAAACGCTTGAGTATCACTGGAAAGATCAAAAGATCGGAAGTTTGTTCATTCCTTCAGAGAAGCTCAAGAAAGCCTATGATTTTGAACAGGATACCTTTGTAGCCGAGTTATCGGTTACAGCCATCGCTGAGATCCTGAGTTCCGTACCCGAGAGTACATTCAAAGCCGTACCTAAATTCCCGTCTTTTGAATTTGATATCGCAGTCACCGTACCACAAAATATCACAGCCGGTGAGATGATGAATGTGATCAAACAGAAAGCCGGTGAGCAACTTGAGGACATCAGTATTTTTGACGTTTTTGAGGGAGAATCGATCGGAAAAGGGAACAAAAGCATTGCCTTCAGACTACATTTCCTTGATCGTAACAAGACCTTGAATATCAAAGAAGTAGAACCTATTATTCAGAGGATCGTTAAATCCCTCGAAAAACAATTTTCTGCCAAACTCAGAGGTTAGTTCAAACGTCAGATACATGAATAAACTTGCACAACAGACTGATAAGTTCAGGCGGCTTTTAGATGAAGTCGGAACCGAGGTGGATAGCCTGAAAGCAGAGATCCGCGAGCTTAAACGTGACAATGCAAGACTCAAGGCAAAGCTTGAGGAAGAGCATGAAAAACAAACCGATATCTTTTCTGCCATTAGCGAAAGTGAACGTCTGGCTTTACGACAGCATGTTAAAGGACTGATTTCCAAGATCGATCATCACCTGGGGGCTGACTCATGAAATCCATTAAAGTATCCATACTTGGCAAGCAATACCCTCTCAAGGTCGAGGATCATGAAGAAGAAGCCATGTTACGCATTTGTCGTTTCGTTGATGAACGATTCAAGACCTATCGCGAGCAACTGGTAAAGCAGCCCGAATCAACTGTTATGACGCTGGCTGCCCTGAGTATTGCTGAAGAACTTTTCGAATTGAGAAGCACCAACAGCGAACTGGAAGACTCTGAAGAAGTGTTGATGGAACGCGTGAATCACAGTCTGGAACGGTTACTTAAAGAGATTAAAGAGACGTAATTAAATCTAATACCGACTAATTTTCAGGAGACTATTTTGGCTGATACTATCAGCATTTTTTTTGTAGGTGATATTGTTGGTGACGCCGGGCTGGAAATGGCAAATACCTTTCTACCCAGCCTCATCACCAAATATAACGCCGATTTTGTGATCGCTAACGGCGAGAACTCTCATGAGGGATTTGGCACCAATCGTAAGATCATCAAGAATCTCCTTGAATTGGGAGTTGATGTGGTAACCGGTGGCGACCATTCCTTTGACAAATGGAAAGTGTTTGATTACATGAGAGAACACGACCATATCCTCCGCCCTCTCAATTATCCAAAAGGGAATGCCGGACTGGGTTTCAGTGTCTTCCCCTTGAAAAGTAATGAGGCTATAAAAGTAGGCGTACTGAATATTCAGGGGCGTACATTCATGAAAGCCATCGATGATCCCTTTTCCGCTGCTGAGTGGGCCCTGGAAAAGATCCGCGAGGAAACGCATATCATTTTTGTGGATTTTCATGCCGAAGCCACCGCTGAAAAAGTATCCATGGGCTGGCATATTGACGGAAAAGCTTCGGTGCTGGCCGGAACCCATACCCACATTCAAACCAATGATGCCCGGATACTACCCGAAGGCCTTGGTTATATCACCGATGCAGGCATGACCGGGTCATATAACTCCTGCCTTGGCATGGACAAGAAAGTAGCTATTAAACGATTTATGACCGGTGTGCATCAAAAATATAAGCAGGCCAAAGGTGACAATCAGATATCCGGCGTTCTGGCAAAGGTGGATGTGGAAACAGGAAAATGTGTGCACATTGAACCGGTGACGTATCCCGGACTCACTAATTCTATTCAGGGCTGATGGAAGAATCGAAAAAGATCGTACTTAGTGCTCGAGACCTTTATAAGAGCTTTCCCGGCGGACCCGATAAAGATGATCTTAGGGTGCTTCAGGGTATGGATATTGATGTTGAAGAAGGCAGCATAACTTCTATCATCGGTTCAAGTGGCAGTGGTAAAAGTACATTGCTGCATATCTTAGGAGGATTAGATACACCGGATTCCGGAGATGTATTCTGGGACGGTAAGAATATCACAGAGCTGAAATCGGATGAACTGGCAGAATTCAGGAATCGGTACATCGGTTTTGTATTTCAGTTCCATCATCTGCTCCCGGAATTTTCCGCCCTTGAAAATATTGCCATGCCTGCCCTTATCGCAGGCACCTCTTCAACTGAAGCCTATAAACGGGCTCATGAGCTGTTAGGTTTATTTGGCATTCAGGAAAGAGCCGATCACCGCCCCACACAACTTTCAGGTGGAGAGCAACAGCGAGTTTCGATGGCAAGAGCACTCATGAACAATCCAAAAGTGATCCTGGCAGATGAACCCACCGGTAACCTTGATTCAGAAAATACCGACCTGATCCTCGATCAGTTATTTGAGCTTCGGGATGCGATGGGAGTATCGGTGCTGCTCATCACCCACGAGAAAGAAATTGCAGGACGTTCAGATCGTATCCTGCAGCTTAAAAAAGGCATTCTTGAACCATTTTAATGTTTTGGTAAAAGCTGAAACT
The DNA here is from genome assembly GCF_002911695.1 of Gracilimonas amylolytica. Taxonomy (GTDB): domain Bacteria; phylum Bacteroidota; class Rhodothermia; order Balneolales; family Balneolaceae; genus Gracilimonas; species Gracilimonas amylolytica. The sequence continues at coordinate 86,653 of NZ_PQBS01000005.1, forward strand.
GTCCTATTTTTACACCCTTAATAATCAAAGTAAGTTAATTTAAAAATCATGTCGAAAAGGCTTTCAAAAGAAGAATTAGAATCGGATCCGTTAATTGAGAATTACAATCGTGCGGCCAACTTTTATGTTGAAAACAAAGTAACCGTACTAAGTACCATTATCGGACTCGTTGTTTTGATTGGCGGTATCATTGGATACAACTATTACTCAGGAGCACAGGAAAGTCAAGCCCAGGAATTGCTTGCAATAGCTGAAGGCTACTATTCTCAGGGCGATTATGAAAATGCTCTTTATGGTAACGAGTTTGAGTTGACCTATGGATTCGATCAGATCGCTGATGAATTTCCAAGAACAAACGCAGGTAACATCGCTATATATTACGCTGCTGTTTCAAGTTTTGAGTTAGGGGACGTTGAAAATGCTCTGAATTACATGGAGTCATTTGATATACCGGATGGCATTATGGGAGTTGGTCCGCTTACTTTCCATGCCCGTCTTTTAATGGCTAATGAAAGTCATGAAGCTGCCGCTCAAAAATTCGTTGAGGCGGCCAACTGGGATGAAAATGAGGTTACCACTCCTTCAAACCTGTTTGAGGCTGCACAAGCTTATCACAAAGCCGGTAACAACGAAAGAGCTAACGAACTGGTTACACAAATCATTGAAGATTACCCGCAGAGCAGCAAATTTGCTGAATCACAAAAACTGAAAGGCATGATCGCCGCTAACTGATCTGCAATCAACCGTTTTATATATGAAAAGGCCTCGATCAGAGGCCTTTTTTATTTCAGTGAATTCCTGCCCTACTCTGCCGAAAGCTCATTTACAATGTCGTTGAACCGGTGATCAAATTCCTCAAAGTATTCCCCGGTGGCAGGTCCTGTAAAGTAGCTGTGCACATAGCGGGCATACCCCTGTTTATCTACAAACACCAGCGTAGGGAATGCCATGATCTCATCCATAAAAGTGAAAGGATCGGCCGCCCTCGTCTTGGATAGCGGCCCACCAAGAATCATGTTGTATGGGATATTCAATCGCTGCTTATAGGTCTCAATTCTGTTCAGGCCGTACTCCTCTGAATAATTAGCCTCGTAGTTGACCGCAAGTATTTCCACCTGATTATCGGGATGCTCTTCGATCCATTGGGTCAGGTATCGGGTTTGATCCTGACTGTTGGAGCACCAGGTACCCATCAGCTGAATGATCAGAACCTTTCCTTCATACTGTTCAGGGTCCACAATTTGCTCACCCAAAACAGCCAGCTTATCCAGATCAGGTTTGATCTTTCGGTTACTCAGATCGATCACTTCGAATGGATCCTGTAATTCAGCCTTATCATCCGGGATTGCTGTAAATGGCCTCGAATATCCATCATCCAGTATGAGGTCGCCACTCCACGTGTTATCCCTTTCATCAAAAGTACCTATTAAGAGGAAGGCGTGCACCCCATCAAAAACTGACATCTCAAGCGTATTTCCTTCCACTTTTCCCTCAAAAAAACGGTAGTGCAAGAGAAGGTTTTAACCTTTCGGATATACTAAGAGATTTTAAAAAATTTACTGCCTATTCAATTTTGAATGACCTCGAATCAAATACAAAGGAAAGCAGAAGAAAATGGATGCTGTGGATGTTCAGAAAAGCTGGGAGTAAAAACTCAAATAATACTAAGTACCAGTTTTGGCGTCAGGATAATCGACCTATGGAAATCAAAAGCAACTCATTCTATTCTCAGAAAATGAAATACACTCATTACAATCCTGTAAAGGCTGGTTTCTGCAAAAGACCACAAGATTATCCATACAGTAGTGCTCAATGGTACATCGACAAAACCGGACTGTTAAAAATTGATTCGCTATTGATTTGAATAGAATTCCCTTAGATCTCTTAAGTCTTACAGCGAGCCTCAATAATATTATTCAATATCCAAAAACCTGCCGAGCGCTGATTTAAGAGCAGATCTTTAGCAAGTCACTGACTTGAATTAAGGCAAAAAAAGGAATTAGACTAAAGAAAAACCAAAGCCCGTATTGGAGGCCTGAGACTTCCTGAGCATAAACTTTTCAGTCTCCGATTCGCTCAAGACTGAAAAGATCTTATATAAGCTGACATCACATATTTCGCCGGTATTGCCCACCAACTTCATACAGTGCATGGGAGATCTGTCCAAGTGAGGCTACCTTCACGGTTTCCATGAGCTCCTCAAATAAATTACCTTTGTTACGCGCTACTTCCTTGAGTCTTGCGATCGCCTGCTCGGCCTCTTTATCATTACGTTTCCAAAAAGCTTCCAGGTTTTCGATCTGCTGTCGTTTTTCCTCTTCGGTTGAACGAATGAGCTCGATCTCTTTCTCTTCTTCCTCACCTCCCTCTTCTTTCTGGAAGGTATTCACTCCAATAATTGGAAGTTCCCCGGAATGTTTCTTGGATTCATAATAAAGCGATTCATCCTGGATCTTGCCACGCTGGTACATATTCTCCATGGCTCCAAGCACCCCACCACGTTCCGTAATACGATCAAATTCAGTCAGAATAGCCTCTTCAACCAGATCGGTCAGTTCTTCTATAAAGTAAGATCCCTGATTGATATTTTCATTCTTGGCGGTTCCCAGCTCTTTGTTTATGATCATTTGAATGGCAAGAGCTCGACGGACCGATTCTTCAGTTGGCGTGGTGATCGCCTCATCATAGGCATTGGTATGCAGCGAGTTACAGTTATCATAGATCGCCAGCAAGGCCTGAAGAGTAGTTCGGATATCGTTGAATTGGATCTCCTGTGCATGCAGCGAACGGCCACTGGTTTGAATGTGATACTTCAGCTTCTGAGAACGATCATTGGCTTCATATTTATTCTTCATGGCAACCGCCCAGATCCTTCGGGCTACCCGGCCGATGACCGCATATTCCGGATCCAGTCCGTTACTGAAAAAGAACGACAGGTTATGGGCAAAATCATCCACATCCAGTCCCCTTGCAAGGTAATACTCCACAAAAGTAAAGCCATTGGCTAAGGTAAAAGCAGCCTGTGTGATCGGGTTAGCACCGGCTTCCGCTATGTGATACCCTGAAATTGACACAGAGTAATAGTTTCTGACCTTATGCTCAGTGAAATAGGTTTGAATATCACCCATCATTTTCAATGCAAATTCGGTGGAGAAAATGCAGGTATTCTGAGCCTGATCTTCCTTCAGGATATCGGCCTGAACGGTACCACGCACAACATTCAGCGTGTCTTCCTTGATCTTCTCATAGGTTTCCTTATCTACCAGATTATCACCTGAAACTCCCAGTAAACCCAAACCGAATCCATCGTTGCCGGCAGGAATCTCATTACTGTACTGAGGTTGTTTTACTCCCCGGTCTTTGAAGTATTTTTTGATCTTTTTCTGAGCCTGTTCCCACTTGCCATTTTCCCTGAGGTAACGCTCTACCTCCTGATCAATGGCTGTGTTCATGAACATAGCCAGTATCATCGGCGCCGGACCATTAATGGTCATGGAAACTGATGTTTTTGGAGAGGTCAATTCAAAGCCGGAATACAGTTTCTTCATGTCATCCAGTGTACAAATACTCACACCGGAGTTACCGATCTTACCATAAATATCAGGGCGATAACCCGGGTCTTCACCGTATAACGTTACCGAGTCAAATGCGGTGGAAAGTCGGGCCGCCGGCATTCCTTCACTAACATAGTGAAATCGTTTGTTGGTCCGCTCAGGAGTCCCTTCACCCGCAAACATTCGGGTTGGGTCTTCCCCTTCCCGCTTAAATGGAAACACCCCGGCTGTGTAGGGAAAATAACCCGGCAGGTTCTCTTTCAGGGCAAATTTAAGCTGCTCGCCTTTGTTCTTCGTTTTCGGAAGAGCCACACGCGGTATCATCAATCCACTGAGTGATTCACGGTACAATTTATTTTTGAAGGTCTTATTACGGATCTTAACCTCAAAATACTCCTGCTGATATTGTTCGAACAGCTCATCCCATCCTTCAATGATCCGCTTGGGAAGCACATCCAGTTTTGCCAGCCAGTGCTCGCGCATTTTGGCCAGGTTGTCTTTTATGACTTCCTTCTCATCAGGATTCCAGTTCTCCAGCTGATCGATGGTACCTGATACCTGATCCAGTTTGGAAGCAACATCTACCTGCTCATCCACCCATTCATGATAATCACGTACAGCTTCAGAGATCTCTGACAGATAACGAACACGTTTTCCGGGAATGATGGCCTGAGCCTGAATATCTTCTGCAGGATGTGGATTCGTATAGATTCTGGTTTCCCAGCCTATCTCATAACGGTCGTTGATGTGATCCACAATAGCTTTAAACAAGCGGTTCACCCCTTCATCATTGAACTGGGCGGCTATGGTTGGATACACCGGCATATCTTCCTGCTTGGCATGCCATCTTCCCGAGTTACGGATCATTTGCTTTCTGATGTCACGAAGGGCATCGAGCGAACCCTTTTTCTCAAATTTATTCAATACCACTAATTCAGCCAGATCCAGCATATTGATCTTTTCAAGCTGAGTGGCCGCTCCATATTCGCTCGTCATCACATAGATCGGGATATCTGTGTATTCCACGATCTCCGTACCACTCTGACCAATTCCTGATGTTTCCACAATAATGAGATCAAAACCGGCAGCCTTGTAGAGTTCAATGGCTCCCAGCAATCCCTTACTTGTGGAACGGTTGGAGGCTCGGGTTGCCATACTTCGCATATACACACGGTCGGTATCAATGCTGTTCATGCGAATCCGGTCACCCAGCAAGGCACCACCTGTTTTTACCTTTGATGGATCTACTGAAATAATACCAATGGTCAGGTCATCAAATTCTGTCAGGAATCGGCGTACGATCTCATCGGTCAATGAACTCTTTCCGGCCCCCCCGGTTCCTGTGATCCCGATCAGTGGAATGGTCTTTTCGCTGATCTCTATAACTTTATCCTTGGCATCGATCAGTTTACCATCCTGATAGGTCAAAACATCTGTATGATCATTTTCAATGGCGGTCAGAGCTCTTGCAAGCTGTCCATTTTCCCGTTTCAGCACTTTCTTCATGTCCGGCTTATTCACCTCGATCGGGTCAAAGTCACAGGCTTCCAGTATGAAATTGATCATGCCCTGAAGTCCCATCTTACTCCCATCTTCCACAGAGAAAATGCGGGCTACTCCGGCTTTGTGCAGGTCTTCAATTTCTTCCGGCACGATCACACCGCCGCCGCCACCAAATACTTTGATATGTCCGGCTCCATTTTCCTCAAGAAGCTCGATCATGTATTTGAAGTACTCAACGTGACCACCCTGATACGAGCTGATGGCAATACCCTGTGCATCTTCCTGTATCGCACAATTCACGATCTCGTGCACAGATCGGTTATGCCCCAAATGTATGACCTCGGCCCCGCTGCTTTGCAGAATGCGGCGCATGATGTTGATACTGGCATCGTGACCATCAAATAAACTGGCGGCCGTTACAAAACGGATCTTGTTCTTGGATTGATACGGCTGTGGATTCAGCGTTCCGTTTTCTTCGGTAGTGTTCTTCTTTGATGACTTAGACTTCGTTTCTACAGACATAACTTAATTTCTTGATGTTTGGAAGCGGTTCCAAAAGATAACGATTTGTTTAGGGATTTTCGATGCTTGTTTACGTTGTTTATTAAACCCGGCAGCAGATCAGAGAACAGGTCCTGAGCCCTTATTTTTGGGTTCTTTATACACCAGTGTTCGGTGTGGGAAAGGAATTTCTATTCCTTCTCTGTCAAAGCGTTTTTTAATACTCTCAAGCAGGTCACATTCCATAACAAAGGCATCCGGAGGATTATTGGCCCAGCTCCAGGCTCGCAGGTTCACCGACGACTCCCCCATCAGAATTACCCTGACCGGGACTCTGGGTTCTCCTGCCTCTATTTGTTCTTCTGTGCGCACATCCACCGAAAGCGGGTGCTTTTCAACCTCATCCCTCATGATCTCCTTGGCCAGGTCAATATCCGAATCGTAGCTGATTCCCAGATCTATGAACTTACAGATCTGACTGTCTTCATAATTTGAGTTGATCACAACCTCATTACTGATTACAGAGTTGGGAATGATAATGCGTTTATTTTCGAAGTTACGGATCACTGTATGACGAAGATTAATGTCCTCAACAACTCCTGTCAGGTCTGTTCTGACCAAAATACGATCACCGATCTTGTAGGGTTTAAAGATCACAATGAACAGCCCTCCGATCACATTCGATAAAGCAGCCTGCGAAGCAAAACCAACGGCCACTGCCAACAGACCGGCACCGGCAAGCAAAGAGGTTGCGATCACTCGAAGCTGAGGGATCATGTAAATGGCAAAACTGATACCGGTCGTATAGATCAGAACAATGACCGACCGCTTGAAAAAGACGAGATTGGTCACATCTTCGTTATCATCAGCTGCTTTGGTTCGTTTGATCATCAAATTGATGATACGTGTGGTAACCGACGCAATGATAATGGTCAGCAATATGATGACGCCTACCAGTAACGGAATGTGAAAAGACGGATCTATGTATTGATCAAAAAAGTCACTCATACTGATCTAATTAAACGTAATTTGTACTTCTGATGTAAATCCTGACTGCACATTCAGGTTTTGTTGAATGTAATATTTTTCGGGCGACCGATAAGGATCAGCCTGCCCCCTATTCCATTTTCCATCCTGATTCTCATCCCTGAATACCGTGATGGTATATGTAACGGGGGGCAGATCAGTTATTGTCTGTTGTCTATTAAATTCAAGTTTTTTGATCTCCCTTCCTGAAGGATCCTTCAAGCTGACTACATGTTGATGAGTTGAATCGGCATCAAGTATTTGGATGTCGATCTCTCCATACTCAGTTGAATCCCAGATATTCGGCTCAAAAAGTTGCCTTCTTTGTGTCATGGGATTCCAAGCCAGAAACTGATAATCCACTCCTTCGATCCAGTTTTCCTGAGGGCCAATGATCAACCGGTTGTTTTCAACCATAATTTCAGGCCAATCATCAAAATCGATATCGCCCTCTATTACAACCAGTGAATCAACGATCTCAGGTTCGGAAATGGGAGCCGCGTAAACTATGGTCAGTGAATCATTAACCAAGAGGTCTGTTTCCAGATCACGGCCGATGATACGTTGCTGAGTGGTATCCTCCTGTGAAGTCCCCGTAAATTCAAAGAGGTCTTCCTGAGGCAAGTTACCTGCATTATCCGTTACACCCAGTGGGTCTATTTTGTAGCTATTATCCTCTAACAAAGGATCTTCACTCTGAGCAAACAAGACAAAGGGCTCCTCCTCAGAAATGTACAATGGATAGGCCGTGGTATAATTATTTTCGAGGCTGTCTGTAATGGTGAACCTAACATCCTTTTGGGTGGTGATATTTTCACTGAAGCGTAACCTCATTCTGTTTTGTGAAAAAAGCCCCACTCCCTGCAATATGGGTTTTAGGGTGTCAGGTTGAGCCGTATATACCACATCAAGGGTGTCAGACCCTGATTTACTGAGTAGAGTACTCTCTTCATAGAATGGATAGGCACTCTCATTTTCCCTGTCCCAGATCTTATTGCGATTTCGGTCGTCTACGATCAACGCTTTGTAGGTACCTTCTGATAGATAAGAAAAATTGAAGACCCCACCGGTGTCGGTCTGTGCCTGATAGGTGGCTCGTTTAGTCAGGTCAAACGGCTGACGGTAAAGAAGTACTTTTTTATCCGGAGCCGATTCCCCGGTTTCAGCCAAACGAATTCTACCCATGATCTGTCCGCTGTCAATTTCATCACCGGTTGAAATTGCTAGGGTGATCGGTTTGGACATTTTGTTATTTCGGGTATCTGTGATGTCTGTCCCGAGTTTGATGATCACCGTTGTAGAATCCGGGAAGTCATCCTCGAATTCAATGCTCATCATTTTTCGTTTCCAGGATATATCATAGCTGATCCCCAGATCCGGTTCCACCGTAATGGCATTGGGTACATTGCTTCGGTTCACAAATTCATCAAAATAAAACTCAAAGGTTCTGCCTTCAAAATTGACGGTACCACTTTCAGGAATGGTGTTTTCAACCACAGGTCCGGCCTTATCCTGAGGCCCACCGGTTGGTGCCATTGGTGTTGCACACGACCATATTCCAAAAAACACAGCTAACACCAATATGTGATATAACAATCGGTTAAGATTCACGTACATTCACTACTATTGTTGACTTTAAATTCAATCAGACTTATTTCATCTGCTATTAATGACTGCAAAGATAACCATAAATCGTGCCCGATTTCATCTAATTTACCTTGGGGTACTCTTTTTACTTAGTGGATGCCATGCCTACGTATTGGATGATGCACAGGTTGATCTAAGAAACTCATTTACCGCAGGCAATTATGATAAAGCTTCCGAGCTTATGCAGTCATTTGAGACCGAAGATGTTTACCGATCTAAAGATGCCGTTCTGAAAAACCTTGAAGGTGGAATGATCTATCACTTTGCCGGCCATTATGACAGCTCCAATGCCTACTTTAGTCAGGCCGAAATTCAGATCGAAGACGCTTACACCAAAAGCATCAGCCGGGGTATCGGTTCCTTCCTGAATAACGACAATTCATTGGTGTATGACGGGGAACCGTATGAAGACGTTTACCTGAATGCCTTTAAAAGCCTGAATTTTATGCATCAGCAGGATTGGGAAGCCGCTTTGGTTGAAGCCCGGCGTATGGCTTACAAAATGGAACGACTCGATATCAGGCTTAAGGGCCTGGTGGAGGCCTTTGCAAAGTCTGACAGCACGGGTAACGAGTGGAGTTCGGGAGATGTCAATATTCAGAACAGTGCATTCAGCCATTTTCTGTCTTCTGTATTATTTTCAAAAACCGGCCGGCCTGACAATGCCCGCATCGAATATGAAAAATTTGCTTCGGCTATACATGAACAAGGTACCATTGGGCATTTACCAAAACCGGATCCGGAAAACCTGAATCATATCATGGATCCTCAGTCTTATAATGTATTAGTGACCGCATTTTCCGGGCAGGCCCCAAAGAAGGTACAGGAAGATTTTCGCTTGTTTCTGGATAGCGGCGATGACAACAGCTTTTACGTAAAATTTTCCCTGCCAAAGCTGATGATGTATAACTCCAGCGTGCACGGCATTCGTATCCGAACCGATTCTCTTTCTGCTCCTTTATATCTGGTGGAAGAGATGGATGAGGTTTCCGCAGAGATCTATCAGGCCAAAAAACCGATCATCTACACCCGTGGTTTGCTTAGGGCAACCGTAAAGGCAACCGGTTCCACCCTGATCAGTTCAAGTGTGAAAGAAAAACACAAGAACTGGGGATTCTTGCTGGAGGTATTAGGGATCATAGGTCAGGAAGCCAGTGAAAAGGCTGATCTCAGAGGTTGGCAGACCATGCCGGGTAAAGCCTGGGTGAATACCATAAAGCTTCCGCCAGGAAATCACGACCTTGAAATTGAATACCTATCAGCCAATCATACCGTTCTTTATTCAGAGACCTATCAAGTCAACGTTACCGGAACCAATGAGCTCTTGTTGGTGGAATCCATTTTCTCGCAGTAATTTTTTAACATACAAACACAACCCTCAGAATTATGAAATACGCAACATTAGTGACCATGGCTTTTCTGATCCTTTTTAGCGGATGCAGACCTACGGCCAAGGTAACCCGAACAGACCCACAGGAAACAACCGACCTCTCAGGTCGCTGGAATGAGACCGATGCCCGTATGGTATCGGAAGAAATGATCAGTGATGCCATGACCAAACCCTGGCTGAATCAATACAGCAGAGAATATCAGAAACAGCCTGTCGTGATCGTAGGTAATGTCAGAAATGAAAGCATGGAACATATTGACACGGAAGTAATGACCAAAGAGATCGAACGGGCTTTTGTAAACTCCGGAGCGGTCAGCGTGGTTGCCAGTAGTGAGGAGCGGCAGGATATCCGTCAGGAACGTATGGAACAGCAACAATATGCTTCGGCAGAAACCATGAAGGCCATGGCTCAGGAACTCGGAGCCGATTTTATGCTGATCGGAAACATCAGTTCAATTGTGGATGAAACCCCAAGTGGCCGAACCGTTTCAGTTTTCTATACGGTCAATATGGAACTGATCAATGTCGAAACCAATCAGAAAGTGTGGATCGGCAACAAGAAGATCAAAAAGATCGTTGAACGCAGAAATTTCAGGGGTTAAATTCTCCTAAAATCATTAAAGGCTTTCTGATTTACGGAAAGCCTTTTTATTTTGCGCTCATGATCTTAAAAAAACCAGCTCTTTACACCGACCTTTATGAATTGACCATGGCCCAGGGATATTTTCTCTCCGGTCGTCATGAACAACCCGCTACCTTTGACTACTTCTTTCGCCGACTCCCATTCGACGGAGGGTATGTAATATTCGCAGGCTTAAGTGATCTCCTTCAGATGATTCAGAATTTTAAATTTCATGTAGATGAAATTGATTTTTTGCGGAAGCAGGGTTTCAAAGAAGAATTCCTTACTTACCTGAAAGAATTTGAATTCAAACCTACCATCCATTCCGTTAAAGAAGGTGAAGTGATCTTTCCTAATGAACCGGTGCTTCGGGTTGAGGGTACCATTATTGAAGCTCAAATCCTGGAAACATTATTATTGAATACCTTGAATTTTTCTTCACTGATAGCCACTAAAGCTGCCCGAATCAAACAGGCAGCCGGTGAAAAACCGGTCGTCGATTTTGGGCTTAGGCGCTCTCAGGGTTTGGGTGGATTACAGGCATCCAAAGCAGCGATCATCGGTGGATTTGAAGGAACATCGAATGTGCTGGCAGGCATGCAAAATGATATTCCGGTCAACGGCACCATGGCTCACTCCTGGATCCAATCATTTGAGGATGAGTTGACAGCCTTTAGAACCTATGCTCAATATTACCCGGACTCATCCATCTTATTAGTGGACACCTATAGTACCCTGAAACATGGCGTTCCCAATGCAATCAAGGTCGCCAAGGAACTGGAAGAAAAAGGTCACAAACTTGTTGGTATACGTCTTGATAGTGGTGACCTCGCTTATTTTGCCCGTAAAAGCCGAGAGATGCTGGATAAAGCCGGCCTCGAGTACGTTAAGATAGCTGTTTCCAATCAGCTTGATGAGTACCTAATCAAGAGTTTGTTCGATCAGGGGGCACCGATCGATCTATTTGGGGTTGGAACCAAACTGGTTACAGCTTATGACGACCCTGCCCTGGATGGAGTATATAAACTGAGTTCCATCAACGGTAAGCCCACCCTTAAGATCTCAGAAAATGAAGAAAAGGTCACGCTGCCGGATGCCAAAAAAGTGATCCGCTATTTCAATCAGGATGGGAGTTTTTACAGTGATGGCATTGCCCTGGCTGATGAAGAGATCCCGGACGTGATCTATCACCCATACATAACTCATCGTTCGACCAATGTAGGGCACCTCAGGTCAGAAGAGTTACAGCACAAAGTGGTTGAAAACGGTCAGGTTGTTATTGAGATCCCTACCCTTAAAGAGAGTGCCCAATACGCTCATTCAAGACTTCAGAAATTAAACGATGAGCACAAACGATTTGATAATCCCCATGTTTACAAAGTGGGCTTAAGTAATCAACTGCGTGAATTGAAAATTGAATTACTCAAAAAAGCTTAGATATCTATGAAAGCATTGATCATTGTTGACGTTCAAAACGATTTTTGTCCCGGAGGCGCGTTGGCTGTTCCCGGTGGCGACGAGGTTATCTCCCCTATCAACAACATTATGGATGCCTTCAATTGTATTGTACAAACTCAGGATTGGCATCCTTCCTCTCATTTGTCCTTTGCTTCAAATCATAAAGGCAAATCACCGTACGATACCGTTGAAATGAAGTATGGAGAGCAGGTTCTTTGGCCGGATCATTGTGTTCAGGGAACCGAAGGAGCTGACTTCCACAAAGAACTACGGCTTGAACCGTCACAACTCATCATCCGTAAAGGTTTTAGAAAAGATATTGATTCCTACTCGGCTTTCTTCGAAAACGATCAAACCACGGTAACCGGATTGCACGGATACCTGCAGGCACGGGGTGTTAAGGAGCTATACGTTGGCGGACTTGCCACCGACTTCTGCGTGAAATGGACCGCTTTGGACGGCCGTAAGCTTGGTTATAAGGTAAATTTGATCACCGATGCCGTACGCGGAATCGATATCGAAGGATCCGTGGAAAAAGCCATGCAAGAAATGAAGGAAGCCGGTGTTAATATGATTACTTCTTCGGAGATCTAAGTCAGACGTGGGTCTGTTTCTTTGGGATCCGGGCCCTGTTTAAGGTTGCCTTTTTCATCTACCAAAACCGAACTGTATATCGTCTGCTTATTGAGAGAATTAATGTTACTGAGTAGTATCGTTTCTTCTTTGGAGATCTCTTGTCAAGATAGATCCGGTACACTTTCAGCCAGGCGTTTAATTCGTCTTCCTCCTCTCCATTCCAGACTGCCGCAAACAGCCGATCCACTTCATCTTTGTAGGTCGAAAAAGTGTACTTTCTTGCCGCCCATGCCAATGCATAGCTCAATGGTAGGGCAAGTATAAAAGCCACAAATTCATAAATAGCAAAGCTCGTCATGCGGATCATTTTTAATTGACCCACATAACGAGCTTTTAAGATGTTTAATTCGTTTCGTACAGATCAAATTCTTCTAAAACCTGATCACAAACCCACTCCAAGCAGCTGTAGCAGAACTTCCTGAGTTTCGGGAATTTGCTACTGTTGAGGCTCCAACCGTGAACTCAAGGAACTGGAAATCAAGTCCGATCCCCGCTGAATACGCTGCTGAGGAATATCCGCCTAAAGTGGTTCCCGCCCGGATAGGCACAAACCCAAACAGTCTGTACTGAGCCCCAAGGTTCAGAACACTTCGTCTTGAGTTGATTCCATCATTATTGAAACCAAACCCATAGTCGAGGGCAACCAAAAGTTTACCCATCTCCAGAGAAGCGCCGAAGTTGTACATACCCGGCAAGGTGTGTTTGATACCGCCGGTTTGTTCGGCATCAAAATTACCGTACACATCGGTCTTAAGGCTGTCTCCAAGGTTGTCGAAATAGTCGTCAAACGAATCTTCATCCTGAGCTCCATTATACGTGAATACGCCATCTGCATAAATACGGGATGGGGTTTTCTTATAGGTTATGGATCCGAGATCTGTAATGGACATAGACAGCCGAAGTGTCTTGTCTTTATCGATGAATAACGGAATAGGCAGATAAGATACATCCATCTCAAGGGTTGCCCCAAGGTCAACGCCAAAACCTGTGGCATCCACATCACCAATGTCATCCCCCTCATAATCCACATAATCATCGATATCAGCATCACTATCCTGATTGTAGGCCGCTTCAAAGGCTTGTAACTGCTCTGAAAGCTGCCCGATGGTATTCAGGCTGTAACTGAAATCATGATTTACGGTAAATGGAGAACTCTGACTTCCTCTTGTCATTTGCAAAGTCGACTGAAAATCTGCATCAGTGGCATACACTCCATACAGAAATTTTGGAGCCACACCGGCGTACAGTTTCACATCTTTTGCAAACAACAGGTTAGGGATCTCCAGCATCTTTCTTGCATATCCGAACGAGATCTCAGCAAAAGCCACAGTACTTGAATTGAAATTGACAGGGGTAGGATCCGAGAATTTATCGGCATCCAGACCATAGGTCATTAGTTCGGCAAGTCCCTTATTGACCGTAAGATCTTCCGTGAACCGGAATCGGGTGGCAATACTAAAAGCCTGACCGGCTCTTCGGTGAGAAACACCAATGGGCGATAGATTTACCGTACCGGCCATTTGTCGGGTATTGGCAGAACTTTCACCAAACCAGTCATTAAGCATATTTTCCCGGGTTTCGCCGGAGATCAGTAAGCCTGTGGTCAGGTAATCGTTATACACGGCAAAGTTGGCGAGTGTCCCCCCGGCTTTAAACCCGGTTGGTGCAATACCGATCTGTGTTCGGTTTCTGTGCGTATCCAGCATGAGGTTGGCCGGGTTCACAAAATTGGCATTAAAACCATCAATATAAGCGGTTCCGCCCCCTCCCATTCCTACGGATTGGGCATTGAAATGGCGGGATTGCGATAGTGCATCAACCGAGATCAGACCTGTTATAAGGATCATCAAAACGGTTAATTTCTGTAATCTGTTAAAGTAATTAGAACGTCTCATTAGTTTACCTCCGTTTCGATGCTAAGATCTGCACTCACTGAAAGTGTGATCGCGTCTGTGGTTCTGATCCTGACATCATCTCCTACTCCGTCACTGTTTGTATCTGTTGTCAGCAACCAGGCTGATATTTCCAGATATCTGGTTTGATACAGTTGCTCCAGCTGGCTTTCGTTGAGTACGATCTGCATAGAGCCTGAAGAAGGTGCATTGGCAAACTGTGTACCCTGATCAATGCCTGATGCCATCAGTTTAAGCTCGTCACCTGAAATCGGTATGCTGGTAATGGGTGTATAATTTTCATCCATGAAGGTCACCTCAAGGTCTATCTCTAATGGAATACCATTGGTGTAATCTATGATGATACGTCCTTCAGTGAGCCGGCTGTCATCCCCATTTTGTGTGGATGGCAGATCGCCCAGGTCCTGATCTGTAGTATCCGTGAACGTAGCGGCCTGCGTGGTTCTCAGTGCAAGCGGAATATTCACGTTGATCGTCGGTTCAAATTCGATAGGTGAAGTCACGGTTCCGGCTTCATTATTTTCATTAACCATGGCCTTACCAATAAATCTGATCTGATCAGGCAGGTTGTTGAGAAAGTCATCCACGTTCGTGTTTGACGCATCAAAATTGATCGAACCGCTGCCGGTATTTGTATCGATATCAAATTTAATGAGATCTTCAGGTTCTAAAGCCACTCCATTCGCATTCAATCCTGGGACCTGTGTTGTGACCTCATACTCACTTCCGGCATCTCCCGTCAGGTAGATCACCTCATTGTTGGAATTTATACCTAAGAAAGCACCATAAACGGTTGCTCCCACTTCAAGATTGGTCGTGTAGTCGATGGAAATGGTTGGTTCAGTAAACTCAATGCCATCAAGCTTATCGGACAGATCTTCAAGTCCATCAATTTCTGTCAGTTCAGCCTCTGTGTCATTGTAAAGGTCCAGTTGATCGACCCCGTTGTTTGGATCATCATCACCCAACAGCACTTCTTTGGATACAATCACCCCAAATGCTTCTGCTATTTGCAGGTTATTGATAGATACGGTAGCTGCAACATTATCGGTCTCGGAGATAACCCGGGTTTCAGACCCGCTGCCTTCCTGAGTGTTTTCGGTTTGAGCCGAGATTTTGTATTCAACCTGATTGCCTTCTGCAAAAATGCGGTAGCCGGAAAGATCCATACTTCTGGCCGGAGCTGATCCATTTCTGGTGATCTCGGTTGCTCCATTATACACTATGACCAATGAATCTCCTTCAGCATAAGGTGCCGTACGTATCCCCGGAAATGATATCGTCATATTTTCTATGGTAATATCCAGATTGTTGATGATCTCAGAGATCATCAAGTCACCCGATTGTAATTCCACATAGTGGGCGGCTTCAGTGAACTGGAATTCAGTGTTATCCAGGGTAGTCACATCACTGCTTTCGAAAGTTTGGGCTTCCACAGCAGCCTCCACTTCAGAGGCCACCAGATCTACCCCTTCCAGGCTATCCACGATCAAACTGCCTGGATTGTCCTGAGAGGTTTGGGCTGACCAAGTGACCGACACATCCACGTTCAAGTCCTGAAGTACATCACCGTTGTCAAAAACAAATTGTCCCGAGACGTTGCTGCCATGGGTTACATTGTTGAAAGTGGTTGTAGTGATCACCGTACTGCCTGATCTCAGGTCTATATCTGCGGCATCAATATCAAAACCAAGATCGTTGGTCAGCGTGAGTTCAACCGAGCCGTTTTTGATGGTGGCACTTACAAAGTAATCGGTATTTGCTCCAACCTGTATGTTTACAGGAGTCGGGGTTTGTCCGCCTGGTATTGGTGTCCCTGCTGAAAATAAAGCGGGATTCAACCCGGTAATTTCCTGAAAGCTTGCCTCACCAAGGTTCCCACCGGATCCCGATGAAAAACTGCCGATCTCGATCTCTCCGATTTCTGTATCGAAAGTTGTTGGAGTGACATCGACTTCAGGAATGGCATCATTCAGATCACCAAAATCAAAATCTTCTTGTTTAGAAATGGTTATAAAGTTATCTCCGTCCACAGAAAAGAGAGAATCAAAATCTGAAGAGGTGGTATCTATAAGAACATTTGAGCCCTGCCCCATAAACTGGAACGTTTTGTTGTACATGACAGGAGCCTCAATACGATGGGAAGTTCTGAAATTAGGATCATCAGGCATTTCACAAGCTGATAACAAAATTCCTAAAACCGCCAGATACGAAACAAATATTTTACGCATAACGGTATGTCTTGAGTTAGTGGTTTTTGACCGCACAATGTAGAGTTGATTGATCGTTGTTTTCACTGAATCTAATCAGACCTTTGTTAAAAAAGTATTAGGAACTGTTTAAGTAATTTCTATGAAGGTGTGATGAACTATTTTCATAAATCCGAATTATTAAACTAATTGACGTTTAAACTCACAATTCTCAGCTTAATTCGGTATTTTTGGTGCTTATCAAAAACCTGTAAATAAAATTAAAAAGTACTACATGTCTGATCAGGAATTAAGTCTTTCCGAACAGGAAGAAATTCGCCGGGAAAAACTTGAACAATTAGAAGAAATGGGCGTTAACCCGTATCCCTACTCTTTTGATGTGACCCATACCTCTAAACAGATCTTAGACGATGATAAACTGATCAGGGATGAAGAGAATAATCCTGAAACAGAAACGGTTAGCGTGGCCGGTCGCATTATGACGCGACGTATTATGGGGAAAGCTTCCTTCTTTAATCTGCAGGATTCTGAAGGCACGATTCAGGTGTACATCCGGCGTGACGACGTAGGCGTGGAAGAATATAACACCGTTTTCAAAAAGCTTGCTGATATTGGAGACATAGTAGGGATCAAAGGGTTTGTATTTAAAACCCGAACCGGTGAAACCACCATCCATGCAGAAGAATTTCAGTTTCTGTCCAAGACCATCCGGCCAATCCCCACTCCCAAAGAAGTGGAAAATGAAGATGGCGAAAAGGTCATTCACGATGCCTTTACTGACAAGGAACAGCGGTACCGCATGCGTTATGTGGATCTGATCGTAAACCCTCAGGTAAGGGAGACCTTTAAACAACGTACGCAAATGGTTCAGACCATGCGTAATATGATGAATGAAAAGGGCTACCTGGAAGTGGAAACACCGATCCTGCAGCCTATTTATGGTGGAGCCGCGGCAAAACCTTTTGTTACACATCACAATGCCCTGGATATGGACCTGTATCTGCGTATTGCCAATGAGCTGTACCTGAAGCGATTGATCGTTGGTGGCTTTGATGGGGTCTATGAATTTTCAAAAGATTTCAGGAATGAAGGCCTGTCAAGGTTCCACAACCCGGAATTTACTCAGGTTGAGCTGTATGTGGCTTACAAGGATTACAACTGGATGATGGAATTCACCGAAAAGATGCTTGAGAAAGTAGCTCTTGAACTGCACGGTTCAACCAAAGTTCAGGTGGGCGAGCACGAGATCGACTTTAAAGCTCCGTGGCCGCGAATTCCATTATTTGAGGCCATTGAAAAGGAAACCGGGCACGACCTGTATGGCAAGGACCTGGATGAATTGAAGAAAGTAGCCCAAGAGCTGAACATCGAGCTTGATGAATCCTTCGGTTCCGGTAAGATCATTGATGAGATCTTTGGTGAGTATGTGGAAGGTAAACTGATACAGCCAACCTTCATCACCGATTACCCCATCGAAATGAGCCCGCTTACCAAGAAACACCGCTCCAAAGAAGGATTGGTTGAGCGATTTGAAGCCATCTGTAATGGTAAGGAGATCGCCAATGCCTACACCGAGCTCAATGATCCGATCGATCAGAGAGAACGCCTTGAAGAGCAGGCTAAACTGCGTGCCGGTGGTGATGAGGAAGCCATGACCATAGATGATGACTTTATCCGTGCCCTGGAATACGGCATGCCCCCCACTGCAGGTATTGGGATCGGCATTGACCGGTTGGCCATGATCATGACCAACTCAGATTCCATTCGTGATGTACTGTTCTTCCCACAAATGAAACCTGAATAAAAGAGTTCGTTAATGGTATATTCGTTATTCAAAAACGTCTTTGACGAATAATTAATCCCGTCTTAAGGGTGAAGTACAAAGTTCGAAATAACATTTATCAAATAACGAATAACTAATACCTAACACATGAGATTTGAGTGGTATCTTGCAAAACGATACTTCAAAGGGTCCCGAAAAAGTTCGGGATTTCTTTCCTTTATCAAATATATGTCCATTGCCGGAATTGCCATTGGTGCTGCCGGACTCCTGATCGCCTTATCTATCGTTCATGGTTTCAAATCCACGATCAACGGGAAGATCATGGAATTTGCCCCTCACGTGACCATTAATTCATTTGTGAACCGACCAATAGAGCGGGTAGATACTCTACTTACCCAATTGGATCGCTATTCTGAGATCACCTTTAAACAATCCGTAATACAGGGTCAGGTGATGATTCAGACCCGCGATAACGTGACCGGAACCACCTTAAAAGGTGTAGATCGTGAAGTACCTGACCATGGTATTGCCAACTATTTGTCAGAGGGAGATTATGATCTCAGTACAGATACATCCGGCTTAGCGGGTATTGTGATCGGAAAAGAACTGGCCGACGACCTTCAAGCGGAAATTGGGTCAGTGATCACCTTATATACAATAGAGGGCATCCCTTCCCTCATCAATTCACCTGAGATCAAACAATTCCGTCTATCCGGTATCTACGAAACCGGTATTGATATGTTTGACGGAGTATTTGCCCTGGTAGACCGGCAACATGCCCGTAGTCTCTTCAAATATTCTGAGACCCAGGCTGATGCGGTTGAGATCAGGGTTAACGATGATACAGATATCTCTGTATTCAAAGAGTCACTGGGACAAACCATCATTTTTCCATTCTACATAGAAACCATCTTTACGATCTTCGGAAATATATTTGCCTGGGTGGAGCTTCAGGAGAATATGATCCCATTGGTGATCAGCGGGATGATCATCGTGGCCGCTTTCAATCTTATTGGTGCTATTTTAATGATGGTACTTGAGCGAACCCGAGATATTGGTATCCTGAAAACCATAGGCAGTAAATCAAAGGCCATCCGGCGGGTATTTCTGATCGAAGGCTTACTTGTAGCCGGTGTGGGCTTGGCCATCGGGATCTTCATATCCCTGCTATTTTACTACCTTCAGGTTAACTACCAGATCATCCCCTTGTCTCAGGAAAATTACTACATGAGTTACGCCCCGGTGGAGCCCCATTTCATCGATTTTGTGATCGTAACACTCGTTACCTTCATTCTCTCCGGATTGGCCTCATGGTTCCCGGCAAGAGTGGCGGCAAATACTGATCCCGTAAAGGTCATTACGTTTGGTAGGTAGTTTAGATAGATAAATTCGAATCTTTTAATGAATCTCGAAATATTTCCTTCGGGCTCTCTTTCTAGTAATATCACCCCATCATTCGGCTCAGTTTATTTGCGGAAGATCGTCTGATATTACCAGAGCCGGGTGATGGATAAAGAGTCTTTGAACTGCAAGTCTCTGACTTACATACTAGCAGCTAGGTGTTAAATAGAATAGAACTCACTGCCAAT
>NZ_PQBS01000006.1 GCF_002911695.1 Gracilimonas amylolytica
AAATATGTACAAGAAGAACATGATATAACATTGTATGGGTATGTTATCATGCCCAATCACATTCATATGGTTGTAGAGGGTAAAGCATTATCTGCCCGACTCAGAGCGTTCAAATCATATACCGCTCGAAGTATTATTAACTATCTAAAAGCGAACAAGAAGACAAGGACGTTAGACCAACTTAAGGCAGGTAAGCTGGATAATCATAAAGACAGTGAATTCCAGGTGTGGCAGGAGGGTTTTCATCCCAAACAGGTTTCAACTCAAAAAATAATGAGACAGAAGATCAATTACATTCACTATAATCCGGTGAAATCCGGTTTCGTTTCTTCCCCGTTATATTGGCGATATTCATCGGCATTAAATTACGAGGGTGAAGAAGGTTTGATCTCAGTGAATATATTTTCAGGGTAATGTTTTTTTTGAGGTAGAGCCTCCGGCCAGAGTTCCGCAGCAGAGCGGCCGAACCAGTGCAATGGATTATACCTTTTTAAAGACTCAATTATTGGGATATTAAGTCAGTTTAAGTTCGGGAGTGTTATAATTGCATAATCATTGGATCGGGTGTAGGGGATACGAATATTTAAACATATTTTTTTCGTTGCCTCTCTTTAAGTATCTCCCTATCTTTATCAGTCTTTGCAGTAGTGCATAAATTTACTGCCAAATCAATAAAGCTAAATAAACAAAATCGCGATTTACCACATGAATAAAGGAACGATAGCGCAGGTAATTGGACCTGTAGTTGATGTTGATTTTTTAGAAAGTAAAACACCGCCCGTTCTCAATGCTCTTGAAGTTGAGATGACAGACGGATCCACATTAACCCTTGAAGTAGCGCAACACCTTGGTGAAGATCGTGTGCGTACTATCGCGATGGACTCGACTGATGGTCTTGTCAGAGGAATGGAAGTACTGGATACAGGTAAGGCGATCTCAATGCCTATCGGCCAGGATATTCGTGGTCGGCTTTTCAACGTAGTGGGTGAAGCTATTGACGGTATAGAAGCTCCGGAAGGAAAGGATTCATATCCTATTCACCGTGATGCTCCTGCCTTTGATCAGCTTGCAACATCAACGGAAATGCTTGAAACAGGTATCAAAGTAGTTGACCTGCTTTGCCCTTATGCTAAAGGTGGTAAGATCGGATTGTTTGGTGGTGCCGGTGTAGGTAAAACCGTACTGATCCAGGAGCTTATTAACAACATCGCTAAGCAGCACGGTGGTTTATCCGTATTTGCCGGAGTTGGTGAGCGTACCCGTGAAGGAAATGACCTTCTGCGCGAATTTATTGAATCCGGCATTATCAACTACGGTGATGAATTCAAAAAATCTATGGAAGAGGGGGAGTGGGACCTTTCAAAAGTAGATAAGACCAAATTAAAAGAATCTCAGGCAACCCTGGTATTTGGACAGATGAATGAGCCTCCGGGAGCACGTGCTCGTGTAGCTCTGTCAGGTTTGACGGTTGCTGAGTATTTCCGTGACGAAGTATCCCGCGATATTCTGCTTTTTATTGATAACATTTTCCGATTTACTCAGGCCGGTTCTGAGGTATCAGCCCTTCTGGGACGTATGCCTTCAGCGGTAGGTTACCAGCCAACCCTGGCTTCAGAAATGGGTGACCTTCAGGAGCGTATTACTTCTACTAAAGACGGATCCATTACATCAGTTCAGGCGGTATACGTACCTGCTGATGACTTGACTGACCCGGCTCCGGCAACAACCTTTACTCACCTTGATGCTACTACTGTACTTTCTCGTGCATTGACACAGATCGGTATTTATCCGGCGGTAGATCCATTGGATTCATCATCTACTATCCTGGATCCTAAAGTAGTAGGACAAGAGCATTATGATGTGGCTAACCGAGTGACCCGTCTGCTTCAGAACTACAAAGATCTGCAGGATATCATTGCCATTCTTGGTATGGATGAATTATCTGATGAAGATAAACTGGTAGTAAGCCGTGCACGTCGTGTTCAGCGTTTCCTTTCACAAAACTTCCACGTGGCCGAGCAGTTTACCGGTCAGCCCGGTGTTTATGTGAAAGTAGAAGACACCATCAAAGGCTTCAAGATGATTCTTGACGGTGAACTTGATCACCTTCCTGAAAATGCGTTCTACATGGTAGGAGATATTCAGGAAGCTATTGAGAAAGGTGAGAAACTGCTGGCTGAAGCTGAACAGGAAGAAGCAGCATAATTAAATAATAAAAGCTGACCATGAGTACTTTCAACGCACAAATACTAACACCAAACGGATCTCTTTTTGAGGGAGAAGTAAGTGGAGTAAAACTTCCCGGTTCAGAAGGAAGTTTTGAAGTTAAAGCTAATCACGCCCCGATCGTATCTACTTTGGATGAAGGAAGCGTTCTTGTCCGTAAATCAGACGGAGACGTAACCTATATGATCTCAGGTGGATTTGTGGAAGTAAATAACAATAAGTTGACACTTCTTGCAGAATCGGTCAGCGAATCATAAGCTGTTTCCATTTAACACTTTCAAAGCCGTTACCTAAGCAGGTATCGGCTTTTTTTATGTATTATATTTTAAGTAATACAGACAAGTTTAACGCCTAAAGGATAGCATGAATAAATACATATACATTTTGATCATCTTTGTGTTGAGTTCTTCAGGAATCATGGCTCAGCAAAGACCGGATACCACTTTCGTGACAGAATTTGAAAAACCAATATTTGCCAAGGGGCAAGGTCCTGCCATATGTATAGATGCTGCTCACAATAATTTTCATACGTCTGAAACCGGGTTTGCTCCTTTTTCTAAAGTATTGAGGCTGGATGGTTTTGTGATAAGATCAGTCACTGAAACCCTGCAGATGAATTTAGAGCCACTGAAGGATTGTCAGGTTTTTGTCGTAGCGAACCCTCTTCACGAAAGTAATATCAATAACTGGAGGCTGCCAAATCCCTCAGCGTTTACACAAAATGAGATCGATCGAATAAATGATTGGGTGAACTCAGGCGGCAGTCTCTTTTTGATAGCAGATCACATGCCCTTTGCCGGAGCTGCTGAAAAACTTGGTCGTTCGTTTGGTTTCGAATTCAATAACAGTTTTGCATCACTCGAAAAAGAGCAGAATGAACCGGATCAATTCAATCAAAGCAATGGGAGGTTAGTCGCGGAGTCACTACCCGATAAGAGTATATCAAGTATCACTACTTTTACGGGATCTGCTTTTGAATATCCCTCTGAAGCAAATCCGATCCTGTTATTCAAGGAAGGAGATTTTAGCCTTGAACCGGAGATCGCCTGGCAATTTAATGACAGCACTAAGTCCACAAGTTTAGAAGGATATAGTCAGGGTGCGATCATGGATTATGGGGGAGGGAAATTAGCTGTATTTGGGGAGGCAGCCATGTTCACGGCTCAGGTCATAGATACCCCACAGGGTGAGTTCAAGGTGGGACTAAACAACAAAGAAATGGCTCCTCAGAATCTTGAATTTCTAAGGAGCCTGATGAAATGGTTATCAGAGTAGAGTAGTTTGTAAATAAAGAAAGAGTGAGTGATAGGCTTACCAGCCAATCCGACCCTTATTCTCATCTTTGATCAATTCATTTCGTGTCTTTTCCGGATCTTCCGGCATCACGAAACCGGGAGGAGGTTCAAAGGCATCATATTTCCAGTAGGCTTGTTCATCTGCTGAGGCATAGTTTATGAATTCGCCGACAATGGGAAGGGCAGTCCTCGCACCCTGTCCAATACTGTAAGACAGATCCTGGTTAAACCTGATACGTCTGTCTTCACCGCCAACCCAGGCTCCCATAACAACATGCGGCATCATAGCCACGAACCAGTTATCGGCAGCTTCATTGGTTGTTCCGGTTTTACCGGCTACATCCTGGCGGACCCCATATACATTTCTTAGTCTAACTCCGGTTCCATAAAAATCCTCACCACCTCTGATAACTCCCCGTAGCATATCGGTGATGATATAGGCTGTCTCAGGGCTGATCACCTCAGCCGTTAATTCCGGATGAAATTCTTTAAGGATATTGCCTTCCTTATCCTCAATTCGTGTAATGGCGATCGGTTCGATATGAACTCCGGCATTGGCAAAGGTTGTATATGCACTGGTTAGTTCAAGCAATGAAACGTTTGCGGTTCCCAACGCAATTGAAGGGTAGGCAGGGGTATTGCTCATGTCAATGCCTAATTTAGAGGCCATATCCTTGATCTTACGGGCAGCGGGGTCAAGTTCCCATAACTTATTGGTACCGGGCGCTCCGGCAATCTCAGGAAGTAATCGCACAGTCACATTGTTCATACTGCGAGCCAGTGCTTCTCTTAGTGGGACTTCAACCGGACCTTCCGCCACGGTTTCATCTTTGGGTGTCCAGGTTGAACCGTCTCTGGCCCTGAATGTCACCGGGAATTTCGAAAACTTATGATAGGGTTTGTATCCGTTATCGATGGCTACGGCATATACAAATGGTTTGAAAGTTGAACCGGCCTGACGTTTGGATTGATAGACATGATCGAATTGAACATTACCGTAATCAGTTCCTCCAACCCATGCCAGAATATTTCCGTTTGTGGGTTCTATGGCTACAAAACTTGCCTGCAATCGGGTACGTGTGCGCTTAACCGAATCAATATAAGCGGTGTCAGCAAACAGGGAGTCAAACACTACTTTTTCTACTTTGGTGTCATATTTGGCAAAGCCATTTTTGTAGCGGTCCGTTTCACGGATAAAACTTCTGAGAAAGAGGGGGAATTCTTCCCAGAGTTTGTCCATATATTCGTCACTTCCGGGAGTAGTCCATTCCTTTTCAAATATGGTTTGCAGGGAGTCGAGTTTCGTTTTGACGGCACGTTCCGCATGCTGCTGCAATCTGGAATCGATGGTGGTGTAAACAACCAATCCATCTTTATATAGATCATATCCATTTTCCTCCAGCCATGGGGTAACTTGCTGGCGAACGTATTCACCAAAATATCGGCTCTGTCGCCCGGCTTTTGATGGAGGATGATAGTCGAGCTCGATCGGTTCAGATGCCAGCACCTGATATTCACTGTCAGTAAGAAAATTCCGTTTATTCATCTGACTTAATACAATATCACGGCGAGATTTTGAGCGTTCGGGAAAGATTCGTGGGTTGAAAGCATAAATAGCCTGCAGAGCCCCGATCATAGTGGCAGCCTCAGTGATATTTAGTTCTTTGGCCGGCTTTCCAAAATGTGTTTGAGCGGCTGCTTCGATGCCAAACGTTGAGTTCGGGAATTCAACCGTGTTAAGATACATTTCTGTGATCTCACGCTTGGTATATCGCCGTTCAAGCTGAATGGCCGTGATCATTTCCCTGAACTTACGCGTCACAGAAAATTCCTGACCGATCTTCTTATATAGGTTTCTTGCCAGCTGCTGACTTATTGTAGAAGCACCCTGCCATCTGCCATTAATAAGGTGCCAGGGGATAGCAAGCGTTGCATAAGTATCGATGCCCCAGTGATTATAAAAACGGTGATCCTCGGTTGCAATAAGTGCATCAATTACGTGAGGTGAAATATCCTCGTAGCGAACCCAATTTCTGTTTTCAACAAAATACTTGTCCAGAGTGACTCCATCCCTGCTTTTAACTTCTGATGCAATGGCTGTTTCCGGATTTTCAAATTCATCAGCAGAGGGGAGACCTGAGATCAGATAGACTACATATCCACCGATCACAAGCAATATAACGCCTGCAATACCACCGGCCCACGTCAATGCTTTTTTAAAGAGTGGAGGCATTCCGTTTGAAGACTTTTGTTTCTTTGCCTTGCGTTCAGCCAACACTTGTTTTCGGTACTCAGGATCGCTGAAATACCTTTGTTGATCGATAGGTCCTTTTTGTTCGTCGCTCATAGTTTATTCTAATTTCCTGTAAAGGGGATAATAGAGTTCGATTTAGCTTCCCACTTAACGAGTTCAAGCTCGCTATTGTTATACATGGCTATGGTTCTTGTGCTAAAGAAGGCTCCAAGGTTTATATAACTTCCGCGGGAAAATGTTTCTACCCGAGGAATATGGTCGTGACCGCTTATAATATAATCTAAATTATGCTTATTAAAGATCTTTTTAGCCTGTTCATTCAACGGTTCAGGATCCTGATGATCTCTCTTTCGGGTCAGGTTTGAGAATGTCTTCATGGCAGCCAGACCGCTTTTAGGTGTAAAGACTTTTTGATAGACATCCACAAAGGTTGAGTTACGAAGTAACCTGTGAAATGTGGCTCTCGGAAAATCGATCTCATTAGATGATATACCGTCACCGTGCATGAGTAACAATCTGGCCGAATCCAGGTCTAAAAGCCGGAAGTTTTCCTCCACATCAAAACCGCGTTCTTCAAAATGCCCGAAGGTCCAGTTATCATGGTTGCCGGTAATGTACAGAGCCGGAGTGATCTTAGTATTATACCTTTCAAAGGCCTCGAGCAATTTTGAGCCCAGGGCAGGAACAAAATTTTTTTCAGGAAACTCCATCCAGTAATCAAAGAGATCGCCAAGTATATTGATCTTTATTTCAAGGTTTTGACAATATTCGATCAGCTTGATGAGATCTTGTTCTATTTCATCATTCTTGACTTTTGGGAATGCACCCAGATGTACATCGGATATAAAGATCTGTTTTGTGAACACGATGACTACTTTTTACGGGTGATCACAAATTCGATCAGATCCACAAAATCATTTCGGGCATCAGAGGCCGGTACCTTTTTGAGATTCTCAATGGCCTTATTGGCGTGGTCGTACATAGCCTGTTTGGCATAGTCCATGCCTCCGTTTTCATGAACAAAATTCACGATCTCGTCCACATTTTTGGAGGATTTCTTGCGCTTTTTCATCAAAGCTCTGATATGAGCTGATTTACCTTTAGGGGCATGTTCAAGTGCCTTGATGAGCGGGAGAGTGACCTTGCGTTCCTGAATATCATTTCTCGTGGGTTTACCAATATCGTACACACCATAATCAAAGAGGTCATCACGGATCTGAAAAGCAATGCCGATATTCAGGCCTATCTCGCGCATCAATGTGTGGATATCTTCATCATCACTGACCGAGACCGCACCGCATTCACAACAGGTTGAGATCAGGCTGGCTGTTTTTTCTGAGATGATCTGGAAATACCGATCCTCCGTCATATTGAACAAACCGGCTGTTTTAAGTTGTCTGAGTTCACCTTCGCTCATGGCCTGAACCGCTCTGGATTGTACTTCAAGAAGTTGATACTCCTTATTTTCGAGGGCAATCAGTAATCCCTTTGATAACAGATAGTCACCCAGAAGTACACCGGCTTTGTTCTTCCATATCTTGTTGATACTTACAAAACCCCTACGGCTGTCCGCTTCATCCACCACATCATCGTGAATCAGAGTAGCTGTATGCAGCAGTTCGATCATTGTGGCTGCGATATAACTTTTTTGTGTAGCTCCCCCAAAAAGGTTGGCCGTCATAAAAACGAGGGTTGGCCGTAGTTCTTTGCCTTTCTGACGCAATAAGTACTTAATGATCTGATCTAACAGAAAAACATCAGACTTAATGGTTTGCTTGAAAAAACTTCTGAATTCTGAAAGATTTTCTGAAACCGGAGCCGTGATCTCTTTTAATGATTTTCTGGAAACGGTTTCAGAATTTATCTGTTCTAAGTCTTCGTTATCTGTCATCAATTGTGTTGAAATTTTCTTAAACTTGGCCGTGTAATAATTTACTGATAAAACAGAACAATTATTTACTCACAATCACTCACACTCATTGAAATTTATGACAGACGAATTATTGAAAGTTAAAACTATCGGCGTTTTGACAAGTGGAGGAGATTCTCCAGGAATGAACGCCTCAATACGAGCAGTAGTCAGAACCGCAGAGAAATTTGATATAAAAGTTTATGGTATTAAACACGGCTATTTTGGCCTGATAAACGACGAGATCGTAGAATTAGATACCCACGATGTCTCCAATATCATTCAAAGGGGAGGTACATTTCTCAAATCAGCCCGCTCAGAGGAATTCAGAACAGAGAAAGGCCGAACAATTGCAGCCAAAAATTTAAAAAAGTATGGCATTGATGCCCTCATCGTTATTGGCGGTGACGGAACCTTTACCGGAGCTAACAAACTGAGTAAAGAGCATAATGTTAACGTGGTTGGTGTGCCGGCAACAATTGATAATGATATTATCGGAACCGATGAAACGATCGGTTATGATACCGCCTTGAATACCGCTTTGGATGCCATCGATAAGATCCGGGATACAGCTGATGCTCACGAACGTATGTTTCTTGTAGAAGTGATGGGAAGAGATACCGGATTCATCGCCCTGGAAACAAGTATTGCAAGTGGAGCTGAAATTGCTCTGCTTCCCGAAGAATTGACGAACGTAGAAGAAGTCAAGAAACAGCTTCATAATATGCTTCAGGCTCAACGAAGAAGCAGTTTGGTTGTAGTTGCTGAAGGGGATGAGACCGGAGGAGCCCTAAAACTGGCGGAAAAGATCAAAGATGATTTTGCTCAATATGATATGAGAGTCTGTATTTTAGGACATACCCAAAGAGGCGGGGCTCCATCAGCCAGAGATCGTGTGCTTGCAAGTCGCTTAGGGGCTGCTGCTGTGAAAGTGTTGCAGGAAGGACACAGTGATGTTATGGTAGGAGTGGTTAACAACGCTTTGAAGTTAACACCGATGCGTGTTGCCATTTCCAAGAAAAAAGACATCGACCACACTCTAATTGATTTAGCTAAAACACTGAGATAAACTATGATTAAATGCGACATTAGTTTAGCGCGAAAGTTTATAGACGAGAGTACCTACCTGCAATCCAGAAAAAAAGCGGACAAGGCTTTTGATCAACTCAAGCATAAAACCGGACCCGGGTCGGAGTGGTTGGGCTGGCGTGATATGCTGGCAAAACCTAACGATGCTGAGATCGAACAGATCTCGGAGCTTGGGGAAGAGATCCGGCAGAAAGCGGATGTATTTATAGTATGCGGAATTGGCGGTTCTTATTTAGGAGCCAAGGCCGTGATCGATGCGTTGAGTGCCCATTTTGATCAAAATGGACCTGAGATCTTGTATGCAGGTCACCATATGGGAGGTAAATATCTTGAGCAGCTATTGGCCCACCTCAGACAACCCAAAGAGGATGGAACCCCAAAAAGTATTTATGTAAATGTGATCTCAAAATCAGGGTCCACTCTCGAAACCGCTCTTTCTTTCAGAATGCTGCGTGCGTTGTTGGATGATCTGTATGGTGAGGATTCATCAGATCACATCATCTGTACAACAGGTGCTGAAGGAGGGCTGCTGAATAAAATGATCGAAGCCAAAGGATATAGAAAGTTCATTGTACCTGACGATGTTGGGGGACGCTTTTCGGTCCTGACACCTGTTGGGCTTATTCCTATAGCCGTTGCCGGTATTGATATCAGAACCTTATTTTATGGTGCTGTTTCAGCCTTTAATAAGTATGAGGAAAATGCAGTAGAAGTTCTTGAATATGCTGCCCTTCGAAACGCTATTCATGAATCAGGAAAAACCATTGATGTGTTTGCCACCTTTGAACCTGAATTAGCATCTATTGGCGGTTGGATTCAGCAGCTTCTTGGGGAGAGTGAAGGAAAAGAAGGAAAAGGGATCTTTCCAACGGTCGCTACTTTCTCAACCGATTTGCATAGTTTAGGTCAGTTTATACAACAGGGCCAACGCAGCCTGATGGAGACATTCATTATTGTAGATAAGCCCTTCTCAAAATTATCCGTGAATGAGATCGAAGGAGATGATGACAAACTGAATTATCTGTCCGGAAAATCATTTCACGAGATCAACACAAAAGCCCGTGAGGGAACCATAGAAGCCCACAGTGAAGGGGATGTACCGATTGTGAGGGTTCATATGGAATCGCTGAACGCAGAAAATATTGGGCAACTTATCTATTTCTTTGAGTTATTGACCGGCATATTTGTATATAGCCTGAACGTAAATCCTTTTAACCAGCCAGGTGTAGAGGATTATAAAAAAGCCATGTATCGCCTACTTGGTAAACACTAAATATTTATGGATCAAACTAACAAATCTAAGTACATCGCAGTAGCCGGAAATATTGGGGCAGGAAAGTCATCACTGACCGGTTTACTGGCCAAGCACTACAACTGGGAAGCTTTTTATGAATCCGTGGATGACAATCCCTATCTGCAGGATTTTTATGAAGACATGAGACGATGGAGTTTCAATCTTCAGATCTATTTTCTTTCCAGCAGGTTCCGCCACCAAAAAGAAATGCTGAATGATGACGTGAATTTGATTCAGGACCGAACCATTTATGAGGATGTGGAGATATTCGCAAAGAACCTTCATCAGATGAATTTGATGAGTGACCGGGATTTTGTGAACTACGAAGCCTTGTTCAATGAAATGAGTTACTACCTGCGTCCGCCCGATCTTTTGATCTATTTGCGTGCACAGGTTCCCACTCTCGTAAAGCAGATCCAGCAGAGGGGGAGAGATTACGAGAACACCATTCGGATCGAATATCTGGAGCGCCTAAACAATCTATATGAGGACTGGATAGGCAGATATCCCCACGAAAAGCTTATTATCGATACCGATGACCTTGATTTTGTGAATAATGATGAGGATCTGGGTAAGGTTATAGACCTGATCGACCAAAGGATGTTTGGTTTATTTAATTGATTGAACCGCAGATCAATAATCCTTATTTTAGGTAGCTATTGAGGAGAAGTTCTATGTTAAAATTTAAGATCTTTGAAATACCTGAAGGCCAAAGTGAGAGAACTGTAGATCTGAATGATGAGGATCTGGATCTTGGTGAACTCACGTTTAAGGGTGGTAAACTTTATATCGATTTTTACCGCACACTTCAATTTGTAAGAGCTCAATTCAATGTTGATGCCAATGTTGAACTGATCTGCGATCGATCTCTGGATCCATACGAACACAGAGTAGATCAACAATATGAAGTCCTTTTTAAGGCCGATGAGGTTGAGGAATCTGCCGACGAGAATGGTGCTGTAAGAAATTATGACCATGCCTCTAAGCAAATAGACCTGGAGCAGGATGTACGAGATACGATCTTGCTGAATCTCCCAACTAAAAAATTACACCCCCGTTACCTTGACGAAGATGGAAATCCTAAGGAAGTACTGAACGAGCAGTTTGGTGATATTCCTGATGAGGATGAGGAAACTATCGACCCAAGGTGGGAAAAATTGAAAGATTTAAAAGAATAACGATAAGGTAAAATTTAATGGCACATCCAAAACGAAGAACATCGAATGCCCGTAAGAACAAGCGTCGTGCACACCACGCTATTTCTGATGTAACATTGGCAAAATGCTCAAACTGCGGCGCATTGCATCGTTACCACCATGCTTGCTCAGAGTGTGGTTACTACCGTGGCCGCCAAGTAATGAAAGCTGCTAACTAAATATATTGTATATGATTGTTGCAGTAGATGCAGCCGGTGGAGACCATTATCCAAAAAATCCTGTAGAAGGAGCACTGCAAGCCGTTGAGGAGAATAAGGACCTGACCGTACTATTGGTTGGTCCTGAAGCTGTGATCTCAAAAGAGCTTGAAAGTCATGATTTTGATAAAGATCGTGTCTTGATCCATGATGCTCCTCAGGTTATTGGGATGGAAGAATCTCCATCACAGGCTGTTAAAACCAAACAGCAATCATCTATAGTAGTTGGACTTGGGTTACATAAAGCCGGAAAATGTGATGCCTTTGTAAGTGCCGGGAATACCGGAGCTCTACTTGCAGCATCCATGTTTATTTTAGGTAGATTAGAGGGTGTTCTAAGGCCAACCATAGCAGCGTATTATCCTACCCTGAAAGGATTCCGACTCCTGGTAGATGCCGGAGCCAATCTGGAAATTAAGCCGGAAACAGCGGCTCAATTTGCTCAAATGGCCCAGATCTACTGCCAACAGATCTTGAAAATTGAAAACCCGAAAGTAGCCCTGCTAAATGTCGGCGAAGAGGAAGGCAAAGGTACCGAAGAGATCAAAGAGATCCACGATCACCTGAAAAACTTCCCTAATTTTATCGGCAATGTTGAAGGCAAAGATATACTGCCCGGCAAAGCTGATGTCTATATTTCAGATGGTTTTGTTGGAAACATTGTGCTTAAATTCGGTGAATCTATTCCTGAAATTCTTGAGAAAATGATCGGAAAGGCTGTAATGGATATGGACCTTTCCAAAGAAGACCTCAAAACTATTACGACTGTACTTAGAACAGCCCTTGCGCCTTTTAATTATGAAAATGTCGGTGGAATTCCGTTTTTAGGTGTTGATGGTGTCAGTATTGTAGGCCACGGCGGCAGTTCTCCGCTGGCTATCAAGAACATGATAAAAAGCGCTGTTCAAACCGTTGAAAATGATGTAAACGGTAAAATTGTAGCATCTCTAAACTGAGCAAACCCAACTTAATGGAAGTTAAAAGAGCCAAAATTACCGCAGTAGGTCATTACCTGCCTGAAGATCGTATGACCAACCACGATCTTGAAAAACTGGTAGATACAAATGACGAGTGGATCAGAACCAGAACCGGAATTGAAGAGCGTCGTATTCTCAAAGACCCTGATAAAGCCACAGCTTTTATGGGTACCGAAGCGGCAAAAGAAGTACTTGAAAAGCGAGGTATTACTGCTGAAGAGATCGACCTGATCATTTTGGCAACGGTTACGCCGGATTATCTTTTCCCGGCCACTGCTTGCCTGGTTCAAAAGAATATTGGAGCCAAAAATGCTTTTGCCTTCGACCTATCTGCCGCATGTTCAGGCTTTTTATACGCGCTGAGTACCGGTTCCATGTACATTGAATCAGGTCGTGCCAAGAAAGTAATGGTGATCGGTACTGATAAAATGAGTTCCATACTGGACTATTCCGATCGTTCAACCTGTATTCTCTTTGGAGATGGAGCAGGCGCTGTTTTGCTTGAAGAATCGGAAGATGAAACCGGTATCATTGATCAAAAGCATTACGTAGAAGGTGATACAGAATGCAGTTTATATCAACCGGCAGGAGGGAGTCAAAATCCCGCCACAGAAGAAACGGTTAAAAACAAGCTACATTACCTTCAGCAAGATGGTAGAGCCGTGTTTAAAAAGGCTACAATCGGTATGGCAGATGTATCACTTGAGATCATGAAACGAAACAATCTGGAGCCGGAAGATGTTGCATGGTTAGTGCCGCATCAGGCCAACTTACGCATCATTGATGCCACTGCCAGAAGAATGGGGCTTTCTACTGAGAAGGTCATGATCAACATTAATAAGTACGGAAATACTACAGCCGCTACTATTCCACTTTGTTTATATGACTGGCAGGATAGATTGAATTATGGAGATAACTTGGTACTGGCTGCCTTTGGTGGAGGATTTACCTGGGGAGCCATTTACCTTAAATGGGGAATGAAATAATGAAGACAGCCTATTTATTTCCGGGTCAGGGATCTCAATTCGTTGAAATGGGTAAAGCCATTTACGAAACCAATCCCGAAGCAATGAAGTACTTTGATGAAGCCAATGAGATACTTGGCATTGATCTGAAAAAGATCATGTTTGAGGGACCGGAAGAAAAACTTAAACAAACTGAATTCACCCAGCCTGCCATATTTTTACATTCAGTGGCTCTTTTTAAAACACTGAATGTTACGCCTGATATGGTAGCAGGACATAGTCTGGGAGAATTCTCAGCGTTGGTAGCCTGTGAAGCCGTATCATTTGAAGATGCGTTGAAGATCGTTCGCAGAAGAGGAGAGCTTATGCAGGAAGCCGGAACTTCAAATCCCGGCACAATGGCTGCTGTCATTGGAATGGAAGATGAAGATGTTGAAAGTGTTTGTAAAAGAGCGACTGAAGAGACCGATAAGGAAGTTATCGCAGCAAACTTCAATTCGCCCGGTCAGGTTGTGATATCCGGGTATGTTGAAGCTGTTGAAAAAGCCATTGAAATTGCAAAGGAAGAAGGAGTCAGGCTAGCCAAAATGCTTCCTGTGAGCGGAGCTTTTCATTCATCCTTGATGCAACCGGCTTATGATGGCTTAAAGCAACAGTTAGAAGAATTGGATATAAAAGAGCCAAAATGTCCGATCTACAGTAACTATACGGCTGAGGCCACTACTGATATAGAAGAAATTCGGTCTAACGTATTGAATCAGTTACTTAATCCGGTTAGATGGACTCAAACCATGATCAATATGAAAGAGGAAGGGGCTGAATCGTTTGTTGAAGTTGGTCCGGGTAAAGTATTGCAAGGATTGGTAAAACGAACTTTGAAAGACGTAAAAATTTCAGGATATCAATAAGAAAATGATGAGTCTTACTTTAGAAGGAAAAACATGTCTTGTTACCGGCGGAAGCCGAGGAATTGGAAAAGCGATAGCAGTCAGGCTTGCTGAGTTCGGTGCGGATGTTGCTATTACCTACGCCCGTTCAGCGGATGCGGCTGAAGAAGTAAAAAAAGAAATTGAAGGAATGGGTAGAAAGTGTAAATCCATTCAGGCTGATGCCGTTGATCTTAGCAGGGCAGAGGAAGTGATCGCAGAGATTGTGGATGACTGGGGTAAGATCGACGTGATCGTAAATAATGCCGGTATCACTAAAGACAACCTGATCCTCCGGATGAGTGAAGAACAATGGGACGACGTTATTACAACCAATCTCAAAAGTGTCTTCAATTACTCAAAAGCTGCGGCAAAACCAATGATGAGAAACCGTGGAGGTTCGATCATTAATATCAGCTCTGTGGTTGGAATTTCAGGTAATGCCGGACAAAGTAACTACTCTGCATCTAAAGCAGGGATCATCGGTTTCACCAAATCTTATGCAAAAGAACTGGCCTCAAGAAATATTCGGGCAAATGTAGTTGCTCCGGGATATATTTTGACGGATATGACAGGCGAACTTGATGAAAAGGTTTTACAGGGCATCAAAGATGAAACACCACTTGGAAGAGCCGGTAATCCGGAAGAAGTGGCCGATGCCGTTACGTTCTTGTCATCCGATATGAGTTCATACATCACCGGGGAAGTAATCCGCGTTGATGGTGGAATGGCTATGTAATTACAGATATTGCAGATACTATACTGAAACTTTAAGTTGAAAAACTTATTTTATCAAAATTATAACTACTAATTAATCACTGAAAAGGACACAAAATGTCACAAGACGTAGAATCAAAAGTAAAAGCTATCATTGTAGATAAACTTGGCGTTGACGAATCAGAAGTTGTTGCTGAAGCTAACTTCACCAACGATCTGGGAGCTGACTCTTTAGATACAGTTGAACTGATCATGGAATTCGAAAAAGAATTCGATCTGAGCATTCCTGACGAAGACGCTGAAAACATTGCAACTGTTGGAGACGCAGTTACTTATCTGACAGGTAAATTATCCTAAATTATACTAATTAAATCATCACCTATGAGCACTCGTAGAGTTGTAGTAACGGGTATCGGCGCTTTTACCCCTATCGGTAAAAGTGCGCCTGATTTCTGGAACGGTTTAGTTTCCGGTAAGAATGGCGTTCGCAATGTCGAACATTTCGATACATCCAATTTTGCCACAAAATTTGCTGCTCAGATTGAGGATTACGAACCTACTGATTACTTCGATCGTAAGGAAGCCCGAAGACTCGATAAGGTTGCACAATATGCCCTTATTGCCTCTGAGGAAGCGATCAAAGATAGTAAGCTTGATCTGGAAAAAATTAACAAAGATGAAGTTGCAGTATTAGTAGGTACCGGTATCGGTGGGATGGAGACATTCTACGAGCAGTCGGTATCCTTTCATGAGCATGGCCCAAGAGGCGTGTCTCCGTTCTTCATTCCGATGTTGATCCCTGATATCGTTTCAGGTCAGATCTCCATCAGATATGGATTCAGAGGCCCGAATTTCTGTGCTGTTTCAGCTTGTGCAACCGGTTCACATAACATTGGCCTGGCATACGATTCTATTCGTTACGGTCAGTCTGATTATGCGTTAGCCGGAGGTACGGAAGCACCTGTTACCAGAATTGGAATTTCAGGGTTCAACAGTATGAAGGCAATGTCAACTCGCAACGATTCACCTGAAACTGCCTCGCGACCATTTGATAAAGATCGTGATGGGTTTGTATTAGGTGAAGGTGCCGGCATCTTTATGCTTGAAAGCCTCGATTCAGCTCTCGAAAGAGGAGCAAGAATTTACGGTGAGATCAAGGGTTATGGATTCTCAGCTGATGCTTACCACATTACAGCTCCCGATCCGGATGGAAACGGTGTGACTCTTGCAATGTCAAGAGCCATGGAATCTGCCGGTATCAAACCGGAGGATGTTGACCATATCAACATGCATGGAACCTCAACACCGTTAGGTGATGTTGCTGAAACCAATACCATTAAAAAGGTATTCGGTGATCATGCTAAAAATATCAACCTGAACTCAACCAAAAGTATGCACGGGCATACATTGGGGGCAGCCGGGGCCATTGAATCGATCGCTACCTTGCTGGCTATTTATCATGGTACGGTTCCACCAACCATTAACATTGAGAATCAGGATCCTGAGTGTGATCTGAACTACACTGCGAATGAATCTGTGGTTCGTGATGTCAAATATGCACTGAATAATGCTTTTGGCTTTGGCGGACACAATTCAACCTTAGTGTTTAAAAAATACCAGGATTAATACCCTATGCCTAAGTGGTTCAGGTCACTTTTTACTAAAAAAGAGTCAGATCTTAGCCCTGAATTAAAAGGCCGATTAGAGAAACTGGAAAGGATCGTTGGTTTTGATATCGACGATCCTTCTCTTTTTTTAAAAGCTCTTCGTCATCGTTCAACCCTGTCTCAGGAGAAATATGAAACCTACGATTCATATGAACGTCTCGAATTTTTAGGAGATGCCGTCCTGGATCTTATAGCTGCAGAGATCCTTTTTAATGATTATCCGGAAAAGGATGAGGGGTTCCTGACCAAAGTACGGGCTAAACTTGTAAGGGGAGATACCCTTTCTCAATTGTCTGTTAAACTGGGTCTGGATGAGCTCATGGAACTTGGGGAGAGAAATGGCCAAAGTGCTATATCCAAAAGTATCCTTGCTGATGCCTTTGAGTCAATTA
Source organism: Gracilimonas amylolytica (assembly GCF_002911695.1). Classification (GTDB taxonomy): domain Bacteria; phylum Bacteroidota; class Rhodothermia; order Balneolales; family Balneolaceae; genus Gracilimonas; species Gracilimonas amylolytica. Next base: position 17,126 of record NZ_PQBS01000006.1, read on the forward strand.
TTGCAGCCATTTACATCACAAAAGGGTATGGTAATGCCTATGATTTTGTGCATAAAGTGATCAGCAGTAATCTTGATATGTCCGAAATCATTAATAAGACGGATAACTACAAAAGTGCGCTTCTGGAACTGGCACAATCCATGAAAAAGCCGATACCACATTACGAATTGATCAATGAGACCGGTCCGGGGCATAATAAGACCTTTGAAGTAAAAGTTATGGTTGGTGAAAGAGAGCTCGGTAAAGGAAAGGGAAAGAGTAAGAAAAAAGCTGAACAAAAAGCAGCCAGGGAAGCTTTAACTAAACTCAATTCCTGATCTCTTTGATCTGCTTGTTTAGGTTCAGCCTCATTCGGTTACTTTACATTTATCGTCTTCATTATTTGTTTTTTGTCGGATTAACTCCGATTCTTAGCCCATCTAAATAAGGCAATTTCATCGGGACGAAACCATGTTTGTACAGCTTATAAAACCTGAATTTGAGGAATTGATCGCGGCCAAGGATTGGGTTGCGCTCAAAGAGGTTTTGAATGACGTCCCCTCTGCAGATATAGCCGATCTTTTGCTTGAATTGCCAGGCGAAATTGCCATTGTGGTTTTCAGGTTGCTTAAAAAACCAATAGCGGCTGATGTTTTTGCTGAACTACCATCCACCAAAGGGGTTGAACTGCTGGAATTATTTAATAAACAGCAGCTGAGTGATGTAATGAGTAACCTGGAACCTGATGAACAGGTTTCCATTCTTGAAGAACTTCCGGGACACCTTACTCAAAAGGTGATGAACTCGATCGATCTGGAAGATCAAAAACAGCTCAAGAAATTACTCGGTTATCCTGAGGAAAGCGTTGGTCGTTTGATGACCCCCAGATATGTTCGGGTTAAGTCAGATTGGACCATCCGGCGAAGTATGGAACATATACGGAGTTATGGTAAAACTGCTGAGACCATAAACGTGATCTATGTGGTGGATGATAAAGAACACCTGATCGATGACCTTAGGTTGAATCATTTGATCCTGGCTGATCAGGAGAACCATATTGAGACCCTCATGGACCATAGTTTTGAAGCATTGTCGGTTTATGATGATCAGGAAGAAGCGGTGAAGATGCTGGCCAAATATGACCGTGTCGCACTTCCTGTAGTTGATTCGGATGGTGTATTGGTCGGTATTGTAACTGCGGATGATGTGATCGATGTTGCCGAGGAAGAGACCACCGAGGATATGCAGAAGATGGCCGGTATGGATGCTCTTGACGATTACTATTCTCAATCAACGATATTTGACCTTGTTAAAAAGCGGTTATGGTGGCTGATCGTTCTATTCGTAGGTCAGATCCTGACAGCTATTGCCATGGGGGGATATGAAGAAATTCTACAGAAAGTGGTAGCTCTTTCATTTTTTGTACCCCTGATCATTTCAAGCGGTGGTAACTCAGGTTCTCAGGCAGCCACTCTTGTGATCCGGGCTTTGGCTACGGATGATATCAAACCTGAAGACTGGATGAGGGTTTTTAAGCGAGAATTCACTTCCGGGTTGATGCTGGGATCTCTGATCGGGTCGCTTGGTTTTGTTACTTTGGTAGGGTGGGATGTCATAATGGGAGTAGCATTGACCTCCACTTCATTTTTAACAGCCGGAGTGGTCGGTTTAAGTTTATTTTCCATCGTATTATTTGGTAATTTCACAGGAGCCATGTTGCCCTTTATACTTTCCAAGTTAAATCTTGATCCGGCAGTTTCTTCTGCCCCTTTTGTGGCAACAATTGTAGATGTGAGCGGTATTATCATATACTTCTCCATTGCCATACTTTTATTAAGCGGAACAGTCCTTTAAAACTATTACAGTCTTATGAAACAATACCATGATCTTGTCCGAAATGTTCTTGAGAATGGAGTAAGAAAGGAAAACAGAACCGGAACAGATACCATCTCAAATTTCTCTGAATTCTATAAAGTGGATCTGTCAGAGGGGTTTCCATTGCTGACTACCAAAAAAGTGTATTTCAAGTCAGTGATCATGGAACTGTTATGGTATTTAAGGGGAGAGGATCATATCCGATGGCTGCGGGATGAAAATGATGTACATATCTGGGATGCCTGGGCGGATGAAGACGGTCATGTTGGCCCCATTTACCCGGTACTCTGGCGCCGTTTCCCTTATTTTGAAAAAGAATCGGTGCGTTTTGAAGGGAATGGGTCCGCCATTGATAAGGATTGCTGGGTTCGTCAGGAATTCGATCAGGTACAGCGTGCCATCGATATGCTGAAAGAAAATCCCAACAGCCGCAGGATCGTGGTCAGTGCCTGGCATCCGGGATTACTTAAAGAAATGGCGCTGCCTCCATGCCATATCATGTATATTTTTAATGTTCAGGATGGAAAGCTCAACTGTCACCTGACACAGCGTTCCGGAGACATCGCATTGGGGATCCCTTTCAATATGGCGTGTTATTCAGCTCTGACTATGGCCATAGCGCAGGAAGTTGGACTGGAACCGGGTACTTTTGCCCATACTATTGTAGATGCACATATTTACGTGAATCACGTTGATGGGTTAAAAGAGCAGTTAAAGCGTAAAACCAAAGCCCTGCCAACTCTTAAAATTGCCAAAAAGCCGGTTGACGAACTCACTTTCGAAGATTTCACCTTAGAAAACTATGATCCTGATCCGGTGATCAAGTTTGAGGTTGCTGTATGATCGTAACGATTGTTGCAGCCCACGATCCAAACCTGGTGATCGGTAAAGAAGGCGGATTACCCTGGCGATATTCTGAGGACTTAAAGCACTTCAAAAGAACGACTCTGGACCATACGATCATCATGGGAAGGGGAGTGTTCGAGGAACTTAATGAAATTCCGCTGCCCGGACGTACAAACATTGTTCTAAGCACCACTAAGACGTATGATAATGTGAGTACCTATACCTCCTTAGCTAAGGCCTTAGAAGCAAAGAATGAAGAGGAGGAAGTATTTATTATTGGTGGCGGCGTGTTGTATCGGGATACGATCGATATGGCCGATAAAATGATCATCACTGAAATACACAAGGAATATGAGGGGGATACCTATTTTCCCGAATACAGAGATGAGATCGGTTCCACATGGAAAGAGACAGAGAGAGAAGACCACGAGGATCTATCTTTTGTGACCTACCACCGGGTTTAAAATTAGTAAACCCTAATTAAGAAAGCCTAACCTGCTTTAGGGGAGGACGTTCGGTAAATTTGGCTTACCATTTACAGGACATAAAAATACGCTAAGTTGGCTTTATCAAATAAGATATCATTCACCAAAATGAGACCGGACTATCATGTTATATCAAATTTAAAGAGATCCGGACAGCCAACAGTGTCATCAGGAGAGATCAATTATTATGAATAAAGACACTCAGCTTTCAGGCATGGTTGAAGCACTTTCCCACGAGCTGCGTACACCACTCAATGCCATTATTGGATATTCAGAAATTTTGGATAAGGCAGATAACCTGACTGAAGAACAAAAGTCGCATATCAAAAATATAACGAAAGGCGGGCAACAGCTGCTTCATATTATAAATGATATCATTGAATTGTCTAATATTGATAGCGGAAAGGTAAAACTGCAAAATGAGATCTTTGAGTCTGAAGCTCTGATCCGGGACATCAAGAAAGAATTTAGTGATACGGCCGAGATGAAAGGTCTTGGTTTTGATATCAACAGTAATTCGTTATCAGGTAAGTCATTTATTGGTGATCGGGAAAAGATCAACTCAGTGCTGTTTATTCTGCTCAATAATGCCTTTAAATTTACAGAAAAGGGAGCGGTCATACTGGATCTGTCACATATTGAGGATGAATCAGAGTCATTGAATATTACAATAACAGATACCGGAATTGGTATGGAAAGTTCAGATCTGGAACATATTTATCAGCCACTCAGACACGACCGTTCGACTTCTGAGGTTTATAAGGGATTTGGTATGGCTACCTGTAAAAGATTGATCACCCTGATGGGTGGAACCATTCAAATAGATAGTGAAGTAGGAAAGGGTACAACTGTTGAGGTAACTATTCCGGTCAAACAGAGTACCATGAGTTTGGTAAAAAAAGACCATGCCCCGATCAAGGCAGCAGCTTCTATGCAATCACCCCCGAAAGCTTTGATCGTGGATGATCTGGCTATGAATCGGACACTCGCCAGGATCATTCTTGAAACGCGCAATTTTACTACATCAGAAGCTGAAAATGGCAAAGAAGCCGTAGAGCAATACTGTGAGCACAAACCTGATGTGGTGTTGATGGATATTTCTATGCCGGTCATGAATGGAGTGGATGCCATGAATCAAATTCGGGAACTAACTGATGACGAAGAAGCTCAGTTACCTATTATAGCTATCACCGCCGGAGGGCACGCAGGTAGCCGAAATGATCTGATAGACAAAGGCTTTTCAGAGTATATTCAGAAACCCTTCCGGGAAGAAGAATTGATCAGAAAGATCGCTATGTTTCTCCCGGTACCGGAACAAAATCTGAAAGCTGCTTCTAAAGCTTAGACAACGGCATCAACCTCTTTAAGGTGCACACAGTAATGCTTGATCACAGGTTCAGTCAGCGCAATAATATTTTTGGTTTCTGCTGCCTTTGAGAACTCAATGGCTTTCTCATCTTCCAGGATCCAGATGCTTTCGTTTTTGTATTTATAGGCTTCTGAATAGCTATTTTCAAACCCCAGGTAGTATTCAAGATTTTTCTCAGGCTCGGGGATCTTATTCTTTTTCAGCTGTTTCAGGGTACGGTCTTTGATCTTCTTAACAGAAGCCTGACTAAATTTTCGTTCTGAGAAAGTGGTTCGAAACAATCCCCGGTTCAAAAACCTGAAACACAGATCAGATAACACTTTATCCGGATGATTGAGCCAAAGCTTGATAGAAAGGTAAATATCATGATCATCCAGTTGGGTGTACTGTTCGATCATTTTGGCTGAAATCGTTTTTTTTGCGGAAGGCTGTTCCTCCATGAAATATTGCAGGGCAGGGGAAGCAAAATTCAACTCGGAGCCGGAGTCTATCAAATGCCTAACCCGATCAAAGATCTTCTTAAGTAAAAAATCGGCTCCCAGAACTGTTTTATGCTGATAAACCTGCATATACATCAATCGCCTTGAAATGATGTAATTTTCAATAGCATAGATGCCTTTTCTCTCTATCACAATATTACCCTTAAACACACGCATGGTCTTCAGGATGCGGTTGATTCCCACAGAACCTTCAGAAACCCCTGTAAAAAAGCTGTCTCTTCTAAGGTAATCCAATCTATCGAGATCCAGTTGGGAAGAGATTAGCTGATGTAAAAATTTCTTTTTGTACTGATCAATGAAAATGGAAACAGCCGTATCCAAAGCCCCGTCAAATTCCTGATTCAGTTTTTTCATGATAGCGAGACTCATCATTTCGTGATTGAAATCTTTGATGAGTGAATGCTCAAGCGTGTGTGAAAGGGGCCCGTGCCCAACATCATGAAGTAAAATAGCCATCAGGGTGCCTTCATATTCCGGCTGACTAATGGTAGTGTCTTTTTCTTTAAGATTGTTGAGTACTCTTTGCCCAAGTTCGAGTGCACCCAAAGCATGTGAAAACCGGGAGTGTTCAGCCGCAGGGAATACAAGATACCCCAGGCCAAGCTGGCGAATGCGCCTGAGTCGCTGAACATAGGGATGATCAATAAGCTTTAGGATCGGACCTTTTGGAACCGTAATGAATCCGTGTACGGGGTCGTTGAATATTTTATAACGGGTGCTTTTATCCATTGATCATTAAGAAATTGGGTTAAATGCGGCCTCAAGATATTTAAAATTAGTCACATAAACGTGATGAGTAATGTGTGGACTGTAAACTAAAATTCATCATCTACCATCATCTGTTCGATATTTTCGATCTCAGGCAAACGGGTGGGTCTTTGATTGGTGATATCGAACCATACTCCCTTAGTTTCGGCTACACAAAGCAATTCTTTTGTTTTACTGTTATAAATGGCCTGTAGAGCTGTGATACTTGAATTTCCTATCGTACCCACACCGGTTCCAACCAAAACACTTGAAGGGTATTTGATCTGATTCAGATATTCGATCGTGGATTTTACAAGCACGAATGTTTTGCCGTCAGTGAATTCACTCTGCATTTTTCCAACCTCACCCAAAAAGCTGATACGGGCTTCTTCCAGGTAGGTGTTAAACAAAGCATTGTTGACATGATTGAGTGGATCAAGATCTCTGAAGCGAACGGGGATCTCCTTCCAGTGATAGAATTGGTTCTTTTCGTATTTGGGTCTGAACATGAATTTAAAATGATTTACTCAAAAGGCTTATATCTTCAATGGTATTACAATTGTCGTAAACTGCCCTTTATAATTGTTATATTTATCTGAAAGAAATTTAACCAAATAAATAAGTAGATGAGTAAGAAAAACGAACGAGATTTTTTAGAAGAACTACTGATCACTCCCAGTCCGACGGGATACGAAAAAGAAGGTGTGAGGGTGTGGAAAGAGTATGTAGATCAGTTTGCTGATGAAGTAGTAACGGATGCCTACGGTTCGTGTGCTGCAAAGATCAATATGAGTGGTGATGTAGCCACTGTAATGCTTGAAGCCCATTGTGATGAGATCGGAATGGTGGTACAACATATCAATGAACAGGGGTTTATTTACATCAATAAACTGGGGGGGAGTGATTCTACCATTGCGCGCGCCAAAAAAGTATATATTCATAACAAAAGGGGACGCGTAGTAGGAATCACCGGAAATACGGCCATTCACCTACAGGACAATAAAAACGGTGGGGGCAAACAACCTGCATGGAAGGATATCTACGTTGACATCGGTGTAACTTCCAAAGAAGAGGCCCTTGAGCTGGTTCAGGTTGGAGACCCGATCACATATGCTACGGATACTGAATTTTTGAATGATGATCTGCTATCTGCCCGGGCTTTGGATAACCGAATTGGAGGATATGTGATCGCCGAAGCACTTAAGAGAATCAGCAAACGAAAGAAAGATCTTAAAGTGAATGTGATCGCATTGAACTCTGTACAGGAAGAGGTAGGGGGATTCGGTGCCCGCATGATGAGCTATCGCTTCATGCCGGATGTTGCCCTGGTTACGGATGTGACTCATGCTACAGATACTCCCGGCATCGACCAAAAAGAACATGGAACGGTTGAGTTAGGCAAAGGGCCGACCGTTCAGCACGGGGGAGCCAATCATCCTAAAGTGGTGGAATTCATTGAAGACGTATGTGCCAAACATAAGATCGATGTTCAGCACGAAGCCACCAGTGTGAGAACCGGAACGGATACCGATAGTATATTCTATCAACAGACGGGTATTCCAAGTGCTTTGCTTTCAACTCCACTTCGGTATATGCACTCACCGGTTGAGCTGGTTTCGATGAATGATGTTGAGAAGCTTATTGAAATCATGGTTGAAACGGTATTAGCCATGAGGCCTGATCAGACATTCTCAGTGTTTGGAGATGAGAAATAACTCCCATTAATATTACTACAAATAGAAAAAGCCTGCTCAATACATGAGCAGGCTTTTCTTTTTGGATCAAATTTGACTTTAGATTCTAAAGTCGTAAACAAGATCTTAGTTTGCAGTGTAACTTGGTGGCAGTAGAACTCCATCAATGATGTGAATAACACCATTTGTTCCCTGTAGATCCACAGTAGTCACGTTTACAGAACCATTCAGGGTTACAGCACCTTCTGCTTCAACTTCCACTGTTATATCTTCACCTTGTACAGTAGGTACAGTTGTAGAGTTACCCGGTGCAGGCAGATCACCTGACATGATCTCTTGAGCAGCAACGTGGTATGTAAGTACTTCTTCAACCTGAGCAGCTGAAAGTGTTCCGAGGGTCTCACTTACAGCCTCAAAAGCCGCATTTGTTGGTGCGAATACTGTAAAGGGACCATTACCTTCCAGAGTTGGTACTAAACCATTGTCAGCCACTAAAGTAACTAATGTACTTAAGTCATAATTCTTAGATGCGATCTGAACGATGTTCAGGAATTCATTTGGAAGAATGACTTCATCGATGGCATGAATAGTACCGTTGTTGGTTGCAATATCAGCTTCAACAACGCTGGCTGATCCATTTACCATCACTCCATTTTCGGATGCAGTTACATAAACAGCTTCGTCAGTCAGTGAGGCAGGAGCTTGTTCTGCTGCAAGATCACCGGAAGCCACTTCTACAGGCAGTACATGGTAGCTTAGTACTGTCGCTAATTGCTGAGGTGACAATGAATTTACAATACTTTCAACTGCAGCAAATGCTTCATCAGTTGGTGCAAATACTGTGTAGTTTGCATCGGTATCACTCAAAGCTCCAGCTAAACCGGCATCCACAACTGCACTAACGAGCGTCTCAAAATTGTAGCGTTTTGAAGCGGCATCAACAACGGTTCCGTATGCATCCGGCAGAATAACCTGATCAATGGCATGGATCACACCGTTTGATACGTCAACATCTGCAGCAACAACTGAGGCTGCACCGTTTACGGTTACATTGGTACCATCACTTGTGATGAAGATCTCTCCACCTTCAAGGCTGGCAGCGGCTTGCTCTGCAGTTAAGTCACCTGCAAATACTTCACCTGATAACACATGGTAAGTCAGGATCTCAGTTAACTGAGCATCAGAAAGAATTCCCAGTAATCCTTCAGGAAGTGCTGCAAAGGCATCATCAGTTGGAGCAAATACGGTAAAGTCTCCTTTATACTTCAGGGTAGAAGTCAAGCCTACCTGCTCTATGGCAGAAGCAAGAGTTGTGAAATTACCGAGTTCAACAGCCTGATCAATGACATTGGCATCTCTGTAGCCTTCAGGAAGAAGTACGGCATCAACAGCGTGAATGATACCATTGGCGGCTTCAACGTCTGCGGTTACAACATTTGAGTATCCGTTTACAAGGACTCCACCATCAGCCTCTACCAGGATCTCTTCACCTAATAGAGTCTCTACATCCTGAGATGCAGCAAGGTCACCTGATTCAATTTCTCCATTAATTACATGGAACTGAAGTATTTCAGCTAATTGCTCTGGAGTTAAATTTTCTAGCGTTCCTTCTGGAAGTGCTTCAAAAGCTTCGTCAGTTGGGGCAAATACGGTGAATATTGGCCCTTCTTGTTCAAGGGTCTCGGCTAAGCCGGCATCCTGAAGTGCTTGTACCAATATGTCGAAGTTGCCATTTTCTGCGGCTACTTCTACAATATTAGCTTCGGGTGCGGGACCTAAGCCTCCGCCGTCATTATCATCACCGCAAGCCATGAAGGTCATGGACAGTACGAATAACGATGCAACAAATAATGTAAATCTCGATGAATAGTAATGTGATTTCATTTGTATCGATGTTTGAAAGTTAATGTTCACATCAATTACACATGAAAAAGGAGGGGTGACTAGTCTTTTCTGAAATTATTTTAAAAAGACAGTTCTATGGCCAGTGAAGGCGTAAAACCGGGAAGCGTTCGGGTATTTCTGTTGTAGGTAACATCATTTATTGACCGTAATTGTGGGTCAAGGGTATAAAAGACAGGATTGGTTCGGTCCATTACGTTCACAAGATCTATTTTGGTTTCGAGCTGCATACCATTACCCAGATCCAGAGAGTAGTTAAAGCCAAGATCCAGCTGTAAGTGGTATGGTAAGGTTTCATTTTCTGGCGAGGATAGGTCATAACTGCCAAAGGTTGTTTCGCCATGTATACCCAGGTAATCGTAGTATGCCTTATTATAAGCCCAATATCTGACTGGAGTCCATTCCAGATTTACCAGTGCATTGAAATTTCTGAATGCATTCCAGTTTATAAATGAGGATAAAGAGTAAGGTTCGCTCCATTCTGTGTGAACCATTCTATTATTGAACCGATCATCCGTTCTTTCCTTTGAAATATTGACTTGGTGAGTCACACTAAGGGTTAAATTGGGATCCTCAAGTATGAATTTCGTGGAAATAGATCCACCATACGCGAAACCCTTAGATCTTGAAAAATAGGAATTTTGATCTTGCAGCTCACTTCCGGGAAGTACCTGAGGCTTAAGGAGTTCATGATAGTTCAGGCGCCAGTTTACCGGTTTCCATTTGTAAAATGATTCTAATGTAAACACAAAAGCATCTGATGTGGAAACTGACCAGGTAAATGCCGTGTGGTAGGCTCTTGGAACCTCAGTGGTTCGGTCGTTAGCCTGCCAGAAAGTATAGGAAGGCAGGAGTGCACTTGGACCAAAACTAGCAAGGTCAAACCGATTGATAAATTGATGATAAACTCCTGTAGAAAATTTCAGGCTATGATACCCGGTCCTGGTTTCATTACTTAAATGTTCAAGAGTTAGCCGGGGCTCAAAATGAAAGGTTTCACTTTCGGGTAAATAAGTACCTCGTGTACCAAATTTCACCTTAGTCTGATTACTCAAATTATGTGTAACCTGGCCAAATGAACTCAGAATAAAAGAGTTTCTTGAAGTCGTGGTTGGAAAGTAGAACAGATCGCTTAATGTAAAATCATACGTCACTAATTTTGGGTCGATACCGGCCTTAAACACAGTACTTGAGCTATGATTGTAGGTAATTCCGGATTCTATGCTGAATTCAGATATATAGTTCTGATTTGCACTCACATCATTAAGGGTTTGAATATCAGTGAAATAGGTGAATGCTTCTTTCGGCTCAACCCCATTTGCAGCCAGTTCATCATTACCGATCATTTGATAATTATTCTGAAATTTCGAGGATGTGAAGTAGGTTTTGAACCACCAGTCAGATCTGGCGTTCAGAATTCCATTGTGGTCCAAATTGACCATCAGGGTATTCTGGGTGGTTCGGTCTTCTGAAAACACGTAATTAGGCTGCTGTGAAACTACATTTTGGCGTTCAGAAAGCAGGCGGGTATCAATAAAACTTCTTCCCAGATAGGCAGATAGTTGAGTAGATGAATAATCATCCGATCGATCTACAGCAAAATGTATGTCATAAAATTCCACGTCGGAATCCTGTACTCTTGAATGGTAGTGGGCAATATCACTATCACTTCCCATAATGAAATTTTGGATAAGGGGGTCAAGTTGATTCCATTGGTCGAAGGTGGAGTTTAGGTCCGGGGCTTCATAGATATCCCAAATATTATACCGGGCTGCAGCCATAGATCTCCATTTATTGTTCTGTATAAATGGAATTTCACCCCTTGCATTCATAGCATAGGGATCAGCTTGCAGGGTTGAATGTGTCATTCCCGGGGTAATGATATCGTGACTGAAATCCACGAATCCGGAAAGAGCACTGCCAACTTCAGCTCCAAAACCTGATTTTGACACATTAACCCGGTCAATCGCATAGGGGCTGAACATACCAAAGGTATTTCCGGCAACCGTTGAGTTGTAAATAGGAACTCCATCCAGTTTAATAGTATGATCCCTGGAGTCGCTTCCCTGAATGTTAAAGGTTTGTTGTGCAGCTGAAAATGTAAGCCCGGGAAAGGCCTTCAGAGATTTTACAGCATTACGGTCTGTCCCAATATAGTTATTCTCAATACTTGAGTAAGAAGTGCCATTTTGATTACCTCTGTAATCAAATATCGGAGTATTACTGCTTACTACCAGCGGTTCCATCATGTAACTCTTAGGCCGCAGTTCTATGACGGTGAGACCTTCGGCATCAGGACCGATCATAACGGTTCGCTGATCAGCTTCATAGCCTATGTAGGAAGCACGTACTTTGTACTCACCGGATAGAAGCGAAGAAATATTGAAATAGCCATTTCTGTTGGTTGCTGCAGCTCCGTTCGCATCCGCTATAAATACACTGGCATTGACAAGTGGTTCGCCGGTTTCGGCATCACGAACATAACCGGCCAGGCTGCCATATTGTGATCTTTTGACCGGAGAAGCCGTAATAACATACGTTCCGGTAGATAATATCACATAATCCAGATCAGAGAAAGAGAGGATCTTTTTTAAGATCTCATCTACCGGTTTATCACGCTCATTCAGGTAAACAGGGTTCTGAAGGTCTATCTTGGAATCATATGCGATATCGATGTGCGATATATTAGATAGCTCTTTGAGTGCTTCCTCTATGGTAACATTTCTGAGTGTTAATGAATATAACCTGTCATCTCCCTCAGATGTTTGAGCAAAAACAGGCTGACTTAGAAAGATCAACGCAGTTATGAGAAGGAAAGCTCTCATATCAGTTGGCCGAAATTCTGTAACCGTTGTGGATTTTTTGGTAATTCAACCCTTTAATGGTACAAATGTCCTGAATGATCGACTCCGGGTCATTTGGCTGGTGATAAAAGGCTGTAATATTTTCACTCTGAAGAGCGAGATCTTGATCCCGTTGTATCTGTATATCAAATCTTCGCTCCAGTAAATTAAAGGCATCGTTTAAGTTATCATTTTGAAATGCGATGTTATTTGATAACCAGGCCAGGATATTATCAAGCTCTGCAGACGCAGAGGTGATCTCAGATGACTCAGTTATAACGGCAGTCTCATTTTGGTTTAACACCAGCGATCGATTCTCTTTTAATTCAGTGAACTCAACAGAGCCTTCTGCTACTGCAAGCTTGGCTTTTGGACCGGATGATACTCCCCAGTCCGTCAAATTAAATTCGGTTCCCAATACTTTGACTACACTATTTGCCGTGGTTACTGTAAACGGGTCTTCAGGATCACTGTAAACATCAAAGTATCCTTCTCCTGTGAGGGTTACATTCCGCCCCAGATAATTATAAAATCTTGAGTAGGTCAATTCAGAACCGCTATTCAGAGTGATCTCGGTTCCATCCGGAAGGCTGACTGTTGCTGTCTCTCCGTTTGGTACTTGAACACTGATCGGAATGGAAAGAATGAAAAGCATTCCAACGAATGAAATGGTTGCGGCTATTGCCATTAGCTTCCAGTTAAAGCTAAAGCCTGAGGTTGGTTCAGCCTTGTCTTGTTCCACATCTTCGATCTGCCCAAGTACATTCCCTAAGGCATTTTCGACCTCTGAATCAGTCAGGGATATTTTATCATCCTCTGATCGTTTATATGCTTCCAGATCATTGTTGAGGTCTTCAGGTAAGGAATGTCTGTCCTTATCATCCGGGCCGTTGTTGTCATGTATATTCATAAAGCAATATCTATATCACGTCTGTTGTAAACCTCATATTCTTCCCTCAGGAAATTACTGGCGGAAACAATATGATTATTAACTGTTCTTGCTGAGATATTCATTACCTCAGCGATCTCTTCATGCAGTAAACCATCAAAACGGCTCAATTCAAAGGCTTCCCTTTGCCGTTCAGGAAGTTTCTTAATGAGTTTTTCAATGATCTCAATAGTTTGCTCCATATAGGAGGAACCATCTTGTTCTTGATGAATCATCAGGGAGTGAACCGATTGTTCTTTTCCCTCAAGGGATTCAAATCGATTCTTATGATCTCTAATGTGATTCAGGCAAAGATTTCGGATAATGGTGAACATGTACGACTTCAAAGATTTTGAAGTATCCAATTGGTCACGGGTTTTCCATAGCTTTATAAAAGCCTCTTGTACCAGGTCTCAGGCCTGATCTTTGGATCTTACATACCGATAAGCAAAGCGTACATAGTGTTCGTAACAGGCACGAAAAAACTCTGAGTAGCATTCTTTGCTACCATTTTTAATGGCCCGGTTCCACTCGGTAAACTGATTATCGGTAATGTTTACCATATTTGTACAGTTAATACACGTGAAAATAGTCTTGTGACTATGCTGATTTAACTGAAATGGAAAAAAATCCGTTCTGCCTATCCCAAAGTTTTCCGAATTCGGTTTATCAGTGCTTCGTAATAAGCCGGGTATTCTGCCTTATGCTCTTCAAACGGTTCTATATGAACCCTATGATAACCCTGTTGATCTGCTTGCCTGAACCGGTCATAAAGTTCTTTGGATAATTGTTTCAGGTCACCTTCATAACAGATCACATTATTTTGTTTCACCTCAGGAGCTGTTTGCATCACATATAAAGTATGATCATTAAAAGCACTTACACCTTTGTAAACAACATCAGCTTTGGGTTTGTAATGCGAATACTTTTGTCCGGGACTTTTGGGAGTTTCTTGTTCATTCATATGATCAGACCTGACTTTTAAACCTGTGACACTTTCAATTTCATCCGCACCGATCTTACCCGGTCGCATAAGTGTGATGTGATCATCCTCAAAACCTATGACCGTTGATTCCAGTCCAATATTTGTTATGCCTCCGTCAATCACCGGGAACTCATCTCCAAAATCTTCTTTGACGTGCTTAGCCTGTGTTGGACTTGGTTTTCCAGAATGATTGGCACTTGGGGCCACCAGTGGACCGGTTTGTTTTATAAATTCAAGAGCCAGGGGATTTGAAGGTATTCTTAATGCTACGGTTGGCAAACCGGCTGTGACTGAATCAAGAATTTCCTCTTTCTTATTCAATACGAGAGTAATCGGACCCGGCCAGAAGTGTTTCATTAGGAGCTTGGCTGCTTCAGGAATATCTGTCGCAAAATCGTGCACCATTTTAGTGTCTGACAGGTGGACAATAAGTGGATTATCAACCGGACGACCTTTGGTCTCAAATACTTTTTGTATGGCAACCGGATTCCGGGCATCAGCACCAAGTCCATACACGGTTTCAGTAGGGAAGGCTACCACTCCGCCTTCTTTAATGATGTTGACAAATGGGGTCAGGTCAGGCAAGGACTTCATCTTTATTCAGTTGTTTTAGGAATGAAAGTGCAGCTTCAATATCAGGAATATCCTGTATCACAAAACGTACGGTATCTTTTTTCTGTACGACCTGAAATTTATCCTGCTTAATGTACTCAATGCTCTCCAGGACCTCCTGAAACTTACCGGAATCAAAGAAAGTCTTTCCGGTTTCGGAGTCTTGTTTAGGGCAAACTAACCACATTCTGTCGGCACGGATGGTAACTTTGGTGAAGAAATTCAGTGAGGCAAATAACTTGATCTTGCTGGCAAGTACCAGATATTCTGTTTCTTTAGGTACCGGGCCAAATCGGTCTTTAACCTCTTCATACCATTCGTCGATCTGCTCAGGTTTATCGGCTTCAGACAGTTTCCTGTACAGATTTAAGCGTTCCACATTGTCAGATACATAGTCCTGAGGAAGCAATGCCGTTTCATCAAATTCTACTGTGGTTTCAGGTCGCTCGATCTCAATATCAACATTTTCAAACATATCGCTGAATTCGGTACGCTTGAGTTCATTTACCGCGTCATTAAGGATCTTGGTATACAGATCGAAACCAATATCGTTGATAAAACCACTCTGTTCCGCACCTAAGATATCACCGGCACCACGAATATCAAGATCACGCATGGCAATGTTGAATCCGGATCCAAGATCTGAGAATTCCTCCAAGGCCAGGAGTCGTTTTCGGGCTTCAGGTGTGAGTGTTTTAATGGGGTTGGTAAACAGGTAACAAAAAGCCTTTCGGTTCGAACGCCCCACACGCCCACGCAGCTGATGCAATTCAGCTAGTCCAAAGTGGTTTGCGTGATTAATGATGATGGTGTTTGCATTAGCAATATCGATGCCGTTCTCAACAATGTTGGTAGAGACTAATACATCAAATTTATGCTGATAGAAGTCGTTAATGATCTTTTCCAGCTGTGAACCGCTCATCTGACCATGCCCAAACCGGACACGGATATCAGGTACCAAACGGCGAACCATTTCCGCGATCTCTTCAATGTTCTTTACCCGATTATGTATGAAAAATACTTGTCCGCCCCTCGACACTTCCTGAAGAATGGCATCACGTATCAGTTCCTCATCAAAACTGTGAATTTCCGTGTAAACCGGTTGCCGGTTGGGGGGAGGGGTATTGATAACGCTGAGGTCACGCGCACCCATCAACGAGAACTGAAGGGTTCTTGGGATAGGGGTAGCAGTTAAGGTGAGAACATCTACGGTGGCCCGAAATTTTTTCAGCTTTTCTTTAGCTGATACACCGAAACGTTGCTCTTCATCAATGATGATCAGTCCAAGATCCTTGAATTTAACATCTTTAGAAAGCAAGCGGTGGGTTCCGATCAGAATATCAACCTCACCATCCTCAAGATCGTTGATCACCTTTTTCTGTTCCCTGGATGTTCTGAATCTTGAAATCGATTCGACACGAACCGGGAATTTATCCATTCGTTTCTTAAAGGTCTTGGTATGCTGTTCAGCCAAAATGGTAGTGGGAACGAGAACCGCTACCTGCTTATGGTCTAACACAGCCTTAAAGGCTGCACGAACTGCCACTTCGGTCTTTCCAAACCCGACATCACCGCAAACCAGCCGGTCCATGGGGTGTTCACTTTCCATATCCGTTTTTACAGACTGAATAGCATCATATTGATCCGGGGTTTCCTCATATTCAAAATTAGCCTCCAGTTCCACCTGCCATTCATTATCCGGCGAAAAATCGTAGGCTTTCTGCGCCTTTCGTTTCGCATAGAGCTGGATCAATTCCCGGGCGATGTCCTTAACTTTCTTTTTGGTTTGAGCCTTTTTACGGGCCCAGGCTCCGGAACCCAGTTTTGTGATCCTTGGTGCAGTTCCTTCCTTACCGGAATACTTCTGCAGTTTGTGAAGGCTGGTTACGTTTACATAGAGCGTTGAGTCATCTTTATACTGAAGAACAACAACTTCCTGTTCTGTATTTTTTACGTGGATCTTTTTAAATCCAAGAAATTTGCCGATCCCGTAGTCTACATGAACGACAAAATCCCCCACACTGAGATCCTTTAGTTCTTTAAAAGAGATGCCGCCATGAAATTTTCTTCGCTTTGTTTTTGGACGGTGGTACCGGTTAAAGATCTGGTGATCGGTAAAAGCAGCGATCCCGGCCGGTGGATAAATAAAGCCCTCGTGCAAAGTCTCTACAGATAAGAGGTAATTAAAAGTGTCAGAAGCTTCTCCTAAAAGTTCTTCAAACCGATCTCGTTGACCATCGTTATCGCAAAGAATAATCGTGGTTAACCCTCTCTCTGAATTTTTAGTGATCTCCTCCCGTAACAGCTTGAAATTGCCATGAAAATCGGGTTGGGGTTTAGCTTCAAGTGTCAGCGTTTTTTGATCTCTGCCTGAGGCATTAACGTCTGCTACATAAAGTGTGTGATTGAACCGATCGAGTTCCTGCTTGAACAGATCGGGTGACATGAACAGTTCTTCGGGTAGGTCTAAGTTTTCACTGTTATGATGCTCTTCATAGGCTTCTTCAGCCTTGCTGTAAAGATCATCAATTTTTGATAAGATGAACTGCCTCTCTGATGTGATCAAAAGTGTGTCATCTTCAAAATAGGAAAGAAAGTCAGCTTTCGTCTTTTCAGGAAGGTTACTGAGATCGGGTATAATGCGCGCTTCATTCAAGAAAGCGATGGATCGCTGGGAGTCTGCATCGAATTCCCGGATCGTATCAAGTTCATCTCCGAAAAATTCCAGGCGAAGAGGATACTCACCGGAAAACGGAAATACATCAATGATCCCTCCGCGTACGGCAAATTCACCCGGTTCATCCACAAATTTAACGGGATTGTAACCCTGTTCAACTAATTGCTCTCTTAAATTTTCCGGATCGATCTCATCTCCTTTTTTGAGACGGATACTGACTTCATCTAAAGCGGAGGGAGGTGCTACTTTTTCAAATATTGCTTCTGAAGAAGTGATCACGATCTTTTTGGGGTGATCCGTGACTTCCTGTAAAGCCTCGGATCGCTGTACCAGTAGTGCGGTATCCCTTAACTGCTGATTGTCGAAGGGTTTGTTATTGGTGGAGGGGAATAAAATGATCTTTTTATCCGGAGAAATGGCATTCAGATCTGCAAACAGGAACCGGGCACCTTCATCAGATTCGGATAAAACAACAATATTCTTGTAATGAGAATGCAAAGCATCGATCAAAAAACTGTTTAAGGCACCGATGCTTTTCTTTAAAGTGAGAGAAGAATCTGACTCTATTCTCTCATGGACGTTTCGGAAAACATCCGACTTTTTTAATTGCTCTCTAATGAAGGTAATGCTCATTTAGGCGTGCAGGTAACTTTATAGATTTCTTTGAGACTACAAAGATAAAGCGAATGCAATTAGGATGTAATCTTAATTATTTAAGACGACGATCGAATAAAGTAAAGTGTTACTTAATCGAGTGGAGTGATAGTCTGTGTAATTGTAATTTTGATCAGGAATGAGAGCCCGAAAAGGATCAGAGAGATACTCAGGTACAAGGGATATTTATCTTCATAATCGGTGTAGATCAACTCTTCAACTTCGGTTTTCTCAAGCTCATCAATTTCAGCGTACACACTTTCAAGTTGTTCGCTGTCTGTGGCACGGAAATAGCGTCCACCCGTCAATTCAGCAACCTGTGTCAGCATTTCCTCATCAATGTTAACCTGTACATTTTGATAACGCTGACCAAAGATAGGATCCTGAATAGGATATGGAGCGGTACCCCTGGTTCCTGCACCAATGGTGTAGATCTTAATGTTGTAGGTTAGTGCCAGATCAGCAGCGGTTACCGGGTCGATCTCACCGGCATTATTCTGACCATCTGTAAGAAGAATGATAACTTTACTTTCAGCCGGGCTTTCTTTCATCCGGTTAACAGCGGTGGCAATACCCATACCAATGGCGGTTCCATCCTGAATTACTCCCATTTCCAGATCGTCGATAAGTTGCTTAAGGAGGCGGTAATCGAGGGTAGGAGGTACTACGGTAAAGCTTTTCATGGCAAAAGTAACCAGGCCAATTCGATCGGTTTCCCGTTTATCCACAAAATCTTTGGCTACCTGTCGGGCAGCTTCAAAACGGTTGGGTTTGAGGTCTTCTGCCAGCATGGAGGTCGACATATCCAGAACCATTACAATATCGATCCCTTCTGCATTTCGCTCAACCGTGGTCAGGCGCTCTTGAGGACGGGCCAGTGCAATGATCAGAAATACCAGTCCAGTCCAGATCAACATAGCTTGCACCCAGTGAATGTGAGACTTCCAGTTTCCGGGAAGATCATTCATCTGGTCAAGAGAAGAAAAGGATAGGGAAGCCTGCCTGCCCGAAAAAAAGCGATATATGTATAAACCGGCTAAAACAGGGACAATAATGAGTGCCCAGAACCAATATGGATCAGCAAATTCCATTATTTCGTGCCTCCGTTTTCTGTTACAACTTCTTCCTTAACAGATAGATATTTAGCATCATACTCTGCCTTGAGTCTGCCAATGCGTGAAGCATCGGTCAATTTAGCCCGTTCCAGAAATTCAATGGCTTCATCGTAGGTTTTCCAGGCATCTTCAAGGGTTGGGGTGAATTTAGCAAATTTAACGAGGTCAGCTCTGCGTAGTACACTTCGCGTCTTTTCAGCAAGGGTATCATCAACTCCGTAAGCATCCAGATACCGGATCAGTTCACCGGAAGTGGATTCAAGGGCGGGAATCTTATACAGGACTTCAAAATAAGTTCTGAGTGCATCACCGATCTGACTGTAGAATAACTTGTAATCTTTAGTCTGCTCCACTTTTGTATCCTCTTTAATACGAAGCAGATCTTTTTCGAGTTCTTTGATCGGGTCATAAAACTCAGGTATCGAAGGTTTATCAAGTTCCATTTCCTCCTTAGTATCCTCTCTGAATTTAAACCACCATAGCAGAAATCCGGCTAAGACGATAAAAGCAAGGAGCCATGGCCACCAGGGAAGGGGAAACTGATAATTTGGTTTCATGGGTTTGAGGGTTGTATCGCCCTCAGCAACAACGGTTTTAAAAAAGATAGTGACCGGATCGGTGAGTAGTGTAGTGGTATCAGATTCACTGAATACTGAAACCGGTAGAGATGGGATCTGCAGATCTTCATTCCCAAAATACTGAAGTTCGTAGATCAGGCTGTCAGAGAATTCTGAAAGTTTAAACTGCTTTCTGTTTAAAACTTCAACTGTAGGGGGAAATGAGTTAGTATCCGGAAACTGAACATTTGAGTATTCCTGATCTAACTGCAGCAGCAGCGAATAACTGAAGGTGTCCCCAATTTGGATAGAATCTGTATCAACTTGCGTATTAACAGACTGAGCCTGAATGTGTCCTGAAAATATTATGGATAGTGCAAGGAACAGAATGGGTGCACATCGGTTTAACAGGAGTTTTTTCATTTAAGGTGTTAACGACTGATTTAAGATTAACGCGGATTGAAAATATCACTTTGAGATGTAAATATTTCACAAAACTAAAAGGTTATATCTGTTTATGAAAGTAGCCTGATAATTCTTATTATTTTCTGCAATACACAAAAGAAATCTACAGCACAAGTTGAAGGAAAAGATCAAGTCTAAGTGGGGAATCAGTGCGTTAACACTAATTTTAGTGGTTAGCTCTGTGTGGCTCCTTAATTTTACAGGTAACGATACTCCTCCGGAATTTACTATTACCGAACAGAATGTTATTGAGATCAAAGAAGAAGTGCAGCTCGATTCTTACGGTTTCAATGTGATCGATTCTCAGATCGAAGAGGGTAGAGTAAAGCGTAACCAAAGTTTATATCTTATCTTGCGTGACCTTGATGTGTCCCCTCAAACGATCTATGAGATCAATAATAAATCGAAAGGGGTTTTTCAAAGTAACAGGGTTAAACCCGGTCAGCGGTACATTGTTTACAAAGAGTCAAATACTTCAAAACCCTACCGGTTAATTCTGCACGACAATGCACTGGATTATGTGACCTTTGAATGGGGAGATGAAATTAAGGTTACAACCGGACAGAAAGAGGTAACAAAAGAGATCAATATTGCATCCGGAGTAATTACCTCATCTTTATATGAATCACTTGTGGAAAAAGGGAACAATATTCTTATCGCTAACAGGCTTAGTGAGATCTTTGCCTGGCAGATCGATTTCTTTCGTTTATATCCCGGTGATAACTATAAGCTGATCTACGAGAAGCAATATGTAGATGGCAAGCCTTATGGAATTGGAGATATTCTTGCAGCTGAATTTGAGCATGATGGAAGAACGTACGACGCTTATTATTTTGAGGGTGATAAAAGCATGGGATTCTTTGATAGTGAAGGTAATGGGGTTCAGAAAGCCTTACTCAAGGCTCCATTTAAATTTTCACAAAGGATCAGTTCATCGTTTAACCGAAACCGGTTTCACCCGGTATTAAAGCGACGAATGCCTCACAACGGAGTTGATTACGCAGCTCCAATTGGAACTCCGGTATTATCGGTTGGGGACGGGGAAGTCACAGAAGCCCAGTACCGTGGTGCAAACGGAAATATTGTTAAGATCCGTCATAACGGAACATATACGACCGCTTATCTTCACCTGAATGGATTTGCCAGGGGGATCACTCCCGGCACCAGAGTCCGGCAAGGGGAAGTTATCGGTTACGTAGGCAAAACCGGACGGGTAACGGGTGTTCACTTGCATTACATGATCTATAAAAATGGTCAGCCCGTAAATCCGTTGAATATTGATCTTCCGCCATCAAAATCGATCGACGCATCTGAAAGAAGTCAGTTTGAAAAGATGGTTGAGAATCTGAAAAGAAAGATGGAAAATGATAGGGCAGAAAGTGTAGCGTCCGTAATTAAGGAAGAATAACGGGTAATATAATACAGACTAAACACCCTTAGTAGCGGCTACCACGTCGTTGGAAGAAATTCATCAGGGGTTTGACGTACGACTCATTAGTTTTTACCTCAACGGCATCGATCTTCATTTTAAGCATCATTTCCTGTAAATAAGCTTTTTGCTTCATACGGTTGATCTTATAGGCCTTTCTAACCTTGGTACTTGAGGTATCTATGATCTTCTCAGCCCCGGTCTCGGCATCTCTCATTTTCACCAAACCAAGCTCAGGCAGTTCATCCTCGTACTGATCATTAATGATAATACTCACCAGGTCGTGTTTTTGGTTGGTGATACGGAGTTGTTTGTCAAAATCCTTGTCCTGAAAGTCGGATGCTAGAACCACAATGGCTCGTCTGTCCAATAACCGGTTGATATATGATAGTCCATCAGCAATATCTGTGCCTTTACCGGTTGGTTTGGTCGTGTACATTTCGCGGATGAGCCGGAGTACATGGGTTCGGCCTTTTTTGGGAGGAACTACTTTTTCAATATGATCACTGAAAAGAACTAACCCTACTTTATCGCTGTTTTTGATAGCACTGAAAGCCAGTACTGCACAGATCTCAATAGCCAGATCCATTTTACTTTGTTCGTGGGTTCCAAATGTTCCACTTTGTGATATATCGATGCAGAGCATTAAGGTCTGTTCCCGTTCTTCTTCAAATATCTTGATGAACGGATCACCTGTACGGGCAGTCACATTCCAGTCGATCTGCCTGATGTCATCCCCGTAGGTATAAGCCCGCACTTCAAAAAATTCCATGCCACGCCCTTTAAAAGCTGACTGGTACTCACCTCCAAATAGAGAATTAACAATTCCCTTGGTTTGAATTTCGAGCTTTCGGATTTTTTTGAGGATTTCCTTTGGGATCATGGCGCCTGCTTATGTGATGGGACGAAGATAAGAAATGGCAGGTATAATCAAGAATCAGAAAAGTAAAAAAATCTACCTCCCGTCTGACGGCTAAAGTCCGTCTGACCGATTGCTGAATTCCAGTACTTCAGCTTATTCACAATACATTCCAACTTCCCAAGCCTAATCCATCGATCAGACCGGTTATCGGTCAGATCGAGTTCGTGGTTGTTAGACTTAACCTCGTTACGGTGCTCCGCTCCGTAATGCCCCACCGAGGCTCTGCCTCACGATGTATGCCAAGGCACTGATCTAATCTATCCAAAGCTGTTTTGAGGCAGAGCCTCGCAGTGAGGTTCCGCAGCGGAGCGGCGGAACCAGTAAAACATTCCAACTTAACCTCGTTACGGTGCTCCGCTCCGTAATGCCCCACCGAGGCTCTGCCTCAAGATGTGTGCCAAGGCACTGATCTAATCTATCCCAAGCTGTTTTGGTGCAGAGCCTCGCATTGAGGTTCCGCAGCGGAGCGGCGGAACCAACAATAAAGGCTCCCAAGCCTAATCCATCGATCAGACGGGTAATCCGTCAGATCGAATTCGGGGTTGTTCAACCTACCTCTCGGTCTGATGGCTCCAAGTCCATCTGACCGATTGTCTTTACAGGCCCGTACATTTTAAATTAGCATCGGAAGACCTGCTTTATTAGATTCTTAGCCATGAAGATTATCAAGACATATTTCGTAGGTTTTTCTATGGTGCTTTTGGGGTGCCTTCTGTTGAACGGCTGTAAAAAAGATGGCGGCAGTACCGGTTCGGGTTCCGGCCCTGAAAACGCCCCGTTGCAGTTGAACCTGACAGCCCCTGCGGAAGTGGAGGTTCCGCTGGGAGAAGTTTCGGTAACCTATTCCGCCTCAGATAACGATGGCTTGGTTAGCGTTGAGGTATCCGGGGCCCTGCCCGGCGGGGAAGGAGACTTTAACCTAACCCGCTCCTTTACCGGTTCGGTAACCTCCTGGGATACCACCATCGCACGCATGGTGGGGCAGGCAGGAGAGGGTGCCTTTGAGCTAATGGCCGAATCCAACACCCCGGACGGCAGTGAACAAAATACCACCTCGGGCAGCACGACCTTTACCCAGCGCGAGACCACCGAGGCACAGTTTACCAGCACCTTTGGGCTGACCAGGGCAGGCCAAATCGTTAGCTATACCCTTAGGGCGAATGACTCCGACGGTCTTGCCACACTAACCCTCAAAGAAGTCCTGCCTGGAGCTGCCGATACCACTACAACGGAATTCACCCCGGAAGGCACCGATTTTGAGCAAGTGATCGAACGTACCTTTACCAGCCAGGGCACCTACATCAACATCTTGCAAGTGGAGGATATTTATGGGGAGATCGCCGCTGATAGCACAGCAGTTATTATTTACGCACCACTCGTAGACAGAGTACTTACGGTAGATGCAGGATATCCAGAAATAGATGTGGATTTTAATCTGGATTTTAACGGACAAAACGCAACTGTGCAGACAAATCAGCAAGGAAGAGCAACAGCAACATTTAGCGCACCACAAGACAGTACAGTAAGTTATAGTGTGGCAGCAGACGCACTTGGACTGCAACGAGCAGATGCGCAAGGACAAAGCAGCGCAGATGCACAAGAAACACTCAGTCCACAAGCAGTACCAATAACACTTGTACAGAACTCACTATCAGAAATACGGCCGCGATCATCACAAGACACAGATATATCAGGAATTGCTGTAGCCTCAGACACAGAAGGAGACGTACCATTAACCTTTAGCTTAACTCCACAAGACGCAAACCTTGACGTAACGCCAGTCTCAAACACCGTATACACAATTGCGACAAGCAACCAAGACCCAGCAGGAATAACAGCACAGCTACAACTAGACGCAAGCCACCCATACACACAACAACAATTCAGTGTAAACCAACCAATTGCGCAACGAGCAGACATCGTATTTTCACAAACAGGATTTAACGGAGTAGAACGACAAGAAAAAATCCTAGACTTACAACAAATTATTGATTCAGACGCAACAATAACACAAGCAAGTATTGTGAATCCGTCAGCAGGACTTAGCGTAAACCAAATCAACGACTGGGAATGGTCAGTGCGTTCAACAGACAATATCAGCAGTCCACAAACATACACGTTCTCCATAGAAGCACAAAATGAGGAAGGAAACCAAGAAAGCCAAAGCGCAAGCATCAATATGGATAACTTGCCAGAATTCAGTGCGACAGTACATGACAACGTAACAGATCAAATACTCTCAAACGCATACCTCGTACTCGAAGACAAAATAAACGGAGTCTTTACACCAGTAGACTCGCTGTTTAGCACAAACGGAACCTTTAATGGCGTAGAGATGGAAGCAGAATACGCACGATTCGGATACCGAGAAGGAGGACGAAACAACGCATTTGAACACAGAATCATACCAGCAGAAAACGGAAGCTATGAGATAGTTATTGCACCATTTACAAAACGAGATGAATTTGGTAACGCAACTGGCCAATGGACTCGAGACGAAATGGAAAGACGATTTGCCGACATGCAACGAACATGGGGAAACAGCGGGTATGGAACTGTAAATGGAATTCAAAATGGAACTTCATTTAATGATGCAATTCCTGTCTTTGATACACCTACTGGTCAACCGCAAAAAGTTATTCTTGCAGTTAATTTAGAAACGCAGTATTATGACTCAAACGGAAACCTCGTTGTAGAACATGATAGTATGAGTACGCGAGATATTGGATTAATTCAAGACTGGTACGAAAACGAAACGCGACAAGTAAACGCAGTAGGAAATCCAAAAATCACGCGACCACCAGCACTCACAATAGAACAAGATTACACTCTTAAAATATTTGACCGACAAGAAAAAAACCAGTATATTCTTCCACGAAGCGAGGATGATGATAGAGCGGCTGTGGCAATAAATTCAGAAGGAAATGGAAACATTTTTGATGCATACATATTTTTACAATCAGGCTCTAATCGAGATCCTTCTGAACAAGGACAATACTATTCATATACGCAAGAATCTGTTGCTATAGGAGGGGAACATGGAAAGCTTCCTGCACAAGATCTCGGACCGCTTGAGAGTATGGTAAATAACCAAGTAAATGTAGGAGATGCACAATGGTTCCCACTCAATCGATTTGCAAGTTGGATAACAAACCACACAGGATACCAAACACTGCCAAACGAGAAGAAATTCAGTAACGCAGTAATTTTGCCAAAAAACGAATAACTCAACAGTAGATACGGTACTGGTAGAAGTATTTATATAACAGAGTCGTGAAAAAAGACATATGAGCGTGGGTTTAACCTCGTTACGGTGCTCCGCTCCGTAATGCGCCTCCGAGGCTCTGCCTCACGATGTATGCTAAGGCTACTGATCTAACCTACCCCAAACTCCTCCACTGCTAAGCCCAAACAAAGAAGCTCCAATCCCAAATCTATTCCACAGTCAAAAGTACGTTGAGGCAGAGCCTCACATGGAGGTTCCGCAGCGGAGCGGCGGAACCAGTACGTATCTTTTTTTAGAAATTTTGTAAGGAATCCAAATAAAACAGCTCTTACTAAATAAATAGAGTCAACATGGGAAGAAGCCGATATAAATTTCACGAAGACCACTATCCATATTTTATCACAAGTTCTACCGTTGAGGGATATCCTCTATTCATGGATACAAAGATTTGTGAAATCATACTCGATGCACTAAAATATGTACAAGAAGAACATGATATAACATTGTATGGGTATGTTATCATGCCCAATCACATTCATATGGTTGTAGAGGGTAAAGCATTATCTGCCCGACTCAGAGCGTTCAAATCATATACCGCTCGAAGTATTATTAACTATCTAAAAGCGAACAAGAAGACAAGGACGTTAGACCAACTTAAGGCAGGTAAGCTGGATAATCATAAAGACAGTGAATTCCAGGTGTGGCAGGAGGGTTTTCATCCCAAACAGGTTTCAACTCAAAAAATAATGAGACAGAAGATCAATTACATTCACTATAATCCGGTGAAATCCGGTTTCGTTTCTTCCCCGTTATATTGGCGATATTCATCGGCATTAAATTACGAGGGTGAAGAAGGTTTGATCTC
>NZ_PQBS01000007.1 GCF_002911695.1 Gracilimonas amylolytica
AAATATGTACAAGAAGAACATGATATAACATTGTATGGGTATGTTATCATGCCCAATCACATTCATATGGTTGTAGAGGGTAAAGCATTATCTGCCCGACTCAGAGCGTTCAAATCATATACCGCTCGAAGTATTATTAACTATCTAAAAGCGAACAAGAAGACAAGGACGTTAGACCAACTTAAGGCAGGTAAGCTGGATAATCATAAAGACAGTGAATTCCAGGTGTGGCAGGAGGGTTTTCATCCCAAACAGGTTTCAACTCAAAAAATAATGAGACAGAAGATCAATTACATTCACTATAATCCGGTGAAATCCGGTTTCGTTTCTTCCCCGTTATATTGGCGATATTCATCGGCATTAAATTACGAGGGTGAAGAAGGTTTGATCTCGGTGAATATATTTTCAGGGTGATGTTTTTTGAGGCAGAGCCTCCGGCCAGAGTTCCGCAGCGAAGTGGCGGAACCAGTACTATACTATCAATCAAAAGATCACAGATCCATCTCAATAACTGCATATTCGTAGTGCTTGCGTTCAAAGAGGGGATAAAGAAGAAATAACAGCAAGGTAATTACTCCGATCCAGTACATGCCCCAGGCATAGGTCATGTAATCAGCCAAAATACTCTTCATAGTAAACAGGTTGTAGAAGTCATGAGATGATTTAGGGAGATTACCTATAAGTGGCATTCTCCGGGCCATGGCATCGGCGGCATAGGCCGATGATTCGATCCATGCGAAGGCCGTTAGTAAAAGTCCAATTTGTGCCGTCAGGTCCTGCCGTTTCCACCAACCGAATATAAAAATGGTGAAGGGCAGAAGTATCTCAAATAAGGTTCCTCCCAAAATGGTGATAAACCTCGACCCTGTGAACCCAAAAAAAGTGTGACCTGCTTCATGAACGATCAGTAAAAAATTATCGATAAAAAAGAAAAAGGGAGTCAGGAAGAAAGGGTAAGGGTAGATCCATGCAAAAGAGATCTCCCATTTTAATGCCATCCAGTATTGTTCAGCCAGGACCCAGCAAAATGGAATACAAACTACTGAGAACCACCATTTTTTGATGTGTGGCAGAGATTTATCCAGGATATTTTCCAGATCGAAGCTTTTCAATTAGTGAGGATTTATTTCAGCGTTTAAGTCATATTAAATGGATCACTCGTTGATCAATGCGTTATAGGTCTTTTTCCCTTTAACAAAATACTGCCACACGATACTGAAAGTAGACATCGTTGCCGGTTCACCGGATTCAATTCGTTTAGACCTTAGGGATTTCCTTTTTTTATGCATCAAGGGTAGTTTCATAAAGAAATGAACATGGGCTTTAAGCACGGCCATCCATTCCTTGGGTTTCCCCTCCAAAAGAGCTTTCCAGGCAGCAATAGCGTCAAGTATGATCCGGACAGGTATGCGCTTCAATAAGCTTGATGTGGAATAATTTTTCCATAGCATGAACAAGCTGTTTCGGAAATTGTAATATACTTTACGAGGTGAATCCATTGGCAACGAACCGCCTCCTAAATGATAAACAATGCTTTCAGGAGTAATGCCGATCTTATACCCCTGATTTTGAAGTCTCCAGCAGAGGTCGATCTCTTCCATATGAAATTCAAAATCCTCGTCAAATGCGCCGATCTCTGTAAAAAGATCTTTTCGAACAGCCAATGCAGCTCCGCTCGCCCAAAAAATATACTCCTCATGATCATATTGTCCGTCATCTTTTTCTACCGTATCAAATACTCTTCCGCGGCAAAATGGATACCCAAACTTGTCGATAAATCCACCTGCCGCACCGGCATATTCAAAGTGATCTTTCTTGCGGTAGTCTCTTAATTTGGGTTGAACTGCTGCGGTATTTTCAGACTGAAAGGCAGAATTGAGTCCGTAAAGCCACTTTTTATCCACCTCAACATCATTATTGAGAAACAAGACAATTTCTTTGGAAGCAAATGGAACTGCTCTGTTATTTCCGCCACAATAGCCGTAATTTCGATCGAAGGACGCAATTTTTACATCAGGGTAGTTGGACCTGATCCATTCTTTTGAACCGTCATCAGATGCATTATCAGCTATGATGATCTCAAAATCAGGATAATCAGTTTCAACCACGGACGGCAAAAATCTCTTGAGATGATCAAGAGCATTCCAGGTAACTATGATGATACTGAAGCCTTTCAATGAATGAATGTAATTTTGTGAATGTTAAGATTAATGATCTGAAGCCATCTTATTAAATCGGCCGGATGAACAAACGTCAGATGATACAAAAAGTATGATCAAAATAGGGCTTATATCTGATACACATAGCTATTTAGACCCTCAGGTTTTGGATTTCTTTGAGGGATGCAATGAAATATGGCATGCCGGTGATTTTGGAAACATTCAGATCGCTGAACAGCTGAGAAAGATCGCCCCTGTGATCGGTGTATATGGTAACATTGATGGGGAAGATATCAGGCAGGAATTTCCATTGCATCAACGCTTTGAAAGGGAAGGTCTTAATATCTGGATCACACACATTGGTGGGGTACCTGGACGGTATTGCTTACCTATCAGGCAGGAACTTGAAAGCGACCCGCCGGAGCTATTCATTTGCGGGCACTCTCACATACTACGGATATCGAGAGATCAGGATCTTGAAAACATGTTGTACATGAACCCCGGTGCAGCAGGGAAACAAGGGTTTCAGTCGCACCGTACCATCATTCGCTTTCAAATCGATGACGGTAAGATCCACAATGTTGAGGTTATCAATTTAGATATTGAGGAAGAGGAAGCTGCTGAGTAAGCTCTTTCAATCTATTTTAAATATTTTCGTAACGCTCAATTAATGTTAAAGCATTGAAAGCTGATTGAATAACTAATGGAATCCCACCTCCGGGATGAGTGGATCCGCCCACCATGTACAGTTTTTCAATATCTCTTGATTTGTTTCTCGGCCGCAGGAAAGCTGAAAACAGATTATTGGAGGATGTGCCGTAAATACTTCCCTTATTTGAGAGATATTTTTCGGAAAAATCAACCGGCGTTATCTGTGAACGATATACAATATGGTTTGATAATGAATCTAAACCACGTTTTTGTAATGCCTTAATGATCTTATCACCGTATGAGGTGCTGTTCTTATCCCAGTCGTAGTGTTCATTCAGGTAAGGGGCATTTACCAATATGAAAAGATTACTGCCGCCATCGGGTGCATGAGTAGGATCTGAATACGAAGTATTTGCAACATATATCGAAGGATCATCCGGCATTACCTTATCTTTGAATATCTGTTCGAATTCATATTCATAATTCTCAGAGAAAAATATGTTGTGATGAACAAGCTGTTCATATGTCTTATCCAAACCAAGTAACAGTACATAACCGGAACAAGATGGTTCAATGGATTCCGCTTTTATCTTTTTTGATGGTTTTATTGAGTGATCAGAAACCAGGTTTGTGATGGTTTCAGTAGCATCACTGTTTGATATGATCAATTCAGCTTTAACAGTTTCACCATTATTTAAAATGAGACCCTGAGCCTCACCATCTTTTATGACCAATGACTGAATAGGATGTTCGAAATGAAAATTGACACCCATAGATAGAGCTAGATCATACAGGCTTTTAGCAACCTGATACATACCTCCTTTTACATAATAACCACCTTGATTCAGTTCAACATGAGGAATAACATTTAAGGTAGCGGGTGCCTGAAAAGGAGAGGAGCCATTGTATGTAGCAAAACGTTTAAAGAACTTTCGCATATACTCAGATCTGAACTCCTGATCCACTTTCTTAGCGACTGTGCTAAAGGCATCAATGCCAAAGAAACTCAGAATTTTGAGTTTTTTGAGGTCTTTAAATCCATAAAGTGGGTTAAAGATGAATGCATCTTTAGTTTTTTCATATAAGTCCGCAGCATGATCCAGGAATTGAGGATAAGCCTCAGCATCTTCAGCTGAAAAAGATCGAATTTCTTCAACAGAATCTTGTCTGTTCTCAAAGTTGTTAAAGACGGTTCCATCCTGATAAAAATATCGGCATATAGGATCTAAGGGGACAAACTCCAGATGATCCTGAAGATCCTCTCCACATACTTTAAAGAGTTTATCAAGCAAAAAAGGCATGGTCAACAAACTGGGTCCGGTATCAAACCTGAATCCTTCAGCTCTGATCTCATTCATTTTACCGCCTACCCCTTTATTCTTCTCAAATACGGTTACATCATGACCTTTTGAAGCTAATAAACATGAAACCGAGAGGCCTCCTAACCCTGCTCCAACAACTGCAATCTTCATGTAACAGGTGTTTTAAGGTTGAATCTTATTGTCGATGGATCTGAGAGTATCTCGAATATCTTTGAGCAGGTCTGAGGTACTTACTGATGGTTCGGCAGAGGAAGTCATTTCTGTGACTTTATCTCTTTGCTCAAATACCATGTTGCGAAATTCTACCGCATCGATTATCCCTATTAGGGATAGGTCTGCCGTATTTTGACCGGTATTTCCGGCTGTCTCAATTCTGAGAATACTCAATCCAAAGTACTTTAGCAGTGGCCCCTCCTTAAAAGTGAGGTCCTGAATTTTATCTAAGGGTATGGTTCGTTCGGTTTGAAATATATAACCTTTTTTAAAGCGCAGTGAGCGAGTGGTTAGTTCACACTCTAAACGATCAAAATATCGGTTTAGGTAGATGTTCCCCAGTATTAACCAAAATGGAAGCAGGGGGAGTAACACAACGGAGATAACCAAAACCAGGGATGCGTACCAAAGTACATACGATTTAATGCGTGGATTGAATTCTGCCTTATGTATCACGGCGGCTTTTGAGGTCATTGATCCGAATTTTTATGATGTCTGTTAATGATCAGCAATACCTCGAAATATACTAAAGATGGTGTCTTAATCATTTTGAATTTCTTCATTTGGGATGAAATCCATTGCCAGGGAATTCATACAATATCGCAGTCCGGTTGGTTGCGGCCCATCATCAAAAACATGCCCCAGGTGACTACCGCAGTTGGAACAAACGATCTCTGTTCGGGTCATGAACCAACTGTTATCTTCCCGCTCACCAACCAAAGAGTCAGCTAAAGGTTGCCAGAAACTTGGCCAGCCGGAACCACTTTCATATTTATGTTCAGAGCTGTAAAGTTTCTGTCCACAGGCTCCACATACGTAAATACCTTCGCGTTTATTACTGTTATATTCATTTACGAAAGGAAGTTCGGTTCCTCGATCCCTGAGTATGCGATATTCTTTATCGGTCAATATTTCTTTCCATTCAGCTTCTGTTTTTTGAAGGGGGTAGTTCTCATCCGGCATAGTGTCAGTTTGAGTGATATTCATAGCGATACTTGAATGCTCAGCAACTACAACTTCATCTTGCTGGTTATTGATAAAATAAAATCCAACTGCAAGCAGGATAGCAGATAGAAAGGCTATTATTTTTAGCTTCATTTCAATGGTATATAGGTTAGAATTCTTTCAGCTCCCAACCTAACAGTAAAAGCCTACGAATAGTTTATTCTATGAATTGCTTAATAAAAATTACCAATCAATGTCCCAGTTATTGAATTCATCTTGGAAACGTTTCGGGGCCTCCTGTTTGAATAGCCGGATACCGGCAGTAAATCCAACCCAGAATCGATATTGTCTGCCTTTGCGTTCGGGAGACCACAGGCTATACCAGGTGTATTCGTTAGCATTATTGATTCTGGTGACCTGTGCGTTGAATGGCGGCCCGCCATATATTGAAAACCCATTAGCCAGTCTTTTACCCAACAGAAATTTATAGGAATATATGAGGTTAAGATCTTCTCTCCATTCATCTTCAAAATGATGCAAAACTGAAAATTCCTGATTAACAAACACGGTTTCGTTTTTCCAGTTCTCAAAAGAATCAGTAACGTTTTTCTCAAGACCTATAGCCAGTCCCACCCTGTAAACATCTCGGTTTAACAGAGGATTATATCCAAAGATGGCTGAGTTGTACACTCTGTGTGTCCCAAGAGTCAGGCCAAGATCAGTAAACCCGCCATCAGAAAAACGCACATCGATGTTTTTACGACCGTTTCCATAGTAGCTTATGAATCCAATAGGTACCCCTTCAAATTCTTTGGCATAGTTGATCAAACCGATCTGTAATCCGGTTGCTTTTTGAGAAGCATTTAAAAACCCGGCAAATTGTAGTCCTTCCATTTCATGAGCAATATTGGCAGCTCCTGAAATAGCAGCTCCCTCAAGTTCTCGGGCATAATTCAATCCACCTGTCACCAGTAAACCACTTGCAGAGCTTTTTGCTAAGTTAAATGCGGCTGATACCATTAATCCCTCAATATTTCCAAGTGCTGAATTTCCTAAACCGGAAACCTGTAACCCGGAGGCATTAGCACCTGCAAAGTTCAATAACCCGGTAACCTGCAAACCCTCGATATCTTGTTTTGCAACGTTAGTAATTCCGGATAGCTGAAGCCCGGATATATCACCATAAGAGGCATTGAATAATCCCGAACCCTGTAAGCCTTCAATATTTCCTTTGGCAATGTTAGAAACCCCGGAAAGTTGAATGCCACCGGTACTTTCTCCGGATATGTTTGCCAATCCTGCAAGCTGAAATCCCTCCAGTTCACCTGATGCAAAATTTGTTATACCTGCAAGCTGAACACCGGACAAATCCCGGCCTGAAAAGTTACCGATACCGGCAAGGTTGATTCCTGATAAATTACCTTTTGAGATGTTCCCTAATCCGGCCAGTTGAAAACCAGAGGCGTAGTGTTTATTGTAGTTGATCAAGCCCCCGATCTCACCACCATCCAAACCGCCATGATAACCGCCGAGAATATTGATGGAATACCTGGCCGTATAATTAGGTGCTTCTACTCCATTTGTGCTAAGGGGAGGGAAGAGGGTCACCCTCCACTTTCTGTATTCTAAGTCGTTTTGTTGTTTATCTTGAGCCCACGTCACAGCCGGATGTAAAACCAATGCTGTAACGATCAGAAAGGTTGATAGAAGGAACTTGTTCATAGCCTGAATTGGAATTGTATTGAAATTCAGGGTTCCATACGAACTTGAGGCAAAAAGGTTGTAAAAAATACCCGGATTTTTGGATCTGTTTTGATCAGACCAATGGATCTTTCAACTCTGGGAATTCGTCGTTAAGTACATCATTCCAGTTTTGCACTTCATCTACGGTTGATAGCAGATTCTCAACGTCACCATCAAGCTCAATTCGCTCAATTTTGTCTCCCTGAACGATCTGATTTACAACAGCCATATCGTCATCGGACATAACTTCACCAAACACAGCATGTCGTCCATCTAACCAGGGGGTTTCAACATGAGTAATGAAGAACTGACTGCCATTGGTATTTGGTCCGGCATTGGCCATGGATAACTTTCCGGGTTCATTATGGATCAAGCTCTGATCAAATTCATCCTCAAAACGGTAACCCGGTCCGCCTCGGCCATCACCGTTAGGGCACCCACCTTGTATCATAAAGTCGTTGATCACACGGTGAAAAAACAAGTTATCATAAAATCCACGTGAAGCTAAATTGACAAAATTAGCTACCGTCTTTGGGGCTTTGTCAGGAAACAGTTTTATGTTGATGTTCCCCTTATTCGTGTGAAGTGTACAAGTAATATCCATGATCTGTTTTAATGAAATGAAAGAGTTAAAAATAGGAAATTTGAGTCGAGTCCGGGGTTTTCTGATCCGGTCTGAGCATTGGAAATATGGTGGAATTTATAGCCCAGTGACAGATCTGAAAAGGAATTTATTGTAAAAACATTTCCAACCGTTATATCAAAAGTGAAATTAAGCTTTCTTCCTTTGTCAGTCGGGAAATATTCGTCCATTAATATAATACCACCGGTAGTTTGAGCAAAAGGGGTTATCCATTTTGAGTGATATTTTTTAACTAAAAATCCGGCAGGGGAGAAACCAAACCCACTGCTTGTAGTACGGCGGTCGTTAGCGTCTCGTTTAGGGTAGTCAAAATGAAGATACGGAATGATTCCTGCTGAATACCACAGGGAAAATCCATTATTCAACTCTTTGATATATTTTTGAAATCCAATTCTCAATATCTGAGTCTGTGAATTTCTTGTTTTGCCCAGAAACCTTACAGATTGAGCTGAATAACCACCCCAAAAAGTATATCTGTTGTCGAAATGTTGAGAAACCGAAGAGTTTTTATTCTGAGCTAAAGCATTTGAAGGTGATACCGAAATGAAGGTAAAGACAATCAAAAAGAATAAAACAAACCGTAACTCACTGGAAAACTTCAAAAAAATAGATCAGGATTTGGTTTTGTTGGTTTTTAAAAAGCTGATCACTGAAACGATCCATATGACTATCCACGCGCCACTCAGATATAGGTTATCAGCATAGTAAAATATTCCAACGGTTAGTCCATATATAATATGATAGAAAATAGGTGGGGCTGAAGTTTTGTTTGCCTTACTGTTAAGGGTAGGCATTACAAAGGTGAGCAGCTTACTGATCAGTAGTAATGCTGTATACACCCAAAGAACGATATTTAGTACATCGTTGGGATACACTGCATATAATGCGATAATAAGAAGAACTACAACGTCGAGATAGGCGTCTTTAAGCCATTTCATTAAATTTAATCTACCTGATCTTGTATAGGGTTAAGTGATACGACTTCCTTGGCATGAAGGCCTTTATCACCTTCATCCAATAGGAACTCTACTTCTTCACCCCGTCGTAATTTCTTAAATCCATCAGCCTGAATTTCAGAGTAATGTACAAAGGCATCTTCACCTGTGTCAGTACTGATAAACCCGTAACCTTTAGTATTGTGGAACCATTTGACCGTACCCTTTTGCTTGTCTGACATATAACCCAAAATTAATTAACATTAGAAACAGAGATAACTACTAAAGTTACCCATAACAAGAACTAAAATAATTTTTGGGAATATTACAATCAACAGTAACCTGTAAATACTTTCTGTTATCGAATTCTGAGTTCTTCGATCCAGATCGCCATCCCTTCAGAGCTTCGGGTTGTTGTCAGGGCAGTC
This sequence comes from Gracilimonas amylolytica, assembly GCF_002911695.1. Classification (GTDB taxonomy): domain Bacteria; phylum Bacteroidota; class Rhodothermia; order Balneolales; family Balneolaceae; genus Gracilimonas; species Gracilimonas amylolytica. The sequence goes on from NZ_PQBS01000007.1 coordinate 9,040, forward strand.
TCAGTTGTTAGTAATTGTTCATCTTCTGTTTCAAGATCAACCAGTAAACCTTTCACATAAATGATATGACCATCACGCAGGGTTTTTACTTTTTCGCTGATCTCTGATGTGGAAGGTATGAGGTGCCAAAGATCACTTTCTCCATATATTGTATTTAATGGAAGTGGGGGGCGAGTGAGATCCAGGTTGAATGAACGACCTTTCAGAGAATAAAATACGTAATCGAGGTTTCGCTCATCTGAAAGCTGATTCCAACCAACCATGGCATCCGTTGGGGCATATTTGGTCAGGTTGTCAAAGAAATATCGTTTTCTTTTGATAACCAGAACTTCACCTTCAATTACTTTCTTTGGTGAAACTGTTGCCCCTTTAAAAGTGAAAGGTTCCTGCCAGGTTAATCCTTCTATTTCTGGGGCATTTTTAACCATAACTCCCGGACCGCGGTCTACAGGAAATGTAGAGTAAACAATATAACTGGCTGCTACAAAAACGCAGAATACTAAATACTTGACCATAACAATCACCTTTTTGTTTTTCTTACAAGAGAGTAAAAGACCCAATGCGTTACAGATTTATTACAAACTTATAATGTTTGAGCAGAGCATTGTTCCTGATAAAAAACGATCAACTGATTGTTTTTTTAGTGAATTAATTATGTAAATACGTTTTGTTATTTACTTGCAGGAAACCTTATCTTTGTAGTCTTCAAAAAAGCCAAAGTGGCGGAATTGGTAGACGCGCGCGACTCAAAATCGCGTTCCTCCGGGAGTGTGGGTTCGAGTCCCACCTTTGGTACTAAAGCCTTGCAGAAAACTGCAGGGCTTTGTTGTGTTTGACTCAAATATCTCACTGTCAGATATTTTCATCTCCCTTAAGTGATGAGTTATTTATAGCATCAGTTTCATTTATTATTATTTTAGTGTGAATAAGTAAATGAAAATGAAAATTAAGTAGGTGCTATGAGTAACTATCATATCAAAAGTTTAGAAGAGTATTTTAAGGTGTACAGACATTCAGTCAGAGAGCCTGAACTGTTTTGGTCAGAGATAGCTGAAGAACATTTTACATGGCGAAAAGGCTGGGATAATATCCTGGAATGGGATTTTAACAAACCCGAGATAAAATGGTTTGAAGGGGCAAAACTCAACATTACTGAAAACTGTGTAGACAGACATTTACTTACCAAAGGTGATAAAACAGCTATTTTGTTTGAGCCGAATGATCCGGATGAGGAAGCTGAACATATTTCCTATTCAGATCTGCATAAACGCGTTAACAAGTTTGCCAATGTTCTGAAGGCTGAGGGGATAGGTAAAGGAGACCGGGTTTGTATCTATTTGCCCATGATCCCTGAGCTAGCCGTTTCTATGCTTGCTTGCGCCAGGATTGGAGCCATACACTCAGTGGTCTTTGCCGGTTTTTCGTCTAAAGCTTTGGCAACAAGGATCCAGGATTGTGATGCAAAAATAGTGATCACATCCGATGGTTCTTACAGGGGACAAAAGACTATCGATCTGAAAGGTATTGTAGATGAAGCGTTGAAGCAGTGTCCTGATGTTGAAAGGGTATTGGTTGCTAAACGCATTAAATCAGACATTGAAATGGTGGATGGTCGTGATAAATGGTTGCAGCCATTATTGGATGATGCTCCTGATGAGTGTGACATCGAGATCATGGAAGCTGAAGATCCCTTATTTATTTTATACACATCCGGTTCAACAGGAAAGCCAAAAGGTATGGTACACACTTCGGCCGGTTATATGGTGTACACGGCTTACACCTTTAAGAATGTCTTCCAATACAAAAACGAGGATGTGTATTGGTGTACGGCTGATATTGGTTGGATCACCGGGCATAGTTACATCGTATATGGTCCGTTACTAAATGGGGCTACATCTGTTATGTTCGAAGGAGTACCAAGTTATCCGGATTTTAGCAGGTTTTGGGAAATCGTTGAAAAGCATAAGGTAAATCAATTTTATACAGCACCGACCGCCATTCGGGCCCTGGCTAAAGAAAATCTGTCTTACCTTGAAAAACATGACCTGTCATCTCTGAAAGTGTTGGGGACAGTAGGTGAACCGATCAACGAGGAGGCCTGGCACTGGTATAATGATAACGTTGGGAATAAGAATAGTCCCGTAGTGGATACCTGGTGGCAAACGGAAACAGGTGGTATCATGATATCTCCTATTCCATATGTAACCCCAACCATACCTACTTTTGCCACAATGCCGCTACCGGGTGTTCAACCGGCTCTGATGGATGAAAATGCCCAGGAGATCAAAGGTAATCAGGTTGAAGGAAGGTTGTGTATCAAATATCCATGGCCCGGTATGGCACGCACGATCTGGGGCAATCATGAACGGTTCAAGAATACCTACTTTTCGGCTTACGACAACATGTATTTCACCGGAGATGGAGCCAGAAGAGATGCCACCGGCTACTACAGAATTACAGGTAGGGTGGATGATGTTGTGATCGTATCAGGGCATAATCTGGGTACGGCCCCAATTGAGGATTCTATAAATGAGCATCCGGCAGTGGCTGAATCTGCTATCGTTGGATTCCCACATGAGATCAAGGGTAATGCGTTGTATGGTTTCATCACGCTGAAGGAAACCGGGGAATCTCGTGTGCAAGACAATCTTAGAAAGGAGATCAATCAGATACTTTCTGAACACATTGGGCCTATTGCGAAACTGGACAAAATTCAGTTTTGTGAAGGATTACCGAAAACACGCTCCGGTAAGATCATGAGGAGGATCCTAAGAAAGATCGCTTCCAACGAAACGGATGATCTCGGTGATGTGTCTACGCTACAAGACCCTGAGGTGGTTGAAAGTATCATTGAAGGTCGCATACAGTGATTTTAAACTAAGCATTTAAACATCATAGAATAAGCCCTCGGCATAAAACTGTCGGGGGCTTACTTATTATGATATGTTGTGTTTGATCATTAATCCTGTTTCTTTTAATCAAACTTAAATTGGAATGTACATATGAGATCATTTACAATACTGCTGACATCAATATTCCTTATTACAGCTATGATCTTTGTCGGGTGTGGGAATAAACAAGAAGAACTAACAGAGACTGAGCAAACAGAGTATTTGGAGAAAGGTCAGGATCTGGCCACTGAAACCCAAAAAGTACTCGGTTCAAACCTAATGAAAGCGATCAACGAAGGTGGACCGATCAATGCGCTTGAGTTCTGTAATATTCAGGCATATCCACTTACTGATAGTATGGCTACGGCACTGAAAGCTCATATTACCAGGGTAACGGATAAACCCAGAAATCAAGCCAATATAGACAATAAGGATGAGCTGACATACATTGCGTCTTTCAAGGAAAAATTAGGCGCTGGTGAACAAGTGAGTCCTGACATAAGTGTGATGGATGGTAAAGTGACCGGTTATTATCCGATCATCACCAATCAGATGTGCATGCAATGCCATGGCAGCGAAAACGATCAGATCAATGAAGAAACTTTAGCTAAGATCAAAGAGCTGTATCCCAACGATCAGGCTACAGGGTATGGGGCCGGAGAGTTACGCGGTATTTGGGTTGTTGAGATGGATCGGGAATGAGATCACTTATAACCATTAGGATTTTTTGATTGCCATCGCCAGGTATCCTCACACATTTGAGTGATATTTCGTTCTGCTTTCCAATTCAGTTCATTTTCTGCTTTAGTGGGATCGGCATAACACTCAGCTATATCGCCGGGTCGCCTGTCCGTAATTTCGTAGGGTACTTTTTTACCTGATGCATTTTCAAAAGCTTTGACCATATCCAATACACTTGAACCTTTACCGGTACCAAGATTGTGGACGATCAGGCCGGGGTTGGATTCTAACTTTTCAAGTGCTTTTAAATGACCAACAGCCAAATCTACCACATGAATGTAGTCTCTGACGCCTGTTCCGTCGGCAGTAGGGTAGTCACCGCCAAAGACCGATAGTTTTTCGAGTTTACCAACGGCAACTTGAGAGATGTAGGGCATGAGGTTATTTGGGATATCATTTGGATCTTCGCCGATCAGTCCACTTTTATGAGCTCCTACCGGGTTAAAATACCTTAGAAGTGAAATATTCCAGGTTGAGTCTGAGACATGCAGGTCTTTGAGAATATATTCAATAAACAGCTTGGTGCGACCGTATGGGTTTGTGGCCGAGAGGGGAAAGTCTTCAGTGATCGGAACCGTTTCAGGATCCCCGTAAACGGTTGCCGATGATGAGAAAACCAGGTTATGAACTCCAAATTCTTTCATGACCTCACACAAGATAAGTGTACTAGTGATGTTGTTATTATAATACATCAACGGCTTTGCCACAGATTCGCCCACCGCCTTATACCCGGCAAAATGTATGACCGAATCGATCTCATGTTCTTTAAAGATCTTTTGAACGGCCTGTTTATTCAGCAGATCTTCCTCGTAGAAAGTAACTTCCTTACTCGTAATACGCTCCACTCTTTTGATGGCTTCATAGCTGCTATTAGATAAATTGTCGATGACGATCACATCATGACCGGCCGTTAACAGTTCAAGTACTGTATGACTTCCAATATATCCCGCTCCACCCGTTACAAATACTTTCATGATTATTGATCTATTTGATGCGTAATTCTAATTCTGTGATCACTTTAGTGCATATGGAGTCAATCTTACTGACTGACTTTTCAAGATCTTCATCAGGTTTTTCGTCCCATAGCAGTGTTTTTGCATGCTCATATTCTTCCACGATCTGATCTAATCCTAACATTTGAGCTACCGGCTTGATCTTATGACCGGCTTTTCTGAAGCTGGTTTCATCTCTGATTAGCAGGAATTTCTTATAGTTATTATTGAACTCTGTAAAGGAATCCACGGCGGCTTCAGAAAACTCACTGATGTATTTTTCTTCCCCGTAAAGCATTTCTGAGAGACTGCTAAAATCGATCAAGGTGTTTCGTTTAGTCAATTTATTCCTCGTTTACTGGTTCGACAATATTATGGGGAGCAGGCTTTCCAAATTCATCAAGATGTACAAAAACGATCTTATCAATAGTAATGATATGTTCTTTAGTGAATTTATTGCGTACCAGGCATTTAACTGTGATTGAAGTTCGGCCAAATTTTACAGTTTCCATTCCGATCTCGATCACTTCACCAAGTTTGGCTGAGTTCACAAAATTGATCTCAGACATATACTTGGTAACAATATTGCCTTTGCCCAACTGACAAAGAACATAGATAGCGGCTTCCTCATCGATCCAGGAAATAACCGTTCCACCGAATAACGTACCATGTGCATTCAGATCTTCAGGTTTTATTAGTTTTCTGCTAAAAAATCTCATTTTATCCTTATTGATTATTAGTACCTTAAAGATAAGAGATAATGATTTAATCAAATAATTTGATTTGAGAATGTTAGAATTAATATGTTCTATTAGATTATTATTAGAACATATATTATTGTAACAAAGCGTTCTATTTTTACTCTCTATGTAAAAAGAAATATCACGGCTAAAGAAAATTATGAAGACAATAGCACTGACAAATCAGAAGGGTGGAGTTGGTAAAACAACCACAACGATCAATTTGGGAGCGGGTTTAGCTAAACTCGGAAAAAAAGTTTTACTCATTGATCTTGATCCACAGGCAAACCTTACTTATTCACTGAGAACGCATTCACATCGTTTGGATAAAACGATCTATCATGCCTTAAAAGGAGTGGCAAGTGTTAAGGATATATTAGTGGAGCACAATGGTTTCGACTTCTTACCCTCATCTCTGGAACTGTCAGGAGCAGAGTTGGAACTAGCCAGTGAACCGGCCCGGGAAGGGTTGCTTAAAAATGTGATCAAAGACATTGAACGTAATTATGATTACGACTACGTTTTGATCGATTGTCCGCCAAACCTTGGGTTATTGACGCTGAACGCTTTCACAGCGGTTGAGGATATTTTCATTGTATTGCAGTCAGAGTACCTTGCATTACACGGCTTGTCCAAGCTTTTAGATCTAGTTAAAGTGGTTCAGCAAAGATTGAATAATCATCTCGAAGTGGGCGGAATTATTTGTACCCTGTATGACAGCCGCAAGAACCTGAATAAAGAGGTAGTTGGACATATCAAAGATTATTTTGGGCCAAAAGTATTTAAAACGATCATAAGAGATAACGTATCGTTGGCAGAGGCTCCAAGTCACCACAAGACCATTTTTGAATATGATGGTAACAGTGCAGGAGCTGAGGATTATTTAGCACTCGCTAAGGAAGTTAAAAACGGACACTAAAACGATGAGTAAGAAGAAAAGCTTAGGGCACAATCCGCTTTCATACAGCACGCGTGCCCACGCATCTTTCGATTTCATTACTCCCTCTTATAAGGAAGAGGAAGAAGTAGAAGAGTCTGTAAAACAAGAAAAAAAGGTAAATAAAGTAACAGCCAGTTATTACCTGGAAGAACCTCTTGTTGATAAGGTTCGAGATCTTGCCGACCAAAAAGATACTTCTTACTCAGCTTTAGTTAACGATCTGCTCAAGGATTCTCTTCGTAACATTACATCAAAATCCTGAACAATTTAGCTTTTCTTTTATCGAATAAGTCCATATTTAATGGACTATGTTTTATAAATATCAATCACATTCGCTTACTAATCTTGCCCATAAATTATCGGAATTAACTGCTGCGCAAGATAGCAATCCAATGCAGCCAACCTGGATTGTTGTTCAAAATAACGAAGTAAAAGAGTGGCTTTCGCTTCAGGTCGCTGAACAAAATGGTATTTCAGGAAACATAAAATTTATCTTCCCGTCTGAGTTCATTTGGATGATCTACAGACTCAAGCACACAGAGGTGCCACAGGCTCTTCCTTCAGACCTCAATGCTTTACAGTGGACCTTGTTTGAGCTTTTTGGAGAGAGTAGTGAGATCCTGGATGATATTCCACACATTAAAGGCACAGAAGTATCTAAATCCAGGCGATTCCAATTAGCCGGTCAGATTGCGGATGTGTTTGATCAATATCAGGTTTACAGGCCGGATATGATCTCCAGCTGGAAAGAAGGAAGACTAATTACGCGACAGTCAGATGAGCAATGGCAGTTAAAATTATGGAGAACATTAGAGGAGTATTGGGCTGCTAAGTCAAAAATTAAAAATTTTCCAACACGTGCATTAGCTCATCAAAGAGTAAAAAATTGGCTTGATAATGGAGATAATGACCTATTGATAGGGCTTCCTGAACATATCTTTGTTTTTGGATTATCTCATATCAGTCAACCTTTTATGGAAGTTCTCGCTCGTATTTCAGGGTATAAAAAAGTGCATTTTTTTAACAGAAATATTGAGTTGAAATCAATTTCTCAGGAATGTAAAGAATTGTTTGAAGGCTGGAATGCACCGTATCAAGATCAAAATCAGTTACTAAATGAACTTGTAAAAGAATGTGGGTATGAAGTTGCTGGGTATGAGGTTGGAAAACAAAAGGATGAGCTGAAACACATTGAGATTCATTCGTGCCATGGTGTACGAAGAGAAGTTGAAGTCCTTAAAGATGAGATATTGCATTTTCTGGATCAACACCCTCATTCGAAAGCATCTGATATATTGATTCTAGTTCCGGACGCCGAGCAGTATGCTCCATTACTGGAAGCCCATTTTAGTGAGATCAATGATGCTGAAGGTCATAACTTACCACTAACAAGGCTTCATTGGAAACAATCCCAATTAAATGAACATAGCCTACTTAGTTTGTTGGATCTTCTGAATTCTTCCTTCAAACCCAGTTCAGTAATTGATCTAATAAGTCTTGAGCCGGTCAAAAAACGATTTGATTTCAGTGATGATGATATTGATCTCCTTGAAGTTTGGATCCGCTCAAATCGAGTATTCAGAGGTTTGGGGGATTCATTTAATGATGCTTTTAGTTGGCAAAAAGGGATAAATCAACTGATTACAGGAGCCGTGATGTCACCTGATCATCTTGAAAGTTTCAAGGGGCTGGTTCCCGTTGTTGAATTATCTGCCTCTGACGAGATGATTTTAGCAGCTAAGTTTTCATCATTCATTCATGCCTTGAAATCAGTTGCTGAAGAGACTCGGGAAAACAAAACCCCGGAACAATGGCTGTTCTTAGTTGAACAGATGTGCAAAACGCTCATAATCGACCCTGAAAACGAGGATAAAGAACCATCTATATACAGGACAATCTCCAGGATTAAAGAGCACATCGCCTACACTGAGGGTAAAGAAGTCGTTCCATTTTCATTATTTCGGAACTGGTTGAAAGGAAGGATCACTGCCTCAAATTCGTCGTCCGGCCGATTTGGTCAGGGAATCACTGTGAGTACCTACATTCCATACAGATCTGTTCCATTCAACTTTGTAGCTGTCTTGGGATTGAATGAAGGAGTATTTCCCCGAAGATCCGTAAGACCTGAATTTGATCTGATATACAAAGAACCACGGACAGGGGATAGAATACTAAGTGAAGATGATACCTACCTGTTTTATGAAATACTTTCATCCGCTAGGGATCACCTTCATATCAGTTATAAGGGACAGGATCTTAAAAGCGAAATGGACCGATTACCATCTATGCTAGTTCAGCAGCTTAAAGAGTCGCTTCCGGAAGATCAAATTACGTTAACCCGGCATCGGCTCCATGCTTTCAATCCGGGGTATTTTCTCGAAGAACATGGGAAACAGGGACAAAAACTTCGCAAGTCGTATGATGACAAACAAAAAGCAGTTGCGGACAAGATCAGGAATTCGCTTAATAAAACAGCCGATTTCAGATTGGAAAAGATCGGATCACCCGAAATTTTTAAGGTAAAAAACCTGGCCATTCATGATCTAATATCCTTTTACACTCATCCGGCTAACTACATGCTGAAAAATGAATTAGGTGTTAATTTCAACATAAAGATGGATGAAGTGGAGGACAGAGAAAAGTTCAAACTAAAAGGGTTGGATAAATATAAAGTGGATGATCTGCTATATGAATCTATTCAGCAAGATGTCTCTGACTCCCAGATTTTCGATTACGTTACTAAAGCAGGGTATATCCCGGGTATGTTAAAAGGAAAAAAGGCATTCGAAATAGAATACGAAAAGACCCTGGGGCTCCTGAATGAGGTATCGCAGTTAACAAAAAAGGATGAACAAAGTTATGAGCTTCGTTTTACTTATAAGGGAGTACAAATTTATGGTAACGTGAAAGGTTTGTACGGTAATTCATTAGTGCTTCATCGCGTTGGTCAAAGAAGGGAAAGTCATGAAATTGAACAATGGTTATTGCATAATGCTTTGCTTGCCGGAGGGTACCCAATAAAGGAGAGTTACTATCTATCATTTGACAAAAACAATGCCATTGAAGTAAACAGAATTAATAGCCGGGCTATTGATGAAAATCTTTTTGAAAACCTCCTGGAGTGGTATTTGGCAGATTCGTCTATACTGGACAAAATGAATTTCTTCCCTAAAACCAGTAAAACCTACACTGAAGTTTTGTTGAAGACTGAGGATGAAGAAAAAGCTTTGAATAAGGCTCTGGCAGCCTATACGCCAAGTAACTATAATAAATATGCAGAGGGCGCTGAGGAATCCAATATAGTAGTATGGCGGAATCTAAATCCTTTCATGAGATCATCCTTCAGTAAAAACGCTCTTCTATTCTGGAAGCCGTATTTAAAGGCTTTGGAGGATTCAAATGAGTAAACTGAAACCTTTGGATCTTTTTGAGGTGCCTTTAGATGGGATCAGCTTAGTGGAAGCCAGTGCCGGAACCGGTAAAACCTATAACATTGCTTCCTTATACGTTCGGGCTCTGTTGGAGTTGGACCTGGAACCATCACAGATCCTGGTTATGACTTTCACGGAAGCGGCTACTGCTGAATTAAAGTCGAGGTTGAGGGATCGTATAAAAGAATCATTGTCGGTTGTCAGGGGTGTAAAATCATCTGAAGATCCATTTTTCAGGTCACTTATCTCCTCGAACTATAATAGGGCAGCCGAAAAACTGAAGAATGCACTCGATACCTTTGATGAGGCAGCCGTTTTTACTATTCATGGATTCTGTAATCGACTTTTGACTGAGTATAGTGTTCAATTTGATGTGCCTCCAAATGTTGAATTACTCACTAATCCGGATGAGCTACTTCAGGAATGTGTAGATGAATATTGGATCGAATTCAACAAAAATGCTGATAGGGACCCCCTGCAATGGTTTACCCTGAATTACTTGATCAATACTGGATTTGGTCCGGATGAATTAAAGGATATTTCAAGTAACGTGATGGGTAAAACCACTCTTAAGGTTGTACCTGATATTAGGTTGCATTCATTAAAACCTGTTCTTGAGGAACTAAAAGAGGTGTATTTCAGGGCTAAGAAGCAGTGGAATTCGGATAAGGATAAACTTCATGAGATTCTGTTTAGTGGACATTTATATGCCAATAAGTTCAAAAAAGAAAAACTGAATGATTATTGGGATGTCTTGAATGAATGGATAGGCTATGATGAGTTCACTATTGAGCACCCGGCTGAATTGTCAAAATTCAGCCTTTATCTCTATGACTCGTTCAAAAAGTCAGCCCCGGATTATGAAGTATTGGATCTTTGTAAGACCATTGATCGCTTTCTTGAACTGATTGAAAGTCTCACCTCATTTAAAGTTGCGTTTATAAAGGAGTCAATTGAAGACATTCAGGATAGGTTCAAGGCTTTAAAGCGTAGCAGACAGGTGTTGAGTTATGATGATATGTTAACTAAAGTAGAAGAGGGGTTGACGGCCGAATCATCTGATTCCCTGAAACAACGGCTTGCAGATAAATATCCGTTTGCCCTGGTTGACGAATTTCAGGATACCGATGAAATTCAGTACAATATTTTTAGATCAATTTACCATCAAAGGCCTTCCACAGGTTTGTTCATGATCGGTGATCCCAAGCAGGCGATCTATAGTTTCAGGGGAGCCGATGTATATACTTACATTGAGGCTAAATCAGATATTAGCAATGATCAGGCTTATGGGTTAACGGCAAACTTTCGTTCAAATCGTAAAATGATTGATGGCGTAAATCAGCTTTTCAAAGGGTCTCAGAATTCATTTATTGAGGAAAAGATTCAGTTCCATGAGGTAAACTTTCCGGAAGATAAAGAGGATGAGCACTATTTATTTGATAAATCAGGTAATGTAATCAATCCATTGCAATTCATTGAGTTAAAAGATGAAGAGTACTCCAATAAGACACATTTAAATAATGATATCTACTCTGCCTTAACCCGGGAAATACTCGAACTTCTATCCGGAGATTACATGGTTAAACAGGATAATTCTGATGAACTGCGGGAGGTTAAAGAGAAAGACATCGCAATTTTAGTTTGGAAAGGGGCGGATGGTGAAAAGATACAGGATGTACTTAGGGAAGCTGGCATAAAAAGCGTACTTCGATCGAATACCAGCGTGTTCTCTACAGAAGAATCCAAAGACCTGTTCAGGGTATTAAATGCTGTTCAAAATTTGAGTCATGAGTCAGGCATAAAGGCAGCATTGGTGAGCCCAATGATAGGGTACGATGCGATAGATCTTGTGAAACTTGATGAGGATGAAAATTCGTGGGGTGAAATTATTTCACGTCTCACTGATGTCAGGGATGAATGGAAAAAAAATGGGATCGAGGGTAGCCTGAAGTTATTGTTTGAGTCATTTGATGTGATAGGAAATCTGTCTGACTTAAAAAATGCAGAACGTAAGATCTCAAATGTATTGCATTTAACAGAGCTTCTTTCTCAGGAAAGCAGGATCAACCATTTTAGTCCCAGAGCATTGCTTAGATGGTACTATTCAAAGCTAAATGAAGAGGCCAATTCTGGTAAGACCAAAGATGAAGAGCAAATGCGTCTTGAAAGTGACGAAGAATTGGTGCAAATAACAACCATGCATTCGGCCAAGGGATTGCAGTATCCGGTTGTATTTTGCCCGTTTCTTTGGAGTTCAAAGGTAATTTCAGGGAATGAGTCTTCTTTCACCTTTAAAAAAGATGGGCAAAGCTATATTGATCTGAGTGGAAAAACCGATTATAAAAATAAGGATCAGAATGTTCAGTTAGCAAGAGAACAAAATATGGCTGAAGATGTGCGCCTTGCTTATGTGTCTTTGACCCGCTCCATTTCAGCTTGCTATGTATTCCTGCCTGATTATAATAAAATTGAACATTCCCCTATATCCTACATTTTGAATGGTAAGGAGCTCTCCGGAGCGGTTGATTTTGATTCCATAAAATCAAAATTGTTAGAAAAAGAACACATAGTAGTAAGGGAACCGGTCAAAGAGCTCAAAAGGAAAAAGGACCATGATGTACAAAACGATCTAAATCTTAGAGCAGAATCCTTTAAAAGGCATGATCTTTTAAATTATCCGAGGATGTTGAGTTACTCATCCCTGGTGGGAGGGCAAGGTGATCATCAATCCGGAAAAGATCATGATGGAATAACCTTTGGAACTCATAGAGAACCAATGGAAGAGTCTGGATCGTTAAACCGTTTTAGTTTTCCAAAAGGAGCAAATGCCGGATCGTTTCTTCACCAAATATTCGAGGATCTATCCTTTCAGGATATGGAAGCAATAACAAAAGTCATTCGCGATAACTTAGGTCGGTTTGGGTTTTCAGGAGATTGGGAGACTGTGGTAAGATCGTGGATTGACGAAACTTTAAACCACAAACTCAACACACCGGATATGTCTCTTGGTGACCTGAATGAGGATCAATTGATTAAAGAAATGGAGTTCTTTGTTCCTGTAAGTGACCTTCAGGTTAGCGAGATTTGGAGGCTGATCCGTTTACGTCATAGTGAAGAGACGACCCATGATTCATATCACGGCTATTTAAAAGGATATATTGACCTGATCTTTTATTGGGATGGGAAATATTACATACTGGATTATAAATCGAATCACCTCGGTAATAATGCTGAAGATTACAATGCGTCTGCTTTAAAGAATGCTGTTATAGATGCCGGTTACGATCTACAGTATCATTTGTACACTCTCGCGCTAGATCGGTATCTGTCATCGCGTTTAACCGATTACTCCTATGAGGATCATTTTGGTGGAGTACTATACCTGTTCCTTAGAGGCGTTAAACCTTTAGAACCCGGCTCGGGCGTATTTTTTGATAAACCGGATGCACAGTTGATCAGGCAGTTGAATGAAGTAGTAAAAGGGGGGAATTCGTGAAAGCCTTAGAACTTCTAAAGAACTGGAAAAAACAAAGTCATATTGAAGATCTTGAATTTGAGTTCGTACGCTTTCTTACTCAGATTCAGCCGGAAACAGAGGATGATGTACTGATAGCTGCTGCAGCATGTATAAACGCGCAAAAACAAGGGCATATTTGTTTAGACCTCCGGCAGTATGATAATGAGCCACTTTTTGGGGAAAAGAACACAGGGTATATTCTTGATCAAAATGTATTAGAGAGGTGGGAGGCTTCATTGTCAAGATCTGATCTGGTGAGTCAAGATGGAAGTTTAAAACCTTTGGTTTTAGAAGAAGGTCGCTTATATCTGCATAAATACTGGAAATTTGAGGAAGAATTTACTCGATGGGTCCTAAAGCGGTCTTCAGGCTTGCATGATATCACTGATCTACAAAAAGATGCGATCCGACATTTTATAAAAGGCCGGGAAGATCTTTTTGAAATCAACTGGCAGGAAATTGCGCTTTGTTTGAGTTTTATTAAAGACCTGGTTGTCATCTCAGGCGGACCTGGAACAGGTAAAACCTATACCGTTTTAAATATCATAGCTGCTCACACGGTAGCGTCTAAGAATAACAATGAAGACTTTAAAGTGGCACTGGCGGCCCCCACAGGTAAAGCAGCAAGAAGGTTAGTAGATTCTATTGAAGATGGAAAAGATAGCCTTCCGGATAAATTCAAACACTTGTTAGGAGAAGTTACTGAGGCTCAAACCGTGCATAAGTTGTTAGGGGCAAGCTATCGCGGTAACAGATTCAAGTTTGATCAGAACAATCACCTGCCTTATGATCTGATCATTGTAGATGAAGCATCCATGCTGGATATCCATATGTGGGTGAGATTGATCAGAGCCATTGGTCCGGATACAAAACTGGTGGTTCTGGGAGATAAAGACCAGCTTGCATCGGTTGAAGCCGGCTCTATTTTAGGTGATCTGTGTGGTGGAACCAATTCTTTCTCTAATGAGGTAGCGGAAACCATTGAGCAGATGATCGGTGTATCACTTCCAATTTCAGAAGCCGGTACTTCATCCATTAATGATAGTTTGGTCTTTTTGACAAAGAGTTATCGATTTAAAGAAAACAGTGGTATCCATAAACTGGCCGGTGCCATCAATGATCAAGATGCAGATAAAGTTTTAGAACTCCTTCAAAGTAAAAATTATCCGGATCTGCATTGGTTTGAACCGGATCAGTCTTCGTTTGAAAAAATTCTACACAGATATGGGATCACTCACCATAAAGATTATGTGGCATTTCAGGATGAAAGAAGGATAGATGCATCCCATAAAAAGAAGATCCTCTGCGCAATTCGTAAAACCAAGCTTGGTGTAGATTCAATAAATAATGCGGTCGAAATAGGAATTAAAAGGAAAAATAGTTTAATTACTTCTACTGAGTGGTACGATGGAAGGTTGGTAATGGCTACAAAGAATGATAGCACTATCAGAATCAGAAATGGAGAAATGGGGATATTTAACAGTAAGTCTAATAAAATTCAGTTTGAGGGTGAACATAAAGTTTCAATTTCACCGTCAAGAATGACTGATCATGAGGGTGCATTCGCTATCACAATTCACAAAAGCCAGGGCTCAGAGTTTGATGATGTAGCTATAATCCTGCCTGAGAGGGATTCAGCAGTACTTTCAAAAGAAATCTTGTACACTGCTGTAACAAGAGCCCGAAAAAATACTCTTGTAGTTGGAAGTAAGGATATAATACTAAAAACAGTTAAGCGTTCGGTAAGCAGACATAGTGGGGTAAAGGATAAGATCTGGCAAGGATCATAAATTCTCAGAAATTCCCGGAACTTTTTAAAAAACAAAAGCTACAATGCATTACACATTGTAGCTCGATTTTATACCCCAAAAAGCCAACGTATCAGGGGGAAACAGTTGATAGCTGTTTCCCCTCATTGCTTTCCTAAATATGTGCAAGTCTGTATTAAATCCCACTTAGATATTTTTAATCGGGATTAAAGAATTCTTATTGTTTGGCACACAAAATATGGTTGAAATGATAAGAGCCTGCCTCACAAGTGTGAAACAGGCTCTTATTTAAGACCGTTAAGCTCTTTTTAGTTTGCGGCTGGAGCTTCTTTCACTTCGAGTAATTCAACTTTAAAAATAAGAGTTTCATTAGGGCCAATGGGGCTGCCTTGTGGAGGTCTTGCTCCATATGCCAGTTCTGAAGGAATATAAAACTCGTAAGTGGCACCTTCTCTCATTAATTGAACACCTTCAGTCCATCCGGGAATAACTTGATTCAGTGGAAATTCAGCTGGTTGACCTCTTTCGTAGGAACTGTCAAATACTTCTCCGTTAATTAAACGTCCTTCGTAGTTAACACTCACAATGTTTTCAGCAGATGGAGAATCTCCGTCACCTTCTTCCAATACCTTGTACTGCAGGCCGGATTCTGTAACCATTACACCTTCTTTTGCTTTGTTTTCCTCAAGAAAAGAAACGCCTTCTTCCTGATTTTTTGAGCTGCGTTCTTCGTTCATCCGCTGTACGTAACGGTTTACCACTGCAAATACTTCGTCTTGGGTCAGCGCACCTTCCTCAGAATTCAATCCTGTATTTAATCCCGCGGCATAGTTACTGAGATCAATGTCTGTGATCCCTTCACGAGCTAAAAATGTTCCGTTTTGATAACCGAGGGCATAACTTACACTGTCAATTTCTGTAGATAGGTCTGCTTTTGCCGCATCACCCATATTTTGATCACATCCTGTGATTGCGATAGCAGTTACAAGTAATGCAGCTAAACTAATGTTCTTAAAATCCATGTGTATTATTGAGATTTAAATGATTTATGATTTTTCAAAGGTTTGCAAAATAGGGGAAATCATGGCAAAGTGGAATAAATAATCATTTAATCTGTGTATATTGTAGGATAGTTTAGAATTTTTCATAACAGACGAGTACGAATACATTGACATTTAACGATTTTGATTTACACGACGACCTGAAAGCGGGTTTGAGAGACATTGGATATACTGAGCCGACACCCATTCAGGAACAATCGATTCCCATTATTTTAGAAAAAAAAGATTTAATTGGGGCTGCACAAACCGGAACCGGTAAAACAGGGGCATTTGTGATTCCTGTGCTGCATCAGATACTGCAGAATCCGTCTGAGCATACCCAGGCTTTGATCCTGTCTCCAACACGGGAACTGGCTCAACAAATCGATGAACAGATATTTGCCCTTGGTTATCACACCGGTATTACATCTGCTACCATCATTGGTGGCGAGGACTTTTCAAAACAGGCTAAGGCTATCCGGTCAGGGATCGATATAATTGTTGCCACACCGGGCCGATTGATCGATCAAACCAAAGTACTGGATATTGATTTCAGTCACGTGAAATTTCTGATACTGGATGAAGCGGATCGAATGCTGGACATGGGATTCCTTCCGGACGTGACCAAGATCATCAAAAAACTACCTACAGAAAGACAAACGTTACTGTTTTCTGCCACCATGCCGGATCAGATCAAGAAGCTGGCAAACGATTTCATGAAGCAGCCTGAAAAGATCGAGATCGCTATTGAGAAACCGTCCGGCAGTATTACCCAGAAAGCCTACTTCGTAGATCAGAAAGATAAACTCAAACTGGTTCAGGAGGTTTTAGATGAGACAGAATGGGAATCATGCATCATTTTCTGTGCCACTAAAAGAGGGACTGATGAGCTGGAACGTCTGCTGATCAAAAAAGGAATCAAGGCCGGCAGTATACACGGAGACAGAGATCAGGATGAGCGAAATAAATCCCTGCATGAGTTTAAGTCCGGGAAAGTGCCGGTAATCGTGGCAACGGATGTATTAGCGCGTGGTATAGATATTGATAACATTTCAATGATCATCAATTACGATGTTCCACGACAGGTTGAGGATTATGTACATCGCATTGGTAGAACCGGACGGTATGATAAATCCGGTATAGCTGTGACCTTTGTTAATAAAAAAGACCGAAGAGCCTTTTCTGCTATTCAGGATAAAGTTGGAGATCAGCTTGAGATACTGGAAATGAACAAAAAGGGTGGCAACAGCTCAAATAAATCTGAACGTTCCGAGAATAAAAATCAGGACTCAGACAAAAAACGAAGAAAATCACCTGATAAGAATACGGACAAAAGCAGTTCGAAAGAGTCCAAAAAGGAGCAAACAGATACTAAGAAGGTTGCTGAGGCCAACGATGATCCAAAACCCAAGAAGAAGCTGACTAAAAAAGAGATAGAGGAAGCAAATAAAAGGGTAGAGAACCTGGATAGCGTGGATGTGATTTTAAAAGGCAGTAAAAAACGATCCTCTAAAAAATCGGATGACAAAAAGAAGAGTGATTCCGGAAGCGATCGCTCTAATTCAGGTAAAGGAAAATCCAGACGTAAATCAGCCGATTCCGATAAGAAGTCTAATAACAATGAACCGGTTATTCCGGCTGAACGGATCAAGAAAGCTACAAAGAGAAATCAGAAATCTCTTAAACCTGCCAAAGGGTTTTTGGGACTTATCAAAGCTCTCTTTTCTTAATTAATAGTTTATATAAGCTTAACACGTTTGAATGCAGCAAGTTTTAAGTTAAAAATAAAAGACATGAAAAAGTTTTTAGCATTTCTTCTTATCACCATTTCATTTACAGCAACTCAGGAATCTGCAGATCATAAGATCGAAACCATAGATGTTTCTGAGGAAAATGCCACTAAAGATCTTTTGCCACTGGTTGAAGACAAACAGATCAAAAATGTGATCCTGATGATCGGAGATGGAACCGGATTGGCTCAAATTGCCTCCGGTCAGTTAGCCGTTGCAGGTCCGGATGGATTACTTCATATGCAGACCATGCCGGTTACCGGGATCGTAAAAACTCATTCCTCTGATAATCTCATCACCGATTCAGCAGCCGGTGCAACTGCTTACTCCTGTGGATTAAAAACCTACAATGGAGCCATTGGGGTAGATCCGAACCAAATTCCATGTAAAACCATACTTGAACTGGCTGAGGAGAAGGGTTTAAGCACAGGATTGGTATCTACATCTTCCATTACCCACGCCACACCTGCCAGCTTTGCATCTCATGTAGTGCAAAGAAGCATGCAAGAAGATATCGCAGCTGACTTTCTGGATTCAGGTGTAGAAGTATTTTTGGGTGGTGGAGTGAAATGGTTTCATAAGGATATGCGGTCGGATTCATTAGATCTGTTGCATGAATTCCAAAACAAGGGTTATGAGATCATTCTTGATAAAGACAGACTTTCCACTTCCTCATCAAATAATATGTTAGGCTTATTTTCTGAAGATGGATTGGAAAGAACAGAGAATGAACCTTCATCTAAAGAAATGGTATCTAAAGCTTTGGAAAACCTAAATACGAACGATAACGGTTTTTTCCTGATGGTAGAAGGAAGTCAGATCGATTGGGCAGGGCACGATAACAATGTTGAGTACCTGAAGCGTGAAGTGCAGGATTTTGATGAAGCTGTACAGGAAGTGCTTGAATTTGCCCGGGAGGACGGAGAAACTCTCGTAGTGCTTACAGCCGATCACGAAACAGGAGGTATGACCATGCAACGTCAGGTGGCAGAAGGTGATTCACTTGAAGTATTCTGGACCACAGATTATCACACCGGAATTCCTGTGCCTCTAATGGCTTATGGGCCTAAGGCTACCGAATTCATGGGGTGGAGAGATAATACCTACGTGGGAATTAAAATTGCTGAATTACTTGGATTAGGTGAGTTCCCAATTCTGGAATGATATCTTTCAGATCTGAAAGGTTAGCTTAAACTCTGTTCCTTTTTTCAGTTTGGAATAAGAATAGGTGCCGTAGATCTGACTTGTGATCTCTTTTATAAGTTGAATTCCAAGAGAGTGACCGGACTCTAATTTTTCCAAGTCTATACCAACGCCGTCGTCTGTAATTGTGATCTCAACAGTCTTATCTGTGTGTTTGATATTAAAGAGGATATGCCCCGATTGTCTTTCATTGAATGCATGTTTAAATGCGTTTGTGACCACTTCGTTGATAACCAAAGCAGCTGGAATTGCTTTATTTACATCTAATCTGACCGGATCCGTTTGGTAATCTATGTTTATGCTCTTACCACTTTGCAGCGTTGCCGAAATATTATCCACAATATGACTGATGGTTTCGGTAAAGTTGAGATCAGAAAAGTTATCAGACTGATATAACAGTTCATGAACAGTAGCTATGGATTTAATTCGCACCACGCTATCAAACAATTTAGATCGTAAGGCTTCATTTTCTGTTTCAAAGGCTTGCAGTTGTATCATCCCTGAAACTACTGCAAGATTATTTTTAACGCGGTGATGGATCTCAGCAAGAAGTATATTTTTTTCCTTTAAAGAGTCTTCCAGCTCTTTCTCTTTTTCAATACGATCTGTTATGTCATGAACCAGGGAAAAAATAGATATGATCTCACCGCTTGAATCGAACATAACCGAATTATACCACTCACAATGCAGTAATCTGCCATCCTTTGTGTAGTTTCTGTTTAAACAAAGATTTCTTGGTTTTTCTCCATCTACTAATTCCCTGATCTTTTGATCAACAATTGACTGATCTTCCGGGTGAGTGAATTTCCAGTTTTCAGGCTTTACATTTAAAACCTCTTCTTCAGTCCATCCAAATAGATCTTCAGCACTATTCGACCATTCTTTGACATTAAAATGTTCATCTGAAATGATGACAGCCAACGGAGAATTTTGCAAATGGAAGGAGAGTTGCTGATTGGCTTTCCAGGCGACCTCTTCAGCTCTTCTTTGTTTAGTTATATCAGTCAGGTACCCAATAATATTGATCAGTTTACCATGGTCATCATAAATACCTTTTCCATTTTCCAATATCCATTTCCACTCACCTGAGGTATGTTTGAGTCTGTAACTGACCTGAAAGGATTCCTGATCTGCCATAGCTTTATCAACGGCTGTAAAGATCTTTTCTTTGTCATCAGGATGATATAGTTCAACAAAGTTTGCTCTATTTTCCAGGAATTGAGCAGCTGAAATGCCGGTCAGTTCTTTTACCTGTTCGTTGATATAATTTATGGTGTAGTGTTCATCATTTTCACACAAATAGATAACACCCGGAGTATTATAAGCCAGCGTTTTGAATTTTTGTTCACTCGCTTGTAAAGCCTTGCGTTGCTTTAGGTTTTCAGTAACATCTCTCATCAGAATTACAGCACCCAGTTTATTGCCATCCTTGTCAATTACGGGGGATCCTGTAGTAGAGATATATCTGACAGGTTCATCATTAACTTTGATGGCCATACCGACATTATTCAGGATCTCTCCGGAAAAAGCTCTCTGTAATGGAATTTCATGTGGTTTTAATGGGGTAACTCCGTCAAAATGATATAAGTTGTAAGGTTCAACGGCTTCTTCAACTGAGATCTCCTTAAGACCTTTTCCGTGCCAGCGTTGTGCCGTTTGATTGAATAAAACCAGTTTACCGGTTTCATCACATGCCACAATTCCATCTGTTGCTGTATCGAGAAGTGTTTCCTTGAATTTTTGCTCGTGCGTCAAAGCTCTCTCGGCTTCTTTCCTCAAGGTAATATCTATAGCATTACCGACTACCGTATGGATCTCGTCGTTTTCATCAAATAATGGGGTTAATGTAGTCAGGTACCAGCGTTCTCCAACATCGGGAAGGGGGACATATTCTTCGTATGTAATCTGTTTTCTCTTTTCCAGACATTGGTCATACCTGGGAATTATACTTTTAGCTATCTCTTCAGGAAATAGTTCTTGTAATAATTTCCCCTGAACATCTTCCCGGTTCATCCCCATAAACGACAGTTGGGTCTGATTGAAATCGATAATTCTGTAATTATTATCATTAGTTACTTCGATCACAAAGATACTTTGGGGAAGGTTATCAAATACAAAGCTTAGATCTTTGATATAAGGACCATTTGCATTTTTTACCATACTTGAATTTGCATCAGTAATAGTAACTAATAGGCTAAGGGTATTTGGTTTTTCAGTCCACAGCTGAAAACCGAATTCACAGTTAAGGCTTTCAATATGTTGCTTAAAACTAACCGATTCGGAACAGTCAAATACTTTATTGATCTGAGAAATACAGGAAGCATCTGTCAGCAGTTCAGGAAACACATAGGAGAGAGGCTTATCTATTAAATCAAGAATATCAAAGCCGGTCATCTTACCGAATGTTTCATTTACCTTTAAAAAGCTAAGCTTCTGAATGCTGGACTTGTTAGTGGTCTCAGTTTTTAACTCTGCAAAACCAACAAAAGGAGAGTGAGAAATTTGATCTTCTAAAGCCATTACTTTTATAAATTCTGAGTATGACTCATGTGAATCAAACTCCCAAAATACTTCTACATAACTGTATAGTAATCAAGTAACAGATGAACTGCCAATCCCTTTTTTATTGGCTAGTTTGGTGAATGATATCCTAAATATTGTACCGGAGCCATCCGGGTTCTTTTTATACACCTTATCCGCATATAGTTGTTCAGATAACAAATCGATCAGATGAAAGCCTAAAGAAGATTCTTTGGTGTTCTGAATGTCATCGGGAATGCCTAAACCGTTATCTATAATTGAGATCTCCAGCTGATCATCTTCTTCGGATAATTTGATCGTTAACTTAGAGTCTTCAATACCCTTAAAAGCGTGTTTAAAAGCATTAGTTATAACTTCATTGACTATGAGCGAGGCCGGAATAGCCTGATTGATATTCAACTTAACTGGTACGGCATGATACTCTATCTCGATTTTATTTTCAGATTGTAGAGTGTCCGATACATTTTTAACTAACTGTTCGAGGGTTTCAGCAAAATCGAGCTGTGAAAAACTATTCGATTGATACAGTAATTCATGAACCGAAGCCATGGTTTTTATCCGGACCACACTGTCGTAAAGTTGTTCCTGCAATTCTTTATTATCAGTATCAAAGGCTTGAAGCTGCATCATACCGGATACAACAGCCAGGTTATTTTTTACCCTATGATGAATTTCTGCAAGCAGGGTTTCTTTTTCACTAAGTGAAGCTTTCAGTTCTTTTTCGGTCAATTTTTGATCTGAAATATCCCTGATGGCACCGATCATTCGAACAGCATCACCATCTTCATTCCTGACAATAATGCCATTTTCGACCACATTTGCATATTCATCATCATCCTTTATAAAACGGTATTCTCTTGACCAATGGCTCATAGATGAATCATTTAATGTAAAATCCAGGTCCCTGATAACTTCTTCAAATTCATCAGGGTGAAGAAATTGTTTCCACTGATCGAGCCGGTTATTTTTAACAGGATCATGACCAAATAAATACTGAAGGCCATCACTCCAATTTAGTATGTCGTTTTTGATGTCCCAGTCGTATATAGCATCCCGAGTTGCCTTCTTCACATACTCAAAGCGCTCAAGGCTATTTTTAAGATCTGTTTCAATATTTTTTCTGTCTGTAATATCGGTTAGTGAACCTACAATGCCGATCACTTTATCATTTTTCTTTATGGGTGCTTCATGGACTTCCACCCAAATAGTTCTGCCATCGGCTGTTTTTAACTCAAGCTCATAAGGTTCCTGAATGTTACCGGTTTCAATAGCCTTTTGAGTTAGGGTTTCTCCAATTCTATTAAGCGGGTTTTCAGTAATAAAGTTTTGCCAATTCTTGCGGGCTTTTTCAGGAGGGTAACCCAGGAACCAGCTACTTTGTGGACTAACATATGTCAGTATGCCTTCCGTATCGTGTTGATAGAACATGTTAGTGGTATATTCAACCACATTTTTGTACCTCTGCTGAATAGCATTAAATTCATTTTGTTTGCGGATCTGATCGACTTTCTGAATGAGTTGCTGTGAAATGGCGTTCAAAAGGGTTTTTTCCTCTTCCAGAATTTTCACTTCAAATGAAGGAATATTTTTTGCGTATCCGGCGGTGATCTTTATTTGTACATCTCTTCTTGATGCAGTCTCAGAAATTCTTTCCTCAGACCAGGATGCGTCAAATGGAGTGGTTCTGTAAACCTTGTCCATAAAATCTATTTGAACCTGAGCCTTATCCGGAAGGTAAAAACCTTTTGGAATGATATTAGCAGCCTGCTCCAGTAATTCTTCTATGGTCAAGCTGTTTTCGTCTAAGTTAGATATTTTGTAGAGGCACCTTTGTTCTTTAACCCTCTCCGTTAAAGCCTGATTGGTTTCCTTAAGTTCTAACTCCGCCTTTTTTCTTTTCGTTATATCCTGTGTACTGCCGTATATTCTTACGCATTCATCGTGTACAAATTCAGCTTTCCCAACAGCTCTGATCCATTTTTCATTACCTTTAGCTGTTATTATGATGAGTTCTTCGTCAAATGCTTTTCCGGTTTCAATGGATGTTTGAACAGCTTCAGCGATCTTATCTCTGCACCAGCCTTCCTTATAGAAATTGATAGCAGAATCGAGATCCGGCACAAAATCCTTTCCCACTTCATGTAGCTCTTTCACATAATCCGACCAGTGAAGCTTCCTATTTATAAGATCTAATTCCCAGTTTCCAATTTTGGATATCTTGTAGGCTTCAGATAGATTCTCCTGTAATTTCATTTCCTCGGTAACATCCATCATCAAACCACGGATCACAGAGGGTTTACCTTGTTCTGTAACGACAGTTATAAGATCCCTGATCCATATGTAATGGCCGGATGCGTGCTGTAAACGATAGTTCAGTTCATGGTTGCGACCATTTTTAACTTCCGTGTGGTATTTTTCGAGTACGCCTTCCTTGTCTTCAGGATGGAGCCTCTTTGACCAGAAATTTTTTGTATTTATCCATTCATCAGGATCGTATCCCAGATAGGACTTACATTGTTCACTTATAAAAGATATTTGCAAATGTTCAGGGTCCGCTTCCCAAATAATTCCATTCACCGTACTTATAAGAGATTCGTATTTTTCTTTAGCATTTATGATACTTTTTTCGGCTTCAACTCGGTCGGTGATCTCAAGCATGGAAATGAATATCCCAACGATTGTACCATTATCGATAGCGGGTTTATTTTTGATCTGAAAATGCCATTTCCCTTCCTGAGGGTCATCAAGTGAGGTCTCATAGGTAATGGTTTCTCCGGTAAGTACACGGTTATAAAGTTCCCAGAGATCAGCATTACGCTCTTCTGAAACATGAAGCCAGATAGAGTTTCCTTTTTTTACCTCCTTACCAAAAATATCCTTATAGGTTATATAAAATTTGGTGTTATAATCGATGATCTTCAGCTCCTTATCTAAATATATAAAGCTGTCTTCCGTATTGTTGAGCATCAGGTTTCTGGCTCTTTCACTTAAAACCTGTTCAGTCTTCGGGGTTGCAGAATTTATGATGTATTCAACCTCACCGTTATCGTCAAAAACCGGAGTGTTTATAAACTTCCAGAATACTTCTTTGAACTCACTGCCATCCAGCATTATGTCATATCTGATGACAGGCATTTCATCGGGTTGTTTTGTGTCAATTACCTTTTGAAAGGACTGCTTTAGCCTGGAAGGACCATGTGGGAGTTCTTCATTCGGGTTAGGTGGAAATTTTTCAAAAACCTCCTGCCCAATTAGGTTATCAGCACTCACTTGTGTCATTTCGCAGTAAGCATCATTTACCTGGATGAAATAAAAGTTGCCTTCACTGGGCTTTAGGATAGAGGTAGGAGTTGGAGAGGCTTTAAAGATCTCTATGATTTTATTACGATCAACCATGTGGTAAGCTTGGCTCCTGAAGAATGTTTGGATGAAAGTATTCTAACCCCAAAAGATATCGGTATGAATACCATTGCAGATTAACCAACGCCGATTAACCTTTTCATCCAAAATAAATCTTTAAATTATTGAAGCAAATAAAAAAGCCACAGGTTCTCTGTGGCTTTTGAATAATGGTTTATGATTTTCTCTTAATCAAAAATAAATGGAAGCAGAGATCCTTGCCTGAGTTGAAATATTGGTGTTACTGTCACCAAATCCTGTACCTAAATTAGCATCTGAACTGATACTGAATTGATCAGAAAAGAAATATTCAGCACCATACCCAATGGCAAGGTTAAAATTTGTCACTGAGTTTACATTATTGTTATCAAATGAGGTGTTAGACAAGCCAATGGCTCCGGTAACGTAAGTTGCCAAAGCCCGGTCTTCACTCATATAGTACCTTGGTCTTACGCCCAATGTAAAATTGGTGGACTGGTCTTGTACGCTATTCAGTCCAAAGTAGGGAGCAAGAGAAAGCTTATCATTTAACATATATGGAACTTCTATGGCTGTTTGGCCAACAAAATTTGCTCTAAGCCCAATGGTTCCGGATTCAGGTACATTTTGAGCCAGGAGTGAGGCTGAAAACAAGCTAACGGTAAAAAAAGTGGCAAAACTAAACGCTTTAATTGATTTCATGGGTTATTGAATTGGTTCTCGATTTATATTTAAGAACTGATGTGTGTTTAACTTGATCAGTCTATGTCATTTAATCCATATAACTCAATAACCTGCTGATAGTTCCGGTAATCGATACCTTTTCCACGAACTATGGCAGATGGAGGAATGGCAATCACGCGTAGAAAATCATTATGAAACAGATCTGCATTGGCTTGATTGTTTCCGGCTACTTCACCTTCCAGTAATAGATTAAAAGACCCAATATCAAACTGATATCGAAGGTTAACCAGATCATTCTCAAATGGAACTGAAAAGGGAAGGGCATGCCAGGCCGTCGTTCCTTCAAATCTCAGATAGCCATGAACTAAACCAAAATCCACCATTTCCTCATCCAGATTGTCCCAACCGTATTCGGCCATGGTGATGTAGTCATCCACATACGTAAAATCGTTTGAACGGATATTGATCGTACTGGAGTAAACAAGATCGGCGTCCCCCTCAACATTATTATCGTAAATGGTACAAGAGCTTAATGTGAGTAAACCTAATAATACTAATACGAACTTCAGAGCTTTCATGGCATCCTCTTGTTTTATGTTAATTTTGTTGGCTGAGCTAAGTTTAAAACGAAGGCTCACCAAATTATATCGCATGTTTTGATTAGGCAATTGATGCGATGCATTAGCATTTTTTATAAAGATCTAAGGGGTAATCGAAGATCATACAAGATATTATTTGCGAGTAATTCCTGAGTTTTAAGTCAGGCTAGATCAGAAGATGGAATATTCTTCAGGTTGGTTTAAGACTTACTGAAAAATCGTTAACTTCATATAAATGAATTTTAAGCAAATAGGGTGACGCTTTGAGTAAAATTTTAATGGAAATATTGGGTCTATCCACCAGTCCAAGCAGTGGAGGGGCGTATGCCTTAATCTTAAGTGAAGTTGAGGGTAATCAGCGACTGCCCATAATCATTGGTTCATTTGAAGCTCAGGCCATTGCTCTTGAACTTGAGAATATAAAGCCGCCCAGACCCATGACACATGATCTGCTTAAAAAATTTGTGCAGAACTTTGACTCAGATGTCAAGGAAGTGTATATCAACGAACTGAAAGAGGGTACCTTTTTTGCTCAGATCATTCTTGAACGAGAAGATCAGATCATAGAACTGGATTCCAGGCCAAGTGATGCCATCGCCCTTGCGGTAAGATTTGGATCTCCTATATATGTAGATGATAGTGTATTGATTGAGGCCGGAATTAAAACGGAACCCGAACAAAAGACCATTGAAAAAGCTTTAAACAGCGATGAAACCTCTCCGGGGCAAAAAGAGTTATCACAACTCGAAAAGCTTGAGGCAGAACTAAAAACTGCCATCGAAACTGAAAATTATGAAAAAGCGGCCAAGATCAGAGACCGCATTTCTAAAATGAAAGGATAAACATTGGATATTTCTGACTGTTCATTTAGCGAACTATCGTACTCAAAACTATTTACCACTTACATAAATGATTTTGACAAATTAAGATCATTTTATTCATATAATCCCCTCTCAAAACAGGATGTGCAACAAAAAGCTGAACGTGTTTCAGGCTTTGTTGACAGGGACAAACTTATTGATGCCCTGAATGATTTCCACTCTAAACTTGGGATCTCTGGTACCCAATCGGACCAAATTAAAAAACTCTCGAAGAATAATGCATTAGCTGTGGTAACGGGTCAACAGCTGGGTATGTATGGCGGACCTGTTTTTACGATCTATAAAACCCTGACGACCATCGCATTGGCAAGGAAATACGAACAGGAGCTCAATACTCCCGTTGTACCTGTTTTCTGGATGGCCGATGAAGATCATGATTTTGAAGAGATCGCCTGGTCCGGAATTCTTGGCCGGCAAGATTATATCAAGGTGAAGTTAAACCAGGAGGGAGCCAATAAACCGGTAGCATTCGAAAAGCTAGACGATTCAGTGGAGGCTTTCAGGGAAGCTATCAAAAGTGAGATGTTTGAAACTGATTTTTCAGAAAAGCTTTGGGATTTGATCGATAGTCATTACCAAGCCGGAAAATCTCATGGCGAAGCTTTTGCCGGTTTTATAAACGAGTTATTTGCCGAAGAAGGACTTTTGATCGCAGGAAGTAACCATAAAGGGTTAAAGAATTTAGTAGCAAACGACCTGGCGAAAAGTATCTCTTCTGCAGATGAGGTCTTTGAAGCTATTGAAAGTAAAAGTGCTGAGCTGGAATCATTATTTCACCGACAAGTAATGAACGGTGATTCCAATTTATTCTACCTTAATGAAGATTCTGAGAGGATAAAGATTCACAGAGAAGGTGAGCAGTGGACAGCAGATGATCAGAAATGGACAACTAAGGAGTTGGTTAGTCTGATACAGGAAAGTCCTGAACGGTTTTCACCTAACGTCTTTCTAAGACCTGTAATTCAAGACAGATTATTTCCAACACTGGGCTATGTAGCAGGTCCCGGTGAACTTGCCTACTACGGACAAATGCGGGCGTTGTACGAGTTGTTTGACATGGAAATGCCACTTATTATTCCGAGATACACAGCTACAATTATTGAATCAGGAATTGATCGAATCCTCGAAAAGCTTCCATTCAAGGTTTGTGAATACGCCAAACGCATCGAAGACCTTGAATCAGCATACGTTGAACAAACCGACAATGTAGATATTGAAGAAGTATTCAGTGAATGGAAAAATGATCTCGAAAAGGCAGCTGAAAAGCCTCTTAAAGTCATTGATGAAATCGACCCAACCTTAGATGGGACCGTAGGCAAGACGGTAGCCGGTTTTGAAAATGAATTAAATAAGTTGAAAGGCAAAGTGTATCGCTCCATCAAGCAGCAGGAAGAAACGCAGCTCAAGCGGATCGAAAAAATTAAGATCAACTTGTTCCCGGATGGTGGTTTACAGGAAAGGGCGGTATCACCGGTTTACTTTATGAATAAATATGGCACAGATATCTGGCATAACATGCTACAGGAAATGACTGAACAGGGTGTGGACCTAAGTAAACACCATTTGATCAAGTTATG
This sequence comes from Gracilimonas amylolytica, assembly GCF_002911695.1. Taxonomy (GTDB): domain Bacteria; phylum Bacteroidota; class Rhodothermia; order Balneolales; family Balneolaceae; genus Gracilimonas; species Gracilimonas amylolytica. The sequence continues at coordinate 37,754 of NZ_PQBS01000007.1, forward strand.
ATATGTCAGACCTAAGGAAACAAAAATCTGACCTCAGAAAACAGGTACTGAACCAAAGGCAACAACTCGACTCCAAAGCCTGGCAGGAGAAATCGGAAAAAATCACCGAAAAAGTCAGGCAGTTAAACGAGTTTCGGAATGCGAATGCGGTACACTGCTATGTTTCCATGAACGATAGAAACGAGGTTGCCACAGATTCTCTTATCGATGATGTTTTAAAATCTGGAAGACAACTCATTGTTCCGGTCACCAATTTTGAAGATGGAACTCTAACACATTCATTACTGCCTGCCAAAGACATTCTGAAAAAAAATGAATGGGGAGTCAAGGAACCTGCCAAGATCAATGAATTTGACATCTCTAAATTGGATATCATACTTATTCCAATGGCAGCGGCTGACATAAAAGGCAATCGATTAGGTTACGGTAAAGGGTTTTATGACCGGTTCTTGAAAGAAAGTAGTGCATTTAAAGTTGGTATGATCTTTCATGAATTTCTTTTTGATGAGATTCCGACTGAATCTTTTGATGAAAAATTAGATGCAATTATAACCGATAGGGAAGTCATTTTTCCGTAACATTATTACATTCTTATCGTAGCAGGCTACAAAGGGAAAATTATGGCAGAAAAGACAAAACAAAAGGCAGCATCCAAAACGGGAACCGCAACTCTGGAATTTGACGAATTTGAGTTGAATTCTACCATGCAGGAGTTTCTCAAGGAAGAAGAAAAAGATACCGGTAAAAGTATATGGAACATCGCCACTATTTCCGGCATGGTGATGATTTTTTTAGCCTTTACCTTCATCATTCAGACGATTGGATTACCTACCGGGGAGTTCTTATCCGGGTTAACTGAAGGGTTAATTGGTTCATCTGTACTTCCATTAATTGGTGGAGCTCTTATTACACTTGTTGGTTTTGGTTTTTTGGTAGGAGACAGAAAGAGAGCTAAAAAGATCAAAAAGGCTCGAAAAAAATCATATCAACCAAGTCACAAGGAAAGTTACGGAGACATTCACGGATCTGAGGATAGTGGAATGAGTTCAGGATCCCGATTGAATAATGCATTGGACAGAGACCGCAATAAAGCTACAACGTCATCTTCTCAGTATTCACTGGATTCTTACGGATACCGCCACTCCAAAAAATTAATGAAATCAAGATCTGATAAAAAGATCTCAGGAGTATGTGGTGGTTTGGCAAAATATTTTGGTATCAGCTCTACCGTAGTTCGCTTCATCTTTGCAGCTGCATTTATAATGGGATGGGGCGCCAGTTTATTGGTTTACATTGGGTTAGCCATTGCCATGCCCAAGGAACCCATAGAGCTTATGGATGATTTTGACTTCTGAACAGAGAGCTTTATCTAATTAGTTCTTTTAACAAAACTTTTAAGACATTCCTTTATTTGGGGTGTCTTTTTTAGTTTATTCCACTGAATTTAAATTTAAGATACTTTTATAGTACGAAAGATCAATAATACCTGACTGAATGCGCAGAAACAGAGACAGTCTTATTCTTATTGTGGATGATACCAAGCTAAACCTTAAACTGTTATCTCACGTTCTGGATAATGGGGGCTACGATCACATTGAGGCACAGAACGGAAGGGAAGCCATTCAGCTGGCTAAGGAGCATCAGCCTGATCTTATCCTTATGGATATTATGATGCCTGAACTGGATGGTTTTGAAGCGGTAAAAAGGATCAAATCGGAGGAGGGGCTTGAAGATATCCCTGTCATCTTTTTGAGTGCCTTAACGGAGACTGACGATAAAATTCAGGCGTTTAAATATGGTGGGGTGGATTACATCACCAAACCCTTTCAAAAAGAAGAGACACTGGCCAGGATTGACACCCATTTAAAAATACGTAAACTTCAAAATGAGTTGAATGAGCGTATTCAAATTTTGAAAGACCGTGAGATCGAGTTGAGCCGGCTCAATAAAAAGAAAGATGACCTGGTTAGAATGGTAAGCCATGATATTAAAAATCCTCTTACAGGAATAATTGGGCTGGTCAAACTCATGAGAGATACTGACGAATTGTCTTCAGATGATCGTAAGCATATGCTTTCAGTCATTGAAAATAGTGGCAACAACCTCCTAAATATGGTAAAAGAGGTACTTGACAGGGAGAGTAAAAAAGAGGAGCCTGAATCGTTAGAGTTAAAAAATGTAGAATTCAGGGACGTTATAGAACAGGTAGTATCCATGAATAAGGCCAAATCAACATTGAAAAATATTGAACTGACCTATAATGTTGAACCGGATGATCTTCAATTGGAAGTGGATAGGAATAAGATCGAGATCGCTCTGAATAATTTAGTTTCAAATGCACTAAAGTTTACACCCTCGAAAGGTGACGTTACGGTATCGGCACATCTTACAGATAATGATCAATATGTACTGATCGAAGTAAAAGATACCGGTATTGGAATTCCGGAATCCATGAAAAATGATCTGTTTGAAAGTGACCTGAAATATTCCAGGGATGGAACCGGAGGAGAGGCGGGTACGGGGCTTGGGCTGGATATTGTTCAATTGTATGTGAACAGGCATAATGGAAACGTATGGGTTGAATCGGAAGAAGATATTGGTACCAGTTTTTTTATAAAGTTACCTGTAGATACAACTAACAAAGCTCAATAGAAACATATCTTAATGTCACCCGTAGGGAGGAACATGATATTGAATCAAATACATAGACACTCGGAGTGGGTCATATTTGGTGCCGGACTACTTTTGCTTGGCTTGATGAATCCTGATTCAGTCGGGACAAGTTTGTGTATGTTTGATCTTATAGGGTTGGAATATTGCCCGGGTGAAGGCTTGGGGCACTCCATATCTTATACCTTCAGGGGAGATTTTACTGCTGCTTTGGAATCTCATTTAGCCGGACCGCTTGCAGTCGTGGTTCTGGGTTTAAGAATTTTATATATCTGGAAAGAAATGATCACATCTCAATTAACGGAAAAGAAGGAACAACATGGCTAATATATTAGATCACTTACCTGAACTCGAAGGCGACGAATCTTTATACGTAGGTAAAATGCTGAATCAGTTGAATGAGGATGAAGCAGAAAAGTTTGCTAATGTTTATCGAAGCAGGCGTAAAGACCCTCAAACTATCCTGATTACCTGTCTGCTGGGTTTCTTTTTAATAGCAGGAGTGCACCGTTTGATACTCAATCAGATCGGAATGGGGATATTGTACATCTTAACCGGAGGACTTTGTGTGATAGGTACGATCGTAGATCTGATCAATTATAAGGATCTTACTTTTCAATACAACCGGAATGTAGCTAAGGAAGTCCACTCATACATAAAATAATGATGAACAGACAAGATTCGATCAACTTACTAAAGCAGTACATAGATAATGAAAATCTTATAAATCACTGTGAAATGGTAGCACAGGCTATGGAAGCTTATGCACGCCATCTTGAGAAGGCACAAGAAGAGGTTGAACATTGGTGGGAAGCCGGGTTACTGCATGACATCGATTGGGAGAAATTCCCTGATGAACATCCAAATAAAGCAGTTGATGAGATCTTACCTGATCACGGTTATGCTGAAGAGGTGATAGATGCCGTAAAAGCCCATGCACCGGAAAGAACCGGTAAACACCCTGAATCTGAAATAGAACGCTATCTTTTTGCCTGCGATGAACTCTCCGGTTTTATGAATGCAGTATCACTGATGAGGCCCAATGCGTTTGATGACATGAAAGTAAAATCGGTCACTAAAAAGCTAAAAGACTCAAAATTTGCTGCTAATGTACCGAGAGAGGACATCAGGAAGGGGGCTGAATTGATTGGAGTGGAGCTCAGGGAGCATATACAGTTCCTGATCAATGTTTTTAAAGCATGATTATGTGATTTTTATTATCCTATTAGGGTATTATTTATTCGGAGAGGTACAAACATCAACAAAACAGGATAATATGAAAGTAATATACTATGCAGTTATCATAATTTTGAGCTATTCAATTAGCGTTGATGCCCAGCATTTAGAGAACAAACTTCATTACTCTGTAGATCTGTATGAAGGTTTAGACAAAGACTTCTACACAGAAAGTAACTTTGGCGTTAAAAACCCTATTTACTCCGCTTTTCCTGTCAACTCCATGCTGCGTTACAATCGCGTGGATGGATTATTTATTGGGTATCAGGAAGACAAAATGGATTGGAATAATTCTAATTTCCTGAATGTAGAAAATGTCGATCTGCATGGATTGATAGGCTTTTCTACCGCCTTGGGTAACCTTCAGTATTCACTGGGTGCAGAAAAAAGTATTGGAAACGACCGCAAGTGGTGGCTGATAGGCGGTGAGTTATATCAAACCACTTCAACTGAAGATTATTGGCGTACTGGAATTTTTGAAAACTCTGTTACATCATTTTTCACCGGATTCGATTACATGGATTACCAGCAAAGTGATGGATTTGGTTTCTATACGATGTTGAAACCATTGAGAAATGTTGAGTTAGGTCTCGCTTACAACAACCAAACCGTAAGCACTTTAGAACAACACACCGAGTTCTCAATATTCAGTCGCTATTCTGACTGGAGACCAAATCCTGCTATTGATTCCCAGTTTGATCAGATCGGGCTACAGAATCTTACTGTTGGAGTTACATTCAATCCATATGGAATCAGAAGTAACTCGGCCCTTCAAACCACACTTTCAGCAAAAGCTGAACTGGCAAACATAGAAGGATTCAATAATGATTTTCGGTACAATTCCTATCAGGCAGAAGCCAAATCATTTCTTCGATTGGATAAAAGTACCATGCTTAAATGGCGGGTGATGGCCGGTAGTATTACAGGAGTAGCCCCTGATTACAAAAATTTTGCTTTAGGAGGCATTGGCAGTTTAAGAGCCTTTGGCTATAAAATGATGAAGGGTAATCAAATGCTGTTAAGTAATATTGAACTCGAATTTGGCAGCAGCAGGGATCACGGAAATCGATGGCCGGATCTGAGTAACACCACGATCTCAATTTTTATGGATTCCGGTTATTCCAACTATAATAGTAGATTAGAAATGTCTGATGATCCCTTAGGTCATTACAACATTTCATTTGGTGATCTCTCTCATAATGTAGGTATGGGATTGGGATTAGGTTTTATCAAACTTGAAGTTGCAAAACCGATCTCCGGTGTGGGAGGCCAAAGTGTATTTTGGCTCCGTTTAAATCCAACATTTTAGGAACAAGTTCTTATATCAAGAATAAAAAACCCGGATCGTTCAAGACCCGGGTTTTTTTCTTTAGGGCATTTGGTGCTTTTGCAGCATCCAAAAGCTCTTTTGCTCTTCCCGTGCCTGTACGACTACTGAATACTTTTGTTACATTTTGTGTTTATGGGATCGTATCGAATTTTATTTAACACGGTATTATCAATATGTACACTGTTTCTTATCTTACCGTATGAATATTCAACAACTAACATCTATAAGCAGGGCGGAGTTAATAACCGCCATTGTAGCATTTCTACTTGTCCTAATATTGGTAATGACCTCCAGACTAAACAGGTTGTCAGGTAATGATGCTATAGTATTCCCTGTAGAAACTGAGCTCACATTCAATCAGCTTTCAGGTTTGGATGAGTTAGAAGTAAAATTGGATTCAATTGGTGTGAATTACGGGTCAGAGGAACTTAGGTGGGCGGCTACTTTACTTGGATGGCGAAAATATCAAAGAGGCAGTTATAAATTTGAAGGTGCACTGAGTTATAATGCTTTTCTCTCTAAAATGACCAGGGGAATTCAGGATCCGGTAGAAATTACAATCCTTCCCGGTACTACCATCGATCGGGTTTCGGCGTCAATAGCCAACAGACTTCATTTTGAGGAAGAGGACCTTTTAACCTTATTCTCTGATTCTACTTTTCTAAGTTCAAAAGATCTGTCGAAAGAACAACTATTTGGCAGAATGTTACCGGACACATATTTAACCTACTGGACCCGGTCTCCAAAAGAAATTGTCAATCAGATATTGAGAGAATTTGATAAAAGAGTTATTGACCAACATGAAGGTCGATTTCAGGAGTTAGATTACACTCCGGATGAGATCGTTACCCTGGCATCTATTGTAGAATGGGAAGCAAAGATCAGTGAGGAAAAACCTGTGATCAGTGGACTATATTGGAATCGTCTGAACCGAGGAATGTTACTGCAAGCCGATCCAACCGTTAATTATGCATTGGGAGAGAGAAGAAGGCTTTTATTTGAAGATTATGAATTTGACCATCCATTTAACACCTATGTTAACAAAGGTTTACCGCCCGGACCAATAACGAACCCCAGTTTGAGTACCATAGAGGCTACTTTGTATCCACAAGATCATGATTATCTATATATGGTGGCCAATCCTGAAGGAGGCCATGTGTTCACTAAAACATTCAGAGAGCATCAGAGAGAAAGTGAAAAATGGAGAATTTGGCTGAGGGAACAATACCGTATAAAACGGCAGCAAGAGGCTTTACAAAGTAATTAATTAGTAAGCTAACTTAGAATTTGCTCTTGGTTAGTTACTGTTGCTTAGTCTTTTGATCTTCACATTTTGATTAATACGTGAACCGTCAAAGCTTACCCGGTTAATAAGCCCTCTGTAGTTATTTAGTGATTTTAAACCTTCTTTTAAGTATTCAGGGTTTTGAACTCTTTGAAGACTTTCAAGCAGAACTGAAGCAGCGTCATAACCAATGTAGGCAAACTGATTGGGTTGAGACTCAAATCTTAATCGAAATTCACTTTCAAAGTCATTCACCATTGAATTGGTGGAATCTATTTCAAATGATTTTGTGTAATAAACATTCGTTTCAGGAAGTCGGCCGGAATTGATGTTAGCAGTTTCCCATTCTTCAGAACCTAATATGGACATTTCGCTACCCATAGCCTCAAGATTTGTGATCAGAGAGCTCATCAGAGTCTGTGCAATATTTCCGGTAAATGGAGCATAAACGGCATCTATGTTGTAGTTAAATACTGTATCAACTTCAGGGTCAAAATATTTAACATATTCACTGATATCATATCCTTCTGAGGCGAGGTCCTCCACATAAAATCGAACCACTTCTCCACCAAGATTTCTGACTTCATCTAAAAATGCATAAGCTGAGGCTTCACCCAGAGAGCCTTTCTCTGCTAAGACAGCCAAGGTATCATATCGCAGTGTTTGGATGGCGTAACGAGCCATTTCTTGTCCCTGAATAGCAAAGGTAGGGTTTAACTGGAAGGTGTAATTAAGATCGAGGTTGATGTTATCCGAATTTGCCAGAGGAGTGAGCAGCGGAGTTTCATACATCTCAGCATATTTTGAAAGTTCCAATGCAACTTCAGAGAATAATGGACCAATGATAGCATCGACTCCATGATTCCATATCAGATCATTAGCGATAAAAGCGGCATTCTCTACGTCAGCATCAGTATTTCGATAGGTTAGGAATGCTTTTTGACGATTATTTTGTGAGTTAAAGCGTTCAACGGCTAATTGAATGCCAAAATATAAATGCTGAGTGATCTCAAATTCATCCGCTTCCATATCAAATTCGGGTAGTGCGACCCCAATATTGTATGATAATCCGGTAGGTGCCTGGGTGTATTTGTTTGGATTGTAACGTTGTGCGTAAGAAGCTGAATCTTTTAATACACTAAATACATTTTCATAATTACTGGAATCAGAAATCTGCACTGTATTGGTATAAGCTGTGTACAATGACTTGGCAGAAGGATAATCTACTATTCCAATGGCGGCATCAACCAGGTCAAAACGAATTTCATCATAGGATACCCCTTTAAAAGTCGAGAACCTTTGTTCAAGGGTTAGGTAATTAAGCAGATCCCGGTAAAAACTAAAGGCATCACGTTTTACACTTCCCTGAGTAGAAAATTGATTGATCTCGAACAGTGCATCAAGTGAAGCTGAAAAATTTTGAAGCTCAAAGTCAGCTAAGGCTTTAGTGTATTTAGCTTCGTAAAAGATCTCAGAAGTGATGTTTGTACTATCTACCTTATTTAAAACTTTTTTGGCTTTCAGGTAGTTATTTAAGGCAAAATATGATTTACCGGAAAATAGGTAGGAAGTAGGTTCTTCAATGGAGTCAAAGATGCGTAAAGCTTCTTCATAATTACCTTCTTCATAAAAATTAACCCCTGTTTGCAGGGATTGAGCGTTTGCTGTAACAATTAAAAAACAAAGAGTAAAAACCAGAGAGATACGTTTCATTATTTCCATTATTTTAGGGTACACTAAGTATTAACTTAAATGAGACCTATTTGTTCTCGAGTAATTTTATTCCCACTCAATGGTGGCAGGGGGCTTGGAACTTATGTCGTACACCACCCGATTTATTCCCTTGATCTCGTTGATGATTCGATTGGATACATGAGCTAAAAATTCATAAGGTAAGTGAGCCCAGTCAGCTGTCATACCATCCAGGCTGGTCACTGCCCGTAAGGCACAAGTGAACTCATAGGTTCTTTCATCGCCCATAACTCCTACACTTTGAACCGGCAGAAGTACGGCTAAAGCCTGCCATACCTCGTGATATAGATCCTGTTTTTTAAGTTCTTCGACAAAGATATAGTCAGCTTCACGAAGTAAGCTGAGTCGTTCTTTGGACAGATCTCCCAAAACTCTGATACCCAATCCCGGGCCCGGGAAGGGGTGTCGTTCAATAAAATGATCAGGAATCCCTAATGCACGACCAACGTTTCTGACTTCATCCTTGAATAATTCCCTAACCGGTTCAATCAGATCAAGTTTCATCTTTTCTGGAAGCCCGCCTACATTGTGGTGCGATTTAATGGTGGCAGATGGTCCCTTGAAAGAAACACTTTCGATCACATCCGGATAGAGGGTTCCCTGGGCGAGATATTTAAAGTCAGAGTCGTTTCCAATTTCCTTATCAAAAACATCAATGAAGGTGTTGCCAATGATCTTCCTTTTTTCTTCGGGATCAGATACACCCTCCAGTCTGGAAAGAAATAATTCGGAGGCATCTACACCACGAACTGGCAGGTGAAGGTCTCTAGTATAGAGATGCATGACCGACTCAAATTCATTCTTTCGAAGCAGTCCATTATCCACAAATACACATTCAAGCTGATCTCCAATGGCTTTGTGAATGAGTGTTGCCACCACAGTTGAATCAACACCCCCTGAGAGGCCACATAAAACTTTATTATCACCGACTTTTTCACGAATACTTTTGATCTGCTCGTCTATAAAAGACTCAGAGGTCCAGTCACCCTTAAGGTCACAAATGTTGTAAGCGAAATTCTGAAGTAATTGTTTTCCATGATCCGTATGGGCAACCTCTGGGTGGAATTGCACACCATATACATGATCTTCTTTATGACGAACAGCCGCTACTTTAGCATTAGAGGTATGGCCAATGATCTCGTAGGGTTCTGGCAGTTCATGGATGTGATCACCGTGACTCATCCATACCACGCTTTCATTCGGAATATCTTTTAAAAGGTCTTCCTGATTGTCGATCAACAGATTTGCGCGGCCGTATTCTCTTTTTTCAGCTTTCTCTACACTACCCGGAATTTCAGTATGAGCCAGGAGTTGCAAACCGTAGCAAATTCCAAGAATCGGAACATCCCAGCTTAGAATTTCAGTTTGAAGGGCAGGGGCGTCTTTGTCATTGACGCTTTTGGGGCCTCCAGATAGGATGATACCCCCGGGATGTGGTTCCCTGACAGTATCCAGATCCACATTAAATGGGTGGATCTCGCAGTAGATATTCAGCTCTCTAAGCCGACGTGCAATGAGTTGTGTAAATTGTGAACCGTAGTCAAGGATCAGGATCCATTCAGAATGTCGGCTATGCATGAAATCGGTTTATTAAATAATTAGGCGATAACCTCTTCGTATTCATCTGCAGTAAGAAGATCATCCAACTGATCAGGGTCTGATAGTTTGATCTTAACCATCCAGCCTTCACCATATGGATCGTCGTTAACCAACTCAGGCTCATCTTCTAAAGCTTCGTTGATTTCAGCGATCTCTCCATCAACAGGAGCATAAAGGTCAGATACTGTTTTTACGGCTTCAACGGTTCCAAATGTATCGTCCTGTGAAAACTCTGAACCCTCAGGTTCAAGTTCTACAAAAACGATATCGCCAAGTTCACCCTGCGCAAAATCAGTGATGCCAACTGTGACGGTTCCATCACCGTTGTCCTTTATCCATTCATGTTCTCTTGTATATTTTAAATCAGCCGGTATACTCATCTCAGTCTTTATTTGGTATGAATTTGAATTCTCTTTCCAGATATTTGGTATCGAAGGTTCCTTTTATAAAATTTTCGTCATCCATCAATTGAATATGGAAAGGGATGTTAGTCTTAATTCCTTCAATGATAAACTCTTTGAGGGCACGCTTCATCTTTTTAATGGCGTCTTCCCGGGTTGGAGCGCTTACGATCAATTTTGCGATCATTGAATCGTAATGCGGAGGAATTCTGTAGCCGGAATACGCATGGGTATCTAAACGAACGCCATGACCTCCCGGTGGGTGGAACACCGTAATTTCACCCGCAGAGGGCCTGAAATTATGCTCAGGATCTTCTGCATTGATACGGCATTCAATAGCGTGGTTTTCAAAGTTTAGAGGGTATTCATCGATCTTCTCGCCTGCTGCAACCCTGATCTGTTGTTCGATCAGGTCAATGCCGGTCACTTCTTCCGTTACAGGATGTTCTACCTGAATACGGGTGTTCATTTCCATGAAGTAGAAGTTGTGGTCATCATCCACAAGGAATTCCACGGTTCCGGCCCCTTCGTAATTTACTGCTTTTGCTGCATTTACAGCGGCAGTTCCCATTCTTTCACGTAATTCCTCGGTCATTAGTGGAGAGGGGGATTCTTCCAGAACTTTCTGATGACGACGCTGTAATGAACAATCACGTTCACCGTAGTGAACGGCTGTACCATGTTGGTCGGCCATGATCTGTATCTCAACGTGATGAGGGTTCAGGACAAACCGCTCAATATAAACAGCCGGATTATTGAAAGAAGTCTCGGCCTCTTGCCGACACATCTTATAATTTTTTTCAAGGTCTTTAGCCTCCATCACCATGCGCATACCACGTCCTCCGCCACCGGCAGATGCTTTGATGATCACCGGAAATCCGATCTCATCACATACTTTTTTGGCTTCTTCAAAGCTTTCAACAACACCATCACTACCAGGAACAACCGGAACGTCGTTGGCTATCATGGTTGCTTTTGCCACGGCCTTATCACCCATTTTACTGATCGACTCAGGGGAGGGGCCAATAAATTTGAGGTCATGTTCCCCGCAAATACGTGAGAATTCAGCATTTTCAGATAGAAATCCGTAACCGGGGTGAATAGCTTCTGCATTGGTGATCTCAGCTGCAGCCAGAATGCTTGGGATCTTCAGGTAACTGTCTTTACCTGCAGGTGGCCCAATACATACCGCTTCATCCGCAAATTTCACATGTAAGCTATCAGCATCGGCAGTGGAGTAAACAGCCACTGTTTTGATACCCATTTCCTGACACGTGCGAATGATACGCAGTGCAATTTCACCTCTGTTAGCGATCAGAATTTTGTTGAACATGAAAGCCGTTTTAGTCTTTTTTAATGATAAATAATGGCTGGTCAAACTCTACAGGTTGTCCGTCATCGACCAACACCTTTTGTACCGTACCACTGAACTCTGCTTCGATCTCATTCATGATCTTCATAGCTTCAACGATACATAATGTTTCCCCTTTGGAAATATGATCGCCAACTTTAACAAACGGATCAGAATCGGGTGAAGGGGACGTGTAGAAGGTTCCTACAATTGGGGACTTAACCGTATCACCTTCGGGTTGATCAGCTTTTTGTGCATCAGATGCTTCAGCAGCAGGGGCCGCTTGTTGAGCTTGCGGAGCAGCCGGCTGAACAGGAGCCTGCGGAGCCGGTTGAGAGTAGCTCACCTGCTGTACTTCGCCCTGTTTTTTAACTTTGATCTTGAAATCTCCTTCTTCAAGTGATACTTCATTTACATCACTTTCGGAGATGAGTTCTAATATGTTTTTTATAAGTTTTAAATCCATGATTCGTTTTATTTAGCTCGTTCTATATATTCGCCGGTTCTGGTGTCAACTTTGATCTTTTCATTTTCGTTGATAAAAAGTGGAACCTGAACAGTTGCACCCGATTCCAGGGTAGCCGGTTTACTTCCACCTTGAGCCGTGTCGCCACGTAACCCAGGATCGGTTTTTTCAACAGTTACCTCAATGTGGTCTTTAGGTTCCGCATAGAGAATAGATTCCTCATCAGCATTTACAACCACGGTGCAATTCTGACCTTCAACAAAATATCCTTTTCGCTCAACTTGTGAGGCGTTAACCGGAACTTGTTCATAGGTATCTGTATGCATGAGGTAGTATAGCTCGCCATCATTGTACAGATACTGGTAATCGCGAGTTTCAACCCGCACTGACTCAGCATTTTCACCTGATCGCCAGGTTTTATCAATATTCTTACCGTTCATGATCCCTTTTAGTTTGGTTCTTACAAACGCAGGACCCTTTCCGGGTTTAACATGCTGAAATTCAGTGATCGAGTACAGTTCACCGTCAAGATCCAGAACCATTCCGTTTCTGAAATCTGATGTAGATACTTTTGACATTCCTTAGATTCTCCTTAAATAAAAATTCATCCAAAAATAGCACCTGCCTCTTTGGATAACAAACCTGTTTAAATGAAATTAGATATCAAGTTATAAAGGATGGCAGCAGGACAGATAAATTTGATGAATATCGGCCAAACTTTTGAGAATAATGTCTGCTTGATGCCGGCATACCCGTATTCCATTTCGGTTAAGGCGCTATCAGTGGTCCAAACATAACCGACAAACAGACAGATAAGGAATCCACCTAATGGAAGTCCAATACTGCTGAACAGGTAATCGAACCAACCGATCATAACAGGGAAGAAGGCCACACAGATGGAAACTGCAAGAATTCCTAACCCAACGGACCAGGCAGCTTTTTTACGTTTCACCTCAAATTCATCGATCACGTAAGATACCGGCACTTCAAGAAGTGAAATGGTTGAGGTAAGTGCGGCAATACTCAACAAGAGGAAGAATGTTACACCAAGCAACATTCCAACCCCACCACCAATCGTGTGGAACAGGGCGGGCAAGATCTGAAATACCAGATCTGTACTTGAGGCCAATGAACCACCGGCGTTGATGTTAATACCCTGACTTTGAGCCAGGTACATGGCTGGCACGATCAGCAGACCGGCTAAAAATGCAATACCAACATCTGCAAGCGTTACAAAAGCAGCCGCTTGGGGAATATTTTCTTTTTTGTTCAGATAAGAGCCGTAGGTAATAAGGGCTCCCATACCTAGTGAGAGAGAGAAGAAGGCCTGACCCATGGCTGAGAAGATCAATTCAGCATTGATCTTTGAGAAATCCGGAAGGAGGTAAGTTCGAACACCTTCAGCACTTCCGGGCTGAAGCAATACATAGATAATCATTATCACGATGATACTAATGAGCAAAGGCATCATGGCTTTAGTTGCCCGTTCAATACCATCACTGACTCCACCGGTAATGATCTTGATAGTACCCAGCATAAACAGGGTGGCAATCAATGCGTTTTTGAATCCGTTTCCGGTATCCGTTAACCAGTCAGCTGCAGCTGCCCATCCGAAGTAGTAAAAGATCTCTTCGAAGGCAAAACCAAATGCCCAGCCAGCAATAACGGTGTAGAAGGAAAGGATCATCACTCCACATATAACACCCCACAAACCTACCAATGGGAAGAATTTGTTTGAGGTAATAGCTTTGAATGCTCCAACAGGATTTTTTCCTGACTTACGGCCAATGGCAATTTCTGCTGCCATTACCGGAAAACCAATGGCAAACGTACAAAGCAGGTAAATAATCAGATAGGCAGCGCCACCTTGAGTGGCTACTTTAGTTGGGAAGGCCCAAATGTTACCTAAACCCACAGCCGAACCCGCCGCAGCGAGTATAAAGCCAAGTTTTGAATTCCAAGAACCTCTGTCAGTGGTGGTTGTTCCAGCCAAGTGTATTCCTCCTTAGGATGTTATTTGTTTAGACGGCGTAAAATATTTTAAGCTTTACTCACACGCAACTTTCTTAAAATAATTCCGGAGCTTGCAGGCACATTATACTTAGTTTTAACGCTTTTTAAAGTTTTTATACCTGAATGCTGATCATCTGCGACTATTTCCCAATAACCTTCCGGTAGTATGATCTCATAGTCCTGCTCCAAACTTGCGTTCAATGATACAAAGTAATTATACATATCACCTGAACTTTTTCCGTCAATTGAGAACGTGATATGTAAGGGGTCGTTATAAACCTTGAAATGAATGTCTTCAGGATTTGATCTCCTGAACGCAGGTGCGTTTAAACGAAGTTTTATTAACCCTTTATAATAATTAAATAAGGATTGATTGATCTGAATTTCGTTGAAATTAAGCCAATTGGTACGATCATCCTTGTTGTATGTGTCTCGATCAATCTTACCCTTTTGTGAGTCAATATTCTTGGGATCACGAATGATCTTTGAGCGAGCCCATTCTTGTCCCGCATGCATCATTGTTATACCCTGAGAAACAAATAAAACCAAGGCAGCAAGTTTTGCAATAGACTCTTCCTGAGTATTCAGGTCTGCTATGTGGCTCACATCTTCAAAGACTTTGTCAGCCTTTTCAGGGTCTAAGGCAATGCGGATATAATCTCCCAGGGTGTATCCATCATGACTTTCCAGGTAGTTTACTGAATGACCTGAATGGTGGAATAATCCATTTTCGCCTGATCTGAGGGTTCCGCGTATCAAGTTTTCCAGACCAAATCTTGTGTTATGGCCCGTGTTTCCAAATATCAGTCCTTTATCTTCCTTCGGATTATACCCTTTTATAGTATTTCTGAACCGATCATTCCAGGATGACCAACCATGATCAGAGAAACCATCAGGCTTATATTCTTTGCCCCAGGGTTCAGCAATGAGTAAAACATTTGGATTGATCTTATGTGCTTCTTCCCTGATCAGATCTACCGTTTCCCAATCTATGATACCGGCCAGGTCAAAACGAAAACCATCAATGTGGTACTCTTTCATCCAATATTTGATAGATTCTACGATCAATTCACGTGAATACCTGGCTGTCGTATCAATATCATTACCGGTCCAGCTATCGTTGGTGAAGTTACCGCTGTCATCTAAACTGAAATAATGATCCTTTGCAGTGTATTTGAGAGGGTTGAGGTCATAGTGAGAAGCATGATTATATACCACATCCATCAGAACTGTGATATTTTCTTTGTGAAGTGCTTTTACCAGTTCTTTAAGTTCATGTTCTGCGGTAACCGTACTTCCATTCACCTTATTTAATTCTAAGGTAGCATCAGAGGCATAGACCGTTTCAGGGGCAAAATGAAAGGAGGTCATGTACCCCCAGTAATTGATGGAATATGGATTCCAAACATTCTTGATCCCGTTTGGAACCGTTTCATTGAAAGGGGGTTCGAAATAGGCAAACTTTTGAAGAGGTAAAAACTCTACTGCATTTACTCCCAGTCTTTTAAGGTGACTGACACCCCCAACTTCAGCTTCCCGGAAATCGTTGTAAATCCCATTAACTTTGGTTTTTGCTGAACTATGTGCCACAAGATCCTTGATGTGTGTCTCGTATATGATAAGATCCCTGGGGTCTTCGGGTACAACAAAGGTGTCATCTTCCCAGTCAAATTCAGTGGGATTACAGATCCTGGTTTTTGGATATTGTAGGTAATGGTTCCTGGTTGTTACATGCCTGCTTCGGGGATCCGCGATAAATTCATCAGTAGAAAGAAAGAAATGGTCATGAACCGGTCCCTGAATTTTGTAGGCATACCAATGATCCGGGAACACATCCTGAATAAGGCAACTCCAGACACCTTCATGGTTCTTTTCCATGACGAAGCTTAATCCCTCTTCATCCTCATACTGTTCGAAGATCACCACTTCGACAAAATGAGCCTTTGGCGAAAACAACCTGAACAGGGTATTCTTATCTGATACAGTACATCCCAGGGGATAATCCTCTATTCCCGATATACTGCATTGCTGATGTGAATTATTAGGCATTAAGTAATGGGGCTACCCGGTTCTGCATCGGTTTCAACAAATTTGAGGGAACCATCCGGATTTTCTGCCATAAGGATCATGCCTTTACTCTCAACACCCATAAGTTTTTTGGGAGCCAGATTAGCTACGACGCTTACTTTTTGTCCTGCCAGTTCATCTGCTTCAAAATATTTTGAGATACCTGATACGATCGTTCTCTGCTCTATACCGATGTCCACTTTGATCTCCAGAAGCTTGGTGGATTTTTCGATCTTTTTAGCAGAAATGATCTTACCGGCACGCAGGTCCAGCTTCATGAAATCACCAAACTCGATATTGTCTTTAAGTTCAGGTACATCAGGGGTTGGATCTGCTTCTTTGGCTTTGTCGTGCAGTTTTTGGATTTGTTCTTCGATGATATCGTCCTCAATTTTTTCAAATAGTATGTCGCCCTGTATCACTGAATCACCGACCTTCAGCATGTTGTTTGAGATATCATTCCATGTAAAAGAATCGGATATCCCAAGCTGAGATCTCAGTTGTTTCATTTTATCTGGGAGTATTGGGTCAAACAGGCAGGAGAGAGCTGCGCTGATCTGTAAACTCACATGAAGCGTGTTACCCGCTTTTATGGGTTCGGTCTTTCGGGTTTTCCAGGGTTCTGTTTCTGTGAAATAGCGGTTTCCAATACGGGCCAGGTTCATGGTCTCTGAGATCGCTTCCTTAAAACGGAAATTCTCGTAAGCCTGGGTGACCTTTTCTTTCTGATCTTCAATAGCTTTTAATGCTTCCAGGTCAATATCTGATGGTTCCACTAACTCCGGAACCTTGCCTTCCACATAATTGACGGTAAATGAAAGTGAGCGATTTGTGAAGTTTCCTAACACATCTGCAAGCTCTGTATTGATGTGCATCTGGAAGTCTTTCCATGAAAAATCAGAGTCTTTAGATTCCGGCAGGGTCGTTCCAAGGGCATAACGAAGAAGGTCAGGTTCAAAATCCTCAAGATACTCGTGCAGCCACACAGCCCATCCGCGTGAAGTGGATAGTTTTTTACCCTCAAGATTTAAAAACTCATTTGCGGGAACATTTTTTGGCAGCACATATCCACCATGTTCCATTAATACAATGGGGAACATGATACAGTGAAACACGATGTTATCCTTTCCAATAAAATGATATAACTCGGTCTCCTCATTTTGCCAGTAATCTTTCCAAAGATCCGGATTCCCCTGTTTCTGAGCCCATTCTTTAGTGGCTGAAACGTAACCGATAGGGGCATCAAACCATACGTAGAGTACTTTACCCTTGGCTTCTTCAAGTGGAACAGGTACGCCCCAGCTAAGATCCCGGGTTGCAGCCCTATCTGCCAGTCCATCGGTGAGCCAGCTTTTGACCTGACCCATTACATTGGGTTTCCAGTTTTCACGGGTATCCAGCCATTTCTCGAGTTTTGGCTGTACATCACCCAACGGCATATACCAATGTTCCGTTTTTTTGAGTTCCGGTTTTTCACCGCTAAGGGCGCTGAAGGGATCGATCAATTCGGTAGGGGAAAGTGAGGTACCGCATTTCTCACACTGATCTCCATAGGCTTCTTCATATCCACAATTCGGGCAGGTTCCTTTTACATAACGATCTGGGAGGAACATGTCTGCCTTTGGATCATAGAGCTGCTCTTCGGTCTTTTTCTTGAAGAACCCTTTATTATTTAGGGTGGTGAAGAATTCCTGTGAGGTCTCATGGTGTACTTTTGAGCTGGTACGCCCATAGTAATCGAAAGAGATCCCGAAGTCCTCGAATACTTTCTTGTTCATTCCATGGTATCTATCCACAATATCCTGAGGAGATACGCCTTCTTTTTCAGCGGCGATTGTTATAGGAACGCCATGCTCATCGGATCCACAAATAAATGCCACGTCGGCATCAGTACGTCGTTTGTATCGGACATAAAAATCCGGTGTAAGGTAAGCTCCTGCAAGGTGACCAAGGTGAATAGGACCGTTTGCATAGGGAAGGGCAGAAGTAACAAGAATTCGTTTTTTATTGGGCATTAGAGTGAGTTAGTCTGTTTTTTGTCGAAGATAAGAAATGAATGCCTCAATTTTTAAAACGAACCTTTAAAAATTAAAGTAGTAACAGAAGTTTGCAGGTCAGGCACAAAACTTGTTGTATTCTTCCAGTCGATGACCTCCATCTTCCGAATCAAGTTTTTTGAGAGCTGCTTTCACTCCGTCATGAACCGTATTGTGGAACCGATTTGATTTAACAAAGGTGCTGATATCAGACTTTCGGATCACATCCCGAACCGGTCCGATCAAGCCTGAAATGTATAGTTCAATTCCTTGTTTGTTGAGCGTTTCGATAATCATTAACAAAGAATCCATAGCCGAAATATCAAGGTCACCAATTGTGGTTCCATCAATGATCACGTATTTGGGTGCCTCAGATCCGTTCATGCTTTTTTCAAGTATATAGTTTTTGAAGAACTCCGCATTAACGAAAGAGAAGGGGGCATCCACTCTAAGAATTAAAATGCCGGGAATGGTTTTAACCTCAGAAAATCGTTCTTTGTTCTTAAAATCACGTGTTTCTGGCATCAGTCCAAGTTCAGCAACGGTTGGTTTACTCATCTTTAGGAGTAATGCCAGAACGGATGAAACCAAACCAATTATGATACCTTCCTGAATACCAATCGCCAAGACACTTATGAAAGTGATCAATGCCACGAGTGCATCTCTGCGTTTAGTATTGACTAGGAATTTAAGCTCTTTGATATCAATGAGTCCACTTACTGATACTACTATGATGGCACCCAGTAAAGGTTCAGGTAAGATCTCAAATAAAGGCGTTAGAAAAAGCAGCGTAAACAGGATCAATATTCCTGCAAACACATTGTTCAGTGAGGTTTTTGCTCCGGCTTGTTCGGCAATGGCAGAGCGGGTAAAACTGGAAGAAACCGGCAGGGATTGAAATAAACTTCCGGCAATGTTACTGGCACCCACAGCAATTAGCTCCTGATTAGGATTGACCGTGTAACCATGTTTTCTGGCAAATGATTTGGATAATGAAGCCACTGTCATGAATTGTATAAGGGCCAGGGTAAATGCATTCGATGCTATCTTCCTGATCGATTCCATATCGAATTTTGGCAGGGCAAATTCCGGCAAGCCAACCGGTATGGCCCCAACTTGATCAATCCCCCATTGGGAGATACTTATAAATGAAACCACAATGATGGTAATAGTTACGAGAATGACTGACTCAGGCAGTTTAGCATAATACTTTCTCATAAGTAACAGAAAGAGAATAAAGAACACTGACAGACCAAATGATGGAAAATGAATATTACCGAGTTGGTCCCAAACATCCATGATCATTACATGAATGAATTGTGAGTTCTGTACATCTATATTGAGCAGTGTTCCCATTTGGCTGGCTATTATAATAACAGGAGCGGCAATGGTGAATCCGGAAATGACCGGCCGGGAGAATAAGTTGAAAACAAAACCAAGCTTCATAAATCCCATCAAAACCTGAAAGGTACCGGTCATGACAGCTATAAGGATGGCAAAAGTGACTTTTTCGGTTGAATCACTTCCTACTAAAAACCCGAGGCCGGCAGCAAGAATCAACATATCTATGGCAACAGGTCCAATTGAAATGTGTCTGGAGGTTCCAAAAAATGGATACACAAATAATGGGATCAGTCCGGCATATAGTCCATAGATCGGGGGCAGCCCTGCAATTACAGCATAGGCCATTCCCTGAGGTATAAGAACAACCCCAACCGTTGAGCCTGAGATCAGATCAGCTTTAAATTTTGACAGATCATAATTTCTGAGTACTTCCAGAATGGGTAAATATTTAAACAGAAAGTTGTGCATTTGTCGTTTTAAAATGGCCAGAAATACGGGATCGCAAAGGTACCAATAATCCAGAAAAGAATGTTGAGTGGAGTGCCAACTTTCGCGAAATCAGTGAATTTATATTGACCCGGGCCAAAGATCATTGTATTGGTCTGGTAGCCAATAGGGGTCATGAAACTTAAAGAGGCTGCCATAGTGACGGCTATTAAAAATGGTGTGGCATCTACTCCAATAGTTGATGCAGCCTCAATGGCAATCGGAGCAAGGAGTGCAGCCGTTGCCTGATTTGAGATCAAGTTTGTGAGCATCATAGATAAAAAGAAGAAGGCAGAGAGGACTGCTGTTGGGCCAAGAGATTCAAAATGAGTGACCACACCATCAACCATTAATTGTGCGGCTCCGGTTTTTTGCATGGCGATCCCCAGGGGGAGGACACCTGCTAACAGAAAAATCACTTTCCAGTTAATAGATTGGTAGGCTTCTTCATTTGCTAAACAACCGGTCAGTATCATTAGGATCACACCACATATAGCAGTGGCAACGATCGGTAACACCCCAAATGCTGCAAATCCAACAACCCCGGCAATGATCGCAATAGCGATCGGAATCTTAGAGGTGTTGTGATCCGGAAGGTTGATCTCTGTAGCCAATACAAACTCTTCCGAGGTTTTTATATCGTTTACCCGTTCTTTCTTAACATAGATCAGCAACGAAGTACCACTTCGCAATCGAATATCTGACAAATGCTCTTGTTCAACTTTACCTTTTTGGCGAATTGCCAATACAATGCCTTCAAACTGATGATATAATCCAAGCTGATCTAGTTTTTTGCCTTCATAAGAGGATTCAGGCGCTACCACAGCTTCTACAAGTTGAGCATTCCCAAGTTCAAAATCCTGATCTGCCCAGCCTTTGGTTGGTTTTATCAAAACATCTTCCCGGTTCAGCAATTTGTTCAATTCTTTTACGCTTCCACGGATCCTGAGCACATCGTTTGCTTCAAGTGTGATAGTTTGCCTGTCAGGTTTAGATCGCATCTTTGCATCAAAAACTTCAACTATATCAAGATCCAGGTCTTTGATGAGTTCGGTATTTTTTAAGGGAGTACCGACAAACTCAGAATTGGGTTGAAGAACCACATCAGTCAGGTAGCTTTGCATGTCAAAAGTATCTGTCAGTGACTGATCCTTTCGCCGCTCAGGAATTAATTTAATACCTACTGTAAACAGGTAAATGAAACCGGTTACAAAAAATATTGCGGCCACCGGTGCAAATTCGAATATAGAGAAACCGGCCATATCATTATCTCTGGCAATTGAATCAACCAACAGGTTTGTTGAGGTTCCTATCAATGTAAATACACCACCGAACATAGCTGCAAAGGACATCGGCATCAAAAGCCTGGAGGCACTTTGGTTAAGATCTTTTGACAACCCAATGATCACAGGAATAAAAATGGCTACGGCTGCCGTGTTGTTTATGAAGGCTGAGATCACTCCAACCACTAACATGATGATCAGAATGGCGATCTGGAAGTTGAGTTTACTGAGCCGGTAAAAAAAATCCCCAACGATATCGAGTGCTCCCGTTTTTCTGAGGCCCTCGCTCAAAACGAACATACAGGCTATAGTAACGGTAGCAGGGTTGCTGAATCCTGAGAGGCCTTCTTTGGGGGTAAGAATTCCTGATACGACCAGAATGGCTAACAGGATCAGGGAAGTGATATCAAATGAGATCCGTTTGTTAACAAATAATACTACTGCCAGCAGGATGAGGCCATATACAAACAGGATTTCCGGTGCTACTCCAAACATCAATGATTCATTTAATAAAATTCTTGGTCCCAAATATCATAACTAAACGCTTATTTTGAAAATGATTTACAGGAATAGCTGTTTATAAAAACAGAGATGGAAATCCATCAATTAAGCTCTTATTTTAAGGCATAATGCAAATGAAAGTAAAAGCCACCTGCCGCCGGTAGGTTGCTTTTTTTATTTTTAGAAACCGATTAATAAAAGAGATTATGAGTAAAGTTCAATATTTGACTCAAGAAGGCTATGATAAACTTGATGCTGAGTTAAAAGACCTTAAAACCAGAGGTCGCAGGGAGATCGCTGAAGAGATCGCTGAAGCCCGAGCTAAAGGTGACCTTAGTGAAAATGCCGAATATGATGCAGCCAAAGAAGCACAGGGTCATTTGGAGGACAGAATTACCAAACTTGAGGATGCACTTGCCAATGCACGGGTTTTAGATAAAAAAGACCTGGATCTGTCAAAGGTTCGGGTTCTTACAACGGTTACTATTCTCAACAAAAAAATGAATAAAGAGATGAAGTACACGATCGTATCTCCGAATGAAGCTGATTTTGCCGCGGGAAAGATCTCCATTGAATCTCCGATTGGGAAGGCACTGCTTGGCAGGGAACAAGGTGAAGTAGTTGAAGTTGATGTACCCGCAGGTAAGCTGGAACTGGAAATACTAAAAATTGAGATCGACTGATAACTCACAAGAAGATGAAAAAACTCATCGATGTCTATCCTTACAGGCTTGTTGAGGGCAAGGTTCAATTCCTTGTCTTCATGCGGTCATCCAGGAAGATCTATGCCGGGCAATGGCGGATGATCGGAGGGAAGATCAAACCTGAAGAAACCAGCTGGCAGGCCGGTTTAAGAGAACTCAGGGAAGAAACCGGACTGAAACCAGCGAAATTCTGGACCATACCTTCAGTAAATCAGTTTTATGAACATAAGACTGATATGATCCACGCAATCCCTGCGTTTGCTGCTCAAATTCCCGAGAGTGCCCAAATTGACCTGGACGATGAGCATACCGATTTTAAATGGATTTCAGCCAATGATGCAGCTGAATATCTGAAATGGCCTGAGCAACAACGATTGATAAAACTCGTTGATGAGATCTTAACCAACGACATCCAAGAAATTCTTCCAGAGTGGATCATAGAAATCTGATATTTTTTATACTTCTGCTGTTAATACCAATGGGGCTGAAAGCTCAATCAGATTCCTATGAATTAAATTTTGCACCGGATGCCTGGTACAACTCTGTTGATGGTGTAAGACTTGGGATCAGAATGGCGGGCAACATGGAAGGGGAATTCAGAAGTGGCCCTCACAGAATGGAAGCCGGAGTTTGGCTGGGAACCGCACTTCCTGAAGATCCTGTTTCATATTATTTTTCATTCACTGAACCGATCCCTTCAATTACATCTTTTGCAAACGAAGGCAATGTTCAACTGATCTCAACGGTAAGAACCGGATACAGTTACCACCAAATTTCATTTAATAAGCGCTGGCAACCCGGATTCGATGAATTGAAATTCAAGGAGTTATCCCTTGGTTTCAGTCAGGAAAGGATGATAGACCTGGTTTACCGGCCGTATCCTCAGTTATGGCAGAATGATTGGAAATCAATGGTCAATTTGGATCTTTGGATCAGTGAAAAGTGGGAAAAACAAAAATTCGATCTGCAGTTAACCTTGCTCCAAAATGTAAATGAGGCATCGAATTATTTCACAGTCGGGACTTTGGAGGTCACTGAGCAGATTTTCTTTAACGATCTATTTAAGCTCAGGCTGCGTGGTTTTGGGGGATATGTAACAGACAATGGGGCTCCTGAATATTTGTTTGGATACAGTTTTGGGCTACCTATGGAATGGTTGAATAGTGGAATTTCTCGTGCTAAGGGTACCTTAAAAGAAACCTGGCTGAGTGATGGGTTGATCAGTTTCGCCAGTGGTCCCAATCTGAGAGGCTATACCCGGCACGACTTTGAGATCCTCAGTGCCGGTGGAACCCCTCAGTATAATTCAATTGCCTCGATCAACACTGAATTTGAGTTTCCGAATTTCATAAATAAAAAACTGGATGGAACCATAGTTGGGGATTTTATTGAACTCAGATCATACCTGTTTGGTGATGTTGGCCGCACATTTGATAAAGAAGAAACCATCACACTACCAATGGGCGAGAACCCAATATGGATCGCTGATGCCGGGGTTGGATTACAATTTTCAATAAACATCCCGGATTATCTCGGTAAAGACCGAGGTGTAGCCATCCGTTATGAAATTCCATTGTGGTTATCTGAACCAATGGGTACAGAAAAGCATTTTAAATTTCGCAATTTGATAGGAATCGGAGCCGTAATATCATTTTAACTCACTCATGAAAATTTTAGTCATTAATTGTGGTAGCTCTTCAATAAAATATCAGCTCATTAATACCGAAAGTCAGGATTGTCTTTGTAAGGGGTTGGTTGAACGAATTGGAGCTGTAACGTCAATCATCAAACAAGAATTCAAAGGGGAGAAGCCATTCAAAAAGACGATGGTCATTGAAAATCATGCCTCCGCTCTAAAGACCGTTATGGAATTATTGGTCGAGGCAGATAATGATCACCTTCAGTCCCTTGATGAAATTGAAGCCGTGGGCCACCGGGTGGTTCATGGAGGTGAGACATTCAAGGATTCTGTACTCATTGATGAAGATGTGGAAGAAGCCATTCAACAGGCATTTGACATTGCCCCTTTACACAATCCACCAAATCTGGATGGAATCAGGGCTGCCAAAAAACATTTACCGAACGTTCCCCATGTGGCTGTGTTCGATACCGCTTTTCATCATTCCATACCTAAGCATGCCTTTTTATACGGCATACCAAATCGTTTGTACAGACGATATAAGATCAGGAAATATGGGTTTCATGGAACATCTCACTATTACGTAAGCCGAAAGTATTTCAAAGAGACACAAAGAAAAAAAGAAGGCTCAAAGATCATAACCTGTCATTTGGGTAATGGGTGTTCTGTCACTGCTATCAAAGATGGTCAATCCTACGACACCAGTATGGGATTTTCGCCACTTGAAGGTCTCGTTATGGGAACCCGAAGCGGTGATATTGATCCATCTATCCTGTTTTATCTGATCGAAAAAGAAGAGCTATCTCTGGCCAATGTGCACGCTCTGTTGAACAAACACAGTGGTCTGCTTGGGTTGAGCGGATATGCTGCCGATATGCGTGACCTTCTTGAAGAGGCTGAAAATGGCGACCGCAGGTGCATTGAAGCCGTTGACGTGTTTTGTTACAGGGTACGCAAATACATAGGTTCGTACATTGCAGCTCTGAATGGGGTGGATGCGATCATCTTTACAGGTGGTATTGGAGAGAACGCAGCCCCTATACGTGAAAAGATCATGGAAGACATGGACTTTGCAGGTGTTCAACTGGATCTGAACAAGAATAAGGATCGCGGTGAATCAACCCTGATCACAACTGAAGATTCAGACACAGAAGTGCACGTTATTCCAACCAATGAGGAATTGGTTATCGCTATTGATGCGGCCAAAATTGCAACAGCATCCAAACAAACTCCATGGGCCTAAACTATACAAAATGGATCAAAAACACTGCCCGGACTTTTAATAAAAGTCCTATTGGAAGCAGGGTGAAGTCTGTTTTGTTTTTGATAACTGCAGCGATTTTTTTCGTTTCGTGTTCGAGCACCAGCTGGGTAGTTATTGAAGAAGATGCCATGGATATCAGTGATTATGAACTGATAGACTCAGAGTTCTTTTTGGATCCTAATGATGTGATAACCCCTCAGGCCCCCATATTTGATGCAGACCTGATGGCTATCAACACGTATGAGTATGCACAACGGATCAAAACAGAAAGGTATATTCAAAGATACCGGCCTCGTGTTGGATACGTCATGCTTGGCTTAGCCGGTGCCGGTCTTTCCTACTATGCGGCCTTTTCTGATCAGTTGCTACAGCAACCTTCTGATCTGCAGAGATATTCTTTGATAGGGGCCGGTACGCTGCTTTCAGGTTTATCTTTTCTGAATATGAAACCGGTAGATGAACCTACCAAAACGGGAGAGACCAGGCTTTTACGTAAGACCGGTACTACTATGGTTGCAGACACCATTGAGACGTTACCATATACTGATGAGTTGCCCAAAGTCACCATTGCATATGGTGACAGCCTTTTGATACAAAACAAAACTTATGCATTCAATGACAATAATATATCGGTCAATCTTGCGGATGAACTTGACGCGGATCTGTTTGGAGAAGAACCTGAACACGAGATCAGGATCACAGTTGAATATGATACATTAAAAACGGTTACAACCACTCCGGTTTCATCTGTTTTTGAGCAGTTTGTCGTTGTTAATTCTGAAATCACTCCACTCAGAAATGCCGCAGAAGTGAATACAGATAATGTACTAACAGATCTGGCAGAGGGTAGTCAACTTAAAATGGTTGAGAGGGAAGGGGATTGGTTTAAAGTAATGTATGGGATATCAGAAACATGGATCTCAGCAAATGATGTTTATACCATCTGGAGACCATCTGAATTTTCCTCTGATCTCACCGTTGTAACGATCCCGAATATACCCTTTGGCTCAATAGATGTTGAAAGGGATATACCGGAATTAGGAGATCTATCAACTAATACTGCGGCACTGATCATCTCAAATGATCAATATTCCGGTAGTTTAAGCGAAAGAACCTATGGTGATCGGGACAGTGAATTGATGGAAGAATACTTCAAACAGGGATTTGGTATCCGATCAAATAATATTATCAAAAGTTCTAACATAGATTCAGCTGAACAGCTCAATTCTGCGGCTAACCGGTTAACTAATTTGGTCGACACTAATCGGAATAAAGTGCTGGTCTACATCAATGGGTACGGTATTATTCAGGATGGAAAATTATATCTGGCAGGTGTGAACCATAGCGAAGAAAATAATGTCCTGATCAACCTAACATCTCTTTTTGATCAAATATCAGGATCAGAGGTTGAGCAGGTTATTGGAATAGTTGATCTTGATATCGTGGAATCCGATAAATCAAATTTGAGATATCAATCTGTGGTTTCAGGTTTGGTAAATACGATCTCAAGGTCTGCGGTTATCTTTTCATCACAAACAGATCAGCGTTCAGGTATCTTTACTTCATCAACCGGTGAAAAGAATCGGCATAGTATTTTCACCTATTATCTTGCCGAGGCCTTAAAGCAACGGAAAACTGGTCTGGATCAGATCTTTGATCACCTTCAGAGAAACGTGCCATTTCGCTCCCGAAGTATTTATGATCGCCCTCAGGATCCGGTACTCATTGGGAAAAATGACCTTCAGTTAGTTGATTGATGGGATTCCTGTATATTTTTTTTAGTGTAAGCTGTTCTCTTGCCATAGCTCAGATCCTCAAAGTTGCTGAAAACAACAGGATGAGAGTGATGAATATCCTTGTTATAAATTACCTGGCCGGTTCACTCATAAGCATCTTCAATTCTGCCGAATTTGAAAACGTTAGCCTTAATGTAACCGATCACGGTTTTGTGATCGGAGGGATGATGGTGATCCTCGGATTGATCTTCATAGGTAACCTGGTGGCCTACAGTCGTTCAATTGACCGAGTTGGCATGGGGGTAAGTATTGCTGCTATGCGTATGTCGCTTATATTCCCGATCGCGGTGAGTTTGTTTGTATTTAATGAGGAATTAGCCTCGGTACGGTATCTGGGGATTGTAATAGCTTTAGGCGCCTTGCTTTTAATGGTGCCAAAGATCAAAACTAAGAGTATATCCGGTATATCAGATGCCTGGCTGCCTGTGCTGATCTTTTTGATGACCGGTGCTGCAGATTCAAGTTTAAAGGTCTATGAAAGGCTGTTTTCAACTCAACTTTCAGAGGAACTCTTTGTGTCCGGTATTTTCATCATATCTTTCCTAACCGGTATGGGGATTTTGATAAAAAGGGGTAAACTTCATTTTACCTTTAAAGAGATTGGGTATGGTATAGCTACTGGAATTGTAAATCTATATTCCTCTATTTTTCTGATATATGCCCTTAAATTGATGCCGGGTTCAGTGGTATTTCCAATTGTTAATGTATCGTTGGTTATTTTAGGCACATTGATCGGTGTATGGATCTGGAAAGATAAACCAACCGTAAAGCAGTGGTCAGGATTAGCTGCTGCAGTAATTTCAATCATTTTATTGATAGGATAATGAGTTTTATACAAGACATAAGAGAAAGAGCGTCTCGATCCCCAAAAAGAATCGTATTACCGCGTTCTTCAGATGAGCGTGTGATCAAAGCGGCTGAATTTCTTAAAAATAACAATCTGGCACACCCCATTCTGATAAGGAATGAGGAAGGTGACATTCCCAAAGACCTCGAAGCAGTTGATCCGGTTTCTGATAAAAGATTGAGCACCTACGCCTCTTTGTTTTACGAAAGAAGAAAACATAAAGGAATAACCGAGGCTGAAAGTATGGAGATCGTTAAAGATCCATTATTCTTTGCAGCCTCCATGCTTGCAAATGGTGATGCCGATGGTGCCGTGGCCGGGTCAGTGTCCACGACCGGAGATGTATTGCGGGCAGCTATTCAGACCATAGGGTTAAAAAAAGGGTCTAATGTTGTCTCAAGTGTGTTTATTATGAGCTTTGAAGATGGCAGGGTTTACACGTACGGTGATTGTGCAGTTGTGCCATACCCTAATGAAAAGCAGCTGGCTACCATAGCTATTGATTCGGCTCAAACCCATGAGAAGGTAACGGGTAATGAACCTAAAGTTGCCATGCTTTCATTTTCAACGAAGGGTAGTGCAGAACACGAACGGATCGATTTGGTTAGAAATGCTTTAGAGCTCGTCAAGACCCATGATCTTTCTTTCCCGATAGATGGAGAGCTTCAGTTCGATGCCGCTACGGTTCCGGCAATTGGAAATCGAAAAGCTCCTGGATCTGAGGTGGCAGGACAAGCGAATGTGTTTATCTTTCCTAACCTGGATGCCGGTAATATCAGTTATAAGATCACTGAGCGACTTGCAGGTGCTACGGCGACCGGTCCTGTCATTCAGGGACTTGCCAAACCAATGATGGATCTTTCGAGAGGTTGCAGCTGGGAAGATATTGTAAATACGGCCTGTGTTTGTGCATTGATGAATTGAGAAACTTAAAACCGGGAGAATGTCTCCCAATCAAATAACAACATGTTAATAACATTTGAAGGCATAGATGGAAGCGGTAAATCTACTCAGATCGATCTGCTGCAAAAATATTTAAATGATAAAGGTTACAAGGTTAATGTTTTCAGAGAACCCGGTGGTACGGATGTATCTGAAATGATAAGAGGTATGCTGCTTAACCCGGAAATAGATATCGATCCCGTAACTGAACTATTGTTATTCTCAGCGGCCCGTTCACAACTGGTGGCCGAAAAATTACTGCCATTACTCAAAAAAGATGTCATAGTAATACTTGACAGGTTCTTTGATTCCACTACAGCCTATCAGGGGTTTGGCAGGAAGAGTATTCCGATAGAACAGATCAAGCAGATCAATAAAGTGGCTACTCACCAGCTCGTACCGGATCTAACCTTTTACCTTCGTCTGAGTCTTAAAGAAGCAGCTGAACGAACCAGGCAATTTGAGAAGGACCGTATGGAGCTTTCCGGAGATAGCTTCTTCCAAAATGTGTTTGAAGGATTTGAACACTTGTCAAAAACGGAGGAACGGTTCAAAGCAATAGATGCCGGTCAGGATATTCAGGCTATACATGAGGATATCGTAAGTATTCTTGAGAAGAGGTTGGAAAAGTGAGTAGGGTAAAAGCAAAATCTTTCCAAGAAAAGACATTTTATCATAAAAAAGTTAAAGAAAATAGATTTTTATACCTCTGGATAATTGAGGCTTAGTCATATTATCCGTAAATTTGGAACAATCTGGATGAGTCCTGCCTTTTTCCATGACAACCAGTTCATCAAAAGAATACAATTCTAACGATCATAACTACCAAGTATTAAATTATGGCGCACGAAAGAATCGAAATTGATCTACCTCTTGCCAAAGTCTACGAACTCTTAAGTAACCCAGTTGATTTTCCTAAGTTTCTGGAACGCATCGATAAAGTTGAGCGAATTAACTCGCAAACTTTTGAGTACAAAACAATGATTGGGGACGAAGAGTACAATTGGACCACTAACCTCATTGACAATCTACGCAACACCCGTTTTGCATGGATCACCATCAGTGGTAATCTGAACCAAACCGGAACCATTCGCTTCACTCCGCTTGATAATGGAGAGCGAACTCGTGTTGAGTTTTCATTAGACTACCGAACATTTTTCGGGGAGCCTGAGGAAGAACTAGCTTCTTTTATTGAAGATTCACCGGCTCAATTAGCTAAAGACCTTAAGAAATTTAAGGAATTGGCTGAAGGCGGTACTTTCAAAGAGACTCCAATTGAGTCAGACGAAGAGAAAGAAGAAGTTACTGCGTAAGCAGATTCAATTACTATTATTTGTTAAGTGCGCATCCTAACCGATGCGCATTTTTTTTGTCAATAGATCATTATCATGAATTTCAGTGAATTCCTGGCTTCTGAATCGAGCCAATACCCGCATTATTTGTTAATTGGAAGTCCCATCAGTCACAGTGTGTCACCTTTGATGCATAATACAGCCCTTCAGCATCATGGACTTAAGGCCGAATATCATGCCGTTGGGGTCAGACAAAGTGAGATACCAAGCCTTATTTCCCATTTTAACAAACTGGAGTTCCTTGGCGCTAATGTGACCATACCCTATAAGGAAACCATGTTTGAAGCCATGGATACTTTGGGTATGGAAGCCGCACAGATCGAGGCGATCAACACGATCGTAAAACGGGATGGTAAAATAATTGGTGAGAATACCGATGAATACGGATTCCGGGTTCCCATTGAGGAATATGCAGATGAACTTTATGGAGAGCGTGCGGTGATCTTTGGAACCGGTGGAGCCACTAAAGCTATTTGTTATGCTCTTAAAGACATGGGGGTGGATGAAATAGTTATGGTTTCCAGAAGGCCGGGCCAATATGATCCTTCAGGTTCTGTGACTATGTGTAATTATGATAACTGGACGGCTTACGCTGAGGATGCCTCCATTATAATCAACGCAACACCATTGGGTATGACTCCAAATACAGAAGCATCTCCGGTTAAGAGTGACCAAATTGAAATGTTATCGGGTAAAATTTGTTACGATGTTGTTTATAATCCTCAGGAAACCACATTTTTAAAACAAGCAAAAAAAGTAGATGGTATCCCGGTTGGCGGACTGGATATGTTGATCCATCAGGCCGCTAAGTCATTTAAACTATGGACCGGACAGGAATTCCCGCTCGGTCTGGTAAAAATGAAATTAGATGAAGTCTACCCAGATTGAATTTATTCGACCCAATCAATTGAATGGAGTGGGTATTTCCAGTTGGTTTACTCTAAGAAACCAAGAGAACATTAACTCAGATCATAAAATCGCAGGGCTTAATCTTGGTTTAAATACTGACGAATTGCAGGAAGTTGTGGCTCAAAACCGAAAACTACTGATGAGAGAACTGGGAATTGATAGCCAACAGTTAGCCTATGCCAAACAGGTTCATAAAACTCACATTGAAAAAGTAAATGTTGGGGGTGAGTACCCTGATACGGATGGTATGGTTACTAATAAAGGTAATCTGGTTCTGGCAATTCAGGTAGCAGATTGTGCAGCCATTCTTTTGGGAGACAGTAAAAACCGGGTTATTGGTGCGGCTCATGCCGGTTGGAGAGGAGCTGCGGGTAACATTTGTATCAAGGTATTAGATAAAATGAAAGACCTTGGCGCTGACCCAACACATATAAAAGCTTTTATCAGTCCATGTATATCTCTCAAGAATTTTGAGGTAGGCCCGGAAGTTGCCCAACAATTTCCATCACAATATGTGGACTATTCGTCTTATGAGAAGCCACATGTAGATCTGAGTTTATTTTTAAAAGATCAGCTAATTAACGAAGGCGTTCCTGTAGAGAATATTGAAGTACACCAGAAGTGTACGATAGATAACGAAGATCTGTATTCGTATCGACGTCAGAAAGAGAAGAGTGGAAGAATGATGGCTTTGATCAAACTCGATCAGGAAAGTTAAGTTGAGAGTAAGTTACAGCCCGTATTACGTAGCGGATATACCTGATGACCATGTGTTTCCCATGAAAAAATTCAGTGGCCTGCATAGCTACCTGACTAGTCATAACATAGTACAAGAGAAAGACGTAATAACACCTTCGTTAGTTGAATTTCCAAGTTTGATCACGGTTCATTCCGATCGGTATGCAAACGCAGTCTGGACTGGTGAACTGGACAGAAAGGAGATCAGAAGGATGGGACTGCCCTGGAGTAAATCCCTGGCCGTACGTTCCAGACTGGCTGTCCAAGGGACCATCAATGCCGGATTAATGGCATTACAGGATGGTTTATCGGGAAACCTGGCAGGAGGCACTCATCATTCCATGCCTGACCACGGAGAAGGCTTTTGTGTTTACAATGATGTGGCTGTTGCTATTCGTGTATTGCAGCAATCCATGTGGGTGAATAAAGTATTGGTGATAGATTGTGATGTGCATCAGGGGAATGGAACAGCTCACATATTTGAACATGATGAATCGGTGTACACATTTTCTATACACGGGCAAAATAATTATCCGTTTAAGAAACCACCTTCTAATTTGGATATAGGTCTCCCGGATAAAACCGGAGATCGCGATTATCAAACCGCATTAATAGATGCCTTGGATAGGATCAGGATCGAATTTGAACCGGACCTAGTGTTTTATCTTGGAGGGATCGATCCTCTTGAAAGAGACCACTTTGGCCGATTGTCGTTGACATTGTCCGGTTTACGGGAAAGAGATCGTATAGTCTTGGAAACGGTTAAACAATGGAATAAACCGATCACTCTGTTACTTTCAGGTGGTTATGCCCCAACATTGAATGAGACAGTTACGGCACACGCACAAATGTTTGAAGTCGCAAAAGAAATGGGGTTTTGAGCTGTCATTTATTACCTTGAACGCCGTTCATAAAGATAATTTTAACTGAATCATATTCATCTCTAAGAGTGGAAAAGAAAAAATTAGTTATTCTGGGTTCTACCGGATCTATTGGTACGCAGGCTCTTGAAGTGGTTCGGCAACATCCACAACGGTTTGAAATAGTAGCTTTATCGGCTCATTCTAACTGGAAACTGTTATCACATCAAGTTCAGGAATTTTCTCCCAAATATGCATTGATCTGCAACCCTGAGTATTATTCTGATCTTCGGAATCACGTTTCATCCTCCGTTAAGATCATAAGCGGTGTTGAACATTTGACGGCACTGGCCACTCTTGGTGAGGCAGATATTATACTGAATAGCCTGGTAGGTTTCGCCGGTTTTGAATCTACATTGAAGGCAATTCAAGCCAATAAAAAAGTTGCTTTAGCTAATAAGGAATCCTTGGTAGTTGGCGGGCAGATCATCATGGAGGCATTAAAACATTCCAAGGGGGAACTGATCCCTGTTGATTCTGAACACAGTGCCATGCTTCAATGTTTGGCTGGTGAAAAGGTATCTGACATTGAAAAGATCATCATCACAGCGAGTGGTGGGCCATTTAGAGAACATACTTCTGATCAATTACAAAATGTAACGTTAAAGGAGGCTCTTGATCATCCAAACTGGTCGATGGGAGACAAGATCACCATAGATTCATCAACCATGATGAATAAAGGACTTGAGATCATTGAAGCGCACTGGCTATTCAGTGTTCCTGTTGAGGATATAGAGCCTGTCATACACCCACAAAGCATCATTCACTCGATCATTACGTTCAAAGACGGTTCAAGTAAAGCACAGCTCGGACTGCCAGACATGAAAGTGCCGATCACTTACGCCCTTGGCTACCCGGATAGGTTACCTTTAGATACTCCGAGGATGAATTGGTCTGAATTTCAGGATCTTAGGTTTGAACCGGTTGATTTTGACAAATTCCCCTGTGTTCAATTAGCCATGGAAAGTATCCAGATGGGAGGGTTTGCTCCTGCCGTATTGAATGCCGCCAATGAGGTAGCGGTTGAGAGATTTTTGAATGAAGAAATTGGTTATATTCAAATCCCAAAAATCGTGAAACAAAGTTTGGCGAAAATAGATTTGAATGATAGTTTGAGTCTTGAAAGTATTAAAGATATAGACAAAGAAACGCGAGCATTCGCAGCATCAATATTTAAATAAATTACATGGACTGGTTTTTAAGTTTACTAAATACATTACTCATTTTCGGCGGGGCTATTATGATCCTCGTTTTTGTACATGAGTTGGGCCATTTTTTAGCGGCTAAATTATTCGGCATGAGAGTTGAGCGCTTCTCGATCGGTTTTCCACCCAGAGTTTGGGGCTTTCAAAAAGGAGATACCGATTATTGTATTGGAGCCACACCATTAGGCGGTTATGTGAAGATCTCAGGCATGATCGATGAAAGTATGGATACTGATCATCTGGAAAAAGAACCGGAAGATTGGGAATACCGAAGCAAACCCGTATGGCAACGTATCATTACTATTACAGCCGGTGTGATCTTTAACATGATTCTGGCTTTCTTTATTTATTTTGGGATGACCTATTCTAATGGTAAAGCCGTACTGCCAATACAGGAATCTCAGGGAATTTATGTGCCTGAAACATCTATATTGAATGAAATTGGGTTTGAGACAGGAGATAAGATCATTGGGGTAAATGGTAAAAAAGTTACTTATTTCAGTGATCTCGTATCAGCCTCTGAGTTGACGTCTGACAACCTTAACTATACGGTACAGCGTGATGGTCAGAATGTTAACGTACCGGTTACTCCAAATTATTTAGACAGCCTTCAAACCCGTGGATTTCTGGACATCAGTTATATGCTGCCAAGTGAGATCTCATCAGTCCCTGCCGGAAGACCAGCTGCTGAAGCCGGACTCAAAGCAGGTGACAAGATTGTATCTGCCGATGGTGAATCCGTAAACTATTGGGTACAACTGGTAGAAATAATACAGGAAGCAGATACAACCATTAATTTTGGTGTAATGAGGGGCGACTCTTTGTTTTATGCATCGATCATGCCCGATCAGGAAAGCAAGACTATTGGGATCGCTTCACCAAACCCACAATCATTGGGATTCGAAAGAATTGAGTATGGGTTCTTTGAATCTATAGGAGAGGGTTACAATCAAACTATGGAACAAACCACCGGAATTCTTCAGGGCTTTGCCAGAATGTTGACCGGAGATATTTCTGTTACCCAAAATCTGGGTGGTCCCATTGCCATTGCCAACATTACGCGGGAAGCTACCGATCAGGCCGGTTGGATCGGTTTCTGGAACATCACAGCTTTATTGAGCATCACCCTTGCCATTCTGAATATTTTACCGATCCCTGCTTTGGACGGAGGTCATCTTGTTTTTCTGCTTTACGAAGGAATAACCAGAAGAGAACCGTCTGAAAAAGTACGCATGGTTGCACAACAGATCGGCTTTTTCCTTATGATTGGCCTCTTCATTTTTGTTATGTTTAACGATGCATTCAGGTACTTCGGACTCTAAAATATGATCTCTAAAGAAGGTTACGGTACTATTGGATTTGTCTTACTCGTCTCGGTATTAATTAGCGGTTTTGCCGGCTATTACTTACCGCAATGGATAGCGACCATCTTGTATATCCTATTTTTTGGCCTGACAGCCTTGACCATCTTTTTCTTTCGGGATCCCGATCGGGTAACACCTTCCGGAGAAAACCTGATCATCTCACCGGCTGATGGTAAGATCGTGTTTGTGAAAGAGATCGAAGAAGACGTTTATATTGGAGGAAAGGCGACACAGATCAGTATTTTTCTTTCCCCGTTAAATGTTCATGTTAACAGAAATCCCGT
The DNA here is from genome assembly GCF_002911695.1 of Gracilimonas amylolytica. GTDB lineage: Bacteria > Bacteroidota > Rhodothermia > Balneolales > Balneolaceae > Gracilimonas > Gracilimonas amylolytica. The sequence continues at coordinate 73,538 of NZ_PQBS01000007.1, forward strand.
TTCCGGTAATCTTGAATACGTAAAATATCATCCGGGCGAGTATCTAATGGCGTGGACAGAACATGCCTCTGAACTTAACGAAAGAGCTGATTTTGGAGTTCTGCATCCATCAAACACCAGGATCTTTTTCAGGCAGATCACCGGCTTTCTTGCACGACGTATAGTGTATAATATTAAAGAAGGTGATGAGCTTATTGCCGGCGATCGTTTTGGTATCATGAAATTTGGTTCCCGAATGGATGTCGTAGTTCCGGGTAACGTAACCGTTCAGGTTAGGGAAGGAGACAAAACCATTGCCGGAGAATCAGTACTCGGAATTATTGAATCATGAAATATCCGATCCAAAAGAAATATCACTCATTCAAACAGCGACAAAAGCGACGTAAAGAAATAAAGCCTCCTGTAAATAAACGTATTGCAGTTCCGAGTTTCTTTACCCTGATGAATCTCTTCAGCGGCTTCCTGGCTATCATATCCATTTCCAATGAAGATTATGTACTGGGAGCATGGCTAATTGCTTTGGCCGGACTATTTGATGTTTTTGACGGATTGATGGCGCGGCTGGCAAACGCCACCAGTGATTTTGGTATTGAACTTGATTCTATCAGTGATATGGTCTCCTTTGGGGTGGCCCCCGGGTTTTTGATCTATAGCTGGAGTTTACACGAACTAGGTTTTGTTGGGATCATCGTGAGTGCATTGCCACCGTTATGCGGAGCTGTACGGTTGGCGCGCTTTAATGTAAATGCCCGCTTACAACCGTCTCAGGGGTTTTTTATAGGCTTACCCATTCCTGCACAAGCCATCATTTTAGGAGCCTTCTTTCTGACGTTCAAAGATTCGTTAGAGTTGTTTTCATTTCTTGAGAACGGTGTAAATTCAGCCCTCATCCCGATCATTGTAGTCATATCATTTTTAATGGTGAGCACGCTACCATTTGATAAAATTCCGAGATTTGATCGATATACGATCCGTGAACAAAGAGGAACCTTTATTTTATTTATCACATACCTGATCCTGATCCTTGCTTTTAAAGAATACGGACTGATGATCGTGTTTACGATATTTGTACTCAAAGGAATTACCATTGGGGCCATCCAGTTCTTTACGGATGACTATGGTCCTGAAGGAACGGATGAGTTTCAGGATTACAGTTGATCTAATATAAAATCCCGGATCTTCTGTGCGGCTGTACCATCCCCATAAATTCTATTCTTCTTAGTTTTTCGATCTGAATTTAGAAATTTGGTAACTCTGTTAACGATCTGCTCTGTATCAGTTCCTGTAAGTTCACCAAGACCCGATTCTAAGAGTTCCTGCCTTTCTGTTTTGTGTCTTAAGACAAACACTTTTTTCCCCAGAGCTGCACTTTCCTCTTGTAAGCCTCCTGAATCTGTAAGGATAAAACCGGTATGCTGAATGAGCTTGATAAACTGATCGTATCTTACAGGAGGGATGGTTATAAAACGGGAGTTATTTAATCCGTATTCACTTATGGTATTCTGAACATTAGGGTTTGGGTGAACCGGCATCAGGATATTTAGGTCAGTATATAACTCAAGTAACTGTTCGACAGCTTTTAGGATATTCCTGAAGGGTTTTCCATGATTTTCCCTTCTGTGAACTGTGATCAAAGCCGTTCTGCCTTTCGAGGTTTGATCTATTAATTTATTAATAGCCTCCTCGTTATGCTGCGAAAGATTTAGAATGGAATACAGGGCATCAACAACGGTATTACCTGTCACAAGAATACGATCTTCGTTCACCCCTTCACGCATCAAATTTTGTTTATTTAACTGTGTGGCAGCAAAATGAACACTTGCAATACCTGAGATCTGTCTGCGATTAAATTCTTCAGGGAATGGTTCATGAATGGAATGACTTCTAAGTCCTGCTTCCACATGCATTACAGGAATTTGTAAATAAAATGCGGAAAGAGCCGCAAGATAAGAAGAGGTTGTATCACCCTGAACGATAACATAATCAGGTTTTACATCGATCATGGCAGCTTTAAGCCGTGGCAAAAGTTTGGTCGTGAGATCAAACAGATCCTGACTCTCTTTCATGATCTTTAAGTCTATATCTGGCACAAAATTAAAAAGCTCGAATAAGGGTTCGGCCAACTCCTTATGTTGACCGGTGTGTAGAGTTGTTAAGTCTGTGGCATCCTTTAGTTCATGGATCAATGGAGCCAATTTTATGATCTCAGGACGCGTTCCAAAAACGATCAATATCTTTTTCATTTCAGGAGCTCCCGATACAGGTTATAGGTTTTCTGAGCTACCGTTTCCCAGGTATAATTCTGCAGAATATGTTCTTTAAGCTTGGAATTAGTTTTGGCAGATAAAGCATTATTTATGGCTTTGACAATAGATACAGTTGATTTGGGATCCATAAAACTGGCATGGTTACCAAAATATTCTTGGGTTCCTCCGTGTTTAGTGATCGCAATGTTGGCACCGGCTAAACCGGCTTCTAACGCAGCAATTCCGGGGGTCTCAAAGTAAGAGGGCAGAACAAATACTTTTGCCGCTGCATAGGCAGATGATAAAAGTTTAGAATCATGGTCCAGTGTATTGATCAGGGTAATATTCCCGGCTTGTCCGGCCAATTGTAAACACTTTTGGCTGTAAGCACTGTTATCAAATGAGCCAATAATTACAACTTCGGCGTTTAATTCTTCAGCGGCTTTTATTAATCCGATCACATTCTTTCGTTCTGCACTGACCTGACCGGCAAAAAGCACAAAATCCAGTAAACCATATGTCTCAATAAATAAGCTTTTGTCAGCGGTTGAAAATCGTTTTTCAACTCCGTTTGGGACCATTTTTATTTTCGAGGATCGAATGCCAAAACCCTGTTCGATCAAACGTCCTTCATTAAAAGTATTTGGAAGTATCAGATCTGCCATTTCACATAACCCGGCTTTAAGGCCAAATTCAGACCTGATACCACTTCCCAAGATCGAAAACAGTTTCTCAGCTTTAATTGAAAGGTTTATTACCGATGTGCTACGGTTTGAGTAGAGAATAGGGGAAAGTACCACGGGAGCATCCGAATTTGATAGATGTCGGAGGATTCCTGAATTTTCTGCAGTGGCACCAAATACGTGAATAAGATCCAGATCGTTTACATCCAGTTTTTCCCAGGGAGCGATCATTACCGGTTCAACACCTAATGAGCTAAGATGTTTAATGGTCATCTCTGCCTGCGTTCTGACACCACCATGAACGACTGAAATACTCATTGGGGCAACAAATCCAACTTTCATAAGCGCTCCCTGTTTCTAAAATCCAGTATGGAAGTTTTAAGTAATTTCAGCTTTTGGATAAAGCTTGTTGATGAAATCATCGCGTTATTCCGTTCCGGATATTCATATTGGATCGTAGGTTTATTTGTGGGAACAAAAACAGAATTTTCCCCTTTTATCAATTGTGAATCTCCATGACGGAAAGAAACTTCAAACAGGGTTGAGGTGTCTGATATTTTTTCTATTTGGCCGGATTGACCATCAAAGGATGCCCTAAAAGTAGTCTTGTCTCTTTTCTTCCAGAATTCAGAGAATTCCCTGAATGTCAGATTGGTAAGAGACCTTTTATTTGCTTCTCCGAATACTGTATCAAATAGTTTTAAACCGGCTTGCATAGGGTGGTGGTAAAAGATCACCGGTTCGTAAGTGCGTAACTTTTGATCCATCATATCAAGAAAATACGCTTTCATTTCATCAGTTGAATACCCTTTTCGATTCAGACTCCCCGTGCAAATAGGGTGAATCGGAATTTGAAGGCTATCAATTGGGGTAATCATGGGCAGTGAATCATAAGCATAGGTAAATTCAGATGTATAGGTGAAATCAAATTGTTTTAGTGATTCCTCCAAAGCCACGTTATAAATACCGTAGGGAGCGCAAAATCCGGTCACCTCAAAACCGGAATCATTAAGCTTATTCAGTCCTTTTGAGATGTTCTCCTGAACCTTTTTCTTTGAACGCCCTGTACCGTGCCTGTATCCGTGCAATGCGATCTCCTGATCTTTGTATTCACTAAAGTGACTAAGCCAGTCTTCATGAGCCTGAACATGTAAAAACCAGGTGGCTTTAAGATGATGTTTTCTCAAAAGCCGATACACTTTATCCATTTGGATTTGATCACCATAATCGGAATCTATTCTGAAACAGAATACGGGCTTTTCCTTTGGAGAGGTCCATTTACGAATAAACGGAAGGTGTGAGCTAAAATGAATTTCCTTTAAAACCTGAAGAAAAAGATCTGAAACCCTTCCTTTGGAAACTCTGCTGACGATCTCATCCGGATCTTGACCGAAATGAGATGGGAATGATTTCCGTATATATCTGTGATCAAATAAGCGTTCTGCAGGATCAAAACCCATGAACACTACATTACCCTTCATTACCTTTTTAAACCTCAGAGCATCGGAAAGAGTGGCTTTACCGGTTGTTTTTATCGTGGTAAAGAGGTCTAAATGGGGTATATGCTGAAATCCATTCAGGTTTAGATCAGATCGAAGTCGTTTTGAAAAGATCTTACTGAAGGATTTATCGGGGAAAAAACCATGATCATCATTGATGAGTACGACGTTACCTCCGCTTTTCAAATACTCCCGGATCTGTGGAGAATGATCTCCGTTGACAGATCTATTTACAATAACCGCACTATAGGTTTGAATATTAAGCCGTTCCGGTTTTACTTCATCATAACAGACCCCGATCTGATCTAGTAAGGCTTTCCATGTGGGAGTCAGTTTTAATATTCCTATGCAAAGTGAACGCTTCAAGTCAGAACCTTAGATTTTATCCAGTTTATATCATCTGTAGTTAACACATTGATTCGGATAAGTGCCAATACCAGTATGGTTGAAGCGATTACACCCGAGACCAATGCAGGAATGGGGATGATCTCAAAAATGAAATAAAGAGTAACTGTTAGTGTTACAACTATACTAAACGGTCTCAAATAACGGCCTCTAAACACCTGCATAAATTGCTGGTATGTAAAACCTGTAATGATCACCTCAGATATGACAACAGTGACGGTTACCGTAGTTAAATTCCCCAAATAAGAGGCTAAAATAAGTAGAACAGCAGAAATCGATCCTCCAAAAACCGTTGCTTTAAAGTATTCTGTGTCATGATTAGTGGCAATAAGTCCGAATGAAAATAAACTGTTGATAAAGGTAAACCCAATAAACAAAGAGAGGATCTTCAATAAGTAAATGGATTCCATATAAGCATCCCCAAACAGCCAGGTTATGAGCTGTTCGGAACTGAGTGCTGTGAAAAGGGCAACGACGGAGCCCGTACACACAGCGATCCGGTAGGTCATTTGAATTTTGGTATTAGTTTCACCTTTTGAACTAACCCAGGCTGAAGCCAGATTTGGTAAAAGTAGTTGTACAAACACCCGATCAATGATCATGACAAGTATGACCACTTTAAAGGCTACACCGTATACACCTGCCATCTCAAAGGTCATAAATAAACCTATGAGTATCGGTGGAAGTAATTGAATGACCTGAGAAGATAACTGCCCCAAACCTATGACAGCACTGCTTTTAAAAAGGTCAGGATAGATCTGACTTCCTCTTGATGGCAACGAAAATGGTTTGTCGCTGATGGCAAATACTCCAAGAATGATGGTAGCTAACATAATACCGGAAGTGTAAAATAGGGGAGCCAGGTGTATCTCATTTGAAGAATGTACCATCAAAACTATCAAACCTAAGTACACACTTCCCTGAATTGTTTTAGAGAGAGTTATCTTGCCAAAATCCTGCTTACCGGCATAGAACCACTCCATAAGAAACATATAGGGGATCAGTGAGATCAGGAAGCCAAGTAACACCTGTTTTTGTTCCGTATCAAAGTCGATTACATACAATAACAGTGCCGATACCATTAATACAGCAACACCAAGTATGAGCCTTAAGTTAAATATCTCAATGATCCTGTAGATTCGTTTTTCCGGGGGCTTGGCTTTTTCCCTTGAACCGATCTGATACAATCCCATATCCGAAAACCAGTTTGCATAGCCAAGTAATGATATCCCAAACAGGATCAAACCATAGTATTCAGCCCCTAAAACCCTTGCCAGATAAATTGAGGCAAGAAAAGACATACCCCGGCCAAGTATATCACCGGATATGATCCACAAAGCATGTTCCTTAAGCTTTGCCATCTGTAAAATTTTGAGAAATGTGAGAACTGATAAATTCCTTCAACTCATTTTGATCATTAAATAAATGAACATTGGGTTTACCTGATTCCTCAGACAAACATCCAATATTTGGAGCTATGATCGTTTTTTGAAAAGCAAGAGCCATGTGATAACTCCCCGATGAAAGGATCTCTCTATAATTGAATACGGCAATGTCAGATGCTGAGTAGAACCAGCTTACCCGGTCTTCTTCTACGAAATGGGGGATAACCCTGATCCGTTCATCCGATTCTTCGTACACACTTAATTTCTTGTATAATTTTTCATTTCCTTTTTTGACCGGACCAACGATCATCAACTTACATTTCAGGTCATATTCCATAATAAGTGTGGCTACAAGATCCATTCTCTTGTAGCGGCTAATATTGCCAAACATGAGTAAAACAGTTTCATCATCATTGATATCAACTGCATACCGGGTTCTTAAAAGTTCCCTGGCTTCAAACTTATCCATAGGATCCAATGGATAAGAAGGATGGGGTATTACATGAAATTTATCCCTGTCACACATCAGCCGGTTAGACATGATATCAACAGCTTTGTTACAATGAACATGCAGAGCCTTTGACCATTTAGCCATTTTGCGATGGAGGTACAGATGAAGGTCTAAATATTTACGGTCGTGAGGAAACTCGTTGTGAATGGTCCAGATCACGGTTCCACCCAGCTTCTGAAACACATAGATACAAAATAACTTCCATGGCATTCCCAGCAATGATTTAACATCCTGGAATTCGAACCAATGATAGTGCAGAATCGAGTTTCGGTTTGAAAGAATAGCCGCGATCAATTTAAAATGGTCAAAAATACTAATTGATCTGATCTTAAGATCATTGCCTTCGATCAGGTCTTTGTACAGAAGGTATAGGTAATCGGTTTTTTTATGGGTGAACCGGATGAGCGGAACCACATATACTTTTTTGGCATCCGGATTAATTGAGTGATAAAGGTTCTTTAAAGCTTCTGAGTGACTCATAACCTAAAACGTATATTGAATTCCCAGTGAATGCGCGGTGCCAAATCCGGTTTCAAAAGGCAGTAAGGCGTAGTTGAAATTCAGATCTCCGGTAAAAAGAGAAACTCCAAAAGAAAGTGGTCTTTCCGTATCTCCGGTTCGGTATCCGGTGCTAAGCTCAATGCTATCAGAAACAGTTAATGATAAAGCTAAGTTGAAGAAATCTTGAGTTAATTGAGTTGCTGATCCTGAGTCAGCTTCGTTTTTATCCATGGGGTACACATAATCTGCTGCCAGTGAAACAGTTATTGGCATGGATTCATTTTTAGGAGGGCTAAATGTGAAGACATTACCGGAAGCACCAAACCTTATAAATCGTGGGATTTCGGTTGCCTCGGCATTTAGTTTTTCCATTTCACCTAAATTATTGGCAGAGAACCCAAGATTAACCCTGTCATTCAAGATGGAAGCTGCCGCTCCAAAATTAAAAGCATACCCGTTGGCTGTGTAAGTAAAAACTTCCTCTCTAAGATATTGAGCAGACACTCCCAGGGAAACCTGATTCAATTTATAAGCATAAGCTGTAGCAAGTGAAAGGTACTGAACAGAGAAATTGCCATTACTTTGGCCGGGCCGGTTGTACTGTTCATAATCATTGGCTCCGCTATTGTAGAAAGCAAAAGCTAAAGCACTGTTTTTCTTGAGTACGTTTATTCCCCCAAACACATTCTTAATATCTGCAATCCAAAAAGTATAGGACAGATCCAGGGAAGAGTTCTCATTAAAAACTAGTAAAGCCGGGTTGCTAAATATTGAATTCGAACCATCGGGAATGGAAGTTGTAGCCTCAGCTTTAGATAAGGCATACGTTGATGGACTGATAGTAAGCAGATCCAACCCACCATTTTGAGCCATACCGGTTTGAACACAAGCAAATAAAAGGATAAAAAGCAGGCTTAAGGTTTTCATAAGTTCAACCGAAGTGAAAATACATGCATATTTGATAATCTGTATGGCTCTTTAACAAAAGCATAATCAATGGATGGCTTTAAATGATCAAAGGGTAAATGTATTGAAAATCCGGTACTGAGATTCCAGCTATCTGAATTTTCAAGGGAAGGCAAACCCCAGCCTCCACGAAGGGTGAATCGTTCATGCAGATCAACCGAGCTTCCGAACCTCAACTGTGAAAGGGTGGAGGTCACATCTTCACTGATCTTTTGTGTAGTCGGAATACCTTCTATGAGGATGATCTGTTGTGAGGTCAACTCTGTTTTGCTGATCAGATATTCATAATCTGCTGATACAGTCCACTTGGATGCTTCATAGGCGGTTCCGATTGTCAGGCGTGTAGGGAATTCATCAAGGGTGTTTTGAGCCTGATCAAGTCCATATAAACTTTGAGAATTCCAGTTATAACCGGCAAAGAGATCTTTGATGGACAAGGCAATATTAAAGTCTGATTCTGTTTTCAGGAGTACGCCAACATCAATACCAAAACTTGTGGCTTTTTCTAATTCAGGATGATAATCAGCCATGCTGAATTTCAACCCAATGCCGCCGTAGAATTTTTCACTAAGCCGGATCCCAAAATCACCTCTGAGTTGGAGGTCAGCTGCATCAAATTGCCCTGTGGGGTATCCACTTACGCTTCTTCCATCAATATCTCTGATACCGGTATGGATGATCATAAACGACATTCCGGCACTGGGCGGCAGTTGAAAGTGAACTCCGGCAGTCTGTAAGTATCGGTCAAATTCCATGGATGCTATGGAAAGATCTGTTTGCTTTTGCTGAGCTTCAGAAGCGGCTAAAGCAGGATTATAAAAGGAATAAATACCTTGTGAGGTTACGGCAGACATAGCATTGCCCATGGCTAATCCCCGGGCGCTGAAACCCGTATGTAAAGCCCCTCCTGCAAAACCTCCGTCCTGAGCATGCAAAATTCCCGGAATGGACAACATCATCAAGAAGAAGCATCTATAAACTAAATGATATGTTTTATGTGTGAGAGTCATCCTGTTAGGAGAATTTTACCTGATATTTGTCTGTTTCCCGATTCTATCACATAAATATACGGGCCGGTTGGAACCGATCTGCCCTGAGTGTCTTTACCGTCCCAGATGGCTTCATAGGTTCCTGAACTCATTTGAGTACCCTTAATTTCTTTCACCAGATTCATGGATCGGTCAAAGATCCGGATCTTGGTATTCTGTGTTTCAGTAATTTCAAATTTTATTCTCACCACTTCATGAATTCTTGGTGAAAATGGATTGGGGTAGGCGTAAGATGTAACAGATTTTGCATCAGGTTGATAGATATTTCCACCTTGTAATGGGAAATTTACCCGGGTGATCTCCCAATTCTGACCTAGATCATTGGTCGAGGCTAAACCATCTTCGGTACCTATCCAAACGCGATCAGTGGTTGAAGCTACGGAATAGAACTGTGCACTGCTTTTTATGAAAGCATTTGGGCTCATTATTTGTGGTGAACGGATCCATGTATCGCCACCATTATTTGAAATAAAAAGTCCGTTATCGCCGGCAGCAAACACATAGCCATCTTTTAATCCGATATCGTTGATCCGTTCCCCGATCAGTGTTTGCCGGAATGTATCACCGCCATCATCAGTGTAAACCAATCCTTGGGTTTCCTGCGAATCTGCTACCCAATTGGTCAACCAGATCCTCCCGGTCGAGGTATCTTCTCGAATTCTGATCACCCAGTTTCCCAGCAAACCATCCGAACCGTTATTGAATCGGATGTGTCGCCATCTGATGCTGTCAGTTGGGGCTGTAAGCGCATTATCTGATATGTTCACGCCTCCGGCACTTCCAAACCAAACACGGTCCTGGGAATCGATCAGCAGTCCAAATCCAAGAAGATTATTATCAAAGCGTGGGTCATAACGGTTCACGTCCTGCCCATAAACCGTGGAATTCCACTGGTAGATATTATCCGGCACCAGTTCTTCAGAATTGAAGGGTGGTAGAATGATCCTTTCCCAGCTTTCTCCAAGATCGCTGCTTCTGAGTAATCCTGAAGCCCAGGTAGCCGCTAAGATCACATCTCCCTGATGATCGATAGAGTATGGAGGTGATTGTTCCCTGACGGTATTTCTGATCCTGTTATACGTTTCGCCACCATAATTAAATGCAATATCACAATCAGGGTCATATGAATCTGAATCTGTATCACAATCACCGGAAGGTTCAGGGTCTGTAGGAAAGGAATTAAAGTCCCAGGTTGAACCTCCATCAATACTAATATAAAACCCATAACCGGAAGGGATTGATCCATTTATGGTTTCCGATGAAAAACCCAGACCGGCCACTACGGTGTCCTGCGACAGGGAAAGTGAAAAGACACGGCCAACCCCATTATTTACGCTATCAGCATTGGGAGGGGTGAACCAATCCGGTTCATTTGCAATATTTCGGTTCAGTGCCGGACTGATCCACAGGGTATCTCCGTAAGCAGCCATTGTGCTTACACTGTTTTGGCGGATACTATTAAAAGTATCATTGTTTGAATCCTGAGGACCAAATATCTGGGCTTTGGCCAGTAAGGGTAGCAACACAAGGTATGTTATGAGCGTAAAAGCTTTTTTCATTCTACCAGTGTAAAGGTTGTTTTTACGGTATCACTCACTAGTCCCGACCGATCAATGGCATAATAGAATATGTTGTAGGAATCCGGTTGGTTTTCAGAATTAACGGGAAAAGTGAGAGTGTACAATGAATCATTGGCGGTTTGATCTCCGAAAGATTGTCCGTCATCAAATAATTCAAATGGGGAATTTGCTGCTTCACCATTAGTTTGGCTGATCAACCTTAAAAAGACTCCCTCAATATTATTTTGACCATCCTCATCAGTTACTTTTGCCATAAATCTGATGTTTTCAGTCCCTGATAGTGGAATAGAATATTCGGTTGGATTATCCGCATTGATAATTTCGGGTTGTGAATTTGAAATACCGCTTACACGGGTCACACTTTGAGCATAATTTCCATTTCCTGATTCGTCTGTAACTGTGACCACTACCAGAATATTAGTCGTGGTGGATGTAGATATTGTGTATGGAATCTCCTCAATAAATGTACCGTTACCACCTGTGATGGGGTTTAAGGGAATAGCCCCCTCAATACTTTTGTCCGGTTCTTGGATATCTGTCACTGAGAATGTGATGTGGGTTGTTTCGGTAATTTCTCCGATTTGTGCGGAAAGTTCGAGGGATAATGTTGTGTCAAACACTTGATCCGTTTGTCCTCTAAAATCTACCACACCTGGTGTGACGTTTAACTGTTTTATATAGGATGTAGCATCCGGAACTTTATCCTCAATTCCTGTTTCACAACCCGCAAAAAGGACTAAACAGAGACAAAGACCGCCTATGAACGTAAGTAAGTGATTCATTTAATGTGTAAGTGAGATTCACATCAATGTTAAGCATTGAAAAAACCTAAGTCCACTTAATCATTTATTGCGACAAAACCGGATTTCATATTGCATGTACTTGCTCAGCCCGTTATATTCGTCGCGTTATGAAAATCGAATTAACTCAAATGCACAATTGGTGGTGGCCTGTTATAGAAAATAACAGTGGGATTGCTATGTGATTGAGCATTTGAAAAAGAAATTAAAGAAAAACCCACTGTTCTCTGAATGGTGGGTTTTTTTGTTTGTGGAGATTGGTTAATGGTTAATTGCAGAATGATTATTCGTGATTACAATTAACTAATAACCTTTAACGAATTAGTAAATGAACAAAGAACAATTTTTAGAACTTAGTGAAGAATACACGGCCATACCGGTGTACCGGAGGTTATTGGCGGATGTTCTTACGCCCGTGTCTCTATTTATGAACATTCGTGAAGGAGCCAGTCATCCGTTTTTACTTGAATCGGTAGAAGGAGGTGAGCAACTTGCCCGTTATTCCTTCATTGGTCGAAATCCCTATCAGGATCTCCATTTTGATGGTGAGGAAACAAGGCTTTCCCGACATGGTGAAACTGAAATCGTAAAATCACCTTACTTCGAAAAACTAAAAGAACTTACCACGGCCTATACTGAACCTACGCTTCCGGAACTTCCCCGATTAAAGGGAGGAGCCGTTGGGTTTTCAGCATATGATACATTTCGCCAGGTAGAACACCTGCCTAACATACCCAAAGATGACCTGAACCTCCCTGAGGCTATTTGGGCATTTTATGATGAGATCTTTGCTTTCGATCATGTTAAGCATCAGGTGGTTTTGATAAAGACCGTTTTTGTAGAGGAAGAAGATGATCTCATTGAAGCGTACCAGAAAGCACAGAAAAGTTTAGATACAATGGAATCGGCTGCCTTAGATTCTAATTATCAGAACCGACCGTTTAGCATTGATACGGAATCCCTGAGCAGCAACATGAATCAGGATTATTTTGAGAAGATCGTCCAAAAAGGAAAAGATTATATTTATGAGGGCGATATTTTTCAGGTGGTGCTATCGCAGCGATTTGAGGCGGATATGAGCGGTGATCCTTTTATGTTATACCGGGCACTGCGTATGGTCAATCCCTCTCCATACCTGTTCTATCTGGATTTTGAGGATTTTCAGTTGGTAGGTTCTTCTCCTGAAGTGTTAGTACGTGTTCAGGAAGGGGAAACGCGAGTGCTGCCGATTGCCGGAACCCGTCCCCGGGGTAGCACACATGAGGAAGATCTGGCTTTGGAAGAGGACCTCAAGAATGATCCCAAAGAGGTAGCTGAACACATCATGCTGGTGGATCTTGGACGAAATGATCTTTCTCGAGTTTGTAAACCCGGTTCCGTAAAGATGGAACGAAATCAGGTGATCGAGCGATATTCTCATGTGATGCATATTGTGAGTGATGTGGTTGGTGAATTACAGGATGATCAAACCTCTGTGGATGCGCTGATGCAGTGTTTCCCGGCCGGTACAGTAAGTGGTGCTCCAAAAATTCGCGCTATGGAGATCATTGATGAGCTTGAACCAAGTAAACGAGGTGTTTATGCCGGAGCCGTTGGCTATTTTGATTTTTCCGGGAATATGGATACTTGTATTGCCATCCGCACGATGGTAGTCACCGATAACAAAGCCTATATTCAGGCGGGAGCGGGAATCGTGGCTGATAGTGATCCATCCAAAGAATTTGAAGAAACACAAAACAAGGCAGGTGCACTCATTCAGGCACTTAGCGTAGCTTTGGATATACAATGATTGGAATCCACGGAGCACATAGAGTTTCACGGAGTTTTGAAGAAGAACATGTTGCAGAACTTGCGAGCGTCCAACGGTCCTTGCAGCGTTCGGATTTCGATTTAAAAAGCTTTTATCCGCAAAGCTCGCAGGTCTTAGCAGGCGCTGCGAGTTTGCTCATTTTGAAATTGAATTAATTTTAAGAACTGATAAAACTGATCAATGAAAAAACCAAAAACGATACTTTCAGGTATTCAACCCTCCGGTAAATTGCATATCGGGAATTACTTTGGTGCCATTCGCCAGCATATTGCCATGCAGGAGGAAGGAGAGGCTTTTTATTTCATCGCTAATTATCATTCCCTTACCTCACTGAATGACGGTGAGCAGCTTCGTCAAAATACTATTGATGTCACACTCGACTATTTGGCCCTTGGATTAGATCCCCAAAAAGCCACATTTTTTGCCCAATCGGATGTCCCTCAGGTAACTGAGCTGGCCTGGATCCTTGGTACCCTTACTCCGGTATCAATGATGGAAAAGGGAGTTTCCTACAAAGACAAGATCGCTGCAGGACTTAATCCGAATATCGGCCTATTTACCTATCCGATCTTACAGGCAGCAGATATCCTTATTTACCATTCTGATGTGGTACCTGTAGGGGAAGATCAAAAGCAAAATATTGAGATCACCCGTGATCTGGCCGGTAAATTCAATTATACCTACGATGGCGAATATCTCAAGATCCCGGAAGAGCACATTGTCAAATCAGTGGCTGTGGTCCCCGGAATTGATGGACGAAAAATGAGTAAGAGCTACGACAATACCATTAATATATTTGCCGAAGGAAAGGCCCTCAAAAAACGCGTAATGTCCATTCAAACGGATTCAACCGCACTTGAAGACCCAAAAGATCCTGAATCAGACAATGTGTTTGCCCTCATCAAACTGTTTGCGGATAAGGAAACACAGGATCAGATCGCTGAGAAGTATCGGGCCGGTGGATATGGTTACGGCCATGCCAAAAAGGAACTTTTAGGTATGATAGAGGATTATTTTGGTGAGGCCCGTGAGCGCCGTAAGGAACTCGAGACGGATCTTGATTATGTGCATGATGTACTTCGCGAAGGCAGTAAGAAAGCCCGTAAAAGAGCCGAGGAAGTCATGGAACCCATCCGTGATGTAACCGGGATTGTGAGGCATTTTTAGTTTGGTTAAAAGTTATTGGTTAATCGTTTACCGTAACGATTTTCTAATACTCCAATACAGAAGAACATTATACCAATAACCCTTATTCTATTAACAATTTGATCCTTATAATTGACAACTACGATTCATTCACCTACAATCTCGTGCATTTGGTGGCAGCTGAAACGGATAATTATAAGGTGATCCGCAACGATGCAATGACGCTTGATGAGGTGCGTGAATTGAATCCTGATAAGATCCTAATTTCACCCGGTCCCGGCAGGCCACATGATGCCGGAATCACTGAAGAAATTATCAGGGAACTTGGAAAAAGGACACCCATTCTGGGTGTATGTTTAGGTCATCAGGCAATTGGTGAAGTGTTCGGTGCAAAAGTGGTTCATGCGCCTAAACTCATGCATGGCAAAGTTTCACAAGTATCACATGACAATGAATTTATATTTAAAGACGTTAACGAAAACTTTACAGCCACCCGATATCATTCCCTGGTATTAGACCCGGATTCCATTCCTGATGTTCTGCATATAACGGCCCATTCTGATGACGGTGTGATACAGGGCGTTCGCCACAAGGAATTTCCGATTCAGGGCATTCAATTTCATCCCGAAAGTATTTTAACAACCGAAGGACCAAAAATTATTTCAAACTGGATCAACCAATAATGGATTTTAAAAGTATTCTCAATAAACTCTCATTTTCTGAAGATCTTTCCCGTGATGAAGCCGAGCTGGCGATGAATCTGATAATGTCAGGAGAGATATCTGAACCAAAGATCGCATCATTTTTAACCGCGATGCGACTTAAAGGTGAAACAGTGGAAGAATTGACGGCCTTTGTGAAGGTTATGCGCAATAAAGCCGTTAAAGTGGATGTGGATGTTACAGGAGCTATCGATCTGGTTGGAACCGGTGGTGATCAGTCAGGAACCTTCAATATATCTACTGCGGCCTCATTTATAACAGCTGCTGCAGGTGTGCCGGTTATAAAACACGGAAATCGAAGTGCATCCAGTCAATGTGGAAGTGCGGATGTATTGGAGCACTTAGGTGCATCTATAGAGTTAGGCAAGCAGCAGGTGGAGCAGGTATTTGATGAAGTGGGTATGGCTTTCATGTTCGCACCGATGTTCCATCCGGCCATGAAATATGTAATGCCTGCCAGACGTGAGATAGGTTTCAGAACTTTCTTCAACATACTGGGGCCGATGGTTAATCCGGCCGGAGTTCAGCGTTACGTGATCGGAGCCTTCAACAAAGACGTGGCTGAAAAAATGGTACACATATTAGCCAATCTGGAAACTGATTTTGCCTATACATTCAATGCCCATGACGGTCTTGATGAAGTGAGTTTAACTTCTCAGTCAGAGATCTTTGAGCTTAAGGACAAAGTCGTCTCAACATCTATTATCTTTGATCCTCAGTCCATTGGGTTTCAGAAGGTAGATATGAAGGATATAATGGGGGGCGGAAAAGAAGAAAATGCTGAGATCCTGATCAATATCATGGCTAACAAAGCCGATGAGGCTAAACAAAACATTGCATTATTAAATGCTGCTTTTGCCATACAGGCTTCCGGTAAAGTTGACACGTTGGAAGAAGGTAAAAATGTGGCTGAAGAATCACTGAGATCCGGAAAGGCCCGGAAGTTATTTAACGACTTTGTGGACGCTACCAACGATGCTATGGGCACCTTTAAATTTTGAAGAATGAAAACCTTTACTAACACAAGCGTCCTCTTGAATCATTTTTAGGTATTTGTAAGTATTGATGAAAAACATCTTAGAAAAAATAACAGCAAAAACAGCGGAAGACCTCGCGAAACGCAAGCGAAAGGTTTCCTTGGCTGATCTCAATTCTTTTGAAGGTTATGAGAAGAAAAGGATCTCCTTTAAAGAGGCTTTGGCCGGAAATTTAGGGGTTTCGATCATCTCAGAAGTCAAAAAAGCTTCGCCTTCGAAGGGGATTATTCGTCCCGATTTTGATCCGGTGGATATTGCCTTGAGATACGAGGAGGGAGGAGCGTCAGCTATCTCCGTGTTAACCGATGAACCATTTTTTAAGGGAGCTCTGGAGTATCTGGAAGCTATCTCAAAACGGGTTCAACTGCCTCTGTTAAGGAAGGATTTCATTATCGATCCCTATCAGATCAAAGAAGCCCGGGCCTATGGGGCCGATGCAGTGTTGATCATTGTTGCGATCACAGAGGGCAATCAACTCACAGAATTACAACATGCGGCCAAAGAATTTGGATTGGACTCCCTTGTTGAGTGCTACGATCAGGAAGATTTTGACCGACTCGACTTTGGCTTAACTGATATTCTGGGCGTCAATAATCGCGATCTGAAGAACTTTGAAATGGATGTCCACCGAGGTATCTCTATTTTGCAGCAAGCGCCTGAAGAAACCATTTTAGTTTCAGAAAGCGGATTATCGACCGGAAAAGACTTGGCTCTTTTGAAATTAGAAGGCATTCATTCCGCATTGATCGGAGAGCATTTTATGCGGCAGGAAGATCCGGGTCAGGCTGTAAAAGACTTGCTGGAACAAACTGAAGAAGAATTTGAACGTTTATTAGAGAAGGAGTAGAACACGGATGACGCTGATGTAGCGGATAGTCACGGAATATTTTTATAAGTATTTTAAATCAGCGATTATTCGCGAAATCCGCCTCATCCGCGTTCCATTCAGATGTAATATAAATTTATGACTGAGAATACACAAAGAACAAAGATCAAAATTTGTGGCATTACGAACCTCGAGGATGCACGTTTTGCAGCCGGAGCATTGGTGGATTACCTGGGCTTTATCTTCTATGAAAAATCACCACGCTATATAGAACCGGGTGAAGCAGGTGCCATTATCAACTGGCTGGAAGGTCCTGAGAAAGTGGGTGTTTTCGTCAATCAACCACTGGATGATGTGAATCAGATCGCCAGGCAAACGGGACTGGATTATGTTCAGCTCCATGGCGATGAATCCGTTGAATATTGTGAATTGGTGGAGAAACCTATCATAAAAGTCATACACATTGAAGAAGAAACGGTAGAATATTTATTAAAGCATCAGATCGAGCAGTATGCCGAAGTCGCCGATTTCCTGCTGTTCGACACTAAAATAGATGAAATTTGGGGCGGAACCGGGAAAAGTTTTGATTGGGCGATTATACAGGAACTTGATATAACTGTCCCTTATTTCTTATCAGGTGGATTGAATGCGGAAAATATCAAAGATGCCATCGAAACAGTTCAACCCTATGCCATAGATGTTTCAAGCAGTTTAGAACAAAAACCCGGCCTAAAAGACTTTGGTAAGATCGAAGCCTTTATGGATGAAATTAGAGCATTGGAAACAAACGAATAGAACACGAAAAACGCGGATTGAATGGATAGTCACGGACCATTTTTAATCTGTGATCATTCGCATGATCCGTGTCATCCTCGTTCCATGATAAATAATATTATGAGCACACAAACCAAGACTAAAACCTATAATTATCCAGATGATAGAGGCTATTACGGCCAGTTTGGTGGTAAATTCGTCCCTGAAATTTTGATTCCTGCCATTCAGGAACTGGAAGCTGAATTCAATAAAGCCAAGAATGATCCGGTTTTCAATGAAGAATTAGCCGGCTTATTGGATGAGTATGTAGGCCGACCAACTAAACTCACTTATGCCAATCGACTCACAGAACACTATGGAAAAGCGAAGATCTATCTAAAACGGGAAGATCTGTGTCACACCGGAGCGCATAAGATCAATAATGCGATCGGACAGGTTTTGCTGGCACGACGGATGGGCAAGAAGCGAATCATTGCCGAAACCGGAGCTGGTCAGCATGGTGTTGCTACGGCTACGGCCTGTGCTAAATTTGGCCTTGATTGTATTGTGTACATGGGCGAAGAAGATATGGTTCGTCAGAAGCTTAATGTTGATCGCATGCGTTTGATGGGGGCAGAGGTTAGAAGTGTAACCAGCGGTTCTCGTACACTGAAAGATGCTACCAACGAAGCTATTCGCGATTGGGTAACCAATGTAGATACCACATTTTATATCATAGGGTCTGTGGTTGGACCGCATCCATATCCCATGATGGTGCGGCATTTTCATGAAGTGATCGGGAATGAGGCTAAACAACAGATTCACAAAGTAGAAAGTCGCAATCCTGATTATTTGCTGGCCTGTGTTGGAGGAGGCTCCAATGCCATAGGTTTCTTCTATCCATTTATAGATGATGAGTCGGTGGATATCATCGGAATTGAAGCGGCCGGATTTGGTGTAGATTCCGGCAAAACAGCCGCTACCATGACCAAAGGAACACCCGGAATTTTACATGGATCGCTAAGTTATTTACTGCAAAGCGATGAGGGGCAGATCGAACTGGCTCATTCTATCAGTGCCGGACTTGATTACCCGGGAGTGGGACCGGAACACGCCCATTTAAAAGATCTGGGCAGAGTGAAATATCATGCTGTTACAGATGAAGAGGCAATGAATGCAGTGAAGCTACTTTCCGAAACAGAAGGCATCATTCCTGCTTTGGAAACCGCCCATGCCTTTGCGTGGTTGGAAAAGCTTATGCCCGAAACTTCAGAAGACGAGATCGTGATGATCAATCTTTCAGGAAGAGGAGATAAGGATATGGGCACGATCTCAGAATACATTCGCGAAGAAAACAATTGAATGAGAATCCGGATGACGCAGAATACACGGATGATCACTGATTAAATTAAATCCGTGAAAATTCGCAAGATCTGTGTCTTCCGCGTTCCATAACGATATTTAATTAAGTTACATGAACCGAATTCAACACGTATTTGACAACAAAAAACCCGATGAAAAGCTAATGAGCTTATTCATCACGGCCGGATATCCTGATCTGGAATCGACGGTAGATCTCATCCTGGGATTTGAAAAAAATGGCGCAGACATCATTGAATTAGGCATGCCATTCAGCGATCCCTTGGCTGATGGTCCGACTATTCAATATTCCAGTGATGTAGCCATCAAGAATGGGATCACTATGAATAAGATCTTTGAGATGGTGGAGAAGGTTCGTGAAAGCTCCGAGATCCCGATCATTCTGATGGGGTATATGAATCCGGTATTGCGGTATGGGGTGAATAGATTCACCCGAAAAGCAGCTGAAGTTGGAGTAGACGGGCTCATAATTCCGGATATTCCTATAGAAGAAGATGGCATTATTAAGAAACAAGCTGAAGAGAACGGTCTGGATATCATTCATTTAGTGGCACCAAACACCTCCGATGAGCGCATGAAACTGGCTGATGAAAACTCTCAGGGATTTGTATATTGCGTATCCGTGACCGGAGTTACCGGAGCGCGAGATGGTGACGAAGTTTCGAAGTCTGTGGACCGTTTTATTGAACGGGTTCGTGCCAATATCACATTGAATCCGGTTATGGTTGGATTTGGGATCCGAAGTCATCAGGATGCACAAAACATCGCATTAAATGCCGATGGATTTATTGTTGGAAGTGCCTTAATTGATACCATCAAACAACATTACCCGAAAGAGAACTGGCAATCAGAGCTTATGTCTTTCGTTCATTCACTGAAATTTGGAAAATAATCTTTAGACATGAATCGATTTTTATTGACTAGTATAATGGTAATTTTGGGGATCACGATTGTTTCCTGTGATGCTGACTACCGTCCATTGGCAGAAGGAAATACCCGTGAAGTGGTTGTAGTGATGGATTCCACAAAATGGGAAAGTGAAACTGCAGAGGCCATCCGGGATGTATTTGGCCAATGGGTGTTGACCGTTCCAAATGGAGAGCCGTATTATGATCTACAATTCACTCAGATCATTTCTCAGGATCAGTTAGATCGTCTGAAAAAGCAAAAGAACCTGATTTTTGCAGCACCTATTGAAGAGGATACTAATGTTGGGCGACAAGTTCGTGGCCTACTTGATGACAATATTGAGCAGCGTGTACGTGAAGGGGAAAGCTTTGCGTTTCCGGTTGAAGATCAGTGGTACAGAGATCAGTATGTGTTGATCCTGACCTCAACTTCAGATTCAGCTCTTGCGCAAAAGGTCCGAAATACAGAAAATTCACTTCTATCTAATATGCTGGATAAGGAACTCCGCCGCTGGGAGTATTTTGTGTATGAGAAAAAAGAGGTTACTGAATATTCTGACTCACTATGGCAAAATCGTGGCTTTAAAGTCCGATTCCAGCATGATTACATTAAAAACATAGATACCCTGAATTTTATCAGTTATCGCCGGCCATTACCTCAAAATGACCGCTGGATGTGGATCTGGTATAAGGATGATGTAAATGATATTTCATTTCTTGATGAGGGCTGGATCCTTTCAACTCGTGACTCTCTGCAACAGATCTACATTAAGGGAGCCAGGGATTCTATGTATGTGCAGACCTTTAACCGTCCGGACCTTAACCGCCCGGTAGAATCAGAATCATTTCAGAAGGGAAGACTGCTGGCGTATGAAACCAGAGGGACCTGGCATATGGTTAACGGCCTGATGGGTGGCCCATTTGTGAATTTCACCTATTATGATCCTGATACCAACCGCTTGTTTATGGTCGATTACAATCAGTTTGCACCCGGTGTACGAAAGAAATTACCGTTCGTACGTCAGTTTAGAGCAATGGGAAGAACCTTTGAGTCCGATTCTTCCTGGACACCGGAAAAAGTTGACCTAACCAGCTAAGCTTAATCAGTAAGAATTAGAGAGATTATCACATTGAGTTACCACGAGGAAATGATCTCTGCGTTTGATACTGCAGCAGATACCTATGGAGAGCACGCAAATATTCAACGAAAAGTTGCCGATGGTTTGATCGCCTCGCTGATTCCCTGGAAAGAAGCCGTTCCAGAAGGCACTATTCTTGAGGTAGGTTGTGGAACCGGCTTTGTCTCGGAACAATTGATCGACCAATTTCCGGAAAGTGAGATCATCATATCGGATATTTCCGAAAAGATGCTCGAAACTTGCCGTAATAATTTGATAGAATCCGGTAAAGATCTTTCAAGGGTAACATTCAAAATCATCAATGCGGATACCTTTAAAGCAGAAAACAAAGATATTGGTTTGGTCATCAGTGGTTTTGCTCCGCATTGGTTTAAAGATCCGTCACTGGCCCTGCAAAATTTATCAGAAGCCTTAACACCCGGTGGGATGCTGCTTTGTTCTTTTCCGGGAAATCATACATTCCCGGCCTGGTATGAAAACTGCCTGGAACTTGGACTTCCTCATACAGCCAATCCCTTGCCCGATGTAGAAGAGGTGGTAGTTAAATTATCCATGGGGCCTTTGCAAATAGATTATTACGAGAATGATCTGTTTCATGAGTTTGAGAGTTCGCTAGAGTTTTTCCGTCATCTTAAGAAAACAGGGGAGTCCTATTCAGTGTTGGGTAAATCCCTTAACTATAAACAATTTAAGCTGCTTTTAGAGCATTGGGACAATAAAGGTAACCTGAATATGAAGTGGCATATCGTATACGTAGCAGCTAAAAGAGACTTTGAATAACGCTACTTTCTTTTTTGCTTGAAGAATTCCTTTAAAAGATACTCAGATTCAGATTCCATGATCCCCTGTATAACCTGGATCTGATGGTTAAGCTTTTCATTGGAAGCAATATTAAACACGCTCCCGCAACCTCCTGATCTGGCATCTTGTGCTCCAAAAACCAGGGTACCAAGTTTACTCCACACAGCTGCTCCGGCACACATCGGGCAAGGTTCGAGTGTAACATACAGGGTACATTCACTCAAGTATTTTTCTGAAATCGTTTCACAAGCTGCTGAAATAGCTAACATTTCAGCATGAGCGGTCGGATCACTGAGCATTTCAACCTGGTTGTAGCCCTTACCAATGATCTGATCGTTATAAACCACTACGGCTCCAACCGGAATTTCATCGTTTTCGTAGGCCTGTTCTGCAAGCATAAAAGCCCGCGCCATATATCTGTGGTGTTTTTCCATCAAAGGGAGATCAGAATAACTCATTAAATTTGTCTGTCAGTATTTCTTTTAATTACCTTGGCGCGAACTTAATCTAATATTGATGAAAAAAGTAGAAGAAAGTATAAAAGAATATATTTCAGAAACCATTCGTACCATACCTGATTTTCCGGAAAAAGGGGTACAGTTTAAGGATATAACCACACTGCTTCAGGACGAACGAGCCCTTGAATTGACATCTTTTATGCTCTTACAACCATACAGGCACATGGATGTAGATTTTGTAGTAGGCCTTGAATCAAGGGGCTTTTTGTTTGGCACCAACCTGGCTCAGGATCTTAATGCCGGATTTGTTCCAGTTCGTAAACCTGGAAAATTACCCTCTCACAGTATTTCAGAAACCTATGCGCTGGAGTATGGGGAAGATAAAGTTGAGATCCATGAAGACGCAATATTTGAGGGGGCTAAAGTACTGATACATGATGATCTTATTGCAACCGGAGGAAGTGCTGCCGCCGCTACCAATTTGATACATCGATTAGGGGGAGAGGTAGTTGGTTATTCTTTTATCATTGAACTTGGATTCCTAAAGGGGAGGAAAAATCTGAAAAAAGATGTACCGGTCGAAAGTATAATTATCGAATAACGGAACATATCTCATTTTGCATACTACAAGTTACTGAACAGAAAATTTCAGTAACAGTTTTACAAAATGAGAATCAACAGAATAACTCACGCTTTACTGGGCTTGCTGATAATTGCGATGGCATCTGCCTGCAATTCTTTTGTAGTGGAGAATGTCGACTACTCACAGCAATTAGAATCAGTATTGGTCCCTGATGAAAATGGAAACGTTACCGACGTCAGGCATGGCATTTCTTTTAACGTTAATTCATTCAAACAACAAGAGTTTGGTGAATCAGACTCAACCAAACAGATCCGGGAAATTCGCCTGATACGTAATGCGGATGGATTTTACTTCATCACAGCAAATCAATTCACAAACGTGTATGTGATGGAACCGGGTAAAGGATCTTTAAAAATGAAGAAAAAGATCAAGGTGTCGGAATCACCACTGAATGAACCGGCATTTAACCTGAGGTCTTCCGGAGTGCAACTCGTTATGACCGATTCGAACGAGGTGTTAGAATTGAATGAAAATGGAATTGAAGAGACTGAAGAGGAGGAACAATCATGAAAAAAGCATTAAAAATAACCGGCACCATTTTACTCATTATCTGTACGACCACAGCGATATTTGCTCAGTCGTCTGATTACGAGATCACGAAGGAATTTGAAACTTCTTACGGCGAATTAAAAGCTTCCATTGACAACGCAACATCAGTGGAAGAAGCAGACAGCCTTAATAATGAGGTCATTAAACTCAGAGAATCATTTGCTGAGCATAAGTCACTGCTTGATCATGCACTGTATCCTAATACGTTTGATGATTCAATGCAAGACTTGCTTGCTGAAGCCAATGAAACAGAGGAGATCCTGATGATCATTGATAATCAAGGTGATATGCTGACCTCATTAAACAAACAATTAGAGGCCTATCAAAAGGAAATTTCGCTTCTGAATAATGAGACGGATTCACTTAAAACCCTCATTGCAAAATCTGAGGAAAGTGAACAGAATTTATCCCGTCTGGTTAAGCAATACAGGCAGCGTGTTGAAGAAAGGGATGAATTCGTACTTAATATGATGGATTCTCTTTTCGTAGCGTACCGAGAACTTGACCTGGATGCCGGCACAAGCAAAGAAATCACATCAAGTGCCATTGCTATACAACAGGGAGATAATCCTCTTGAATTCATTGAGGCAACTATTGAGGAGAATATTCAGGTACTGAAAGCAGGATCATCTGAACTAAGTACGCAAGATCTTCTGAAAATGCATACTATCCAAAAGCGTTTTGCTGAAACCTGGGATAGAGTAGGAAGTGACCTGAGTCAGGTTTATGGTGGTAATGAAGCCAATCAATGGAGAAATAAAATTGATGATCAGCTTAAGGACTGGAAAGCCAGTACTTCCAAGAATACCTGGGATTCAATCAATCAGACCTTGGCGCAAAACAACGTAGACCTTGGTGCTTTTGATAATAATCAGAGTTTTTATTCGGCTATTGAGAATTTCATCAATAACTCCATTGAGAACAGTGAAGACAAGATCATAGCTGAAGCAGACAGAGAGGAATTTAATTCATTCTATGAGTTCTGGAACTCGAAAGTTAAGGAGGAGTGGGGTAATTATGTTCAGGAAGGTGAGATCCTGACTATGAGCCAGATCTCCACTATAGATGCCGAACTCATCAACTGGAGAGATGAGACCGAACCGGTGTCGTTAGTGATTCCAATTCTGCTTGGGTTAAGTTTTATCACAATTGTAGGGTTGATCATTGTACTCGCCAGAAAAGATTAAGTATAAATCCCCATGATACCCCCGAAGCCGGACAGTTAATGTTCGGCTTTTTTTATGTTTATGATTTTTGCAGTGTTTGAATAATCGTCGTTCTTCGTTTTGCGTTCCGATACCCAAATTTTATATGTGCCTATCGTAAATTTTCATATACTTAGCCTCAATTAAAAAGCGATAAGAAATTCCGGTATGAATATCCTTGCAGTGGAGCCATTTTACAGCGGTTCGCATAAAGCATTTCTGAAAGGCCTGGAAAAACATTCAAGCCACAACATTATTCCCATAAAGTTGAACTATAAAGGCTGGAAATGGAAAATGCATGGGGATTCTGTCACACTTACTGAAATGACCAACCAAGTAGAAGATGAAATCGACTTGTTACTCACCAGTAGTATGACCAACCTGCCGGCATTTATGGCACTTACCAATCCCCGGTTTTCACATACGCCGGTGATCATGTATATGCATGAAAATCAGTTTACCCGACCCATTCCGGAAGGAGAAAAACGTGATCTGACATACTGTTATATCAATTATTTAAGCATGTTGGTGGCCGATAAACTTGTATTCTCATCACAGTTTCACCTTGATGATCTATTGGGAGCACTACCGGCTTTCCTCGATAATTTTCCGGATGGGAAACAGTACAATACCATTGATAAGATCCGGGAGAAGAGCGTTGTCATGTATCCGGGCCTTGATCTTAAAAGTTTTGATTCACAGCCGGATACCCGATCCGAAAATGAGAACCCCGTGATCGTCTGGAATCAACGCTGGCAATTCGACCGAAATCCGGCCATGTTTTTCAGGGTTTTGAATCGATTGAATGATATTGATCTGAAATTCGACCTGATACTGGCAGGGGATACAAAACATGAAAAACCGGAGGAGTTTGAAAAAGCATGGCAGAGATACGGTCAACAGATCACTCACTTTGGATATGTGGATGACAAGGAAAATTACAGCAAACTGTTACATTCGGGGGACATTGTCGTTTCAACAGCCAGTTATGAATTTTTCTGTGTAGCCATTATGGAAGCCATTTATTGCGGTTGTCATCCTATGGTGCCAAATACCCTGCATTATCCTGAGCTCATTCCTAAAAGCCTTCATAACCCTTTATTGCATGCGCCCGTACTCTATAATGATGAAGATGAGTTATTTCATCACCTAAAGGATCTGCTTACCAAAAAGACCAAACCTCTACCCAAATCCTCCCTCCAAAACATCAATAAGCATTTGGAATGGTCTAAACGCATCAAACATTTTGATAAGCTCTTTGAGGAAATGTCAAGTAACTGATCTGATCAGTCAGGCATGAGCTTTAAAAAGGAGCATCCTCATCCGGAGCCGGATTGTGCGGTGCAGGAGGGGGACCACCGCTTCCATTACTCAATTCAGGTCCTGAACTGCCATTATTGCCTCCGGCACCCAGGGCATTGTTATTGGCAGAAGTGAGGTTTTCGAACCGGGCATATTCTTTGACGAACATATGCGTCTTGGTACCTACCGGACCATTTCTCTGTTTTCCAATGATAACCTCTGCAAGTCCGGCGGTTGATTGGCCTTCCTCGGTAGTGGTAATACCATAATACTCAGCCCGGTACAGGAACATCACAATATCGGCATCCTGTTCGATCGATCCGGATTCACGTAAGTCACTTAATTGTGGGCGCTTATCTCCACCACGTTGTTCTACTGCACGCGAGAGCTGAGCCAGGGCAATGACCGGAACATCCAATTCTTTGGCGAGTCCTTTCAGTCCACGTGAAATGGTTGCAATTTCCTGCTCTCGGTTTCCAATATCCTTTGAGTTGGCCTGCATCAGCTGCAGGTAATCAACGATGATCAAACCTATATCCTTTTCACTTTTTAGACGACGGCATTTGGTCCGCAATTCCATAAGGCTGATTCCTGGGGTGTCATCAATGTAAATTTCAGCACTGAATAGGCGACTTGCAGCATCAATCAGACGCCTGAAATCTTCATCCTTTAACGTTCCCTTTCGGGCTTCATCCGCACGCACTCTTGCCTCCATGGTTAACAGTCGTTGAACCAATGACTGATTGGACATCTCGAGACTGAAAAGAGCAATAGGGGTTCTGAGATTTTCATCAGGATGCATAGCTGCATTACGGGCTGCCGTAAGCACAAAAGCTGTTTTACCCATCGATGGGCGGGCAGCAATGATCACCAAATCACCCTTTTGCCAGCCGGCTGTCATTTCATCTATGGCCAAACCGGACGGAACACCGGTAATACCGTAATCCTTTCCTCTCAGGTCTTCAAGATAAGAAAGAGTGTCTTTTAAAAGTTTTTCTACCGGTACGGCTGAACTGCGGCTTTTCTGATTGGAAAGATCAAAGATACTTTGTTCTGCGTGATCCAGGACATCGTAGGCATCAGAAGTAGTATCATAAGCTTCCTTGATCACATCATTACTTGCAAGGATAAGATTCCTCTTGATGGCTTTTTCAATGATGATCTGTGCATGGTACTCAATATTTGCTGACGAACTTACGGATCGGGTCAGGTCAGACAGATAAGTTGTGCCGCCGCACACTTCCAATAAGTTATTATCCTTGAGTTCATTTTCAACCGTCAGCAGATCCAGGGGATTATCCCTTTCATACAGATTTGATAAAGTCTCAAAAATGTGACGATTGGCCGTTTTATAAAAATCAGTTGGTTTCAGCATTTGAAGGGCAATAGTTGCTGCACCATGTTCGATCAGCATCGCCCCCAAAACAGCTTCCTCAACCTCAACTGCCTGAGGCGGAACGCGACCACCTTTCTCTAATTCCTGAGTGTCGTTTTGTTGATATTTGTTATTGTATGACCCTGATTTTTTTGCCATGCTTACTACTGAAAACCTGTTGATCGTGTGCTAATTCAGGATTCAAAAATAGGTATAAAATCAGACCGAATGGGGATTCTTTTTGAACAAATTTTAAACAGGTTTATCCACAACTTGAGCAATCAGGTTATAGCATATTTTCTGATTCCTACAAAAACGAAGATCAGAAGTGTGAGTATGGCAAAGAAGGGAAGTATTATATCTTTTAGTCCTGCAACCAGAAAAATACTGATCATCAAGAGCTGAAACCCCAACCCAAAAACCGACAAAGGGGTCATAAACCACTTAGGAAATATTGAAGACTTTGGTGCTTCCCGGTCGATGGTGTAAACGATCCTATCGAAACTGCCATAGAGTAGTTTGTATATGTTGAACAGGATATCCACGTGTCGTTGTTGTTCTCCTTTTAAAGCAACGGGAGCTTCTTCCTCAAAAACCTGACTCGTATTATCTCCTTTAACATTCGTTCTGAGAATGACATAGTAGTAGTTGTAAAGCGTACCCTGAAGCTGTATCCCCAAAAATGCCATCAGTGCAACGTAAATATTCGTATCGGATATAAACCATATGGTTACCACGATGAGGAAGTTCAAAATTAGATCAGAGATGGAATCGAAATATCTTCCGGTATAAGAGGGTTTGTGTTTAACACGAGCCAATTCACCATCAGCAGCATCCAATATGGATTTAAGGATCAGGAATAATGCAGCAAATATATAATGCCCAATCAGCATGCAATAAATAGCGATCAAGCCGGAGATAATAAACCAAATGGTAACGTGTATCGGAGTGATATTGGTGGATTTGAGAGACTCAGCAATGATACGAGCCGGTATACGGCCATAATCTGAGAGGTCAAAAAATGCATATTCTTTGGGTAATTTGGGCACTTCGATCGGGGTTGTGCTGATTTTTTACCGTCTAAAGGAAAATTGGTGAATCGAAGTTCCTGAACCTGAAGGTATTTATTAAGCCTTTTACCGGGCTTATATCAGCAATCATGAACCTTTACCTGCCACCCAACTCGTCATACCGTTTTCTCAATTTTTGAACATCTTCCCAGGTAGGACGTTTCCATTTAGGATTTCTGAGCAGAGCCGCAGGGTGATAGGTGGCCATAAGTTCTCTGCCATGGAATGGATGAGTAGAGCCTCTCAATTTACTGAGTGAAGTATCATCCCCTAAAAGGGTGGTTGCTGATATTCTGCCAACGCATAAAATGATCTTGGGATCCACCAGCTCAATTTGCCTCAATAAATAAGGCAAGCTTTTTTCTCGTTCTTCAGGTTTAGGATCCCTGTTATTGGGAGGTCTGTGTTTCAGTATGTTGGCAATGTATATGTCATTGCGTTTAAAATTGATGGCATCCATGATCTTATCCAGTAATTGACCGGCTTCACCCACAAAAGGCTCTCCCTGTTGGTCCTCATTATAACCTGGAGCCTCCCCAACGATCATCAGGTCAGCATCCGGATTTCCTACCCCGAATACCAGATTGGTGCCTTCCAGATCGGTTTGAAGATCCGTAGTTTGTTCACAGAGGCTTTTTAATTCATCCAAAGTTTGGCAGGCAGCTATTTTCTCCTGTGTACTTAACGGTTTTTCAGTTTTGGTTTGAACCGTTTCCTGATCTTCCGTCTTTGTATGTTGAGTATCTGTACTCTGAGGTTCTGATGACTTGGTATTAATTTCAGATTTCTTTTCCTGACCTGCCTCAGGTTCACCTGAAACTGGGATAGACACAGTAAATTTACCGTACAGATCCTGTTGTTGTTTAATGAACCGTTCTGCTTTCTCAATTAATTCTTTTGGGTCGGTCATATGTTCTTAATTTTTACAGTCGTGTAATTTTTTTAACCAAGTTATTCATTCTAAAAGGATCGTAATTCCTACGATTTCCACAACTTTTCAAGCATGGCGTATAATATAACTCCGGCCGCTACTGATACATTCAAGGAATGCTTTTTTCCAAATTGCGGAATCGCAACAAATTCATCAATATATGGGAGTAATTCTTCATCGATCCCTGCCACTTCACTGCCCAGTACTATACACATCCTGGGATACCTATCTGCTTCGAAATCTGGGAGTTCGGTACTATCGTTGGTTTGCTCTAATCCAATCAGATAGTAACCTTCTTTTTTCAGATCATCTATGGCCTTTAACGAATTCTCTTCATATCTCCATTCAACAAATTCCTCTGCACCAATTGCTGTTTTGTTGATCTCCGGTCGGGGTGGAGTAGGGGTAATGCCTGTCAGAATGATCTCAGATATCCCAAAGGCATCAGCGGAACGAAAAATGGATCCAACATTATGCAAACTTCGGACATTTGGGATCAGGATCTTT
Organism: Gracilimonas amylolytica; assembly: GCF_002911695.1. Lineage (GTDB taxonomy): Bacteria > Bacteroidota > Rhodothermia > Balneolales > Balneolaceae > Gracilimonas > Gracilimonas amylolytica. The sequence goes on from NZ_PQBS01000007.1 coordinate 103,725, forward strand.
AGTGAACTCAAGTACCCGGGAGCGGTTCTGGAAAGATTTTCCTTAAGTATTTCTTTGGTCGTAAGCTTCTTCAAGTCAATAAAGATGTTGTGTGATAATTTTGAAGATCGATCTCTAAAATAGGATAGTTTTGACTTCTTAACACAGGCTTTGAGGGGCATAGTTTGGTTCCGATTGATATCATAGAAATTCTCAATCAATTCGGTTTAGTTAAGAGAGGGAGTTTTCGTATATTTGTACTCGTTCTAAATAGGCTCCAAAAACATCGAACGCAATGCAATACAAGGATGTTTTTTTGGGAGCCGTAAAGACCAAACTTTTAAACCATTAATTAGCTAATGAGCGAGACGCAAGCCTTAGAGTCAATGATCGGAGAGGAGTATAAGTATGGCTTCAGTACCGATGTTGAATATGAAGACTTTCCCAAAGGGATCAATGAAGATATAATCCGGGAACTTTCTGCGCGCAAAGAGGAACCAGAATGGATGCTTGAATTCCGTTTAAAGGCCTACCGTGCATGGACAGAAATGGAAGAACCGGATTGGTTCAATGCTGAATACGAAAAACCGAAATTTGATTCGTTACAGTATTATTCGGCTCCTAAAAACAAGCCAAAACTGGATAGCCTGGATGATGTTGACCCCAAGATCAGAGAGACCTACGATAAACTCGGTATTCCTTTAGAAGAGCAAAAAGCCCTGGCCGGTGTTGCTGTGGATGCAGTTTTTGATAGTGTATCTGTTTTTACCTCGTTCAAGGAGAAACTGGCTGAAGCCGGTGTGATCTTTTGCTCAATTTCTGAAGCGATCAAGAATCACCCTGAATTAGTTAAGAAATACATGGGATCTGTGGTTCCCGTTCGCGATAATTTTTATGCAGCTCTCAATTCTGCAGTGTTTTCAGACGGATCCTTTTGCTATGTGCCGAAGGATACGATCTGCCCGATGGAGCTATCCACCTATTTCCGAATCAACAACATGAATTCCGGGCAGTTTGAGAGAACTCTCATTATTGCCGAGGACAACTCCCACGTGAGTTACCTGGAAGGGTGTACGGCGCCAATGTATGACGAACATCAGTTGCACGCAGCTGTAGTTGAATTGGTGGCCCTTGATAATGCTGAGATCAAATACTCAACCATTCAGAACTGGTATTCCGGTGATGAAGAAGGTAAAGGCGGTATTTACAACTTTGTTACGAAGCGTGGTGCCTGCCGCGGTAAGAATTCCAAGATCAGCTGGACTCAGCTTGAAACCGGATCTGCCGTTACTCTTAAATATCCAAGTGTGATATTACAAGGTGATAATTCCATTGGTGAATTCTACTCTGTGGCTGTGACCACTAAGCGTCAGCAAGCAGATACAGGGACCAAAATGATCCACATTGGTAAGAACACCAAGAGTACGATCATATCTAAAGGGATCTCTGCCGGGCACTCAAATAACAGCTATCGCGGAGAGGTTAAAATTAACAAAGGGGCTGATGGCGCCAGAAACTACTCCGTCTGTGACTCGATGTTGATCGGTCAGACGTGTGGAGCGCACACATTCCCTTACATATCTTCTCAAAACCCAACGGCCAGTGTGGAGCATGAAGCTTCAACTTCGCGAGTAGGGGAAGAGCAGATCTTTTACCTGATGCAGCGTGGAATCAGCGAACAAGACGCCATTTCCATGATCATCAACGGATTTGTGAAGGAAGTACTGAAAGAGCTACCACTTGAATTCGCAACGGAAGCAAATGCATTGCTTGACGTCAAGCTTGAAGGTAGTGTTGGGTAACAAGTCATCCTGAGGCTACCGCCGAAGGATCTTTAGCCTCGCTACGCACGCTCAGCGTCGTAGCGTTTGGTGACAGCCCAGAGTGCATGAAACAAGCGTAGAGGCTAAACAAAAGAAATTAAATAAACAAAAAAGACAAAAAGAACAGAAACGTGTTAGAGATCAAAAACTTACATGCCTGTGTAGAAGGCGAAGACGAACAGATTCTTAAAGGTGTGAATCTTACCATCAACAAGGGTGAGATCCATGCCATCATGGGACCAAACGGTAGCGGTAAAAGTACGCTTGCCAAAGTGGTATCAGGTCACCCGGAATATGAGATTACCGAGGGAGAGATCATCTTTGAAGGTGAAGACATCACAGAATTGGATGCCGATGAAAGAGCGCATCTTGGTTTATTCCTTGCATTCCAATATCCCATTGAAGTTCCAGGCATTACCAACCGCACCCTGCTTCGGGAATCCTACAATACGATCGCTCGTGAGAATGGACGCGAAGAACTGGATCCACTCGAATTTGATGACTACCTGAAAGAACGTCTGGAAGTGATCGACATGAAGGATGAATTCCTTGAGCGTAGTATCAACACCGGTTTTTCAGGCGGTGAGAAGAAGAAGAATGAGGTGTTCCAAATGGCGGTATTGAATCCAAAACTTGCCTTTATGGATGAGACTGATTCCGGACTTGATATTGATGCACTTAAAGTGGTTTCTGACGGTATCAATAAAATTGCCGGACCTGAGAATGCGATCGTTCTTATCACCCACTATCAGCGTCTGCTTAATTACATCACACCTGATCATGTGCATGTGATGATGAATGGTAGGATCGTTAAGTCTGCCGGGAAAGAACTGGCTCTTGAACTTGAGGATCAAGGTTACGAACAATTGGAAAAAGAATTTTCTGTAAACGGAGAGGCTCAGTAATGAGTACAGCAGTACAAGAAAAAGAAACCATATTAAACTTTTTGGACGGCGATTTTGGGACGGTTTCAAACATTCCCGCAATTGCCGGATTGAATGAGAAAGGAGCCGGAAATATTTCAGAATTTCCGTTTCCAACCAAGAAAGACGAAGACTGGAGATTCACGGACCTGAGATCCATAAGCCGTAATCACTTTGTCCCTGTTTCAGAGGCCGGAGCAAATCCTGTAGGTGATATCAGTGAATATTACCTGCCTGAAGCGACAAATAGTCGATTGGTGTTTGTGAATGGTGAATTTAACCCTGAACTTTCTTCAACATCAGACATTCCTAAGAATGTGGTTGTTGGAAATATGGCCGCTTATAGTGATCACGAGATCCTGGAAACGCATCTGGGTAAGTACACCAATTACGATGATGACCGGGATGTATTTGCTGCATTGAATGACGCCAACTTTAAGGATGGTACGTTTATCTACGTTCCTAAAGAGACGAAAGTAGAAGCGCCGATTCATGTTCTTAATGTATTCACGGATGCCGAGAAAGCTTTTTATACCACGCCTCGTGTACTTTTTGTTGGGGAAGCATATTCAAAAGCGACTATCGTGGAAGAACATGTAGCTCTGACTCAAAATGAATACCTCAACGTGACCGTCAATGAGTTCAAGCTCTTTGAAGGAGCGCACGTTCACCATGCACGTATTCAGCGCGACAGTAAGAAGGCGAATCATATTTCACGCCCGATCGCGCATCTTGATAAATATGCTGAATACCATTCATACACCATTTGTCTGGGAGCGAAATTATTCCGAAACGACCCACGAGTGGTTCAAAACGACGAAGAAGTAGATTTCACTATTGATGGGCTGGTATTGATAGACGGAGATCAGATCGCGGATACACACTCTGCCATCGACCACCGACACTGGCATGCGAAAAGTCACCAACTGCACAAAGTTGTGGTGAATGATGAAGCGCATTCCATCTTCAACGGTAAGATCTTTGTTCGTGAAGACTCTCAAAAGATCGATTCATTCCAGGAAAACAGGAACTTACTGCTTTCTGTGGATGGAACGGTTCACACCAAGCCACAGCTTGAGATCTTCTCAGACGATGTATTGTGCTCTCACGGTGCCACTATTGGTCACCTGAATGAGGATGAGGTATTTTACCTTCACAGTCGCGGCTTGACCAAGAAAAAAGCTCGTGAGTTATTGGTATACGCTTTCACTCTTGAAAGCATCGAGACAATGGAAGTTGAATCCGTTCATAAATTATTACTGGACGAAGTAGTTAAATATACCTCTCGCGACGAGGAATTTGTTGCGGTAGGGAAGTAATTCACCATACGCTACGACGCACAAAGCGATCGTAGCTAGGTAAAAATGGTAGCCCTCGTTCCTACGCTCTGCGTGGGAACGATTGTAGCTGTTAAACAAGATTAGTTCATGCAAGAAACCCTGAAAACAGATACCAAAACCAACATCGACTGGGACAATATCCGCAGTCAGTTTCCTGTGCTTCGGCAAGAAGTAAATGGGCAACCATTGGTTTATCTGGATAATGGGGCTTCTTCACAGATTCCACAAAGAGTGATCGATAGGATAAACGCTTATCACTTAAATGAGCATGCCAATGTGCATCGTGGAATCCATACGTTGAGTCAAAAAGCAACCGATGCTTTTGAATTGACGAGAAAACGAGTACAGGCATTCATCAATGCCCGGCATGAAGAAGAGATCATTTATACAACAGGAACTACAGACTCCATTAACTTGGTCGCTCAAAGCTATGGGCGTAAGCACTTTAAAGAGAATGATGAGATCCTGATATCTGCCATGGAGCACCACGCTAACATTGTGCCGTGGCAACTGATCGCAGAACAAACCGGAGCCATCCTTAAAGTCATTCCAATGAATGATGATGGGGAATTACTGATGGACAAATACCACGGCCTTCTTTCTGAGAAAACGAAGATGGTTGCAGTTGTTCATGTCTCAAATACCTTAGGCACCATCAATCCGGTTGAAGAGATCATTGCAGCAGCTCACTCCAGGGGAATACCTGTATTAGTAGATGGTGCACAAGCGGTTCCCCATATGAAAGTGGATATGCAAAGGCTGGATGCAGATTTCTATGCATTTTCAGCTCATAAAATGTGTGGACCAACCGGTTTTGGAATTCTTTTTGGAAAGAGGGAATTACTGAATGATATGCCTCCATACAGAGGAGGAGGGGATATGATAGATAAGGTGACTTTCGAGAAAACCACCTGGAATGATCTTCCCCACAAATTTGAAGCCGGCACGCCACCGATCTCAGCCGGGGTTGGTTTTGCCGAGACCATTTCTTTCCTTAAAGATATTGGAATGGAAAATATTGCCGCTCGTGAGCAGGAATTATTGGAATATGCCACCGGTAAATTAAATGCTATAGACGGGCTCCGGATCGTGGGAACGTCAGAAAACAAAGCCTCGGTGATCTCATTTTTACTTAAGGATATTCATCCAACCGATGCAGGTACCATTCTGGATCAAAAAGGAATAGCGGTCAGAACCGGTCACCATTGCACGCAGCCGATCATGGATCGATTTGAGATCCCAGGCACGGCAAGAGCTTCCATTTCATTTTATAACACTAAGGAAGACATTGATCGCTTAGCAGATGGAATTAAATATGTACAAGAATTTTTTTGATATAAAAGGAGAATAACGATGGCTAAAATTAAAGAAATAGAACGCACCCCAAATCCCGATGCCATGCGCTTTGTGCTGGCTGAGCCCTTAACAAGTGGAACAACACGTTCTTTTGAGAATGCTCAGGAAGCGGAAGATGACGAACTGGCATCAGCACTATTTGCTGTGGATAACGTAATCAACGTGTATTACGTGGATAAATACATCACGGTGACACAGGATGGAAAAGCCGTTTGGTCTGAATTGTTACGCAAGCTGGCTCCTCCGATCCGTGAAGCTAAACCGATCACCGAGGAAGAGGATGACACGGATGTACACCTGAGCAAAGAAGTTCAGGGCTCAGACGATCCGCGCCTACAGGAAATAACCAGAATGCTGGATGAACAGGTTCGTCCTTATTTGCTGGCTGATGGTGGTGGATTGAAGGTTTTAGGCCTCGAAAACAACCGTTTAAAGGTGCACTATCAGGGAGCCTGTGGAACGTGTCCAACAGCCACGACCGGAACCTTATATGCCATTGAAAGCATGGTCAAGCGCATTGACCCTGAAATTCAGGTCGTATCCGTTTGATCGATCTCATAAGCTGCAGGTAAACTAAATCATGGAACTATCTATAACAGACAGAGCTGTTGAGCGGATCAGGGAAATCCGTGATGAAAAACAGATCCCTGATTCAGCGATGTTAAAAGTCGGTGTAGTTAGCGGTGGCTGTTCCGGATTAACCTATGATCTTGATTTTGATACTGACATTGAGGTTGGTGAAAATGATAAGGTATTTGATCTAAATGGCATCAAAATACTGGTGGATATGAAAAGCTTTTTATACCTGGCAGGTACTGAATTGGATTACACGGATGGTTTGAATGGTCAGGGATTTCATTTTAAAAACCCAAATGCCACCAGAACCTGTTCCTGTGGTGAGTCTTTTTCTATTTAGTTAATTGTTAATGGTTTAATGGTTATTTGTTAGTAGTAAATTTGCGAATAACCATTAACCAATCAACCAATAACCATGCCCGAAACAATTGAAAATAAAGTTCAACAAAACACCAAGTTGGTGACGATAGACTTGCAGAAGTTCCATGATCCGACACCAATTGAAGAACTGGATATCAAGGAGTTCTTATTTCAGGAACTGTTGTTGAAAGAAAAAGAGTTTCGTCAGCACCTGAAAGACCATGATTGGTCGCAGTACGAGGGAAAGTATTTATGCGTGAACTGCAGTACTGATGCCATTATTGCTCCCTGGGCCTGGATGCTGATCACTTCTTATGCGTCTGAATTTGCCAAGGATATTTATCTCGGTAATAAAGAATCCTATCTGCATCAATTATATCAGAAGAAGCTTGATGATCATGATTGGACCCAATATGAAGACAAGTTTGTACTGTTAAAAGGGTGTGGTAAGATTCATGTACCTGATTCCATTTATTTGTTGGCTACCAATAAATTAATGAGTACAGCTAAAAAGATAATGTATGGAGAGGCTTGCTCAAACGTACCCGTATGGAGAAAGTAGTGTCTTATCATTTCATCGATTAGCTTGATTAGTTTATCTTTACCCATCTACAACTAATCAAAATGATATAGACCACTTAAATGAAGATATTAGTCACCGGCACCTCTCGCGGAATAGGCCTTTCAATCGCACGATCATTACTTGATGAGGGGCAGGAAGTTATTGGCACATCCCGTTCAACCAATACACCATTTCCCAATAACCAGAACTACACTCATATCAAATGTGATTTAGCGAAGCCTGAAGAGGTACAAAAACTAAAATCGGTTTTTGAGGGAGACGAAACACCCGAAGTCCTCATCAACAACGCCGGTATGTTTGAAGAAGCACAGTTTAATATCTCAGACGAAGACTGGCTCGCTAACTGGGATAAGACCCTCCAGGTTAATTTGAGATTCGCAGCCCTGATCTCGAAGTGGGCTTTGAATGCATGGACCAAAGCGGGAATCGCAGGTCGACTCATCAATATCTCATCCCGGGCAGGATATCGCGGAGATACGGGCGAATATGCAAGCTATGCTGCCAGCAAAGGAGGTATGGTAGCCTTTATCAAGAGCATTGCCCGAAGCTTTGGAAAACATGGAATCACAGCCTATACCATTGCCCCCGGATTTGTAGATACGGATATGGCTCAGGGTTCCATTGAAGTGTATGGAGCGGATTACCTGACCAAGGATCTGGCTTTGAATACCATTGCTCCACCCGAACAGATCGCAAACATTGTAACTTTGCTTGCGGAAGGTAAATTGACTCATGCAACCGGCCAAACGTTTCATGTGAATTCCGGTTCCTATCTGATCTAGACATAAAATAGGAACCCTTTCTAAAAAAGTAGCATTTAGCCTGAGTAATTAAGAATTTAGGTGTATGACAGATATCAGAGATAGAAAGAAAGATCACGTGGAACTGACTGTTACTGACGGAACTCAGTATCAAACCCCAACAGGTTTCGATCAGTTTTACTTTAATCACAATGCTTTACCTGAAGTTGACCATGGTCAGGTCAGTACATCAGCTACATTCTTAGGTCGTACATTTGATTTTCCACTCTTTATTTCTTCTATGACAGGAGGGTATGCAGATGCCGGTCCTGTAAATGCTATTATTGCTGAATTCTGTGAAACCGAAAACCTTCCATTTGGAGTTGGGAGTCAGCGTGCCATGCTTGAGGATGAATCTCTTACAGACACCTTTTCCATAGTGCGCAGTAAAGCCCCCAATGCATTCATTGCGTCTAACATAGGTGGGGCACAATTGATCGGTGGTTTAAAGAAAAAATTGCTAAAGAGATTGACGGAATCCATCGAAGCCAATGCCGTTATTGTACACCTGAACCCACTTCAGGAATTGATGCAGCCGGAAGGGGATCGCAATTTTAAAGGAATACTGAACGGAATTGAGCAATTAGTTTCTGATACAAAATTACCGGTCATTGTAAAGGAGACCGGAGCCGGTATTTCTGAACATACAGCAAGAAGGTTATTGAATGCCGGAGCTCAGGTGATTGACGTAGCCGGAGCCGGGGGAACAAGCTGGGCTAAGGTTGAGAATTACAGAACCTCAAATAAAACTGCCAACCACAGCTTTGATGAATGGGGCATTCCAACTGTTGAATGTATTTTAGAGTTGAGCCGACTTGAATGGGAGCGAAGTTTTGAGATCGTTGCATCAGGCGGAATACGAAATGCGTTCGACATTGCAAAAGCATTAAGCCTGGGGGCTCACTTCACAGCCTCTGCACAGCCTGTCATAAAAGCCATTAAAGAAGATGGTTACGAAGGCTTACAGCAGCTTTACACAACCTGGAAAAATGATCTCAAAACCATTTTGACATTGTTGGGCCATACCAACACCAATGAATTGAACCATAGTGATCTTAAACGAAAAGCTTAACCAATAAGCTGTCAGATATTCCTTATATTTGAAGCCTCATCACATCAAAAGAGCATTGAGCACAAACGGTTTACAACAAAATTTACTGGAGCGAATAGAAAAGGAACTTGGGAAGTTGAACCTTCCTGAGACACCTATATCTTTATATCAGCCCTATAGGTATGCTATAAATGTTGGAGGCAAGCGAATTCGCCCAATATTAACCTTATTATCCTGCGGACTCTGCGGCGGTGATATTGATGAGGCTATTCCTGCGGCTCTTGCTGTTGAAATACTACATAATTTCACGTTGGTTCATGACGATATCATGGATAGTGCAGAAACCCGCAGGGGAGAACCCAGTGTGTATAAGAAATGGGATAGTAATATCGCTATTTTGACCGGTGATGTGATGTTTGCCGATGCCTACAAGCAACTTCATTATTATGGTGAATCAGATAAATTTACCAAACAGGAGTTTGCAGCCATGCATCATATTTTTTCAAGATCCATTATTACCGTTTGTGAAGGACAGGCGCTGGATATGGAATTTGTTGACCGAACCGATGTCTCTGATAAGGAATACCTCCAAATGATAGGAGGAAAAACAGCCGCTTTATTGAGCGGCGCCCTTGAAATGGGGGCTGTAGCGGCTCACTCATCCCATCATAAAAGGGCTGAATTAGCAGATCTTGGTTATGAAATGGGTATTGCCTTCCAAATTCAGGATGATCTTTTAGATGCCACTGCCGACCCGGAGAAATTTGGTAAACGTCCGGGCGGAGATATTTATGAGGGTAAGAAAACATATCTGACCATCCGTGCGTTAGAACGAGCAAATGACGCACAAAAAGAGATCATTAGCCGAACCCTGAATGAAGTCAACCCCTCAGATGATTCTGTAAAACAGGTACTGGATATTATGGCTCAATTAGGAGTTCTTGATGATGTTGCCAAAGAAACCGATGAGCATTACCAAAAAGCCTTTAATCTGCTTAACAAATTTGAATCCTCAGAATACAAAACAGAGCTTGAAAAACTTCTTAACTTCTTACAAAACCGTGATCACTAAAAACCAACTGAAAAATTCGATGTTAAATAAACTGTTAGCAGTATTCGGGTTGATATTCTTACTGTCTGCCTGTCAAAATGATAAATTGATCAAAAGGGGAGATACCTTACAAGTGGCCTATCAAAAAGCCATGGCGTTTTATATGGAAGAAGATTTCACAGAGGCTGCAAATGCTTTTGATACCGTTACACGATTAGGTCGCGGAACAGATTATGGACAGGAAGCCCAATATTACCTGGCTGAAAGCTATTACAATAACCGACAGTATCTGTTGGCAGCTTCAGAATATGATCGTTTTGTAAGCTTGTATCCAAACGAGGAACGCCGACAGGAGGCTGAATTTAAAGCCGCTATGTCGTACTACCATCAAAGTCCCCGTTATAAACTGGATCAGTCAGCTACAAGAAATGCCATCGAGCGCTTTCAGCTATTCAATAACCGGTATCCGGATTCAGAACTGGTAACTGAATCTGCCGATAAGATCGATGAGTTAAGAAATAAGCTTGCCCGTAAGTCCTACGAATCGGCTCAATTCTATGTAAGAACCGATCAATACCTGGCTGCTACGATCTACCTTGAGGAAACTATTGATCAGTACCCTGAATCGGAATGGGCTGAAAAAGCATTGGTTGACCTTATCAAGACGTATGTGACCTATGCTGATAACAGTGTTCCTGAACGACAGGAAGAGCGATACTCTAAAGCGGTAGACACGTACGATAAATTCCTTCAACTATTTCCTGAAAGTACCTACAGAAGTGAAGTTGAAAACATCCACGACGAAGCTCAAAGTAAACTTGAGGATGTACAAAGTAGTATGATCAGCGAATCGAATAATAACTGATGTCTATGAGGATTGGACTGTTCGGAGGAACTTTCGATCCGGTTCATAACGGGCATATTTCCATTGTAAGGTCTTTCTTGAAGTCGGGATACATAGACAAATTGTGGATCCTTTTAACACCTGTACCGCCTCATAAACTGAATAAGGAGCATGTTTCTTATGACCATCGTAAAGAAATGCTCCGTTTGGCTTTTCAGGATGTAGAACATGTCAGTATCAGTACAATTGAACAAACATTGCCCAAACCTTCCTATATGGTTCAGACCGTTACACACCTTGCTCAAAAATATCCTGAGGATGAATTTTCACTTTGTATAGGCGAAGACAGTATGGCACAATTCCATACCTGGAAAGACTACAGAAAATTATTAGAACATTGCCAATTACTTGTGGCCGAACGCCCTGATACCGATCACAGTGAAGTAGGAAGTGAGATCATGGAGAAGGTTCAATTCATACCACATGATCCTGTAGAAGCTTCTTCCACAGAGATACGAGAGCTGTTAAATTCTGGAAATGACCCACAATTATTGCTTCCTGACAGGGTTTACAGTTACATTAAGGAACACAAACTGTATCAATAACTGATTTTAGTAATCTCATGCCTATTTCCAGAAAAGATTTCCTGCGTAATTCAGTGTTGGCTGCTGGAATGACTGTCTCCGGCTTTTCTCTCAATCAAATAAATGAGAGAAATAAATTGGATCATCAAATGATCAAGCCAAAGGCATTAAAAAATGGAGATACTTTAGGCCTTGTGGCACCTGCAAGTCCGATCTACGAAGAAAGTGTGTTTGAGGAGATGATGGTGAACCTCAAGGATCTTGGGTTTAAACTCAAACTGGGTAAGTCAGTGAGGAAACAACGTGGTTATTTAGCGGGAACCGACAGAGAACGATTGGAAGACCTCATGGAGATGTTCAGTGATGAGGAAGTGGATGGGATCATGTGTATTCGTGGGGGATGGGGGAGTAACCGAATTCTGTCCGATATTGATTATGATCTGATCAGGAATAACCCTAAGGTATTTTGCGGTTTCAGTGATATAACGTCCCTTCACATGGCTATTCAAAAATATGCCGGACTTTACACATTTCATGGGCCTGTCGGAAAATCGGTTTGGAATGATCTCACGACAGAGGCATTTCGAAATACCCTAATGAAGCCCAAACTGACCGATCAGCTAATTCCGGAACAAGAACTTGAGCATGCTTTCGCGATCCATCCCGGAAAGGCAACCGGAAGGTTACTGGGAGGAAATTTATCCGTGCTGACAACCCTGATAGGTACGGAGTATTTGCCGGATATGAAGGGTGCCATTCTATTTCTTGAGGATATAGGAGAAAGTGTGTATCGAATCGACAGAATGCTGACTCATCTTAAAATGGCCGGTCTGCTGGACGGACTAAATGGGTTTATATTTGGTAAATGTACCGAATGCAGTGCCGGGCCAAATAGCCTGGAGTTAGAAGAGGTTTTTAAGGATCACATTGAGCCATTGGGTATTCCGGCTTTTTACGGGGCAATGATCAGTCATGAAGACAATAACCTTACCATTCCAGTGGGGGTAGAAGCTGAAATGAATGCGGATAATTTAAGTTTCAGGTTCAAAGAACATACTGTGAAAGTCTGAATCGATTCATTTATTGATACCCGATAAATGTTCGATCATTCTGCCATCTTCCGTGCTTTTATATTCCTGCATAAGATCAGCTGTTAAGCAGGAATGGATCGGGAAAATTTGAATGGTTTCTCCCACACTGATCTCTTCAAATACATTTTGACTGCATTTAATGATACCATGCTCCTGAGAGATACTTTTGATGTAAGTTTCTTCTGACAGATGCTTCAGGCGCGGTTCACCAAAACTTTTGACACCATTGATCTCAATGAATTCTTTTGAGAAATGTACGGCCCCACCATGAATTAGAACTTCATTCCGGCTTTTAAATTTCTCAATGACTGGACACTCCATATAAACAGCGATCTCGTTGGGTGAACAGGATCCAATTTGAACCTGCATCCAGTCATAAAACACAAAGTTACCGGGACTCAGCTGATCGATCGGACCAAAATCTGATAAAACACTACAGGAGGGCGTATCGCCAAAACAGATCGGAAGATCAGGAAAGGTGCTTTTGATCACTTCAAGTTTCTTGATAGTAGGAGTGATCAGTTCCAGTATGTCATTTTCTGATCGTGCCTTATACGTATATCCGGCATGGCAGTAAAAACCGGCAGGGTAAAAGTGCTCTGACTCTTCAATTGTTTCAAGTACGCTACGTATGGCTGGAAGATCATTGATCGGGATACCACTTCTGCCATAATCAGGATCCAGTTCAATGTATAAACCCATTGAGTTCGACACTTTTTGATCAAGTAACCTAACGACCTCTTCAGATATCACTAACGTTTTAAGTGTGATTCTTGAAGATAAATCATCGTAAACTGAATTCGCTAAGACATTGGCTGGGAATGCTATAGTGATATCTTTCCACCCGTGGTTTGCAAAATACTGTGCCATCTTTGGAGATGAAACTGTGATTCCACGAATACCAAAATCCCTGAATATCTCACCGATCTCAGCCGATTGATGAGTTTTGAAATGAGGCCTGAATTCCATTTCATTTCGTCGGCATTTATCAGCCATTTTTTTGATGTTCTGGCTTACAATGTCAGTATCTATATAAAGCGTTGGAAACATGATGATTTAATTGAGTGATCTTAATGTATCAATTCTTTGCAGGATCGAGTCCGGCATTTGAATTCTCATTTTCCATTTCTGATCTCATTACAGAGTCCCAGGATCCGTAGATCGGGTTTGGCAGAATAAACCATTTTCTCCCAAAATTGGCTGAGTACTCCCGAATTTTGTTATCACGCTCGGCCTGACTGATCTCCTTTGCAGGAAAGAAATCATTGAGATCATCACCAAATAACATAATGACCCGGTAACTATCCTCAACCATTTTCCTTCGGTTAACTTTGGAAGAGGTCCAGTTTGGCTGTTCTCCATTTGTTAGAATGTTATCCATGCTTGTTGAAACCGGGAAACCAAGTTCTTTTAGATTCTTTCGTGTTGCTTCTTCAACTTCATAACTTCTGTTACTCAAATAAAAGATCGTCACACCTTGTTCGTTAGCATACTGAGCAAACTCAACAGCTCCGGGTACAGCTTCCGCATTAGCTTCCAAACACCAGGCATTCCAGTCGTCCGAGTTGTAAGATTTATTCTCAAGGATCATTCGCGCCTGAAAAGGAGAGTTATCCAAAACGGTTTCGTCTATATCCATAATAATAGCAGGAGGGAGCTTCCTGTAAACAGACTCATCTTTTTGATTGACTGATGCAGTCCAGAAAGAATCTTCTAAAGGTAGAGATAGCATTCTTTCAGCGGTTTCATAAGCCTGTACATTCAGGGCTTTATACTCTGCAGAATTCTGTACCCAAAGCGTGGCCTGAAGTGACGGATCTTCAGGCAGTGGGGCATCATTATCTGTTAAAGATTGGCTGGATCCACATGAAGTAATAAAGATCAGGGCGAATAGATAAATGAATCGGTTCATAAAAATGGACGGGTTGTATTTAAATTTAGCCTTAAAGATATGAAATCATATTAAGAGCTAATTAATTTTTAAATAGAATGTTATTCCCCGTTTAAAACCTTTATTTTTGGTTGCTATGGAAAACACATCCGAACAGAAAATTATTGGCCGTACAGAGTTGGTTGATCTTCCCGAATGGAATTTCATTGATCTTGAGGCAAAGATCGATACCGGTGCTTATACCTCAAGTATGCATTGTCATGATATTGAAGCGTATCGTGAAGAGGGTGAAGATTGGATCCGTTTTTATTTACTGGATCCTGATCATGTATCATATAATGAACAAGAGATCACTATGCCGGTTCACGATCAGCGTGAGGTGAAATCGTCCAATGGAGAAACAGAGCTCCGATATTTTATCAGGACGAAGATAAATTTTTTTGACCGCTCATATGATATAGAATTATCTCTCACCGACAGATCTGCCATGAAGTACCCTTTGTTAATTGGGAGAAAATTTCTACAAAAAGGTCCATTTCTGGTAGATGTTACAAAAGAAAATCTCAGTAAAAAATAATTCACCCCGGAGTCTTAGTAAATGAATATTGGTATCCTATCGAGAAATGCATCTTTATACTCAACTCAGCGACTGATCGAAGCTGCAAGGGAGCACGGACATGAAGTAGAAGTCATCGATCATCTTAAGTGTGATATTGTTATAGAGCAGGACGATCCAAAGATCTATTTTAAAAGTAAGCGTATCGACTATCTGGATGCTATCATCCCCAGAATTGGAGCGTCTGTTACATTTTACGGGGCAGCTGTGGTCAGGCAATTTGAGATGATGGATGTATTCAGTGTGGTGCACTCACAGGCTTTGGTACGATCAAGGGATAAGCTTCGCAGCCTTCAGTTATTAGCCAGTTCCGGGGTTGGCCTTCCAAAAACAGTGTTCACCAATTATTCCAAGGAAGTTAAAAAGATCATTGAATCGGTAGGAGGAGCTCCGCTGATTGTAAAATTACTTGAGGGCACTCAGGGGCACGGTGTAGTATTAGGACCTACCAAAAAAGCCTCAGAATCAATTATTGAGGCCTTTCATGCCATGAAAGCCAGGGTGATCGTTCAGGAGTTTATCTCTGAATCAAAAGGAGCTGATATCAGAGCCTTTGTGGTAGATGGCAAAGTGGTTGGTGCCATGAAAAGGCAGGGCAAAGAAGGGGAGTTCCGCTCAAATCTGCATCAGGGCGGAACCGGGGAATTGATAAAGCTCTCCAAAGCAGAGCGTGTTGCAGCTCTCAGAGCCGCATCGGCTATGGATCTACAAGTGGCCGGTGTGGATATGTTGCAATCAGAACGAGGTCCTTTGATTCTTGAAGTAAACTCGTCCCCCGGACTTGAGGGTATCGAAAAAACAACGAATAAAGATATTGCCGGTTTTATCATCAAATACATTGAGAAGGCGATAGAAGAGCGTAAGAAAAACCCGGCTCGTAAAAAGAAGGCAAAGAAACATGCCTAAACAGATCACGATCAATAAAGAGAAGATCAGCCCGGGTGAACAGAAAATCGTGAACCTGAACATTGCCCGGCTACCAACCTACACAAGTATCGATCTGCCGGTTCTGGTGTATCGGGCGCCCGTAGATGGCCCTGTGATGTTGCTGACAGGTGGCCTGCACGGAGATGAGATCAACGGAGTAGAGATCATCCGCCGTATGATCGAAAGAGACCTGGTGATTCCTGAAAAGGGTACCGTGATAGCTATCCCTATTGTAAACATTTATGGATTTATCCAGAATTCCAGGGGATTGCCCGATGGAAAGGATATTAATCGAAGTTTTCCGGGTGCAAAAGGCGGGTCACTGGCAAAATTACTTGCTCATACCTTAATGACGGAGATCATTCCGGTCATAGACTGTGGCATAGATTTTCATACCGGAGGCGCTTCGCGATCTAATTACCCTCAGGTGAGGTGCTCCTTTAAAATAGATAAGGCAACAGAATATGCCCGGGCTATGGGCTCTCCGGTTATGATGCACTCCGGTTTGATCTCTAAATCATTTCGGAATGCGGCTCATAAGAAAGGAAAAGAAATTTTGGTCTTTGAAGTGGGAGAATCACTTCGCTATGATGAATTCGGTATAGAGGAAGGCATTGACAGTGCCCGCCGTCTGATGAAATATCTCGGTATGGTGAAAAATGCTCCGGATGCAAATAAAACCATGATATATAATCAATCAACCTGGATCAGGACCAAAAATGCCGGTTTATTTATTTCAAAAACTGAACTTGGTGAAATTCAAAATAAGCGACAGGTCTTAGGTCAAATAAAGGATCCTTACGGAGAGCTTAACTCAAGAGTTTTGGCTCCGCAAGACGGAATGGTAATTGGCTTAAATAATTGCCCTGTAGTTAATAAGGGTGATGCTCTCATTCACTTTGCATATAACAAATAAATAGGAATACATTGGATATCGACTTACTTTTTATAGCACTTAAAAAATCGGACTGGCGCGAGATCTCACAAAAAGAGACGATCTATTCTCCGGAATTCTTAGCCGAAGGAAGTCTAAAAACCTTTACCGGAGACCAGGCTCAAGATGTACTCAATAAAACCTATTCCGGTGAGGAAATACTTCTGATCGTCTTAGATCCGCTTAGAATACAAGCACCGATCAAACATGTGAAAGTTGATGGTCTTAAATATGTGGAAGTGATGGGTGAAGTGACAAAAGATGCACTTATTGATAAGATCACTTTGAAGCCGAATAAGGACGGATCCTACTCACTGGACGTTAAACACTTTGATTAGGATTACTTGAGTCGTAAGGATTCATATTGCTTTATCATCAATTGTGCGTCAAATGCACATGCTTCTGAAATTACCTTTAAAAAATATGAGTCTGTTATAAAGAGTGAATTTCCGGGTTCATACCTTTTATACATCCGTTCAGGTGATTCTATAAAAGACTTTGTTGAAGCTCATTTAGACAAATACAGCCACTTTGTGGCTTGTGGGGGAGATGGAACGGTTAATAGTGTCGCTAACGCCTTAGTAGAAACTGAAACAATTCTTGGGGTATTGCCATTAGGTAGTGGTAATGATTTTGCTCAAAATATTGGGTTGTATTTAAATTTTGAACATGATCTTAAGATCCTTAAAAATAACAGGATCAAACAGATAGATGCCATAAAGGTTAATGGGGAATACATGTTTAATACCTGTGGTTCAGGTTTGGATGGCCTTACTAACTTTTATGCTTCCAAAAGTTTGTTCCGGAGGGGCTTTCTAAAGTACTTTTTTGGCGGGTTAACCGCTTTATTGAAGGCCGGCCGATTTGACATCACCTATAACATTGATGGAAATGGAAGCAAGGTATACCAGAATATCTGGATGGTGGCTGTTGCTAATGGTAAAACAGAAGGTGGCAGATATAAGATCTCACCGAATTCTGATAACAGTGACGGTATTGCCGATGTGATCATCGTAAAAGGAGTTTCAAGACTTCACCTGATCCGGGAATTTATAAAGTTATCCTTCGGAAGGTCATTTGATCCAGAAATAGTTGAAATTCTGTCATTTCAGGATACTATGGAGCTCAGAAACTCGATAAAGCTTCATACACACCTGGACGGCGAACAAAAAGGTCAGTTAGATCAGTTTGAATTCAGAATGAATAAAGGGGCTATAAAAGTTGTAGTGGGTTCATAAAATGGGTTTATCTGCTTCATAATATCTTCATTGACAGGTAGTATTATTATATAACTTCTAAAACAAACAGGAGGTTATGATGCGAGGTCCGGTAAAAATAATAGATCGCAAAAATGATTTAAAAAGAGGCTATCTGATTCGCCTTGAGATAGGCTTTATATTAGCACTTCTTATTATGATATCAGCCTTTAAGCTTGATCTGAATATTGAGCAAGAAAAGGAAGAATTAGTGATCGATCGACAGGAAGAAGTTTATGTTGAAGAGATCGTACAAACAAAACAAGAGATCAAAGCTCCACCACCACCAAGACCCATGGTTCCCGTAGAGGTTCCGAATGATGAGATCATACAGGATGATTTCATTGACCTTGATGCTGAATTGGACTTGGATGAATCCTTTATGGAATTACCGCCACCACCGCCACAAATGGATGATGAGGTGGTTGAGGAAGAAGAGGAGATCTTTGTAGTCGTAGAGCAAATGCCTGAATTAATAGGTGGTTTAGCCGCCTTAAACAAGCATATAACCTATCCTGAAATGGCGAGAAGAGCGCAAATTGAAGGTCGTGTTATTGTTGAGTTTATCATAGATAAGGATGGTAAAGTACGTGACCCGAAAGTTATAAGAGGCATTGGCGGGGGTTGCGATGAAGAAGCCATCAAAGCGGTTCAAAAAGTAACATTCAAACCTGGAATGCAGCGGGGTAAACCGGTCTTAGTTCGTTACAGCATGCCGATCAATTTTACACTTCAGGATCAAAACAGTTAGTCAGTGAGTTGATCTTGTCTGATAAAACAACGTTGAGCCCTGATCCAGTTATCAGGGCTTTTTTTGTTCTACGGCCTTAATATTCGATTTTAGGTCATCAAAGCTCACAGGCTTGATAAGATACTCTTCAAAACCGGTGGCTTTGGCACGATCATAATTGACCGAATCAGAATTACCAGTAATATAGATCACCGGGTGTGATAAGTTATTCTCCCGGATCTTTTCCATTACCGTGATCCCATCAATATTATCTTCGAGCATAATATCCATTAAAATGAGATCCGGACTATGATCAATGATCTGATCTATGGCTTCAGATCCTTTGGTGACTACAGATATGATCTCATGTCCAAGTCTCTCAATCATTTTAGATAACAGAAGAGATAAGACTTTATCATCTTCGACAACAATTATCTTCATTGTAATACTTTTAGGTTAACCGACCGTCTAACTAATACTTATTTTTTCATTTGTGGTACGATAATAAGAAATATTTAGGCAACCTTATTATTTAAATGTATTAATGTTCTTATAATTTATATTATGTAAAGTAGTACTTATTCAACACATTCTCTATTTATCTATTCTTTCTTTCTCCACTCTAATCTATCTCTCAGATCTAATTTAGCTGAGCCAGTACATCTTGTACTTTATTTAGGTCAGGCATGTCACCGGCATTTTCCAACACTTCCTGATATTCCACGTCCCCTTTCTTGTTTACTACAAAAACAGCTCGTTTTGATACTCCCTTCATTCCAAAGAAATCTTCATAAAGTACATTGTAGTCTTCGCTGACATTCTTATTGAAGTCACTAAGTAGTGTGTAATTCAAATTATTGGCATCCTTAAATGCTTTCAAGCTAAAGGTACTGTCTACACTTATTGCCAGTACTTCAGCATCAAGAGCATCATATAATTTCATATTATCTCGTGTTGTGCATAATTCAGTAGTACAAACACTGCTGAATGCCAGAGGGAAAAATAATATGACTACATTTTTTCGACCCTCAAATGAGCTTAAAGTTACTTCCTTATTGTCTGTATCTTTTAGAGTAAAATCTTTTGCTTTCAATGTATATAAATAATTTAAGTGGTTTTTCTTACTGAGTTAGATTTAATGAATCTGAATAAGACCAATAAAATTCCCGCAGCAAATAGTATTTCACTGATCCAGATCTTATCAGGCATATCTCTGTTGAAAATGACCCAGTATGTAAGGAATGATATTGAGATCAGTGTTAGGCCGGCGATATAGTATCTCCTGCCAATTTCATTGACATTATTAACCGTTAGGACCAAAATAGAAACGATCAAGGCACCTCCCTGGTAAATACCGTTCACAAGGTCTTTGATAACCGTAAAATCAATTACAAGAGGAAAAAACAGGATACTAACGAATGGTAAGGCTGTCAGATATAACGGAAAGCGGGCAAAAACAGGCTTTGATTCACGGATCAAAACCAATAAGCCACTTATATAGAAAGTCACTGATACCAGTTTACTCCAATTCATGATAAGGTTGTTAAAACGAATACCTACCATGTGCCCAACATATCCTATCAAGAGAATCAGTGCAGATAGACCAAAATACAGGTCAACCAGTGATCTCTTGTCCATATAAAGCCTAAGCAGGCTATAAAACGAAAATAACAATGAAACGGATACCACAAGATCAACCCACTGAAAAGGTTCCATTAGGCGTTGGTTTTTGAATTATCAGATTCAGTTTCAGGGCTACTGGTTTCTCTTAAGTTCGTAACAAGTTCGGCTATCTTCTTTAGGGTCTTGCGCTCTTCCTGAACCATATTATTCGCAAATTCATATAAGGTCAGAGTTTGTCTTCCTTCTGATATCTCTCTCTCCCAATCAATTAGCTGAAGATTCTTAACGAGGTTCAGAAACGCTACCCGGTGCTTGGAGATCTTATACAACAGCTTTTGAATATCCTTTATAAGCTCTTCGTCTCTTTCGTAACTCTCATCAGGCTTGGTATAAGAGTTAAGATTGATCGGCCGATTGTTTCGGAATGTATCCTCTATAACTCTACGGTAATACTGTTGCTGTGCGTGATCAATAAAATGCAGGATCTCTGCAACTGATCTACCTCCTTTCGGAGCTTTGTCGTATGGAACGGTATCGATCACATACTTCAGGGCTTCAGCCTCATGTTCAAGATATGCTACATCATCAATTAAAGAATCAATTTGGCTTTGTTTTATCTCCATTCGAAATGAAACCTCTGTATCCGCCTGTTTTCTTTAGTTATTAACTGTTATTTGTTGGCATAACTGTAATACAGTTACATTTTGACAAGTTGAGAAATTACTTCTTTGAACACATAGCTTCAAAGGTAAACATAAGTTCCTTGATATTATTTTTGCCTGAAGACCATGGTGATCGGAACCCCCTTGAATCCAAAACGCTGGCGGATCTTCCCTTCTATAAACTTCCGATAATTTGGGGGCAACTCATGTGGACTATTCATAAAAAACTTGAACACCGGTGGATTACTTTTTACCTGGGTGCCATATGTTATCTTAAGCTGCTGTCCTCTTTTCATCGGCAAAGGACGTTCTCCTAACATTTGTTCGATAAACTCGTTGAATTCAGAGGTCGGTATCTCCTTTTTCCTCTCTTCAATCACCATTTGTGCCATATCCAATACTTTATGAACCCGCTTTTTATTTAAGGCTGAGATCGTAACAATTGGCACGTAAGAAAGTTGTGGAACTGAGGTATAGATGTATTCCTCAAATTCTTTAACGGTATTGGTATCCTTTTCAGGTACTAAGTCCCATTTATTCAGGACAATGACCAAACCCTTATTAAATTTTTCAGCTTCTTTTAACACTCTTTTATCCTGAGCATCAAAACCCTGCATGGCATCAACCAAAAGAATGGCTACGTCACATTCTCTGATCGCTTTATCAGTCCTTACAGTACTATAAAACTCTATATTTTCTTTGACCTTGGTTCGCCTTCTTAGTCCGGCCGTGTCAACCAGGATATAATCTTTGTTGTTATAATGAAGGTGACTGTTCAAAGAATCGCGTGTGGTTCCGGCGATATCCGTTACAATAGCTCTTTGGTCATTAAGCAAAGCGTTGAACAGGCTGCTTTTTCCTACATTAGGGCGACCTATAAAGGCTAATTTTGGCGTTTCAACTTCAGGTTCAGGCTCTGCTTCAGGAAGATGCTCTACTACTTTGTCAAGCAGATCACCGGTTCCCATACCACTGATCGATGATATCGGATACAGGTCTTCAAAGCCTAACTCATAAAATTCAGTGGCGTTTAACCTTCTCTCCTCGTTATCTGCTTTGTTTACAACCAGGATCACCGGCTTATCCTCTTCTCTAAGTAAGGAGGCCACAGCTTTGTCAAGGGTATTTACCCCGGTTTCCACATCCACCACAAACAAGATGACATCCGATTCTTCCAGGGCAATATGTACCTGTTCCCTGATACCAACCGACATCACATTCATATCATCCGGAAGGTAACCTCCGGTATCGATCACGCTGAATTCCCGGCCATTCCAAAAGGTTTCTCCGTAATGTCTGTCTCGGGTTACACCATATTCATCATGAACGATAGCTTTTCGTTTTCCGATCAATCGGTTAAAAAAGGTGGATTTACCAACGTTTGGGCGTCCTACAATTGAAACTACTGGAAGCATTTTAAGTGTTAGATTCTTAGATTAAAACAAGCAACAAAGGTACGCATTATTAAGCACAATATACTATGCTTCAAAGCTTTTACGAAAACTTCGGTTTCTTAGGCGCATTATTCTTAGCCGTGTTTTTTTTCATTTTCTTCATATTCTGGATGGCCGGCATGGCAGGGATCACTTTACCCTATGATGGAGGACAAAAAAAAGGTCATAACTGGCAAATTGCTCTCGCTATCTTTATCCCTGTTTACCCTGTTGCATGGTTGGTTTATGATATGTATCGGCAAAGGAAATACATGAAGGAAGATTAAACAATAACTTTTGGTTATTCGCCTAACGCTTTTTGATTTCCCTCAGGTAAGTTTTGAGGGTTATTTTCTTCCACTAACCTCCATTCTTCCACTAAGTCCTCATTCATGTCCTTTAAAAAGCGAGAAGGCTGCGTGAAATAATCTCCATAGGCCGATTGAGCCAACACCGGATAACTGAAATACAGCATCTTTTCGGCCCTTGTTACCGCAACATAAAGTAGCCTCAATTCTTCATCCAGCTGCTTTTCATCCTCCACTGAATATGCAGACGGTATGATCCCATCCAGACATTGTATAATGAACACATGCTTCCATTCCAATCCCTTAGCGGAATGAATAGTACTGAGGATCAACGGCGCCTCTTCCTTGGTCTTTTGCTCGGTATCTACAGCCGTGGCAGTGATCGGGTCAAGGGCCAGCTCCTCAAGCATCTTTGACAGGGAACTAAAGCTCTCTGATACGTTAACAAATGCCTCCAAGTCTTTGATGCGCTTAGGATAATCATCGTATCTTTTTTTGCAGAATACTTTATAATAATCAGTGATCAACTCGATCACTTTGGGTACAGAATGATCATTTTCTTTTATACTGACCAACAACTTGCTCAATTCTTTAAGCTGATCGATATAAGATTGACTTGTGGTATCAGACAGATCCAGTTGATATGGGTTTTTAGCCAACCGTATCCATTCAAATAGATCCTGAGCTGTCTTAGGACCAATTCCATCAAGAAGCATCAGAACCCGGTTCCAGGCAATGGTATCCATTGGATTCACCAATACCCGAACATGAGCCAGTACATCTTTTATATGAGCCGCTTCAGTGAATTTTTGCCCTCCATACTTCACAAATGGGATATTCTTCCGGTTTAATTCTACTTCCAGGTCAAATGAATCCCTGCCATTTCTGAAAAGAACGGCTATATCGTTCAGGTCTGTTTCCTGTTCTCGTAACTGCAGTACCAATTGTGTGATGAAACGGCTCTGATCGTGCTCACTTGAAGATTGAACCAGAGCCGGCAGGTCCCCTCTTTCGTTATTTGAATGCAGTTGTTTTTCAAATTTAAAATTAGCCTGTTTCAGTAACTGATTGGCAACTTCAAGTATTTGAGGTGTGGAACGATAATTCTCTTCCAGCTTAATGAGCTTTGTACCTTCAAATCGCTCAGGAAATTCAAGTATGTTTTGATGATCAGCCCCTCTGAATGAGTAAATACTTTGTGCATCATCCCCAACCGCCATAATGTTTCCATGCACACTGGAGAATAATTCTGTGAGATCCGCCTGTAGTTTATTCGTATCCTGAAATTCATCTACCATTACATGCCTATTCCCTAAAGCTACCTTAATGCGAATATCATCGTTCTTCCTAAGCAGATCTCTGGTGTTGATAAGGAGATCATCAAAATCCATGACAAAATTCTTCTCCTTGTATGCTTCATAGGCATCTGCCACTTCAAGGATCTTGTCTTCCTGCTCCAGAAATTGAGGATAATCCTCCTGCAGAACGATTCTGGTATCGAGGTTCTTATTCTTTCCGGTACTGATAATTTTCAGCAGTGTATTCTTATTAGGGAACCGTTTCTTTTTTTTGTGCAGATTGAGTTGTGTGCGTACAAACTGTATCACTTCAAGGGAATCTGAAGTATCGATGATCGTAAAATTTGTAGGATACCCTATAGCATCAGCGTAACGGTGTAAAAGCATACTGCAATAAAAATGAAAGGTCCCTCCCTGAACCTGCTTACACCGCTCATCCAGAATATTACTGGCCCGATTTAGCATTTCCTTAGCCGCACGCCTTGTAAAAGTAAGCAGCAAGATCTCCGAGGGTTTGACCCCACTTTCTACGAGTCTGGCAACTCTATGAACCAGGGTTCTGGTCTTCCCGGTTCCGGCACCGGCGACAACCAGTGCGGGCCCATTACCATGGAAAACTGCTTCCAGCTGTCTCTCATTTAATAACTCATGATAAGCTATAGAATAGTCTTCCGGTCGTTTAAGAGGCTCATCTTTCTGTAGAACAAATTTCTTCATGCTCCAAGATAGCAATCTGCTGCTATATGTAAAAATTATGTATTGCTAAACGACCTATCTCTGTAAGTCTCAGTAAGAAATCACACAAAATAAAAGTCCTGTTTTATACTTTCCTTTTCTCCCTGTCGCCTGATATATTCCATCCTTTAAAATCACAAAGTTCAAAATCAGATAAACAAGTTTAATGATCAACGAACCCTCATTGGTTCCAAGAGAAGTTGGATGGATCGAAGTGGTCTGTGGTGGCATGTTTTCCGGTAAAACTGAGGAACTCATCAGGCGTGCCAAACGAGCCCATATAGCCGGCCAGCATGTAGTTATAGTCAAACCTTCGTTAGATAAACGTTACAGCGATGAAGAAGTGGTCTCTCACAACGAGACAGCCCTCCCTTCAATTTTAGTGGATACAGCCGACCAGATCGTATTGTTAACCAGTAGCGCTAAAGTAGTGTGTATAGATGAAGCCCAGTTTTTTGATGACCGCGTGGTTGAAGTGGCAAATACATTGGCCAATGGTGGAAAGCGGGTTATAGTAGCAGGACTTGATATGGACTCCGATGGAAAGCCATTTGGCCCTATGCCCTATTTATTGGCAATTGCAGAGTACGTAACTAAATTACATGCAATTTGTGCTGAAAGCGGAACCATGGCTCATTATTCACAAAGTGTCGTTGAAAAAGAAGATCAGGTGTTGGTTGGAGAATATGATTCTTATGAACCCAGGGCGCGACATTGTTTCCGCCCACCCTATGATAAAAGACGGGGTAAACCGATCAAGCCATTTCGTAATGCAAACTCAGAGGAGTCTAAGAACAGATCTTCTGAACAAACACAAAATGAACTTATTTAAATAATTCCTATGGACGTCATTCGCGGTATAATTGGTATTGTTGCCTTATTAGGACTTGCTCTTGCTTTCAGCAATAACAGAAAGAACATAAACTGGAAACTGGTTGGTATCGGTGTTGGCTTTCAATTCCTTTTAGCCATTTTTATACTGAAAGCCGATGTAATGGCCGGTTTCTGGGCCCCACTTGGCTGGCCTATGATCGCCTTTCAAAAAGTTGCCAGCTTTTTTGTGGTTGTTTTAAATTATACCACTGAAGGAGCTTCTTTTATCTTTGGCCGGCTTGGTCAGGGCCCTGAACATCCCGAAAGTTTAGGGGTCTTCTTTGCCTTTCAGGTACTTCCGACCATTGTATTTTTTGCTTCATTGACGGCAATATTATATCACTATGGAATTCTTCAGTTTGTGGTTAAAATGGTTTCAAAAGGTATTCAGAAGCTATTGGGCACATCCGGAGCTGAAACACTTTCCGTGGTTTCCAACATATTTGTTGGTCAGACGGAAGCCCCACTGGTTATCAAGCCATTTATTGAGAAAATGACGAAATCGGAACTCATGGTGGTTATGACCGGTGGTATGGCCACTATTGCAGGAGGTGTCATGGCGGCTTATGTGGCTATGCTTGGCACTCCCTTTGCGGAAGCCAATGGCCTTGAGATAGCCGTAGCACAGCAACTTTTTGCTGAACGATTGTTAGGAGCAAGTTTGATGGCGGCACCGGCTGCGTTGGTAATAGCCAAGATCCTTTACCCCGAAGATGGTGAACCCGTTACAAAAGGTGAAGTTTCCATGCATGTCGAAAAAACAGATGCGAACGGTATCGATGCTGCTGCTACCGGTGCAGGTGTTGGACTAAAGTTAGCATTAAATGTTGGCGCCATGTTATTGGCATTCATTGCATTACTTGCAATGTTCAATGGCATTCTTGGTTGGGGAAGTGATCTGTTAGGCATTACCTCTCTGTTAGGTGACACCCTTACCATTGAGATGCTCTTAGGCTGGGTGTTCGCCCCCATTGCCTGGCTGATCGGAGTTCCGTGGGCGGATGCGGTTAATATGGGATCCATGCTTGGTACAAAGATCGTTTTAAATGAATTTGTGGCATATTTACAACTTGCAGAGGAAGTCAGTGCTGCAAATATATCTCCCAAAACTATTGCTATGGCAACCTTTGCACTATGTGGATTTGCTAACTTTTCTTCCATTGCAATTCAGATCGGTGGTATAGGAGGCTTGGCACCGGGCAGAAAATCAGACCTTGCAAAGTTTGGCGTCAAAGCCGTATTTGCCGGAACCCTGGCAAACCTTATGACCGCTACCTTTGCCGGAATGTTATTTTAATCTGCATTGAAGCGAGTCTAATTAGATATGACAGGACTTCGATATATACTGATTACGGTAACCCTGATATATCTCTCACTATCTTTTAACGTATCTGCTCAAGATACACGATCCACCTTACCGGTAGGGACTGTAAATGACACCCAGGTTTTTTTTGATGAGCTATTAAATGAATTTGCCAAATCCGGACATAAAAGCCCGGAACTGCAGGAACTAAAGTCTTTCCTTCCCCTATTTTTAAACTATAAGGCTAAAATAGCCCTTGGCAGAGATTCAGGCTTATATGAAGATCCATCCATACTTCAAGAATATGATCAGTACGTGACAGAGGCTGCTTATTCCTTTTTACAGGATCGGGTAGTAAAACCAAAACTGTTTGATGAATTCAGTGAACGATATGATTGGGAATTAAAGGTGTTTCATGTTCTTATCACACCAAATGACTCTACAGAATTGAGCACGATCGATATCAGGCTAAATAAAGCCCGGGAGGATATTCTAAATGGTATTCCTTTGGATGAGGTCAATAAAAGATACTCAAGCGTTATGCGGGGACGTAAAACCGGCGGCACCCTGCCATGGATCACAGCCGGCACAACGGTAAAGGCCTTTGAGGATGTAGTATTTGATCTAAGAGTGGGTGAAGTATCAGAGATTTTTAGAACCCAATTTGGCTTTCATATTGCCGTAGTTCTGGATAAGCGTGATAAGAATCCTGCCCGTTTAGTGAATCATGTTTACACACAGCGAAAACCCGATTCTAGTTTTGTCGAAAAAATAAATAAGGCCTACCGGGCTTTGGCAGATTCCGGCCGTAGCTGGGATGAAGTAGTCCTGAATTACTCAGAAGATCCGGCTTCTGTCTCGAGGGAGGGTAACATTGGGTGGATCGATTACACCATAAACCTGCCGGAAGAATTTCTGAATAAAGTAATGACACTGCCCGCTCCCACCCCGTATACCGAACCCATCGAAACACAATTTGGATACCATATTTTTAAAATTGATTCCATCAGGACATTCGATCATCTTGATGATAGAAACGAATTTTTGAGAAGCAGGTTTGAAAATATAAATTACGATTTTGAGGATAAGAATTTCATTCTGGAACAAGCAAACAAGAGATATCCGGATCAAACATTTACTGAGCATAATGTAGCAGAGGTAACCATTAGCCTCTTTCCGGAATTCAAGGAAATAGCACGATCCTACCTCAATGGATTGGTTATCTTTAAAATAAACGAAGATCATATCTGGTCTGCCAACAAAGAAGATTCACTTGCTGTTCAAGACATATATCAAACCAATAAAGATCTATATAGAATAGAAGAAAGACCCTTATACTATCAATTTTCAGCAAATGATTTGAGTCTTATTGAACAAGTGATCACATATGTTCAGAGTGACAACCCTCCTTCTTCTGTAAAAAGTGAATTCCAGGGAGTTGAGGTATCAATGGATTCAAGCACTGTATATGCGAATATTACTGAATTTGATCTCAAATTGAAGGAACCTGAAACATTTACTGATATCATCCCTCTTAATGATAGATTTACAACTGTTTGGCTGGATAAACACCTTGAAAGTCGTCATATGACCTATAATGAAGCCTTTGGTCAGATATTCAATAGTTACCTGCCTCAGAAGGAACAAAGGTTTATTAATGACTTAAGAGACCGTTATAATGTAGCGGAGAATTATCCTAATTTAGAGCAAGCCTACAAAAGCTATACCTTTAGTCATGAGAATTAAAATTTTACCACTCTTACTTATTGCCCTGGTAATGACGCAGGCCTGTCAGACCAACAGCAGTTCTGAGACCGTGATCCTGGCCGAAGTGGGTAATATGGCACTCACAAAATCCGAAGCGGAATCATTCATCCCTAAAAATGCCCTGCAAGCTGACAGCTCATTAGCTCTCAAAAAATACACCGACGACTGGGTTCGGAAACAGGTCATTTTGCAGGAAGCGGATCGCCTGAACTTTGCAAACCGAAGAGATGTGAGAGAGCGCCTGAAACGTGTTCAGGATGAATTCATGTTACAGGCTGTTCAGGATTACATTATCAGTGAGTTTGAAGACGATATGAGCGTGAGCGAGCTTGAAGCACGAAATTATTATCAACAGAATAAAGAGAAATTTACTCTCGAAGAGCAATACGTCCAATACCGGCATGTAGTTACAGAAACCATGGCGGATGCTCAGAACGCAAAGCGTGAACTAATGAGAGGAACCGATTGGGAAACCGTGGCAAAAAGATACTCCAAGTATGCGGATCTCAAGATCAGGGAGTCACAGAAATTCTGGCCTATTTCGATCTCAGGCGGTGATGTAAACATGTTGAACCGTTATTTGAGAGTTAATGGTCCTTCCGAGATCTCACCAATTTACCGCTCGGGCAATGAATATCATTTTGTACAGTTAATAGAAGAGCGACCTGAAGGCGACCACCCGGACCTGGATTGGTTGATCGAACAGATCCGTGAATGGTTGACGCTCGAAAAACGTAAAAGAGCATTCAACACATACGTTAAGAATCTTTATCTTCAGGCACAGGCAAACAACGAAATTAAAATTTACAATCAATCTGAAGAAAGCAGCAGTGCTTTCGCAGATACCGTATCACTGAATTAAACTAACTGATGAAGAAAACACTTTTTGTACTTCCACTTCTGCTGATCACTTTTTTATCACTTACAGATCTTAATGCACAACAAAAACCGGTCTTAGCAGATCGCATTGTAGCTCACGTTAACGACAACATCATTTTAAAATCTGATATTGATCAAAGTGTCGCTGATTATCTGCGTCAAGCTCGTGTTTCAGGACAAAGCATCGAATTCAGTGAAGATCTCTGGTTTAACTTTCTTGAATCAGCTATAAATAACTATGTAATGCTTGAGAAGGCTGAGATCGATTCTATTACGGTTTCAGATGATGAAGTTAATCTTCAAATGGATCAGCGCATCCGTCAGCTTGTATCCCAGGCCGGCAGTGAGCGGGCCCTTGAACAAGCCTTTGGAAAGTCCATTATTCAGCTTCGGGCTGATTTCAAGGAAGATTTCCGAGAGCAGATGATCGCACAGCGTGTTCAGCAACAGAAAATTCAATCTATCAGCATTACAAGGCCTGAGGTGGAAGAATTCTTTAATGCCATTCCTGTCGATTCCCTTCCCACCATTCCGGAACAGGTTGCACTATCCCAAATTGTAGTCATTCCACCGGCTAAAGATGACGCCAAACAGGCCGCTTATGAATTTGCAGAACAACTGCGAGATTCTATTGTAACACACGGTAAATCCATTGAAGAACTGGCACGTCGCCATAGTGATGACCGTGGTTCAGCTGCTAATGGCGGTGCGTTGCCGTTAATGTCGCTGAACGAGTTGGTGTCAGAGTATTCCGCTGCAGCCTCTGCCCTTCAGCCCGGAGGTATCTCAAAGGTAGTTGAAACTCAGTTTGGCTTTCACATCATCAAACTTAACCGAAGAGTTGGTGATCAGATAGAAACCAATCACATTCTTATTTCAATAGATAACGAACAACTTGATGAAGATTTTGCGGTAGAAAAACTTACTACTCTCAGAGACAGCATTATGAATAACGATGATGTTGAATTTGCATCCATAGCCCGTAAGGAAAGTGAAGATCCTAACTCAGCTCCTTATGGAGGAAAGATCTTTGATCCACAATCCGGAGAGCGGCTCATTCCTTTGAATCGCCTGGACCCTGCAATGTATCGCATCGTTCTCTTGATGGATGAGGAAGGATATATTTCTGAACCCCGATCATTCACGCTTCAAAGCCAAAACAAGAAAGCTTATCGCATAGTAAGACTGGATGAGCAGATCCCGGAACATATTGCCAACCTTGATCAGGATTATGAAAGGATCAAGAATATTGCGCTTCAGCAAAAGCAAAACCGTGTTATGCAGCAATGGATAGAAGATCTTAGGAACGATGTGTATATAGAATACAAGATCGATAGACCTGATAATACATCAGACCTGGAGACAACTCTATGAGCGATGGTCAGGTAAATGATTCAGTAGAACTGGCTGATGAATTTCATCAGGTTTTTCATGAGATCAAAGCTGAAATTCACAAAGCTGTAATCGGGCAGGAAAAGATCATTGAACTGCTTTTGATCAGCCTGTTTTCTAAAGGTCACTGTGTATTGGTGGGCGTTCCCGGTCTCGCTAAAACACTGCTTATCAGAACATTGGCTCAATCACTGAATCTAACGTTTAATCGTATTCAGTTCACGCCCGATCTCATGCCTGGGGATATTACCGGAACAGAAGTGATCGAAGAAAACAAGGACTCAGGTCGTAAGGAATTTACCTTTATCAAGGGGCCTGTTTTTGCGAAT
Source organism: Gracilimonas amylolytica (assembly GCF_002911695.1). Classification (GTDB taxonomy): domain Bacteria; phylum Bacteroidota; class Rhodothermia; order Balneolales; family Balneolaceae; genus Gracilimonas; species Gracilimonas amylolytica. Next base: position 135,042 of record NZ_PQBS01000007.1, read on the forward strand.
ATCGTACTGGCAGATGAGATCAACCGTACCCCACCAAAAACGCAGGCCGCTTTACTTGAAGGAATGCAGGAATATCATGTAACAACCGGTGGTAAAACCTACGATCTGGATCAGCCTTTCTTTGTATTGGCAACGCAAAACCCCATTGAGCAGGAAGGCACCTACCCTTTACCCGAAGCACAGCTCGATCGTTTTATGTTCAATATCTGGGTGGATTATCCTTCTTTGGACGAGGAAAAAGAGATCGTCAGTAAAACCACGGCCTATCAAAATATTCAGATCCAACCTTTACTCACCAAAAAGAAGATCCAGCAGCTTCAGGCTTTGGTCCGTGAAGTTCCTGTTCCGGAAAATGTACTTGATTTTGCCGTTGAGCTCGTAGCCAAAACCAGACCGGGCACCGAAATAGCGCCTGAATTTATTAACAAATACATGAGCTGGGGAGCCGGTCCCAGAGCCTCTCAATACCTGATCCTTGGTGGTAAAGCACGTGCACTTTCTCAGGGACGCTATCACGTAACGGAAGATGATATTCGGGAGCTTGCCATTCCGGTATTGAGACACCGTATCGTAAATAATTATGCTGCTGAAGCCGAAGGTTTTACCACCGTCAAACTGATCGAAATGCTTTTAGATCAGGCGTAGTTCTTAGCTGAGGAGGAATTGACATGGAATTTCATGGTTTTCAAAATACCCTCCCGGTCTTTATCACGATACTATTGGCTGGTGGTTTGATCGCTCTATCCTGGTTTTCCTACAGTAAATTGAAAAGCATTTCAAAAGGCGGCAGATGGTTACTGATCTCATTACGGGCAGCCTCCTTTTTACTGGTATTGCTGCTTTTGCTGAATCCCTATTTTTTTTCATCACAACAGGTAGAGGTCAACCCACAGATCTCGGTTTTCCTTGATAATTCTGAAAGTACCACGATCTCTAAAAATGATTTCGAGGGACTCGACACGTACCGTGAACTTCTTAACAATCTGGATTTTGACCGGTTCCGGAACGTTGAATTTGAATTCCATTTATTTGATGAGGATGTTTTCCCCGGTACACCAGACTCCTTAAATGGTAATGGAGATCAATCAAACTTATCAGCTCCTGTGCAATCCATTCTCGAGATGGACGAAAACGTTAAGGCTGCTATTTTGATCTCTGATGGAATTATCACATATGGTAAAAATCCGATCGTGGATGCCTTCAATTCATCTATTCCAATCTATACCATCGGCATTGGAGATACGTCTGATGTTAGAGATGTAGCCGTGTCTAACATCAATACCAATACTACCGGCTATACGAATACTTTGCACACTATTGAAGCTGAGATCAATCAAACAGGTTATGTGGGGTCTGCAACCAGTGTGCAAATCCGCAGCGGAGAAACGGTAGTAGACGAAAAAGAGATCACTTTCGAGACCAATGATCAGTCCAAGACAGTGACCTTTGAGATACAATTGGATGAGGCCGGACTCAAACAATATGAAATATTTACTCAAATTTTACCCGGTGAGTGGTCAGAGGATAATAACTCATCAAACATATCAGTAGAAGTCATAGACAGCCGGATAAATATTGTTCATATAGCATTCTCAATTCATCCGGATGTAAAAGCCCTGAGATCTCTGATAGAGTCGGATCAAAACAACAATTTGTACCCTTTGACCTGGACAGGAAATGGGCGCTTTATTGAAGTCATGCCCGATCTTGAATCTTCTGAAATAGATCTGGCTATTATTCATGGTCGGCCTGATCCTTCTGCTAACCTACCCTTTATAAACGATCTCTCAAACATTCCTACCCTATTCCTTGAGTTGGGTAGAGAAATTCCTTCAAACATTAACTCGAGTTCCTGGAGTGATCTTGATCTAATAAATACAGAATTGAACTCTGTGTTCAACGTTCACATAAATCAGGCAATGAGTGAAAATGAACACTCAATTTTAGACATTCCGGACATAGATCTGGCGTCTCTGCCCTCCTTATTCAGTCCAAGAAGAAGTGTTTCTGATGAACCACGAGCCAATACCCTTTATACCTTGACTTATAACCAAGTATCCACAGAATTTCCCGCTATTTTAGTGACGGAAGTCGGAAATATACGCAGAGGTCATGTGCTACCCTGGGGCTGGTATAAACTGGCGCAAAGTTCTTCCGAACCGGTTCGGGAATTTTATGGGGTACTTTTTACTAACATGGTATCATGGCATTCAAATAGCCCGGATGATCGGTTATTGAGGGTTATTCCTGAAAATAAAATGGTCAATACGAATTCAAACCCCATACTGAATGGATTTTTAAGGAATGAACGTGGCGAAGCTGAAAGTGATGCAGTCATCGAGATTCAGCTTGAAGGGGAAAATTCAGCTTCGGGCATCTACAATATGAACAACCTTGGGGAAGGCAGATATCGGCTTGAGCTGCCACAATTATCAGAAGGTCTCTATACCTTTACAGCAAGTGCGAGAACCGCAGGTCGAATGATAGAAGCTCAGGAAGGTGAATTTCTGGTTTCCAACACGAGTAATGAGCTCAGTCAGGTAAACAGGAATGATAATATTTTACAATCCATAGCTACTAACTCCGGCGGTACATACTTTTCGTATGATAATATGGACGGTTTCTGGGAAGAACTGACCAATGCCAACCTTCTTTCGGAAGATATCGTGGATATTGAAAACTACATATTCCCGGTCAGAACCATCTATTGGTTCATTCTACTGACGCTACTTCTTGGAACCGAATGGTTCATCAGAAAACGCTATTCTTTACCCTGATCTCTTGACCATTTAAGCTGTAAAAATGGTCTATCAGTACACATAGTGCTTGATCGTCGGTTCCTTTCCTTCTTCAATTCTGATGATATACATATTGCTGTAATCATCCTCATCAAACTTCTCAAGGTCGTTGTTACCCATTACATGATTGATCAATTCAGGAGTAGTGTTTGAGTGACCAACGATCAAAACCGTCTCACCCATATGATTTTCCAGAAGCCGGGTTGCAAAGGCATCAAGATCTTTCGCGTCATACGTCCTGATCGGAAGCTCATATAAATTTGCTGTGGGTTGAGCCGTCTCCATGGTTCTTTTATATGAAGTGGAATAGATCTTATCAACTACATCATAGTTTCTCAATAAGGTTACCAGCTTAAGCGCCCGTTTCTTTCCTTCTTCATTTAAAGAGGGATCGTTGTCATCCGATTGTAGCTTTTCAGCATGGCGCGTAAAGATGAGAACTGTTTCATTATCCGAAATCGGATCTTCAACATGTTGAGTTTGTGCCTCTGCAGAGAAGACAACCGTAAGTAAGCATACAATTAGAAATTTCATGAGATCGGTTTTAAGGTGAGTATCATAACATTTCCGCAACTTACGCAGATTAAAGAATTTGTTTCAAATCCATTTAAAATAGGCCTTTCAATTATCTGAATCGTGCCTGTAATTCATCAAGAGGGATATAACTGATGGTTGGTTTTTTTAACGGATCCAGGTAAGGTTGTTCACAGGCGAATAATTGATCTACCAGGGACTCCATCTCCTCCTGAGACAATTTCTTACCTCTGGGTATCGCGGCTTTGGAAGCAAAAGCAATAGCCAGTTTCTCACGGGCTTCAAGTTTGATCTTTTGCCCCAGATCCTGATACTGATGCAGCATAGACACCAACACTTCTTCTTCATTACCGATCTCGATATCAGCCGGCACACCATTGATCATAGCCGTATTTCCACTCAATAGCTGAACTGAAAAACCCATCCGCTGTATGATGGAGTGTAATTCTTTCAACAGTGTATAATCAGAGGCTGATAACTCAAGAGTTTGGGCAAATAAAAGCTGCTGAGTGCTTGGGAGAGCTTCCTCAGTGGCATTGATAGCTTTCTCAAAAATGATCCGTTTATGAGCCAAATGCTGATCAATAACCGTCATTCCTGTTCTTGTCTGAGTCAGGATATAAGTGTTATGCAATTGCCAGAATCCCTTATCCTGTGTAACCGTTTTAGAAACACTTCTTTCGGTCTTCTGAGAATTCTCATCACCGAAGCTGAAGTTCGAGGAATCATTTTCTTTACGGCTGTAAAGTCGACCCGCAAACTCATCTCCCCTGCCTTTTACTGAGCTGTCTCCGGTATTGATACGTGAGGAAATTTGCAGCCCGCCATCAGAACCCCTGCTCGTCTTGGGTGGATTAAAACTAAAACCCGAATCAAACCCTTTTGACTGACTCCCACTCAGAAAAATATCTTCATCATCCTGGATATCCGGAACCTGAAAATGTTTATTCAATGCTCGGTTTACCACAGAACGGGCAAGCTGGATCACGCTGCGCTCATCCTCAAACTTGACTTCCATTTTTGAAGGATGAACATTCACATCAACTTTCGAAGGGTCTATATCGAAAAACAATGCATAAAACGGATACTCATTATTTCGTGTCCAAGCATCATACAAACTTAGTATGACATGCGTGAGATACCGATGCTGAAAAGGACGGCCATTCACAAACAAAAACTGCTCACCGCGACTTTTTTTAGCCAGTTTGGGGTCCGAAGCAAAACCATGGATCTTTACGTAACTCGTTTCCTCACCAAATTCAATGAGACTCGCTTTGTAAGAACTTCCAAAGATCTGTGTAACCCTTTGGTTCAGATCCTGAATAGGCAGGTCATAAATAATATCCCCGTCTGCTTCCACGTAAAAAGCGACATCCGTATTTGCTAAGGCAGCATATTGAACCGTTCTGAGAATATGTCGCAGTTCTGTGACATCCGTCTTAAGAAATTGCCGCCGTGCCGGTACATTAAAGAATAAATTTCTAACCGCAATGGTAGTCCCATTATCTGTAGCTGTTGGTTTTATTTCCCTTTCCTCACCACCCCAAACTTCAAATTCCCATCCATTTTCGTCTTCGGCTCGTTTGGTTTTTACGGTTACCTGAGATACTGAAGCGATTGAAGCCATAGCTTCTCCTCGAAAACCGAGAGTACGGATCTTAAACAGATCATCCACAGAGTGGATCTTGGAGGTGGCGTGGCGTTCAAAACACAGAGGCAGATCCTCTTTACTCATGCCACACCCATTGTCCGTAACCTGGATAAGGGTTCGTCCGGCATTTTGTATAAGGATCTTTAACTGATCGGCTCCTGCATCGATGGCATTATCTAAAAGTTCTTTTACAACTGAAGCTGGGCGTTGTATAACTTCTCCCGCTGCGATCTTATTACTGATCTCGGGAGGTAACTGATGAATGATAGATTCGCTGATTTGCGTGTCGCTCAATGGGTTATAATATTAATTTTATAATGATATTAGGTAGACTACAATGCTTAGTAAGGCCGCATAAAGTAGAACTCTGGTAAATTGAGCAGGCCTTCGACGGGTATGAGTTTCAAACTTAATGCGTTTTTTCCGCTTTTCTCTTTCATCCTTTTCGGGATCGTAGTAGCGGTACTGATAATCAAATTTCTTTGGCTTTGGACGGAAGCCGAACATAGGACGGATCATAACAACACCTGTTTTTTATTGGCTTTGAATGGCTGACTGATCAGTTAGCCTTTCGTGTTTTAATATAGGAAATCAAAGGGGTGAATATCGAATACGGATGCGGGATTATTTATTACTCTTTCCATTCCTGGATAGGTAGAGATAAATTCGAATTTTATTATTCCGTTGATCAATATTCAATATGCCTTAAAATGTTCTTTTGCCGCGAAATTTTGTAAACTCAATGCCCTGTTAAATCCTTCAATTTGTTGCTGAAGGTCAGTTAGTTAAACTTTGAACTTATAATTATTTATAAAAAATGAGCACTGATAAAGCCAAGATATTTTATACCATAACTGATGAGGCTCCTTATTTAGCCACTCACTCTTTTCTGCCAATCGTTGAAGCTTTTACCAAAGCCGCCGGGGTTAACGTTCAAACTAAAGATATTTCTCTTGCAGGACGTATATTGGCTAATTTTCCCGACTATCTAACTGAAGATCAGAAAGTATCGGATGATCTGGCTGAACTTGGTGAACTGGCAAAAAAACCTGAGGCTAACATCATCAAACTTCCAAATATCAGTGCCTCTGTTCCTCAGTTAGTAGCTGCCATCAAAGAGCTTCAAAATAAAGGATTTGAGATTCCCGATTATCCTGAGGAACCTGCGAACGAGAAAGAGAAAAAAATTCAGCAAAGATATAATGCTGTCAAAGGAAGTGCTGTAAACCCGGTTCTTAGGGAAGGAAACTCTGACCGAAGAGCTCCTAAACCGGTTAAGGAATATGCAAAAAAGAATCCTCATTCTATGGGAGAATGGAGTTCAGACTCCAAAACCCATGTGTCTACTATGAGTGATAATGACTTTGCTCACTCCGAACGATCAATTACCCTTAGCGGCGAAGATGATGTAAAGATCGAGTTCATAGATACAGATGGTAACACACAGGTACTTAAGGAAAGTACCCCTCTTTTATCAGGTGAGGTCATTGACGCAGCAAATCTTAGTAAGGATGCGTTGATCCGGTTTTTGGAAGAACAGGTTCAGGATGCCAAAGATAAAGGCGTTCTTTTTTCCCTGCATATGAAAGCTACTATGATGAAAGTCTCTGACCCGATCATTTTTGGCCACGCCGTAAGAGTATATTTTAAAGATGTGTTTGACAAACACGGAGATACGCTCAAAGAATTAGGTGTTGACCCAAATAATGGATTTGGAGATCTGGAAGCCAAAATTCAGGAATTAGACGATGATAAGCAGGCTGAGATCAAGGCAGATATTCAGAAATGCTATGAGAATGGACCTGACCTTGCCATGGTGAATTCTCACAAGGGAATCACAAATCTTCATGTACCAAGTGATGTCATCATTGATGCCTCTATGCCGGCTATGATCAGAACTTCGGGCCAAATGTGGAATAAAAATGATGAAACACAGGATACCAAGGCTGTTATTCCGGAAAGCAGTTATGCCGGAATTTATCAGGAAGTGATCGATTTTTGTAAAGAGCATGGAGCTTTTGATCCCACCACCATGGGGAGCGTTCCTAACGTGGGTTTAATGGCTAAGAAAGCAGAAGAATACGGCTCTCACGATAAGACATTTGAGATTCCTGGAAATGGCAAAGTTCGTGTGATAAACAAAAACAACGAGACGCTGCTTGAACATGATGTATCTGAAGGTGACATATGGAGAATGTGCCAAACCAAAGACGCTCCGATCAAGGATTGGGTGGGACTTGCGGTTCGAAGAGCTCGTGAAACCGGCGTTCCTGCTATTTTTTGGCTGGATGAAGAACGAGCACACGATGCAGAACTCATCAAGAAAGTAAATCAGTATCTACCTGAGTTTGACACGGATGGACTTGATATTCAGATCATGTCGCCCGTTAAAGCCATGCGCTATACCCTGGAAAGAACCAAGGATGGAAAAGACACTATTTCGGTCACCGGTAATGTATTGCGTGATTATCTGACTGACCTCTTCCCTATCCTTGAATTGGGAACCAGTGCAAAGATGCTCTCCATTGTACCACTCATGAATGGCGGTGGACTTTTTGAAACCGGAGCCGGCGGTTCCGCACCTAAGCATATTCAGCAATTCCTCGATGAAGGTCACCTACGTTGGGATTCACTGGGTGAATTCCTTGCCCTGGCCGTATCACTTGAGCATTTAGGCAATACGTTTGATAATAACCGCGCTCTTATTTTGTCTGAAACATTGGATGAAGCAAATACTTTGTATCTGCAAAATGATAAATCTCCTTCCCGAAAAGTGAATGAGCATGACAATCGTGGTAGTCACTTTTACTTAGCGATGTATTGGGCTGAGGCACTGTCTAATCAGTCCAAAGATCCTGAGCTGGCAGACACCTTCAAAACTATCGCAGAAAAACTTAGATCCAATGAGGATCAGATCAATCAGGAATTGATTGAAGCCCAAGGCTCACCGCAGGAAATCAACGGTTACTACTGGCCCGACCAGGATATTGTGTATGAGAAAATGCGCCCAAGCAAAACCTTGAATGAGATTATTGATTCATTTTAAGTAATCTGATTTCATTAAAAATTTAAAGCCCGGTTCATTTGGAATCGGGCTTTTTATATTCATCAAAATTCCAGTCCCCTTCCCTAATTCCTTAAACTTTGGCTTACTCACAATTTTTGGAATTTTGGAAATAATTACTCTTCCACGATTAATAATAAAAGCGCTACCAATCTATTACTTATAACTAAGAATCAAATACTTGCAGTTATTTTTAAACACGGTGTTTACTTTCATCCTTAAATAAAATACACTTAGTTATATGAAAATTGTTGGTGCACATAGCATAAAATCTTTAATATACCGGAATAATAACGGGACGGTTATCGCTATGCCTTATATGATTTCCACTACCGCCATTACAATTATTACAACCCCTTAGGGGGTACTTATCTACATATCGCCGGCAGGTATTATGCCATTCCACTCATTCAAGTCACTAACTTTATCGAATTAATAAAACTATGATTGTTTTGAAATTTGGTGGTACCTCTGTTGCCACTTCTGAAAATCTAAAAAAAGTACAGGAAATCATTGAAAAACAGGCTAAAAACCAAAAATTAGCTGTAGTTGTTTCTGCATTGGGAGGTGTTACAAACAAACTGCAGGAATGTGCCGACCGGGCAGCTTTAGGCGATTCAAGCTACAAAGATATTTTAGTTGAGCTCGAAAAGCGGCATCTTGAAATGTGTAATGAACTGCTTTCGGTTAAAAACCGAAGTGAGACTTTAACACAAACCAAACTCTTGCTTAACGAGCTGGAAGATATTTGCCGCGGGGTGTATTTATTGCGAGAACTTTCTCCTCGTTCGCTCGATCATCTTCTGAGTTATGGAGAACTGCTTTCCTCACGAATTATCTCAGACTATCTGAAATCAACCGGGCTTAATACAGAACTCTTCGATTCCAGAACGTTCATCAAAACAAACGACCGGTTTGGTAAAGCTGCAGTTGATTACGAGATTACCTATTCCAAAATCAAAAAGAAATTTATGAAGGCTCCACAAATTGCTGTCTGTCCGGGTTTCATATCTACATCAAAAAATGAAAACCTGATAACTACATTAGGACGTGGCGGATCTGATTACACCGCTGCACTTATAGCTGCGGCACTAAATGTCAAAGAACTTCAAATTTGGACAGATGTAAGCGGAATGATGACTTCCGATCCACGTCAGGTTTCCAATGCACATCCCATTGAGCATTTATCGTATGAGGAAGCCATGGAACTTTCCCATTTTGGAGCGAAAGTAATTTACCCGCCTACCGTTCAGCCGGTACTGGATGCCGATATCCCCGTTCACATCAAAAACACATTCAACCCGGATGAAAACGGAACGATTATTTCAAAGTCTGGTGCCGAAAACGGACAAGTGGTTAAAGGAACTTCAAGCATTGAGGAAATTGCCCTGTGTACCCTAACCGGCAGTGGAATGATTGCGGTTCCGAATATTTCCTCACGCTTATTTGGTTCGCTTAGCCGGCAGAAAGTAAACGTAATTATGATAACTCAGGCATCCTCTGAGCATTCCATAACGGTGGGAATTGCACTGGAAGATGTAGAAAAAGCCAAAGCAGCCATTTCTGATGAATTTGCTTACGAAATGGAAAACCGAAAAATTAATCCTCTTGAGGTTGAAACCGGTTTATCTATTATTGCCCTGGTTGGCTCCCGCATGAAAAAGCAGGTTGGAGTTAGTGCAAAATTGTTTGATACGCTCAGCCATAATGGTGTAAATGTAAGGGCCATTGCTCAGGGTTCTACAGAGCTTAATATTTCCGTTGTTATTGCTCAGAAGGATCTCAGAAAATCGTTGAACAGTATTCATGAAAGCTTCTTCCTCTCCGACCGTAAGAAACTTAATCTGTTTATGATTGGAGTTGGTAATGTAGGGAAAGTCTTTATTGAGCAGGTAAAAGCACAGCAGGAATATCTCGCTGAAAAGCACCATTTGGATGTATTTATCGCAGGATTAGCAAATTCAAAAAAAATGTATTTCAATCCGGAAGGCATTGATTTAGATACCTGGCAGAATAATCTTGAAAATGAAGGAATAAAAATGGACAGGCAGGGATTTCTGGATGAGATGAAGTCGATGAACCTTCGAAATACAGTGTTTATCGATTCTACCGCTTCCGCTGAAATTGCGGAGTTATATAAGGAAATGCTGGAAAACAGTATTTCTGTGGTTACACCGAATAAAATTGCCTGTTCTTCGGATTTTGAAACCTACAAAGAACTCACTGACTCAGCCCTGAAGTATAAAGCTAAGTTTCTGTTTGAAACAAATGTTGGAGCCGGACTTCCTGTCATCTCTACCCTGAATGACTTAATTAAAAGTGGCGACCAAATTCACAAGATTCAGGCAGTACTGTCCGGTACGCTAAATTTCATTTTCAATAATTACGATGGCACTAAACTTTTCAGTGAAGTTGTACAGGACGCCAAAGACGCCGGTTTTACTGAACCCGATCCACGCATTGATTTAAGCGGTGTGGATGTGATGCGTAAAATCCTCATTCTGGCCCGCGAAAGTGGTTTTGAGCTGGAACTGGACGAAATTGCCAACAATGGATTCGTTCCTGAAAAATGTATGAAAACCGATTCCCTTGAAGATTTCTACGCCAGCTTGGATGAACACGAAGAAGTGTTTCAGAAATTATATAAAAATGCAGCAGCTGAGAATAAACGGCTCAAATACGTAGCAACCTACGAAAACGGCAAGGCAACCACCGGACTTGAAGCATTTTCGGCAGAGCATCCGTTTTATAACCTGGGCGGCAAAGATAACATCGTACTCTTTTATACCAACAGGTACAACGAACAGCCTCTGGTTGTTAAAGGAGCTGGAGCCGGTGCCGCAGTTACCGCATCCGGAATATTTGCAGATGTAATGAAAATTGCCTCGGCTTGATTTATCACTAACATCCAACATTCATAAACCATGGATCTACTAAAAGTATTTGCTCCGGCGACTGTAGCCAATGTGGCTTGCGGATTCGATGTGTTAGGTTTTGCGCTCGAAGGATTGGGAGATGAACTCATCATCCGGAAGAAACCGGAATCCGGATTAAAAATAACGGCCATTCATGGAAGCAGGCATTTATCCAAAGACGCGGATAAAAATGTTGTTACGGTTGCAGCACAAGCCCTGTTAAATCATCTGGAAGAAAAACCAGATTTTGGATTTGAGTTTGAACTCACAAAAAAAGTAAAACCCGGAAGTGGTTTAGGTTCCAGCGCATCAAGTTCTGCCGCGGCTGTTTTTGCAGTGAATGAATTGCTTGGAAAGCCCTTCAGCAGAACTGAATTAGTACAATTTGCTATGGCAGGTGAGGAATTAGCATCAGGAATTCCACACGCCGACAATGTGGCCCCTTCCCTTCTTGGTGGGTTTATTTTAATCCGTAGCTATGACCCGCTCGATATTGTTGAGCTGGATTATCCGGACGATTTATTTGCAACGGTGGTGCATCCGCAAATTGAAATCAAGACTTCGGATGCCAAAAAAATCCTTCGTGAACAAATTGACCTGAAAGATGCCATCACCCAATGGGGAAATATCGGCGGATTGGTAAGTGGTCTTGCTAAAAGTGATTATGGCTTAATTGGCCGCTCTCTGCAGGATGTAGTGGCCGAACCTACCCGGGGCATACTCATACCAGCTTTCGCTGAAGCAAAACAGTCTGCAGCCGAAAACGGAGCGCTTGGTTGTAGTATCTCGGGCTCAGGCCCATCCATATTCTCGCTTTGTCAGGGTTTGGAAACCGCACATCAAGTAGCAGAATCCTTCAAAAAATTATACGAGGGTATTGGCCTCGAAAGTTATGTACACACCTCACCGGTAAACACAAAAGGAGTAGAAATTTTAGGATGAAATATTACAGTACAAACGGAAAAGCTGCTATAACCTCGTTTAAAGAGGCCGTTTTTAAAGGATTACCTGATGACAATGGACTTTACATGCCGGAATATATTCCAAAACTTCCTGATTCTTTCTTTGAAAATCTGCCCAGCCTTTCACTTCCGGAAATTGGTTTAAACGTGATGAAACCATTTATTGGGGATGAAATTCCGGACGAAACACTTTTTAATATCCTGTCAGAAACACTGAGCTTCAAGATTCCCCTGGTTTCTGTTTCTGATAATATTTTTGCCCTGGAACTCTTTCACGGACCTACATTTGCTTTTAAAGATGTGGGAGCTCGTTTTCTTGCAAGAAGCCTGAGTTATTTCAGCCAAAAACAGCATGAAAAACTGACCGTTTTAGTTGCAACTTCCGGCGATACGGGAAGTGCCGTGGCTCAGGGTTTTTACGATGTCCCCAATATAGATGTCGTGATTTTATATCCTTCCGGAAAAATCAGCCGGTTTCAGGAACAACAAATGACCACACTTGGAAAGAACATCACTGCCCTGGAAATTGATGGCACTTTTGATGATTGTCAGCGCCTGGTGAAACAAGCCTTTCTGGATACAGAATTAAGTGAGAAAGCAAAACTCACCTCTGCTAATTCCATCAACATCGCTCGGATGTTGCCACAAAGTATTTATTATTTCCATGCAATTTCTCAGCTTGCAACAGAAACAGTTGAAGAACTGACGATTTCTGTTCCCAGTGGAAACTACGGAAATCTTACTGCAGGATTAATCGCCCAGCGAATGGGGCTTCCCATTCACCATTTTCTGGCCTGTTCTAACGTAAACAGTACCGTTCCGGATTACCTCGAATCCGCTGATTATAACGCCCGTTCAAGCATTCAAACCATCTCCAATGCTATGGATGTTGGAGATCCCAGTAATTTTGTCCGCATGCTGGATTTATTCGGGAATTCCCATCAGAAAATGTCTGAATCTATTAGCGGATATTCTTACTCTGATGAAGAAACAAGAGATACTATAAAAAAAGTATATTCGGATAACAATTATGTATTAGATCCGCACGGAGCCGTGGGTTATCTGGGATTGAAACAGTATCTGCAAAATCATTCCGGAACCGGAATTTTTCTGGAGACAGCCCATCCGTACAAATTCAAAGAAAGCGTAGAACCGGAAATTGAGGCCTCCCTCACTCCTGTTTTAACATTTGAAGACCTGGACAGCAAATCCATTCCATTTGAAAATGATTTTAACAAGCTGAAGGAGTATTTGCTGCGGTAGTAAAAATCTTCATGACTTGAATAACCGATTCCAGCGGTTCAGCAGAATTCTTCTTCCTCTTTGGGTGAATAGCGGTGTAATAAGTTTATACAATCCCCATAAAATCAGAATGGATGGAAGTACAAACCAAATGGCGTAGTCGTCGTAGGTTTCGTAGAATTTATAGATTTCATCACCGGCGGTTCTGGAAATCCAGACAAAGATGGGCGTCCAGATAAGTGTGGTTCCGCCAAAATACAATAGAAATTTCCAGAAACTGGTTTTAAGAATGCCGGCACTAAGGTAAATTGGAATACGGCTTCCGGGAATAAACCGGCTTGCAACCAACAAAACAGGACCTTTTTGGTTAAACCATTTCACCGATTTATCCACTGCCTCTTTACTGATTAACCATTTGAAGGGAGCAATTTCAAAGACTCGCGTACCAAGAATTCTGCCCGACAGGTAGAATGCAAAGTCCCCAATGTAAATTCCCAGAATGGCAGCGAATGCAGCCTGCCAAAATGGAATAAATCCGTTTGCAACCAGTAAACCTGCGCCAATACAGGCAAAATCTTCACTAAACCATGTGGAAAGCAGAATAACTAACGCATATATCAAAATAAGTTCTTGCTGGGAATCTGCCTCCGATTTCACCTCATTCAAATACGGAAGCATTCTGTCAAAACTATCAGCATTAGAGGCAGAATCTGAAGTAAGTGAATCCTGCCACAAAAATGATGACTCTTCCCAGGAAGTATTTGTTTTACCCCCAATACCGTTTGCATAACTTCCATAAGTTGCCATGACAAACATCAAGTATATGGGGATAATGGACTTTATAAAGTTCAATTTTAACGCCATTAGCTATGAATTAAACAGGAATTGCAGGTTTAAAGTCTCCATGTTGTGCCAAAAAAGCTAATTCAGAAATAACCGGAGTAAATTCATTTCTCATTCTGTTCTCAAGTTTTTTTGCAAGAACTTTGCGGTCATTTTCCTGAACATCATCCTCACCAAAATGCAACAATACCCTTATTTTTCTCTGCTTTAAAAATCGAAAGAAATGAATGAAAAAGGGAGTATTATCCCACCAGCAAGCCGATTGGTAAGCCGGGGTTTCCCCCACTTCGTTTATGTAGGTAATTGTGACTCTTGATACCGGGAAATTTTCCATGGCCGGATATTGCAATAATGACGGTTTGAAAGGCAATATTTCCATACCCGGACTGGTTGTGCCCTCGGGAAAAACAATAATTCCCTGATTCTCGTTGATGTTTTCCGAGATGAGTTTATTTACGCGTTTTATATCTCTTTTACGGTCTCTGTCAATAAACAAAATTCCACAGGTCCGGATAATAAATCCAATTAATGGCCAGCTTCTAACATCACTTTTGGCAACAAATAAGCTGCGGGTTTGCGAAAATAATACAAACACATCAAGGTAACTCAGGTGATTGGAAACCAAGAGGAACGGGGGGGGCGGAGGTGAATTTATGGTTTCAACCTGAAGGCCTAATATTTTACAGCAACTTTTACCCCATATTTTCAGTAGAAAGCCACGGTTCTTTTCATAATTCAACCCAAATAATTTACCTGCTAAACTGAGCATAATCAAACTATAAAGCACTAAGGTGACTAACAGGAATACAAATAATTTTGTGACTGCTTTAAAAGAATGCATAAACTAAATAGTTTAAAACCTGTTTAAATGGAATGATTTTTAATCTAAAATAGATTTTACAAAGAACATAGTTCGATGCTAAAATCTTTAACTTTACTTAACCTTAATTTTTCAAATTTTACGTGTATTTTAAAGTTGCTTAAATAAGGCATTGTAAACCAATTAACTGTATGCTATACTACAAAGAATTTAAAAACTCTGATGACCATGACTGGGTAATCTTCGTTCATGGTGCCGGTGGCAGCTCATCCATTTGGTTTAATCAAATCAGGGATTTTAAAAAGCATTTTAACGTGTTGCTGGTTGATCTTCGGGGGCATGGTAAATCAAAGGATTTGTTGCAGAAGTATTATGAAGAAAATTATTCATTTGAGTTTATCAGCAAAGATGTGTTGGATGTTCTGGATCATCTTGAAATTGAAAAAGCTCATTTTATTGGTGTATCATTAGGTACTATCATTATCCGAACCATTGGTGAGATCGCTCCAGAACGGGTCAAATCAGCCGTTCTCTGCGGAGCTATCACCAGATTAAATGTTCGTTCACGTATCCTAGTTTTTCTCGGGCACACCTTCAAACGTTTTATCCCATACATGTGGTTGTACAAGTTCTTTGCATGGATCATCATGCCCAAAAAGCGGCATGCTAAATCCCGTAACTTGTTTATCCGTGAAGCAAAAAAACTGTATCAAAAAGAATTTTTGAGATGGTTTAAGCTGACCAATGAAGTCAATCCACTCCTGCGATACTTTAAAGAGAGAGAAGTTAAGTCACCGATGCTTTACGTGATGGGCAGTGAAGATCATATGTTCCTCCCTCCGGTTAGATCCATTGTAAGGGAACACAAAAACTCGAGCTTACAGGTCATAGATAATTGTGGGCACGTTTGTAATGTTGAAAGACCGAATGCTTTCAACAGGCTTTCCATCGAATATCTGAAATCACATTCCTGACCACTTTAAGTGAGTTGGGTCTGGATTTGTAATTAAGAGAAGTTGAATAGCAGTAGCTGCTTATCTCGTGACTTCCTCGGTGTTATCCTGTAGAGTGAATAGCCAGGCTTCACTGTTGAATGAACCTCTTACTTCATAAGTACGGTCAACTGCTTTTTCGAAGTCAGCATATCCTTCATAGGCCACATAGTTGAACCTTGTTTCCGGATTAAAAAGGATGCGGGTATTATAGCCTTGTTCGTCAAGAAGTTCCTTGAATCGCTGTGCATTTCCTGGTACAAGAAATGACCCACCGATAATGAAATATTTAATATCTGAATTCAAATTATTTTCAATGATCTCTTCCCTGCCACCGTTAGCTTTATACTCCAGATATTCTTCGAGGCTAAAAGCTTTAGGAACCACTACCATCAGTTCCGGCTTCTGAACCGGCATGCTTAGTTCTTCATAAACTTCTTTTTGCTCCTCAGTCAGAGTTTCATCTTCTGCTGATTCTTCTTCCTTAACAGTATCCTCTACCGGAGTCTCAGCAGATTCATCTTCACCAACTTCTTCAGTTAAAGTCCCTTCATCAGACATCTGATCTGGACGAAGAAAACGATCCTCTTCCATTGAAAATACACGGTCTAGATCTGCTCTCATATCATCTCTTGTATTATTCAGTACATCCCGTTTAGATTTCCTGATGTTATCAAATCGGGTTCTGACCGGTTCAACAAGCTCTGCCTGAACAATGATGATCAACTCGTTTTCTAGATAATCCTTGGAATTAAACCCAAAGATATATTTCAGCAGCGGCACATCTTTTAGTAGAGGGATACCACGGCGTACCGTAGTTTCTTCAGTTCTGTATAATCCCGCTACATAGGTAGATTCTCCATTTAAAAGGATAGCCGAGGTTGTAGCCTCCTGTTTATTAATGATCGTACTTACCACATCAGGCTGTGCAGTTGATCGTTCAACTTCCAGGTTCAGATAAATAAATGAAGTGTCTTCCTGAGTAATGATCTGAGGTGTAACTGTCAAAATAGTACCGGTACTCACAAAGTTATCCGTTACGTTACCGGCAATATCCCTCTGTTTGATCGAGAAATCCTGCCCAACCTGAATATTACCTTCTTCCCCATCCACCACTTTAATAGAGGGAGTAGCCAATACTTTACCCAGGTTATCTGCTTCAAATGCGCTGAATAAAGCCTGAACGCTAATACCTGTTCCAAGATCACCCGTATTAAAAATAGCATTGAATGCATTTTGCGAAACATTCTGAGCATTAAAGGAATTAATAGCCACAAATTGATCCGTGAATTCAGTATTCGGGAGTGACTCATTACCTTCTCCTGCTACATAATCATTCAATTCTTCAGGTGCATCACTGGTCAATGTAGACCAGTCAACCCCGATTTCCTGCAGGGCTCTTTTGTTACCTTCAAAGAAAGTAGCATTGATTCGAACTTCCCGGGTCTCGGTAGTCGGTAAAATGATATCCCCTCCACCCTGACCGGTTCTGGTTGCACCACCTGCTTGTTGTGTAGTAGTTGTAGTTGTTTTTTGCTGCGGTACAACGATCTCGTAATATTCTTCAAATTCATTGAGCTCAAGGTTCTGAAACCGCATGATGTACTGTAGGGCATCTTTCCAGTGCATAGCAGGTAAATTAACACCTATGGCACCGCTGTAACCTGAATTGTCAACAATGAATTTATTCTCATATTCCTGAGCGAAGGTATCAATGATCTCAATGGCTTCATTGTATGTGGTGCTTTTATTGAAGGCAACCACTTCATCGGGATTCGTGTACTCTCTCAGGGGATCAACGATCTGAGCCGAAACTTTCTGTGGAACTAAACCCAACAGTAAAACCGTGAAGAATGTGAATAACAAACAATAAGTGTAATGGGTAGCTTTCATTGTGTTCATCGTTCTATCTCCAAGGTAACTAATTCCGTGATGCCACCTTTATTTAAATTGAAAGTAGCAGATTTATTATTGATGTCAATAGATTGAAGTGAGCCAAGATATACATCATCTCCTACTGTGAGCGATTGTACACTTCCTCCCTGATCAACTATAAAAATTCTGGATGCCGTCATACCAATGATCCTGCTTTGCTCTACATTAACAAGATTATCCGTGTTTGGCGGAACAGTTGGCTGAATGAGCGGATAAAAAGGATTAAACACAGATACTTGCTCATTTCTGGTAAGAACATTCGTTCTGGATACATTTTCCTGAATAGGGATCCGCTCGTAATAACTTTCAAGGGTAAAAGTAAATGTGATATCAGATATCTCCTCTCCCTCATTATTACCACCGGGAGGAGCTATCGATAAGGCAGTCACTTTGTTCAACAACTGACTGTTTTCGATCGTGTTTATAAAATTAACAACGTTCACAAAGTTTCCATATCCATTCAGGTTAGAGCGTATGATACCATATTGTTCCTGTGCGGTTGAGTCTACAAAATTAAAATCGAAATATACTCTCAGCTGCTCAGAACTATTACTGATATAATTGAGATAATCATACACATCATCCGGGTTTGGGGTCTTGTAGAGTGATTTATCATAATTTTCAATAATAGAAACCGCATTCTGATAATTCGCATTTAGCTCAGGAAAGGCATCGCTTATCGCTTTTTTGTTATTGTAGTCCTGCTGTTTTTCCTGAAGTGTGGTTTCAAGCTGTTCCAGTTTAGGAGCCTGAAAGAAATAAATGTAGGCAAATGCACTGCCTCCAAGTAACAGGAGGGCTACTAATAGAATGATGGTATTTCTAACGCCGTACGACAATCTATTCCCCTATTATTTGTTGAATACCCTGAACATTCTCAGGAGTATATATATTTTCATCCTCAAAAAAGCTTCCCACAACATATCTGAATTCAAATACTTCCTCAGATCTGATTTCAGAAGAACGTACATTCAATAAGGTAGCATTATGAAACAGATCGGCTAACATCGGTATTCGGTCCCTTTGACGCGCAATGCCGGCTAATTCAATGGAATTATTTTGATTTTGCCTCATAGCTGTGATCCACAGGGAATTGATCTCTCTAACACCACTGTTAAGCTGATCGAGGTTAGTAGACCACCTGAGTGTGCCTTGGTTCAGTTCACTAAGTAAGGCAAGCTTTGATTGGATCTGATTAAGCTCGTTGGTGATCTCGTTGGAGCGTTGAACCGTTGATTCCAAAGAGCGTATCTGTGCCTCAAGTGAATTCACATTACCCTCAAGACGGTCTATCTCAGCAGCATTTTGTGTGTAAAAATGGTTTGCTACGATCGGGGTGATCAGGATCAGGAATAACAGTAAAAATCCGTGCCACTGCAGTTTAAAGATCTTCTGCCGGTCATCCACATATTTAGGGAGGAATGATAGTTTGGGTAAATTTTCGGATTTGTTCCCTGAAGCAGCCCAGGCAGCGCCAATGGCTGTGGTAAATGACGAAATGGATGATTCATTTATATTTTCAGTATCAATAAAATCTTCCTGAAACTGAAACTCCGAGACATCCACATCCTGAAATCTCTCCTCAAAGAATTCAATGGCTGAATCACCCAATGAATTATTACAGATGATCAATCTGTCTAAATTTGGAACCTCACCGGTATCCAGCTGAAAAAGGATCTTACTGAATACCGTGTTAAGAAATTTCTTGCTTGAGACTCCCTCCGTGATGATTGGCGATACGATCCAAAGTTGTTTGCCACGCAGAAATATGATCCTGCAAAATTCTTCACCAAACTGTATGACTCCCGATATACTGTTTTCTTCCAGCTCGTAATTGGCTCGTATCAACCCAAGCAAGAGGATCTCTTCCGGCAGAATCTGGTTAATAAAGAGCTTTCCTCTGTAAAGGTCCTGTGTCTTATTAAGTAAGGTTAATAATTGAGGCTCATCATCAATGGATGTGAGCAGCAGGGCTCCGTCATCTCTTACTGTATAGGAATAAAATTCTTCACCTTTAGGAGTTCCATGAAGGGCTTCAAGTCGGTCATCAACGATAACCTGAAGGTCCTTTTTCTTGGTATCAGAAAAATCGGTGTCCTTAAGTATCTGAAAAATGGTTTGCCCGGCAGGAATACTGATACCCAGATCAACGCGATCGGTGCTGGTGGAACTTAATAGGTTATACAGCAGTAATTCATTTGAAGCCGGAGCGTCGGCCTCATCCACCATGTCGGTATCGATGATCTGTTCGTCAGCTTCTTCCTCAAGATTGTCAAAATCAAGGTCATTCAGGTCATCATCCAGATTTCCAAGGTCCAGTTCCTCTCCCTCATCGTCGTCATCAGTATCCAATCCAAAGATCAGTTCATCATCCCCCAGGTCCTGATCCATATCGAGATCACCAAAAACAGGTTCAGCCTGTTCTTTTATTTGTGATCTCTTTGTCTTTAAAGGTTCGATCAGCCTTATTTTATCTAAACTGATCAGTTCTAATTTCTTTCCTTCAACTTTTAGCCTGGCAACTTTAAGTGAATCACCCTCTACAACAATACCTGTATATGTCTTGTTTTTGAACATGAATTATCCGTTAGTAATTAACTTCACTGAGCAGTTGCAATATCTTGGTCTTGTTATTAGCGTGATTAACAGCCGTTTCCTTCGAAATAATACCGTGAGTATAAAGCCTTTTCAGGTCTTGTTCCATAGTATTCATCCCTTTATCACCACCTTCCATCAACATCTGGTAGATCTCACTGATGTTATTATTTCTAATGGCAGCTCTGACCGATGAATTTACAATGAGTACTTCCTTGGCCAATACACGTTTCCCATCCAGACTTGGCACTAATTTCTGACTGATCACACAGGTCAAAACATCTGCCAGGCGGGTTCTGACACGATTTTGTTCTTCAGTCGGAACCTCACCCAATATACGTTCAATACTTTCCATAGCTGATGAGGTGTGAAGGGTTCCAAACGTTTTGTGACCGGAGTCCGTGATCTCAAGCGATGTCATAATGGTTTCAGGATCCCTCAACTCTCCAATAACGATAATGTCCGGATCCTGTCGTAACGATTGTATCGCTCCTTCCTTAAACGATTCAACGTCCCGACCCACCTCACGGTGCCTCACCACGGATTTAACCGGGGTATGTATCAATTCAACCGGTGATGCGATGATCACAATGTGCGAGTCAACCGTTCGGTTATTGGCATCAATAATGGTATCCAATGTGGATGACTTACCTGAACCGGTAATACCTGTGATCAGAGTCAAACCATACTTATAGTATTTTAAACTAAGAGCCTTGGCTACTTCACTGTGTACCCCCAGGCTTTTAAACGGGCGGATCGTGTTATCGATCTTACGCATATTCAAAGCCAGGTGCTCAAGGTCGAAATACATGTCAGCACGGAAACGCTGATTCAAGTTTTCATCAATGGGTATGCTGTAAGAAAAATCGAGGTTCTTCTCCTCTATTAATTTTTTTCGCTGTGTTGGCAGTATGATATTGTGAAGCAGTACGTTAGTCTGATCGTATGTTAGTCCGGTTGGATTCTTTGCAGGACTTTTATCACCGTAAATACGATACCAGATCTTTCCATCGCATCCGGGTCCGCCCATATCTATATCTGAAGCTTCATTCTTAAGCATTCTGACTAACAGAGAATCAACAACTTCCGTTAGTTTGGACCGATGGTCATCATCCAGAGAATCAATAATCTTACCTATAGCGATATGCCGATCCACCCCACGCAGTGAACGCGGAACCTGATCGATAACTGGCTTTACAAGTTCAGAAATTTTACCAGAGATTTTAGCCGTCTCCATACACTAGCCAATAACATTTTAAGATGACACAGTAATAGATATTCTTGTAGATGATTTGTTACAAACTAAATTAATTTAATTTAATATAACAACTATTAATTGAATGTAAGACTCAATTAATTTCAACTATTACCAATTGGTATCGTTTAACAACCTTTTTTTAAGGTTCAACAACTGAACATTCATGTTACTGATCTTCCTTTGCTGAATTTCAATGATGTTCTTCGTAAAGATGTTGAACAACTTCTCCGGCTTTTTACGAAAGAAATTCAGGGCTTCATATCTTTCGTATCTAAGCAGCACGCAGTCCCCATCTGCCGTTACTTTAGCCATACGGTTGTTTTTACTAAAGAGAAATGCTTCACCCAAAAAATTACCTTCCCCTAAAGTCGCCATCTGAATATTATCTTTCCAGATACTGACCTTACCTTCAGCTACCAGATAAGCAGAGTTAACGTATTCTGACTCGTTTAAAATGACCTCATCATTCAAAAAGCGTTCTTCAACTCCAAGCTGTAAAAACTCCAGGACATCCTCATAATGGAAGTTCTTAAGAAGTAAAGGAGGCTCCTTCAGAAATTTCTTAATGTAGTCAGTCATTAGTTCGTCACTGGAATTTGAATTTTCACTGCTCATAGTAAACCCCTATAATCATTGCCGTTGACAAAAATTTGTCGCTTTTCGTAAAGTTAATATTAATTTTCAAATTTTGCCTCTTATTAATCTTCAATAGTTGCTGCTATTACTTCCTCGATCGTCGAGATCCCTTCTTTGATCCTTTCACGGCCTGATCCCCTCAGAGTGAGCATTCCCTGTGACATTGCGAGGTCTTTGATAGCCCCCTCATCAATATCTCCACCTGCATCAAGGATCATCTGCTTCACTTCCTTAGAAAAATATAAGGCTTCATGAATACCTGCACGACCTTTATATCCGGTATCATTACATTTATCACACCCAACCGGTTTATAGAAGGTCGTTGTTTCGATCTCTTCTTCAGTAAATCCGATACCTTTAGCCATCTCAGGATGTGGCTGATATTCTTCCTTACAATTGTTACATAAACGTCGTATAAGTCGCTGAGCCACAACAAGATTCACCGCATTTGCGATCAGGAATGGTTCCACACCCATCTTAAACAAACGAGAAATGGCACTGGGTGCATCGTTGGTGTGAAGGGTTGAGAAGGTAAGGTGACCGGTATTCGCAAGCTTAATAGCGATCTCAGCCGTTTTAAGGTCACGCATCTCACCCACCAATACAATATCAGGGTCATGACGCAAAATACCCCTGATGGATTGATCGAAAGTCATATGGTTACTGATCTTCAGCTGCCTCGCCCCTTCAATGATATATTCAACCGGTTCCTCAACGGTCAGAACATTCTTGGTAGGGTCGATCACGTAATATAGAGCCGCAACAAGTGTCGTTGACTTACCACTACCTGTCGGACCTGTAATGATCACAATACCCGAAGGTTTTTTGATCGATTTAATAAAGTTTTCCTTAGCGTTTTTCTGTAGGCCAAGCTTATCCAGGTCACGGATCACATTACGGTCATCAAGCACCCGAATTACGATCGACTCAAATTTTCGATCGAATTGTTTACCCACAATAGGCATAATAGATACACGATACCGGATACCAACGCCATCTATCTGACGCTGAATAAATCCATCCTGAGAAGCATCCCGTTCAAACCGGTCAACGTTTCTGGTTTTATCCTTGATAACCGCTGAAATGGCCTCAGGTTTTACGTTCTTCTGCTGATACCATAACTGCAATTTACCATCGATACGAAACCGAATGTCTGTAGTGGTCGGCGAACTCGGGACAATGTGCATATCACTCACACCCTGCCGAACTGACTCTACTAACATACCCTCCACCAGGGAGTTAAGCATACTTTGATTGATCTCTGCATCAATCTCTTCTTCATCAATTTCTTCTTGATCCTTTTCAAGATCCGGTTCCTCGTAATCAATTTCTTCCAGAAGATCGAGGAACTCATTTTTCTGCTCATATACCTTAGACAGAATTTCCTCAACCGATTCATACTTACAATAAACAAGCTCAGTCTGTTTGAAATTGATCTTGTTTATGATGTTCTGAATATTTGGATCAGAAGGATCCGCTGCAGCAATTATGATGGAATCCTGCGTTTTCTGATAAGGCACGGCCTTATGGTGAACCAACTCATCAACGATCTCTTTGGAAAGCTCTTCAATATTTTCCTTGATGTGATCTAAGACCTCATCAGGGATATCCTCAACATCTTTCAGCACTTCCCGAAAGGCATAGATGTTAGCGATCTCTTTCATGATCGTGTGGCGGTTCAGGCCAAGATCCTGAGAGAGAATTTGCCCTAACCGACGATTGCTCTCCTTGGGCTCCTCAGATAAAATCTGCAAGCCCCTTTGAAGCTGTTCATCCGTAATAACCCCTTTATTGACAAGGATATCACCTATATGTCTTCGGATGTTTATTTTACCCATTTATAACGCCTTGTGTTACATACCCGTGTTTGGTTGTATGATCGCAGATTCAGAGGATACGATCGTAATAGCGATCAATGCAACCATAATAAATAAATTTATAAACAGATTTATCACATCAATGACTGACTGCATCTTGTAAGTCGTCTGGATTTCATAATATTCTGCCAGCTGTTTGGCATTTTCGCGCAACGCACCCGATTCTGCCCCCAACCTGAACCTACTTAAGGCTGTGTTGGTAAATACTCCGGTTGCCTCCATCGACTCGATCAATCCGGCACCATCCTTAAGCATGCGTTTGATAGCCACATCCTTGATCTGTTTTTCCATGTATTTATTACGGCATGCCTCAGCTGCTACCTTAATTACCTCAATATTCTGGCCTGACCCACTATAGAGAGTAAAAAATACGCGTGCAAAGATCTCAATACTGGTTTTGTGTAGCAGGTCACCCACCACCGGAATATGAATGATATACTTATCTTTCATTAGCTCCCCTTTTGGCGTCTTGATATAGTAAATAAAGGCAGAAATAGGAACCAGGAATGACGCTACAATGAGCACCCAGTTATCACTCAGCCAATAACTGAGTTCAAGAGTGGCTGCGGTCATTGGCGGCAACTTAATATCAAACTCCAGGAAGAGTTCAGCCGTTGCCGGAAAAATGTAGCCTACATAAAATAAGATCACCCCAATTACCGCCAATACGGTAACCGCCGGCATCATCAACGCGCGGCGCATATTCTTTTTGAACTCGGCATCCCTTTCGAGAAACTTAGCTGTACTTTCAAATACCAGGGCCATGTTACCTGAAGTGGAGGCTACACTCAGCATATATGAAGCGAATTTCCCAAACACATCTTCGTGTTTCCCATAAACCTCGGCCCCTTCCTTACCATCTTTAAGATCTTTCTGAATGGTTTTGATAACCTCTTTCATGCGTTTGTTCTGAGTATCCTCATATAATAGGTTCAGGATCTCGTCATAGGGAAGCTGCTGCTTGAGTAGGTCGGCAGATAAACTGATAAAAGTGACAACTTCCTGATTCGGTACGCTGCCTTTAAAATCGAACAGCTTTTTATTGATACTTTTAACCTGGTATCCAAGCTTGACCAAGGCTTTTTCAAGCTCTTCCTTACTGTATGCTTCCTGCTCACCGGATATGACAGCTTTACCGGAACGTTGAGCCTTATACATATAGACTTTCTTCTCATCAAGCGCCTGGATCTTGAGCCCATTAGTTTTGGACAAACGGTCAACTTTATTTTGAGCTACCTTTTTATTTTCCGCTTCAAACTCAGTTTGGACGATCTTGCCTTTCGAAGAAATAGCTTTTAGCCTGAATTGTGCCATAGTAACTTATTCTGCTGCTTGTGGGTTCTGCCTGTTTGTGACCCGATATAGTTTACCTGAAATAAAAAAATATTTGCTCAGTGAACAAATTATTAATTCCTCATGTAAACAAAAACGCTGTATCTGTCTGTAGATAATAAACTAAACTACATTTTTTTGATAAAGAACCATAATGGATTCGTCAAAATTTTAATTGTGAAATAATCAGATATTTTATGTCCGGTCGTAATAAAGACAGAACTGTGAGCGATTGGTTACAGTTAAGTTTAAAATATTTACTGCTTTTTAAAAGTATGCGGTATATCTTCACAAAAAATATCCTATGGCCAAAAAACAAGACGGCAATCCTTACATCATCATTTTTGCACTGTGGTTACTGGTTTTTGCAGCCAGTAGTCAGGTAATGGTCATCTCTCCTATTTTGCCGCGCATCAGTGAACAATTGGGTACTCCACTTGAGATACTTGGAAACCTGGTTACGGTCTATGCAGTCATGGTTGGCGTATTTGCCATCATTATGGGGCCTTTATCTGATAAGATCGGACGGCGTAAAATTTTACTGATCGGAACCGGTGGAATCACCATATCACTTTTTCTGCATGGATTAGTGGATACATTTTGGGGATTGATGGTTGTGAGAGCCCTGGCCGGTATGGCAGGTGGCGTGTTGAGTGGAGCCGCTGTTGCCTACGTGGGCGATTACTTTCCCTATGAAAAACGTGGCTGGGCCAACGGGTGGATCATGAGCGGGATCGCTATGGGACAAATTCTTGGTATTCCACTCGGAACCCTGCTCGCTGATGTATCGGGATTTCGAATTCCATTTGTTTTATTTGGAGGTATCATGGGACTGACCTTTATATTGACCTACCTAAAAGTCCCACAACCTAACGTTGAGCTCTCGACAGATAAGATCACTTTCAAAGGAGCTTTCAACAAATACCTTAAATTACTTGAACGAAGTGATGTCCGTGCCGTAGCCCTGGCCTACGTGGTCATGTTCTTAAGCGTATCGGTTTATGTGGTGTACCTCCCTACCTGGCTGGAAGAAACCTTTGGGGTAAGTGGGACCGCCATTGCCTCCTTGTTTTTTGTAGGAGGCATTGCGAATGTGATCACCGGCCCCATTGCAGGTAGGATATCGGACCGAATCGGCAGGAAAAGCATCATCATCATCTCTTGCCTGGGTTTATCGTTTATCATGCTGATCACAACTTATGTGATAACCGATTTCTGGATCGCCTATATCATTTTCTTTGCAACCATGGTTCTCATTGCCATGAGGATCAGTCCATTTCAGGCCCTGTCAACTCAACTGATAAAATCTGACAACCGGGGTTCTCTGATGAGTTTACTGGTAGCCATAGGTCAGGTGGGTTATGGCGTTGGTGGCTCCGTAGCCGGCCCCTTTTATGTGGAAAGTGGTTACGTCAGCAACACCTTCATCGGTACGATCATGATCCTGGTAATGGCCTACATCGTCTGGAAGCACGTTCCGGAGCCTGAGTTAAAGCAAACGAAGCAGTGAAAGTGAGTCTGCTTTTATCAGAGAACCAAATAGTACCGGTTTTATCTTTTTCTAACTTGATATCGATATTATTGTAACTTAGTATCGGCTATCAACTCTATTAAAGAAAAAACTATGCGTAAAATATCACTACTACTTTTTTCGGCACTATTTTTAGTCTTCTCTTCTGCTTGTACAACGGATGATGATGACCTGGTACTTATTCAAGGCGTTGTTTCTGACTCTCAGACCGGGGATGGCATTGCTAACGCCACGGTACAGATCACTTCACCACAGGAACTTTCTGATACCTTTGTGCGGAGTGATGATAATGGCTCCTATTCACTAGCTGACATTGAAGTGAGTGAACTTACCTCTATTTCCATCACGGCTTCAGCAACTGATTATAACTCACAAAGCAGAACTGTACAGGTTGCAGGCGGTGATACCGAAACTGATTTTAACTTTGAACTGACTCCTGAAGATACCGGTGGCGGCGGACCCTCTGATGGTGGTGGCGTTTCGGGTCCTTCTGCAGGAGCCGCTGCGATCATTTTAAACGGTATTACTGAAGAAACCATTAATATTGCCGAAACCGGTGGTATCGTCAACACAAGCTTTACATTTCAGGTACAGGATTCTGCCGGCCGTGCCCTTGATATCAATAATGCCGAGGAAGTAGAATTCTCTATCCTTTCCGGCCCTGGTGGTGGCGAGGGAATTACTCCATTAACAGCCACAACAAATGCCAACGGAACCGTGACATCAAATCTCTTCAGCGGAAACCTTGCTGGGGTGGTTCAAATTCAGGCAGAGATCGTGAGAGAAGATATTGGGCTGACCATTCGCTCAAAACCGGTTGCTATTACCATTCACGGTGGTTTTCCGGATCTGGATCATTTCAGTATTGCCGCAGATGCCTATAATTTTGAAGGGTGGTCAGTAAATGGAAACCGAAATGGCTTGACCGTTATATTAGGTGATCAATTTGGTAACCCTGTTAAACCGGGTACCGCTGTATATTTCTCCACAACCGGAGGTATCATTCAGGGATCAGGTCAAGGAAATACTAACGATGACGGTGAGGTAACCGTTGATCTGATATCAGGTGATCCAAGACCAACAGATAACGTGGCCGGAAGTGACGGACGCCCCGGATATGCAACCGTTACAGCCAAAACCATTAACGGGGACAGTCAGGAGATCGAGAAAAATGTGATCATTCTGTTTACCTCATCAGAAGCATTGGTATCAGCTAATCCAACTACTTTTGATCTTCAACCAAATGGGGGTGCCAGCTTCACCTATACCGTAACAGATATTAACGGAAACCCTATGCCGGCCGGGACACAAATTAGTGTAGAAGGTGGAGAAGGAATTGAAGTGACCGGTGCAACTGACTTTACATTAGGAAACCGATTATTCCCTGGTCCAGGGTCTACCGAATTCAATTTCTCGATCAGGGATACGGATGAAGAATCCAATGATCCTGCTGATCTGACCATAAAGATTACCGTCACCTCTCCTTCCGGTGAAGAAACCGTGTACGATCAGATCTCAGGTACCAGAAGAAAAACTGCTAACTAACTTTTCGAAAACATATTCACCATAAATGATATGAAAGTCTGCCGGGATACCCTGGCAGACTTTCTTTTTATCTGCCTTTAATTCACACTCTGCTACCCTTACCTTATCTACTGAAATCGTGTTAATACATTAACCAAAATAAATTCAGATGAAAGTAACAGTAAAAATGGAAACGGCCGGACGCAGAGGAAAGCAGGTTTCGGTGATCAGAGGGATCACTCATAATCCTCAGGTCATTGAGAAGCTTGAAAAGAAATTAAAATCTCAGCTCGGAACCGGCGGTACCATCAAAGGAAAAACCATCGAAATTCAGGGCGACCACGTAGAAAGAATCAAAAAGATCCTGGAAAAAGAGGGATATGAGGTTGGATAGGTATTAGTTTCGAGGTGTTAGGTGTTAGGGAATAGGTGTTAGCCCTTATTATATTGATACCATCCTTTTTACTGAAATTATTTTTGTAAGGAATTTGAATTTCGACGCTCTTACTTCAAAACCAAAATTGAATTAATTGTGAGAAAATGAAAAATTTCAAAAAACTCATTGTTTGGCAAAGAAGTATGGAATTGGCTGGTGAAACAACAAATGTTGTAAATAAGCTGAGTTTGAAATAATTCTTCTGAAGTTGTCATCCCTGCCTCACCGGTAGGTAGGCTGAGCGTTTAAAAAGCAACTTTTAATGTATTTGCTAAACGCGAAGGATCTCAACGTAAAATTTAACCGAGTAGTTTTACCTTTGAGACCCTTCGCGAAATGCAACCTATACCTAATCCTAATTGAATAGGCTCAGGGTTTTAGATGCCAGTTAATTCGAAGACACCTAAAGAATATTTGTAAGGACTTGTATTCTCATCACTCTAACAAGTATGAAAAAGCGATTTTATGTATACATGCTAAGCAACACCTCTAAAATGATCTATACCGGGATGACGGGAGACCTTGAAAGACGCATCTATGAGCATAAGAATAAATTGGTTGAAGGATTTACTAAAAAATATAATCTCCACTATTTGGTCTATTACGATTGGACGCATGATGTGGGATATGCCATCCAACGGGAAAAGCAGATTAAAGGATGGAGTCGGAAAAAGAAAATCGAGCTTATAGAAAGCTTAAACCCTAAATGGGAAGATCTTGCTAAGGATTGGTTTTCCTGAATACACTCGATTGTTGTCATCCAGAGCGCCCCAAGATTTTTACTAGGTATGTTAGGGTGAACGCGATGGATCTCAAAATCCGAATGACATTCCAAATATGACTTTGAGATCCCTCGTGTTCAAGTACCTATTCTTTTGATTATTTTTAGACACTCGGGATGACAACGTTTGAGGTTGGGGTACCTTTGTTTTGGAAGTTTAGGACTGATGAACACATTTTTGCCCTCGAATTACCTAACATCTAAAAGGGTCACAACCAAAAGATAGATTTATGTCGAACTCATGTTAAATAAGCTGCCCGATTCAGAGAAATTTACCACAGAGATAAAACTGTCCGTTCATCAATTTCAATATCTTCAAACCTGGCTGAAGGAAGTAGTCGTGAGAGTAGAAAAGATTTTAAACGATTCTTAAGAATTAGCCTCGGATCTAGTTTTGAACTCGAAACTCAACTGCTACTACTAAAACAAGATCAAATCATTGATCCAACTCATCTTTCAAGTGCGCTAAATTGCAACGATGAAGTTCAAAAAATGAACCACACTTTACTTAGGAAATAAACTAACACCTAAAACCTACTCCCTAACACCTATAATTTCACCTTACTTTCCTGTTTTGGATCCAGATCGTAGAGGGATGAAGCCGTGGCCTGAATGGTCTTGTACCATTCGTTGCCGTATTTGTCGTTGATGGTGTAGAAATCAGCAAAATCAGGCTTACGGATCGTCATCTTCCATTCCTGGGTTTTGGATTTGAACGTCGGATCTACGTGCAAGAGCTCATGATACAGCATCATTTCCTTGGTATCATTATCCAGCATATCCCAAAGCTCCCCTGAGATCTCGATCAGATAATCATTACCGGAATAATGCTTCACTTCGCGACTTGCTTTCATGCATTTAGCTGCCCGCTGCTTGGATAAGTTCGGGTACACAAGAAAATACCCGATCTCAGCCGGACCAAATTCCATCTTATGTTTCTCGATCACCTTCTTGGCAATGGCTTCCACCTCGGGCGATTCCATGAGTTGTTTGGTTGAATGTACGGTCGGTTCAGCGTTTAAAAAATCGTTCTCTGGCATGAATAGATTATCGTTTTATAAATTAAGTTTCTCTTGGTTTCAGATAGTTAAGCTATGACTTCGGAACAAGAACGGAGGTAGCCACAATAGAATATTCCTTCTGCGGTCCTGTGATCTTATCAGGATCCTGTCCGGCATCTTCAGCATAGTGTTTGGCTTCTTCTTCAGTCAGTTCCTTGACCTCAAAATTACCGATCAGTTTTACCGTCTTTCCTTTAGAATCGGTAGGAATAAAAAACCCATAATCCTTAAAGGTAATACGAGCAGATTCACTGCCGGCATTGGCCACAAAAAAGCACCCCTTCTTCTCGCACACTTCGGCGATCTCAGTTTCTATCGTGATCACTTTATCTGTGAAATCTTCGGGAGCATTGATCAGTTCACTGAGTTCTATAGCGGTATCCCACGTATCAACTTCAGCCCCGAATACTTCATAGGCATCTGTTTGTTGAACCGGTTCAGATAAACGAATGACTTCAGCATCCTGAGCCATAACACCGGTTGAGATAAAAAGAGTACATACAGCGATCAATAACGTTTTCATAGGATATCATGTTTGATTTTGAGGGAGCCCAAACATACAAATAAGTTTGGGTAAATCTCATCCGATATCCTCTTATTTTTGGAATTATTAACCGGACTTCTGTCTGTTTTCACAGTAGTAGATCTTTCTTCCCCCGGTTTTCATTTCAACAATATCCTTTCCGCATTTGTAGCAGGGATTTCCGGTCCGGCCATACGCATAGTGTCGATATTCCTTACGAGAGCTTCCCTCCCGCTTCAGGGCTTCAACCAGTTCGGGTTCTGTTGTAATACCACCGGTTTTATAAGAACGTCGTGAAAGCTCCACGGAATAGTGAGCCAGCGCCTCGATTTGTTCATCAGTACAATCCTTCGGCCGATAGTCCGGATCCACTTTGGCACAAAACATAATTTCACTTCGCAGGTAATTACCAACCCCACTCAAAAACCCCTGATCAAGCAGAAGCGTAGCTAATTTTCGATTCTTGAAATTATCGTCTTTGTATCGTTGCAAAACTTGCTCGTATGTTGTTTCAGGATGTACTACATCCGGACCCAGTTTTTTGATGTAGGGATGGTCACTGACTTCGGTATCTTTCAGCATTTCAACCTCAGAGGCCGAGTATAAAAATGCAGATCCTTTTGCAGTTCTGATGGCCACTCTCAAAGATCGGTTGGTATCCGGTTCTTCCGGCGTTTTACTGATCAGCCACTTTCCGTACAGCTGATTATGAGAGTAGAGATTCAAGTCGTTATCAAAAGCTGTGATGATGGCCTTTCCTCGTGGTGTTACCGATGAGACCTTTTGTCCCTTCAAGGATTCTTCAAATGGTTTAAGTTCATCGAATGCAAAAAACAGATCAATGATCTCCTCTCCTGCTACGGCCTGACTGATCTTATCCGCTGCTCTCCAAATTTCCGGTCCTTCTGGCATATTTTACTATGGTTATTGGTTAATAGTTAATAGTTTAAATGAAGTTCATTATGATACATAGCTTATTGCAGAACAATAACAAAAAGAACAGGTAATAATCCGGCCTTTGAAAAATGAGCGTTAAAAAGATGACGAAATGCAGCGTTAAGAAAGAAATCATACTGCATGGTGTTTAACTTTCATGCAAGCCCAGAGATGGAGCCTGCCTGCCGGCAAGGCAGGCATTGATTTCTTTTAGCGAAATGAAGTCAGCTTTAGATCTTTTTTCACAGCCTTGACTTTTTGTTACTTTTGGTGCCTGTCCGACAACCGGCGGATCAAGCCAAAAGTAAGTGAATGCATCTACTAATAGAGTTATATCAAGATACTACAAATCACACCGAAAATACGTTCAATGAAAGCCATCATCACCCTAATTTCCGGATTTTTTGGAATCCTTTTTTTTGAGGGGTTTGCCCGACTGATCATCACCTTTTATCATCGGGTTGAGTTTAATTTTTACGGAATTTCTCACCTACCGGCTGATGTATGGATGTATGTGATCCTGGCATCTGTACTCACAAGCACCTGGCTGGCGACCATGCTTGTTCTTACGGTTCTAAAAACGAACAGTAAGCGTTATGCGATATTATTCGGGATCATTTTGATTATTTGGCGTGGTATTGAGATCGCTAATTCCTATCAAACTGAACCGATTTTTTATTTTATAACAGTGATCACGCTTCATTTGACAGGGATTTATCTGGCATATCTGGTGTACACTAAGCAGGAATCCGTGGCCTGACTCACATCCCCCTGTCATTGAGCTGAAGCTCAATGCCGGTCCCTCTTCAAAGAGGGAATCTCTACTGATCAATTTTTTCCTTCTCGTTCCACCACTCCGCTGCGGAACGAGAATTAGAGCTAAAAACAAATCCATCATTCGGCTCAGTAGCCAAGAGATTGATTGTAAGATTCAAAAAGAGCCGGGTGATGGATTGAGCCAAGGGTGCCAAAATTAACACTACATACATGCTGATATAAAACCATCCATCACCCCGTCCTCACATTATTTGCGTTTTAAGTAGAATCACATCGGACGGAATGATGGATTATTCAATTCATATTTTAAACAACAGAGTTCCTAAAGTTTTATACTGTTTTATTAAACAAGAAAAATCCCTCTTTGAAGAGGGACCGTAAATGATCTCCTGATCATTTACAGGGGGATGTGCGTTTGCTCAATATCTTGTACATTCATCGCAATGATCAAAACCAAATAAACTACATGAAATATTTCGGCCTCATCTGCCTGACAACCTCTTTACTATTTGCAGCCTGTTCTTCAACCCCTGAATCCCGCATAAAGGAAAACCCCTCTCCCGCAAGTGATAACAGCTTCTATCCTCGGCTCTTTACCGATAACACCGGAACTGTGATTATGAGCTGGATGGAACAGGATGAAAACTCCGTCACCAAACTAAAGTACGCGACATTCACAAATGAAACCTGGGGTGAACCGGTTGAAATTGCCTCAGACTCCACCTGGTTTGTAAACTGGGCCGACTACCCCGCCATCATTGCCCGTAATGGCAAACCCATGGCGGCGCACTGGCTCGATAAGGTTGAGGGTGGTACCTATGCCTATCACATAAGGATGAAGGCTTACAACGAAGGTTGGACGGATGCCTTCACCCCCCACACCGACAACACCCCCACTGAACACGGGTTCGTCAGCATGACCCCAGCAACGGATTCTACCTACATGGCCCTGTGGCTTGATGGCCGACAAACCTTGGATCGTGCAGTAGATGATTATGCCAACATGAATAAAGCCATGACCCTCAGAGCGGCTCATATTTCTAACACCGGTGATATTCTGGAAGATTACCGGCTTGATGAAACCGTGTGCGATTGCTGCCAAACGGCTATTGTTAAAACCGTAATAGGTTACGCGGCTGCTTACAGAAACAGAACATCCGATGAAATTCGGGATATTTATACAACAACCCTGATCAATGATAAGTGGTCAGAACCAACAGCTATCTATAATGATAACTGGCAGATCGCGGCCTGCCCGGTCAATGGTCCGGCCATAGATGCTCATGGCAATACCGTAGCCGTTGCCTGGTTTACCGGAGCCAATGATGAGGCTCTGGTTAAAATGGCACTCTCACAAGACCACGGCCAAACCTATGGAGTACCCATTCTCTTAGATGATCAAGCTCCCCTTGGTCGTGTAGATCTGAATATGAGCGATGAATCTCTTTGGGTAAGCTGGCTAAGGCCAAATGATGAAGATGCTGAACTGGTGATAAGGAAATATAATCTGAATGGAAAAATGGTGGAAGAATATTCAGTTCCGGGATTATCTAAGGATAGAAGCAGTGGATTTCCTCAGATCACACTAAATGAGGATAGGTTGATGATAAGTTACACGGATTTAGGTGATAAAAACTCAACAGTGAAAACATTAAATTTGGAATGAATGATGAATCTTATTCCTCAGGATCTACAAATTCGATTCTATCTGCATAAACTATTCCAACAATATTTTCTCCCCCGGCCGCGGGTATAACAGTAATAGTAAAGGAATCATCTCCTGCATCTGAAATACTAAAGGTACCATGTTCATTATCAGGTTCAATTTCAATGTTTTCCATAGTAATATTTTGAAAGGATTTTCCTCCACCACCCATTGATTCATTCTTCATATAAAAACCTTGTGCCCTTACAGAAGCATCTAACATGGTTTGTCGAATCGCATCATAATTAGCATTAGCACGGGTCTCTTGCATGGTATTAATTGCAACTATTGTTGCGATACCAACCAAAATGGTGACTAGTATAATTAAAAGTAACTGTTGCTGCCCCATGATTCAATAAGTTTTAATTGTTTTGAATATTATATAACAATTAATGGGTCTTCAGAATTATACTTTTTTAACAGATATAACTAAACCACCATGCATTGAAAGTACAGGTGTTTTAACTTTCGGCTGGGACCAATAAAAAAAGCCACTGGTATTACCAGAGGCTTTTTATAAGAAAAGTTCGATATTATTAATTGTTGTCAGTCCATTCTACATTACTGTCAGATATAGTTGCTGCCAAAGTATTGTCAGCATCAGATGTTAGAGTAACTGCACCATCAATTCTACTTGCTGGATGAGCTGTAACAGTAAAAGAAGTAGCAGTACCAGTTGCTCCTGACATAACATATCTACCATTTGCATTAATTGCAGTTAATCCATCAGATGAAATTGAATCAGCAGCAAAAGCCATGCTATTAAAAGTTAAACCACCAAAATCCTGACCTCCCCCACCAAGCATCTCAGGTTTCATAAAATAGCCTTGTGCCGAGGAAGCAATAGTAGCAACATCCTGTCTTACTGCATCCAGGTTAGCTGAATCTGCGGCAGAGCCGAAGGTGTTAATAGCTACCACGGTTGCGATACCTACGATGATTGTTACGAGTATTACGAGTAATAATTGTTGTTGACCCATGATGATCTCCTAAGTGTATTGTTTGTTTATTTGTGTTGTTAAACTTTTCAATTTCCGTCTGCTGCAAATGTTAAGATTTAACGCAACAAAGAAAATTAGAAATTATTTAGTGTTTTAGAATTTGTTTCCGAACACAAGAGGGTTTGCTTTCCGTCCTGTTACAAAAAATAAGGGTCTTATGAAGTTTAGAGCTCAAAGAGGTTCTTCTCTAAGCTTCTTCAGTAAGATCTTGTATAAGTTTTGATTTCGATGATTAAAGCGATATTCAGTTTCTTTTAAATACACATAAAAATGAGATTTCGATACCCCATTAAATTGAGCCAACCGGCGTTTGGCATAACTCCAAAAAGATTCAATGCCATTAATGTGACTCGAGGAATTGGCGAATTCATCCTGGCCATGTTGAACACGATAATGTTTGTCATAGCCCACATCCACTAGGCCATTATAGCCTCGCCAACCATCACTGTGAATCACACTGGCCGGGGCCACTTTTCCACGTATAATACACT
Source organism: Gracilimonas amylolytica (assembly GCF_002911695.1). Lineage (GTDB taxonomy): Bacteria > Bacteroidota > Rhodothermia > Balneolales > Balneolaceae > Gracilimonas > Gracilimonas amylolytica. The sequence continues at coordinate 171,262 of NZ_PQBS01000007.1, forward strand.
GGAGTGTCTTTTTTCTTGCATCAGGGACAATTTCGGTATAGACTTTGCCCTTACGTTTGAAAATGCCAAAGACAATGGTTTTACCCGAAGCTCCTCGTCCTCGTTTACCAGGAATTCGTCGTGGACCAAAATAAGACTCGTCAACCTCAATGATGCCTTGGATCCGAGCCGATTGCTCAGACCATCGAGCGATGTGATGGCGCAGTTTGTCAAAGATCACGGTAACCGATCGCAATGAAATGCCGGTTAACTCAGCCGTTTCCGTTGCGGTTAAATCTAACGAAAAACACTTGATCAGATGCCGAAATTTAGCTTCTGAAATATGTGACCGTTTATAATACTTGTTATTCATTGTATAGCAATATGTTACAAGATTTTATAACATGCTATACTTCATAAGACCC
>NZ_PQBS01000008.1 GCF_002911695.1 Gracilimonas amylolytica
GGGGCTGAAGTAGCTAAGACTTGAATAAGGTGCTAAATTAGTTACTATGTATGAACGCAAAAGTCGATTAACCCCACACCAACAAAGCCGGCTGATAGAACATTTTGTAGCAGGTACTACGGCCCGTGCAGCCTCGGAATTGATTGGTGTTCAAGCTAACACCGCTATACGGTTTTTTATGAGACTACGTCAACTCATTGCAAGTAAACTACCCAGTTATGAATTATCTGGGGAAGTGGAAGCCGATGAAAGCTATTTTGGAGGCAAGCGTAAAGGTAAGCGTGGCCGTGGATCTACCGGCAAAGTAGCTGTATTTGGATTACTTAAGCGTGGAGGTAAAGTGTACACGGCTATTATTCCGAATGCTAAAACAGAAACCTTGCTACCAATTATTCAACAGAATGTGCAGCCGGATAGTATTGTTTATACCGATACTTTTCGCTCCTACAATGCCCTGGATATCTCTGAGTTCCACCACATGCGAATTAACCACAGTGAACTCTTTGCAGATCAACTGAATCACATAAATGGAATAGAGAATTTCTGGAATCAAGCCAAGCGTCATATGCGCAAATTTAACGGCATCAAAGCAGATAATTTTTACTGGTTTTTAAAGGAATGTGAGTGGCGCTTCAACGGAGGCAATCATGCAGAGCTCTTAAAGCAATTAAAATCATGGTATAAGCAAACCAAACATTAACCCTTAGCTACTTCAGCCCCTATGATTATTATAAGGGAACTTTAAATATTTGAATATTTATGTCCCATTTCTCCAAATGGCAAATGAAATGGTCTCAACTGGGATATATACATTCTATTGTTTTACCTCTCTTTATTATTGTCCGCAACAATCTCTATATCTGATTGAACTTGTGAACTTCCAGCCAACAAAGCAATCACCCCATACACATATCCAATAGCTTCAACGATTGCCAGAATAATAAGTACCGTCTCATCCATTTCTCCAGCATTAATTCGTCCGGTTGTAATCACTCCAGAGATACCTAAGCTGGTTAGCCCGCTTTTGGCAATGTCTTTTCCTTCCTGCGGGGTTTCTTTTCTGAAAAGCGTAATGAGTGTTGGTACGGATTTGATGACGTTTCTAAGTAGTTTTTTCATGAGTAATAAGACTAAATTAGGTTAATAAGGCTTATTCACGCCCTCGTTCAAGGGATTGAATGCGTTGTTCGTGATTGGTTAGTTCCTGGTCGGTTTTAGTTTGAAAGACCTCGATGGACTGCTTCAATGATTCCAGGTCAACGCCCTGAATCTTCTGCTCAGCACGGATATTGATCATTAGCTCGTACCACCGTTTGATTTCAGCTGTTTGGTTGTTTATCGAGTCATAAATCCCGGTCAAAAACAGGCAAATAATGGTCGTAATGATCAGCTCTTTATACTTGCTGAGGTAATGCTCGGGCTTTGGTGCTTTGCTCATAGCTTTGCTCGTAGTCCTGAATGGCTTCTGGAAGCGTTATGGTTTGTTTGTTCTGTCGGCAGTAAAACCGTCCGGTTTTCGTCGACTGGTAGTAGTAATGACCATCAATCCGTAGCCATCGCAGTGGTCGCTCGTTGATCTGCTTGCCACTCCACCCGTCCACATGCAAGCCAATAGCCGGGATCTTCTTTTGGCTTAGTTTATGTGTGAACTCCCAATCGAGATACAATCCCACTCCCTGAAAGGGCCACGTGGTTGCAAGCAGCCAGTGCTGAAGCGGGCTTGCCTGCTTAATAAGCCACTCGGTAAAGAGCAGGCAGTCAATGGCCAGGCCTTTTCCATGTGATTTTGGATCACCATCTCGCCAGGCGGAAGTGATCAGGGTTTTGGTTCCCGTCCAATCTCGCCAGGCTAAAAAAGACCGTAGAAAATCCACATCCATTCGGGAGATATCGCCCTGGATTTCAAAGTCGGGCAAGGAAAAATTGCCCCCATAGCTTTCTATAAGGGCAATGTAGTCGCCTCGTTTCATGGCTATTTCTTGAACTTTAGCCACAGAAAGCCAGCGCCAAGGGCAATGGCAGCCGCTTTGTACTTCATCGGCACGTCGCCGTTGATATACTTTTTGGCTGTATCCACCAAGTCCATTTTGGTGTTTTCGGCTTCGGTATTTTTAACGGCCACAACGGGGGAAGAACCGATTCCGGCTCCGTTGCATCCGCAGCCGCATCCAAGGCCGGTATCAGAGGTATAGCTTGATTTACTCATTGGTTTTCAGGTTAGGTTAGCGTAAGATTTTAAAGAGGATTCCGGCTCCAACGATACCGGCCCCGGCCAGTGCGATCATCTTCTTACTAATCGGTTTTTTTTGTGTGGCCACCGGCTCGCTTTTGGTTGTAGAAGGCTGGGCCGTTGCCGTAGGTTTTTTGGTCAAATCACGAACAACTGGTGTCACTTTTGTTGGTTTGATCTTAGGCAACCTTGGCAGAACCGGTTTCCTGATTCTGGGAGAAATGGAAATGGTGGGTCGTATTCTGCTGATGGATGAGACCGGTTGGATTGCCGTATTTAGTTCTGTGGGTAAAGTCGGGTCAAGCATCATACGCCCCAAACCGGGAGAGCTTTCCTCGCTGTAGATGTAACCGGAAGATGATTTCATAGTGGTTATTGAGTGTTAAAGATTTGGTAGGAAATAAATCCTGTGATGATTAGTGGCAGAATTACCATGCTGGCCGTGGACGCTTTGGAAATGCCCAGCGTGGACTCGACGATTTCTTTTCGGCGGAGCACATCGGAGGCGTAGTTTTGCCCGGTGGTTACCAAATTGGGATCAATGCCAGCACTTATCGTATTTCGTACTTTTGAGTAGCCCGCGTTGTACGCCGCCACGGCTGGGGTAAGCTTACCTCCAAACTTTCTGATCAGGTCTGCAAGGAACTTGCTGCCATAGTGGATGTTGGCGCGATGATCATTATTGGCATGGGAGCTCGTAAAGTCCGAATGATACCGACGGTCAATTTGCATGATACCGATGCCGTTTCCGTTGTCGCCCGTCCAGTTGCTGTCCAACGTCAGTCCCATATGGCTTTCCCTGGAGGCAATAGCCAACAGCAGGGAAACCGGCACATTATTCGCCCGAGAAGCCTCATAGAAATGCCCCATGATGCCTTTCACACGGATGTAGCTGAGCTGGGAGGATATGGACAGCGCGCTACTCACTTATACAATCGCCTTGCAGTTGAAGGTGACCTTTGCCGTTTCGCCTGCTCCGATAGTAAACTGATCGACAGGAGCCAATGCTTTACGAGCCAACAGGTGCGGGGAAATCTGGTTTGAATTATTTTTGTTTCCAAATAAACCAATCTCGCGAACCGTAATCGGTGTTGCGCCTCGATTTTCAAAAATGCGCTCGACTGGGAAGTACACTTCATTAGCTACGTCATCAACGACAAGCTCGCCGATATGCGTGCCGTGATGTACCAGTTCCCCGTCTCCATAGCCATGTGGAACACCGTTCACTTCTGCATTTTCCGGAGTCAGTGATTGGTCGGTCATGGAAACAAACTTGTTGGACTCACCCACACGAACGCCAAATTTCCAGCCGTCCAGGTTACGATAATAGTCAAAATTGACACCTGTGCCCCCACCACCCAATCCAGCGGTAAAATGATACTCGTTTTCCCAATTGTGAGCTGCACTTGGGTTAGCAATACGATGCAGGATGTACATGAAATTCTCCGTCCACCCGCCATTGGTTCCATTAGCGTCCGTGTCTTGATTGAAGTTCTCAATCATGGAAATGATCTCATAATCCAGCGACAAGGTGGAAGTGTCTCCAAGACTGATGGGTGCCCCAAGTACGTCGCGAGCCATTAGCATATAGGCGCTGCGGTAATCCCCTGACATGATTCCAATTTCTTTAATATCACGAATAGCTCCAGACATGTTCGTGAACGGTCGGGAGAGCGTAAATTTGGAGCTTTCCTGATCGGTTATAAGCGAGGTTATGGATACCGCCCCTTGGGTGCACCCCCGCTTGAAATACCCCGGAAGGCATAAATCTGAGGCTTTCACGGCCTGGTCGCTCATGCCAATAATGGGATTCCAGTTAATTGGCAAGTGATAATCATTAGACGCCCACTGGATTCGGTATTTAGCCGCAATCGAAACCCCTGAATTTCCATCCCACACCCCGGTCAGGTGAGGCACAATTCCTCGAATGAAATACTTGTACCGGCTATGGCGGTCAAGCGGAAATGGCCCCTTGGTGTTGTCGTGATAGTACACCCCGTTTAATCCCTCCAGACCAATAACTCCCTGAATGGTAATCAGGTCGTGATCCACGGTGCTGTATTCGTGGTAGTCGGAAAGCTCAATAATTAAATCATCACCGGATTCAACGATGCTAATGATGTTGGTGATGAGTTTTCGGGTATTATGGCCATCCCAGTACTCGTCCTGATTCGTTTTACCCATTTGGATGCGCATCCATTTGAGCAGGTTTCCTACAAAGCTTTCGCATTTCATGCGGTACAGGTGCCGCTGTTCCAGGGACAGGTCGCAGTACATGTCGAGACCGCTGGCCGTTTTTCCGACGTTTAAATCCGTTCTAATGATTTTCATGGGGGTTTGTTTATGCAAATATGAGGTTATGTAATGGTGTAGCTGATGTTGGTAGTCAGAGAACTGCTGTTGTTGGCATTAACCTCTTTCACCTGGTCCAGTGGCTCGGGTTGAGAGTACTCGTGATCAAAAGCCGCTGGTTGATCGGAGGCAATGGGTTCGGTTCGGTAACCCGACAAAGAGGTGACTGGAAAGTTCGTGCAGTCGATGCTGGTGGTTTTGACCAGCACCAATTCCAACTCAATCTCAGTAGCCATTCGGCCCCGGTTTTTTATGTCCAGATCCGGAGGAACCACGACCATATAGATATCCGAGATCCCGATTTTCCCATGCTCGGTTCGCGAGCGCACACGGAAATAATGTCGCTGATCAACCAGCGTTTGAGGCAGGTAAAGCTGGTGATAACGCACCATTTCTTCCGGTTCGGCGTGAACTTCAGGTGTCTGGAAAGGAACCGAGTCGTCCCATCCCCAGTCAATCTGGCTTGATGCCGGTTCTCCGGTGGCCCACGAGATCAAAATGGAGCCGTCCACGAGCATTCCGCTCACGACCCGCATTTTAAAAGCCTCGTTTAGACCAAATTCCTGTCCGCTAATCTTACTCATCTCAGCTTGTCCAAAAGATTTCGGTTACCAGGGCTTTGGACTCCGCTCCCGGATTGGTCGCCTCATCCCACAGGCCCATAAAACCACCTTTGTAGAGTTCCCCGAACCGGCGAAGATCAAAATGCAGAGTTTCACCCGCTCGCAGTTTGAAGGTGTAGTACTTGTCCGATATCCGCTGGCTGTCCAGGGCAATCATAAGCTCGCCTTCGCTGCTGTTTTGAATAATCACTCCAAGCCGGTATGGGTTTTCGTTGACAAGGCGAACGGGCGCTTCGCCCTGTTTCATCACCGGGGAAATGGAGGAGGCAATCCGGGCCTGACTGGGCTGAGGACCTTCAGTTTTTTGCAGGTTTTTAACCAATGCTTCTACGTTAGCAGCCAGCTCGCAGAGTACTTTAATCAAGTCGTTGAGCATGTCTACTCCGCTGAATTGAATCCAGTGTTAGCCTGCACGTAGCTCTCACAAAGAAAACTTACCTCGGCAGGCTGGGCACCGTAGTTGGAGGCGTACACGTCAAAAGGCACGTTTGATCCTACCACAAAAGGCACGTTGATATACTTGTCGTTGAACTCGTCATTCACCTGCTCCAGGAATACTTCATCCCGAACCGTGGTATTGTACACTTTCATTGAGGCGGTTATAGCTCCGGGCTGGTTACTGCTCATGGCCATGCGGCGAACCTGCACGTCCACGCTTTTGCTTTTCACGCCCAGATCAATGTTGAGCCCGCCCGCTGGAACCGTGCTATGTCCATACAGGAACCGGGGCACTGGAACCGAAGCTCCAATTTGCTGGTAGGCCGCGCTGAGCTTTGCCAGCGCAAACTGGTCGAAGCCCACAAGCTGAATGTTTACCGTTTGCTTTGCAGCACCGGTATTGGTGAGTTCAAATACAATGTGGTTATTCTTCTGAATGATGAAGGGAGCGAACAGCCCGTCAATGGATTTGAACAGGTTGTGCACTACTGAGAGCTGCACATCGCGAAACAGGTAGAGGTCTTCATTCAGGCGGGCCGAGATCAAAATGGCATTCATGTTGGCGCTGAACGGGAGAATCTTTCGGATGCCGTAGCGCTCTCCACCCATGCCGTTCATGGTAAGGTGAGCGGTTGCACCGGGTTGCACCTCGACCGATTTGGCCGGATTGTAGGCCGAACTTTCTTTAGGAGGTAAAAAATTAGAGATAATCTTCATGGCGTTGCTTTGAGGTAGTCAGGATTTATTGCAAAAAGAATCCCGCCGGAACCGAAGAATCGGAACCGGCGGGACGGGATGGATTACTCAACTTCTGCGACTACCATAGAAGCTCTGAGCCACAATTCTCCCTGACCGGATTGGTTCCAGTTCTCGGAAGTTGGAAACACCGAGGCATCATCAAAGTGCACGGCAAGGGAAACCGTCTGGTTGATGGCCAGATCAAACGGGTCGGCCAGGCGGTACTCGCTGGCTGATTTCATGGTAACAAGCCGGCGATATTCAGCTACAGCGTCCACGGTATTATTGGTGGCCGAGGTAAACTGAATGCCTGTGCCTGCAAAGTTGGAAAACTCGCTCATGGGAGCGCGGAGAAACTCCTTGTTATCGTTGTCGGCCTGAAGCAGGATGGCGGCGTCTTTGAGCCCGTTTACAATGGCTCGAGCGTCAATGCCATTAGCCGCATCGTCTTCGATGAACTGCTTGGTGAGTTCAAAGGACAGACCCAAAATTCGACGTTTCATAGCTCCCGGAAATGGGTTACTTACGTAGTTGTCCCGCGTGAGCTTTCGATCTGCATTGGCAGGAAAAAAGTTAAGGACCGATTGGTTTTGCTGCACTTTGCGCGTGTCAAAATATGTTTTGATGCGTGCGGTTGCTGGAACAAGTGCTTTTTTGGAAATTTTGTTGCTCATATTGGTGTGTTAAAAGGTTTAGAATGTGGCGGTTTGCCGTTTCGGTATTACCAGTACCCCTTTTGCAACCCAGTGCGAACAAATGGAATTTTTACACTTCGATGGTGTTATCAACCTCTGCCGAATGTTCCACTTCATCCACGTGATGTGTTTTCTCCTGGATTTCAGGCAGACTGTCATATACGTACCCGGAGCCATCCATCAGGCCTTGCTGGGGCGTCCAGTCAGGGGTAATAAATTTGATAACCTCCATTACGCCTTGCACGCCCATGCCCATGGCCAGTCCGCGAACGTGTTTGTTTTTGGAGAGGAGTGTTAGAAGTACTCCTGCGGTGAGAGGGATACCGGCTCGTGTTGCTTGTTGAATGGTTGCTGAGGCGTTGCCTGTCAGCAGAGGGACGGCCAGGACATTCATCTGTGCGGCCACCGCTTGTCCACCAAGAATATATCCGGCGGTGATGGCCTGCTGCTTGAACTCAGAGACCGCCTTCTCGGTAGTGATTTTGCTTTCTTTTGTCATGTTACTGCGTCGTTTGTTTGGGTTTTCGATGATTTGTAGCTCGGAAGGGTTCTTGGCGAACACGCGCTCTTTCATAGGTGCCTTCGTTGTTCTGGCGGGTGGTTCAATTAAGAATGCCCCTGCCGTCTATGTTGACGTTAGCGATGATGTACACATCACCGTATTTAAACACCGGTCGCTTGCCCGTATCGAAGTAGTGGAAATAGTGATTGTCTTTGCCTTTTTCGTCATCGGCGTAGATAATCTTATCGCTCACGTACATAATGCGGTCGGCGAAACCGGCACTGATCAGTTTCTCACCCGTGGGCGGAAACAGCTCATAATCGTAGTCGTCTGCCGGGAAATGATGAAACTCCTCAAACATTTCGGCGGCTTTCGGGTCGTTGTAAGTTCCCTTAGAGAGCCTCATTAAACTGGTGGGAAACACATAAATAGTGGTGCCCTTGGCGTTGATGATCATGGCCAGATCATCAGATTCTGCTTCCATGCGCTGCATGTAGCCTTTGGCGTCGATGTACTCCAGTTCTTTGACGATGCCCGAATACACCAGCGGTTCTTCGTAGAGGGTTTTGAGAACGCCGTGCCGTTTGGTGGTTTTTGCTGGCACACTGTCCGCCTTGTTCTCCCGAAGTTGAGGCGAGCCTTTGGGCGCACTGCCTTTTAGCGAACCCACATCACGGACAGTGATCGTTTTGCGGATCTTGTATTTCGGGGCGATGCGGTTTATCTCCTCATAGAGTTCATTTCGGTCATCGTAACTCACCGCCACCAGCTGGTTGACCACATCGTTGAGTTCGATTACGGTCTTCTGGTTGTTCTCCCGAGCGATTTTGGCCGCTTCCAGCTCGGTTTTGGTACCTGCCAGTACCTTTTGAAGTTCAGCCAGCGTTTTCTCGGTCTGCTTCAGCTCACTGCTTAGCAGTTCCATGCGGCTTTCAGAGGTTCTGATCCAGGCTTTTTCAAGTTCCAGGAATAGCTCCGCCAGTTTTCGGGTGATGATCGGTTGCCACTTTTTGATGGTAAACATCCCGGCGGACTCTTTGATGGCCTTGAAGCTTTGCTCGTTTCCAGCCTCGTCTTTTTTAGCTTTTTCGGCTTCAATGTCGAGGCCGTATTCCGCGTAAAAGTCTTCCTCCGTGGCAATAATGTTGCCGAGATTGCCAGAGATGGATTTGCCTTGCCCGGTCTTTTCTTCCAGCGTCCACCCAAAGGCGTTGCCAAGCTCTTTGGAGGCCATGCGCTTGATCGACCCCCACGTCTGCTTGTTGTAAAACGAGCGGTCAGCGATATTGCTGTCCGGGATCAGGTGAAACCACACGCGCCCATTGGCGTTGTTTTCGGGCACGTCCAGGACTGTTTTCATGCGGTAGCCGGAAATGCGTTTGGAGTCGGCGCTTAGTTGGATATCAAGCTGGTACGGCTCGCCGTTCCACCCGTACTGCACGTCAAACAGGTTCTCTTTGAGGGCTATATCAGCGCTTTCGGGAAGCTTCGAGTTTTGCAAAGCCGATTCCCGCTCTACCACACTTTTCATGCGATCCTGTCTCGTCTGGATATCGGTGGTCGCCTGCGTTTGGCTGGCCTGTAGTCGTTGTACTTCAGATTCCAGGTTGTCAATCCGGTCATCGAGTACGTTCTTTTGAGCTAAAGCTTCGAAAAATTGTTTTACTCGCGGATCGGAGTTGGTCGCGGCGACCATCTGCTCGTATTCCAGTGACTCTGAGTCGCCACCGGTAGAGACTTCACGCCCGGTGCCAAAGAACAGGTCATCAATCCAGCTTTGCTTTTTGGAGACCAGTTCGAGGCGGTACTGATCAAAGGAGTCCTGCATCAGGTAGTAATGAATCTGTACTTCGGGGTACTGGTTCCCCTGACGAAGTCCGCGCCCATTGCGCTGCTGGATTTGCGAAGGCGTGTAGGGCACGTCCATATGGTGCATGTCGGTGGTCCACTTCTGAAGGTTCATGCCTTCGGCAATGGACTGGTTGCCAATGACCACCCGGTACTTGCCCTGGTTAAAATCATCCTGCACTTCTTTCTTAAGCGCTTCCTTGTCGTCTTTGTTGCTCACAAAATAGTCTTTGCCGTCTTTGCCGGTGCCAATGATTGCCCCGTTGATGATCGCAATCTGTTCTTTGGGGATTCCAGCTTTGACCAACTCGGATTTGATGAGCTGATGGAAGCTCCCTCCCTGAGATTGATGAAGGCTGATCCAGTCGCAGAAAATAATCTGGTTGCGAATGGCAGGGTTATTCGGGTTGGAACGGCTGGCTTTAATCTGCTCCCATTCTTTGTTGAGCTTTTGGGCGCGCTGGGTAGCTTCTTTTTCGCTGCCAAAGATGCCTTCGCTCCATGTGTGTTCTGATTTTTTGGGCTCCAGTATATGCCGGGGCTGATAAATTTCTTTCTTCTCATCCCATACCACCCAATAGCCGCTTTTTTCTTTTACCACGCCCTTGCTGGTAATGACTTCAATATGGGATGGGTTCTGGCGCAGGTGCGGAGGAGTGACAGCTATCTGTCCTCGTCCAGGCCGGTGAAAGTAGTCGCCGTACACATCTTCCGGCACCAATTCGGGAGCCGGATTGGAACGGGCACCATAAGAAGCGGCCACGTTTTCAACCATCGCTCCAAGCTTGAGGTAGGAGCGATCAATACCTTCAAAATCCTTGTCGTACACCCGCAGGTCGGTCGCAATCTTGCTGCCATCACCAGTAATTACGAGGAAGTTGTCGCGGGTCTCACACTGCCGGTCTTTCATGCAGGCAATGACCTCGTTGGCTCGGAGGATAATGTCATCAAAAAGCAGCTTATGCAGCTCGCTGGGTTCAATAATCACGTTGCGAGTGCTGGCCTTGGGGCGCTTGAATTTGGGCTGGAGCACCTTGGGCTTTCCGTCTTTACCATTGACCGTGTTTCCGGATTCGTCCTGAATGTAGTCGGGAAACTCTTTGTAGAATCCGATGAGCTGATCGTAGCTCTTGATGTCCATCACCTCGTCAATGATCTTGCGCATTTCAGGCAAGTTGTAATATCCGGCCACCACGCGCTCGGAGCGGTATTCCCCGTTGGTCTTTTTGACGATCTTTTCTTCTTCCCGGACAAACAGGTTGATGAAGTTATCGAGGTTTTCAATTTCGTATGTGGTCAGTAGATCCGGGGCGCACAAATTGAGCATGTGCCACACTTCCACGGGGGAATTCACTACCGGGGTTGCGGTAAGCACAAACACGTTTTTATGGCCCACTTTGCTGAACAGCCACCGCGTTTTTTGCAGGGCGTCTTCGGCCCGCTGGGAAGGCTTGTTGGCCGAGATTCCCAGCTTGGCAGCTTTAGCAGATCCAAGGGCGTTTTTATAGAAATGCGCCTCGTCAAAGAACAGGCAATCCACGCCCAGCTCGTCAAAGAAAATATCGGTTTCCAGCCGTTTGGAATGCGCCACATTGCGAAGCTTGGTTTCCCATTCTTCCATCTGCTTTTCCATGCGTTTCATCATGGAGGTTTTGGCCGCTTTCGAGATGGCCTCGTCTTCCTCAAGCAGGTCCTCGAAATTCTCCAACATCTGGTTGAAGTAGTCGATGCGCTCCTGGTAAATGCGAGCTTGCTCAGCTGGGGATAGAGGAAGCGATTTAAACGCGTGGTCGGCGATAAAGATAGCGTCCCAGTTGTAAAGCTGGGCCATCGTAAGTTCTTTGTGCTTGTCGCCACCCACCATTTTCATGTTGAGGACTTTGGCGTCAGGAAACAGCATCAGGTATTCTTCCACCCATTTTTCCTGCACCTTTCCGGGTACGACAAACATCGGTTTTCGGGCGGCTCCCTGCTGGAGGAGCACTTGGGAGGTAATAATGGAAGCCAGCGTTTTTCCCGCTCCCACATCGTGACAGTTAGCCCCTTTACCATTCCACACCAGTTTTTCGGCAATGGCCCGGTTGTGCTTGTACACGGTAAAGTCTTTCACCCCGTAGAAGGTGTCGCTCATGCCGCGAACTCGAAGGGTGCGCCCGTCAAACGGCGGGTTTATTACCGCGTTGTAGGTCTGGTTGTAGGCGGCCTCGATCAAACTGCGGACTTCGGACGAAGCTTTGGTGCGCACCCAGTTGTTGAACTTTTTGGGCACATGGGTCAGCATCCGGTTGTTGTTTTGGCGCTGTATTTTCCGCGCCCGTTCGATGAGCATTTGGCCCCGTTCGCCCTTCATGGATTGCGCCTCTTTGAGCGTCATCGACGGCACCAGGTTATCGTCTTCATCATAGAACTTCAGTGGAAACGTGCTGTCCTGAATGTAAGAGGTAATGATCTTGGTGAACGGCGTCTCGCCCCAACCGAGGTTGATATCGTCCGGGGTCTCATCGCCGGTAGAAATGTACCGTCCCCATTTTCGCAGCTTCATGTAGAACCGGTTGCCGAGATCCGCCTTGTCTTTGACCAGGCCGATTTCCACCTTGTCATAGTTCATTTCATCTTTAATCCACTCTTCAATGGCTTTGGCAGGCAGGTAGGTGAACACGTGCTGCGGGTCCACAGTGATATTGTACACGTCGATCCATTCGGGCACGACTTCCTGCAGCGCCTTGATGTTCTTTTCCAGCTCGTGCTCTTGGGCGAGTTGTAATTTTTCTCGCACATTACCGGACAGGTACTGGTAGCGAAACTCTTGGTTTCCTGTTGCCGGGTTCCAGTAAAAGTCAGGGTGATCCTGGAGCGCTTTTACCAGCTCCTCTTTGCTGGCTGTTCCTCCTTTGTACACCGACTGGTAGAAATCCACGTCCAAAGTTTCACCAATGCTTCGGCCAAACATGGCCAGCTCAGCCAGATCATCGGAGTCTTTGACGGCGGGCACATAGTTGCGATTGAACATAGAATCGGCGTCGATGATGTCTGCATGCACCAGCTCCTCGTTAAGTGGATCTCTCTTTACGAGCGTCGTGAGCTTGTAGAGCCGGTTATCGAACTTGAACACCTTGCGAATGTCCTCATCTTCATCAGGAATACCATACTGCTCGATGTGCCCCGCAAGCAACTGCTTGAATTCGGCACGGAGGGCGTCCTTTTCGCTGGTTTCCTGCGCCAGTGCGGTTATATAGTCGTCGTATTTATCCAGCAGCTGACAGGCTGAACGAATGCGGGCTTCCAGTCCGGAGCCGCCTTTGAGCGTAAGCCGCTTGAAAAATCGTCGCTGTTTCTCGTAAAAATGGTTCTCGTGGAAGACGATATTTCCCGGATGGTAGTGTCGTGGCAAGTCGAGCATAATGCCATCATCGGGAATGTTGTACAAAGGCATTTCGCCCGGAAGCGCGTACGGAAAGCGTAGCCCGTCAGATAGTACCTTTTGAATGAGACCTTCAGTAAGGTCACCTTTTACGCCCATTCGGGAATAAAACTGCACGTGGTGCCCCTGAATGTGTTCGCCCAACACGTGGCTTGGGTGTTCTTTGAAGTAGGGATTGTAATAGGCCGTGTAAGTTTCCCCGTTATAGGATACCTGACTTACAATCAGATCTTCCTGTGCAAAAAGTCGGTTGAGTTTCGAATCCACGTCCGGATGAATTTCTCCCTGGTGCTCCCCGTACTTCTGAAAAAACAGAATATCGGTCGTTACCGTGGTATCGGCGTTGTCTTTGAAGGCCGTTGAAGGCAACCGGTAGGCTCCGACAAAACGCGCGCGTTGTACCATTGCCTGCCGAATGGACGGGTCTTTTTTGTCCATTGTGCCGGTTGAGCTGATAACAGCCAAGTAACCACCGGGCTTAAGAGCGTCCAGGGATTTCAGGATAAAATAATCGTGAATACGGGGGCTAAGGGGTGCCAGCGGGTCGCGGGAGGTATGAATTTTCAGATCGCCAAAGGGCACGTTCCCCACTACGCCGGTGAGGTTGTACAGGGAAAGGTCGGTGCCCGCAAAGTTTTCGTGGCGCACGGTCTGCATCGGGTATAGCAAACGTGCTATGCGGGAGCTGATGGCCGAACGCTCCACCATAACCATGCGAAACTTCTCGCGGTCGGGAATGAATCCGGCAAAGTTGCCCACGCCGGAACCCGGCTCCAGAATATTACCACCCGTGACGCCCATCTGTTGAAGCTTATCCCAGATGAGTTTGACCACCGGGTACGAGGTATAGTGCTCATTTAGCAGGCCCCGTTTGGACTGTTCGGTGGATTCGGTGTAGCCTAACCCACCTGCCCCGGTGTAAGAGCGTAGCACGTCCAGATCGCCAGAGGTAATCGCCCGGTCTTCTTTTTGAAGTACGGCGATAGCTGCTTCGTTGGCCTTGCGACGTTCGGAAGCCGTCAGCTTGATGGGCGCAAATTCCGAAAGCTCGATGTCACTAAACCTAAAAGTTGATTGACCTGATTTCTTTTTGGACTGCTTGGCAGATGCCAGCTTCTCTGGTGTGGCTCGGTTAAATACCCCGTCAAAATCGACGCCGATAATGCGACCGTGTGCCCGGAAAAGCTCCAGGGCTTCCTCTTTATGCTCTGCCGGAAACTTGTCCAGCTGAAACGCCAGTGCCAATTTGCCTATGGTAAGCTCAAAATTCTGCTGCAACTCTTGGAGTTCACTGCCCGGATTAGCCCGAAGGGTAAGCTGGGCTTCAAGGGCGTCCAGATCAGCCAAATAGGGTTCTAGTTTTTCCGCCGTTTTGGTGTCGCCTTGGTCGGCTTTCCACGCCAGCTGGGTCAATTCTTCCAGCAGCGCTCCATTGAGCTGGCCCACTTTATAGGGCTGGTGCGAGGCCGCCGAGATCATGGACATACGTTTGGTTTTTACCTGGATTTCGACCGGGTACTGCTCGTCCACTACGAGGATAAAATGATGGGCGCGGTAGCCGTTTTCAGGATTTTTATACTTGTCTTCGTGCTCCCAGACTTCACCTAATTCGCCCGAAAGGATACGCTTCACCATTTGATCCACTTGGGCCTGCGTTTCAGCAATCGCCATACAGCCCGCCACATCGGTCAGGCCGGTGGTATATTTTTCTCCGGCTTTGGTAGCAATCTTTTCGGTAAAGGGGAACCGCTTGCGTATGAGTTTGCCTAAAGTGGAATACACTTCTTTAATGCGGCCCTTTACGACCAGCGCCAAATTCATCCCAATAAGGCCGTTCATAACTTTTTTCAGGGCCGGGATATAGTTGTTTTTCGCCTGGATCACTGCCTTGATTTGCGGGGCCAGTTCAGCCTCAGAAACCGGGGCGGTATCGCCCGGAATAAGCGGGTTGGGATCATCAATATTGACAATCCCGTCGGTATCCCAGTCGCCTAGCCAGTGATCAAAGTCGCCGGTGGACAGGTGGGTAATCTGGTCGATATTTGTTTTAACTTCTGGCATGGCTTAGCTAAGGACTTTTTCTAAAAAGGCGTCGAGTTTGGCCTGGCTTTTTCGGGCGGCTTCCAGATCTACTTCAGCCTTTGGAGTGGCCTGCTTCTTAGGCTTAGGTGCTGGTTTGGATTTCTTTACCACCGATTTTTTTTTGGCGGTTTTCTTCTTGGGCGGAGTAGGCTTGCGCTTAGGTGTTTTCTTGGCTTTGGCTTTGCCGGTTGGTGGGCAATCCGCGGTGCCATCTTGCAACTTTTCCTGCCTCCGGTATTCCCGCGCGCCCAACACTTTCTTCGCGTGATCCTGGGCAAGAATCTGCACTTCCAGATTGCCGTGTTTTTTCACCAGCTCGGCCCAGGAAGCGGTGAATCCGCCTTTGGCCCCTTCGGTGCAAATCTGGGTTTTCAGCTCTCCGTCAATAAGCAGCTCCACGATATAGCGTTTGTTGTAATAATCTGGCACGTAGCGAATGCTAAGGGTAGCCCGTTCGGACTCCCCGGAGTGCTGTTTGGCGTAGCACGGCATCTTGGAGCCGAGCAGGGAATTCACCCGTTTCCAGGAGCGCAGTTTGTGGAGGGTATTGATTTTTTTGAGTGAGATCGTAAATGGCAACTCTACGGGATTTTCGCGTGGCTCGCTGTGCGTGGGATTCATCAAATAGCTTCCTCTTTTTGAGGCCCAATGGGCTGCCTGCTGTTTAGTGAGACCAAATTCATCCTGAAAGAAGTCGATGAGTTCCTCATCTGTGGAGGTCTCATTATTAGATAGCTGGTCTTCCACTCCTTCATACTGGCTTTGCGTTAGCGGGGGGATAGTTTTTAGAGTTTCGGCAGTACCTGACGAGCCAAAAGGAACGTTGATGGCATTTAATAACTGATAGCGGTTTTTTTCGGTCTCAGCCAGTCCCTCTTTGGTTACTTTAATTTCAATGTCGCATTCGTGTGCGATACTGGTGTTGCCCTTATACTTGCCATCTTTGGTCGCATGGGCCACCATGATGAACCCAATGCCTTGTTCGCGGCACCACTGTGCCAGTTCTACCGTGGAGGCGTCTTTGGCGTCAATGACAGAAATAGAATCCAATACGCAAAAGGCAGATCTGTTTTTCAGCAGGGTTTCCTTTAGCGATGTGAGTGATTTCCACTTGGTAAAGTTCAGGTTGTTGTGGGTTGCTTTTAATCGCTTGACACGGTCAATGAGTGTTTTACCGAAATGTTCTTCGGCTGGTATATATTCGACTCTACCGTGCTGTGCAAGAGCGTTTGCAAGGCCTAAACTGAAGGTGGACTTTCCGGCCCCTTTCTCACCCCAGATAAAGATGACGGCATTTTTCTCCGGTTCCCCAAGAAGTGTGCCATAGGGCTGGGCAATCTTGATGCCTTTGATGTTTATTTTTGCCAGTTCTTTGGCGCTCAGAGTGTTCTGGATGTCCATATCAACGGTGCCTCATTTTTTTAGCGATCACAATTAAAGCACCGATGGCAATGCCAGCCAGAACAGCTTTAGTCAGCATGGTTTTTTTATCTGTTTTCATGTTTAATGGAGCATTGGATACCCCCAGTTTTGAAAGTAGTGTTGGCCCGGCCTCTCCGGTTACCGGAAGAGAATACCTGCGTTGAGCTTTCATAACGGCAGATTGTGTTTCACTTCCAAATTTTCCGTCAATACCATATTGAGGTAGATCAAAGCCTGCTTTTTGCAATCCTGCTTGGAGCCTGATTACCTGTTGTCCTGAGGCGCCTTTACTGAGAGTCATTTCTTCGATGTTGAGTTATACGTTCGATGTGCCAGCATACCTATTGTGATACCGATCAGAAGTGTAGAGCTATACTTTATCAGTGGTGATTTAGCTGAGGATGATAAAGGATCATCGGTAGTTAATTTCTTTGACAGAGCCACCAGATCCACATACTCGAAGTAGGCGTCAATAACTCCGGCGTGCTGTTCATATACCCTGTTGATACCTGCTTTACTAGTGGTCAGGTTGGCCAGGTTGAGTCCCATCGTGGCAAGCTGGCCGCGACGACCGCTTGTGGCACTCTGAAGTTTCCCCGCAAACAGCTTGAAAGCATTCTGCGAGGTGCGCTGCAGGTAATCGTCCATGCCATGCAGGCCGGTGCCGGTATGTGGTACATACCCAGTTCTCATTCGGCACCTGCTTTTGGAGCTAAAGCTTTGATACCCGCTCGAAGTCCGGGGAGCATCGGGGCAAATAGATATAATCCTCCAAATATTCCGCCGATGACAATTGTTCGCTTGATTAACTTATTAACTTCGCTAAGAGTGTTACCTGGCCCAAGCTCGGGTATCTTGTACCACGACTCGGTGGGTGGAGAATACACCCCGGACTGCTCGCCGGTTTTCTGGTCAAGGTCGAGGGAAATGGGTGCGGACTTTGCAATGAGATCGGAAGCGGATAGCTTGCTCAAATCAACATCTTCGGGGTACACTTCAAAAACCACTTTATGGTCCGAGGTGGGAACAAACGAACGGTCAAAAACGAGTCGTCCCTGTGCGCGGCAACCGTCCATCATCGACGTTCCGAACCGCTGGAAGCCTAATACAGACGCAGTCTGCACCGAGCGAACCACCACAAGGGCGTCGGGGCATTGCCCCCAGCTGGCCATAAACGGCACAAAAAGCACTTTAGCCCAGTTGCGGAAGGTTTCAACCTCAAGATCGAGGGAAAACGGAACCCCGCTGGGCGGGTTCCCTGAGGCGGGGTTGCGTCCGATAATGCGAAGCTCTACCGCATCAGAGCTTATGATATTGCTGGACAGGTTGAGCTGCCCAATTCCGGTGTCGATATATCCTGATTGCGCGTTCATCTTAACTCCGTAGCAAGCGGTAGCCCATATAAAGGCCACCTGCGATTAGTAAGGTGTTCTGGTTATTCCGAATCCACTGCGAAAGTGAAATCGGCTGCTCCTGAAGTCGCTGGCATAGTTTTTTCGCTGTTGGCTGCTCGCCTTCGCCCACTTCAATGACCTGCATATCGGGCTGCTCGTAAGAAGTATCTTCTACCTCTGGCAATACCATAGGGGCATGTCCACCTGGAACACCACCATCTAAATACGTTGAAATTCGTCCTGCTTGCATACTTACTTCTTCAGCACTTTGAGTAGAATAATGCCACCGCCAATGGCGATGCCTGCTATGCCCGCATACTTGATCAACTCTCCCGAGCCGCTGGGAGCAGGTGCGCCTTGGCCGGGATATAGCACCGGCGGTTGTCCGCCTCCAGACTTGTTACCGCTCTTGTTGACGACCCCATCTATGGTCACCACGGTATCAGTCGCGGTCTTAAGTAAGCCGCTAATAGAGGTTAAAGCCGAGCCAAATTTGGTTTGGGTAGGCTGGGTAACGATAGCCGCTTTCTGGTTGAGAAGATCAAAACTGGTATAACCGCTGGGTTGTTTGGTCATGGGAAAAGCCTGCTTATTTAGAAGATTTCTTTTTTCGTTTCAGCATCAAAACCGCCAAGGCAATGGCTCCGGTAAGGGCGACTCCCCCCACAGCAATACCCGACTTCATGGTCGAGTTGGCTGTTTGCTGCTGGGAAGCGGTGGTGGTAAGATTGGTCTGGAGCGCCTGCATCATTTCCTCGCGCTGGCCTTCCCACTGAGCTTTCTTTTGTAGGGATGCTTCGTGCGCTTTGCATAGCGCCTGACTTTTCTCGCGTTGACGTCGGCAGCTTTTCAGCTTGCCAAACATTTTGCCTTTACAGCTTTGATTGGCGTATCGGCACGGGTCAGATTCTTCCCAGTTGCCGAGTCCCGGACTGATGGCTACGGCAATCACCGTGTCTTCCTCTCCAATGACAGTATCCTCTAAGGGAATGATAAATCCACTTTTACTCATGGTCTATTTATTTAGAAGCATATACCCGCCACCAATCAGAACCAGGGTTCCAATGGCAAGACCGGCATACAGCCCCATTTTTTTGGTTTTATTTGCTGCTTGTTGTTGAGTAACCCAAACCGGGGAAAGTTGCCCGTAGCGATTCAGTTGCTGAACCGCCGGGGCACCAAGTTCATCTATAATCTGTGCGTAGCGCTGAAGGGAGGCATTGTCTTTTTGGGAAAGACTGATCACCTCGGATTGCACGCCCCGCTGCATGAGGTAGTCTCGCAGGGCACCGCGCAATTGACGTTCATCTTTATCTTTGGCTCCAAATATGCTGGACAAGGTATTTTTAAGCGTCATCCCTGTACTGGCCATTGTGGTAGCCGTGGTGAGTAGCGTAATGGGATCAAGCCCCAATCCTTCCGGCATCTGGTTGGTGACGTGCCTGGATTTTTTAATGAGCCGCTCATCAAATACATAGCCGGGATATTTCAGTACGGTGGTATCGAATGATTTCCACCCCGCAGGTGATTGGTACACCGCGTAAATATGGTCAAAGTGGCGTCCGGTTCGTGAGACAATACGAAAACCCGTTTGAATACCTAAGCTTTGCAGTAAGGCGGCTCCTAAAATGGCATGATCGTCGCAGTCACCTGCCCGTTGGGTTATGGTGACAAAGGGCGACTGAATACGCTCGACATCCCACGGATCGCGCACATAATTCACGTTGCGCACCATCCATTTGTATATGGCGGAGGCAATGGCGTCAATGTTTCGCAGGTCGGGTTGTCCGGTAAGCCGGTGCCGTCGGATCGTACTTGTAATTTTGAGGGCGAGTGAACGAATACGCTCGTCGCCGGTATATTTGGTAACCAGCCTGCTGGCCGCCGATAGCACGCTTTCTACACCGGGGTACGCCTGGCGTCGAGTAGAAAGAGGTACTGTGGATGCTCCCAAAGAAGCATCCACAGCCCGTGCTCTGGTGTATTGCTGCTGGGTATCTGGTAATATCTGTACATAGCCACTTTGCATCAAGGCATCAACTCCTTAGTAAGCTGGGTAATCGAGTAGACGGGATTTTCCTTGATTCTTTTATGAGTTAAGGATGCCAACCCATCTGTGGGGAAATTTTCGGTAATTAGGACTCCAATAAATTGTCCATTTCGGGTCACGGTGGTAATCCTTGCTTCCTC
Organism: Gracilimonas amylolytica; assembly: GCF_002911695.1. Lineage (GTDB taxonomy): Bacteria > Bacteroidota > Rhodothermia > Balneolales > Balneolaceae > Gracilimonas > Gracilimonas amylolytica. The sequence goes on from NZ_PQBS01000008.1 coordinate 19,936, forward strand.
GGCTATGGAGAACAGCTGATTTCGCAGTTGGGAAATCGTTTTCGTTTGTACTGTGCTCATGAGTGGGCAATTGGATTAGTTCGTGTTATGTATAGCTTCTGCAGTTCTGCAATTACATCAACCAATAGCGCTTTTTCTTCTGGTCGGAGTGAAAAAGTACCCGACCAAATGAGTAATAGGTTGGTGGCAGCACTGGCAGAGATACCGGCATAGGTCGAAAATTGCCCTGATCCATCCACTAAGGGATATATACTTTCTGCAATTCGTTTCGCGCCGATATCTCTTTCCAATGCCCTTCTGCCCAATTCAATAGCGATACTGATCCAGTCCTTGGCCGTCAAAGGTCTGTTTTCAATGCCCTGAATGATTCCAATTTGTGATTGTATGGCCCGTACATAGGTTATATAGCGAGCCGCAGAGGGGGAATCGATAGCCATAAAATCCAGGGCAGCCTGTATTAATTTTTGATAAGGGAAGTGCATGCTCATTGATTGGGGGTAGTTGGGTTATTTGCCTGAGTTTGCTCTTCCGGCTGAGCTTCCTCTTGAAGGGGCTCTGGTTGTGATGGCCTGGAAGTTTCAGGAAAATGCTCTATAGGTTCACCAGATGAGGGTGCTTCGTTTTCAGGTGCAGTGTTAATGGTCTCCGAAGGAGGTGTATAGGTTGCTATAGGACCTAATCCATGCCGCTGCCCAACGATGATGCTTATTAATCCGCCAAGGGTATCAATTACCTCCGGGGTTTTTTTGACGAACTGTTCTACAAATTGATTTCCTGGAGACTGCTGAGCATTTTGATATTCCAGGTCTTTTTTGAACTGTTCACGGTCCAGTTTTTCAATTTCTTTTTCCAATTCATGGACCTTTGACGTGTTAGCTTCTTTATGCCCATCGAGTTTATCTCTGAATTCCTCCTTCAGCCTGGCGATCTCATTCTGGTGGGCTAACAGTAATTCGGTTTTATCTTGGGAAAGGTCTTTTCTGGCTTGAAAAAGCTCGTCGGTAATCTGTTGGATTTTGCGATTCGCATCCGTTAGTTGTCCTTCGAGCTGGAGGCAGCGCTCGTGGTAATAATTTCCAGCCATAGAAAACTTAGCCGGAATATTCATACTCGAATAAAACTCAGCCGGCGGCCGGCCGGGAGAAGCTTTTATAGCTCCGCCTATTTTATCATCAGCAAGCGTGTCGTGTATATGTTCTGAATGATCTGCCATCTGTGTTCTGTTTGGTTCGAACACAGAATAGGCAGGATATAAATGGAGTTAAATGGCCCTTGGAGCAATAGCTGGGGATGTGAGCAAGTAAAAATTTTCTGTAAGCACAAAAAATTGGAAAAAATTTATTGAGTGAATTGGAATTATTCTTTTTTACTCAATTTGTTTTTTCATGCTGAAAATGACCTGCTCAACTTGTTCTTTAGCAACTACAAAATGAGCGGGTTTTCGGGTGCGTTGATTGATAGCCATGGGACGGGGAGAAAGAAGAGGACGCACGCAATCATAAAAAAGGCTGCTTTTCATCCCCGTTTTTTGCTCTACATATACCTGGGCTTCTTTGATGGTCATAACTTCGCGGTCAATTATTTCTTGCATGGATTTTTCAGTCTGCATGGAGTTTCTAATTAGTGATGGTTATGTATTGATTTTCCGGTAAAACTCATTTTATTCCAAAAAAATGTTTCAAATACCTAAAAATTACACTAAGGCATATTTAAAGGCTGATTTCTATGAAACATTTCCTGAAACATGCCTGTTTCACGATGGATTGCGTTTATTTTTGGAGTAAATAATTTCAATGATTTAGAAGAAATACCCGTGAAACACAGATGAAACATTCCTGTTTCAGTAAAAAGGGTGAATGTTTCATGGTGTTTCATAAATGTTTCAGCAAAAGTTTCATAAAAAAGTGTATTAAAAGTATCATAAAGTATGTTTTTAGTATTTTGAAACATTGAAACATAGATTTTCTTCTTTTTCGGTCTTTTCTATTCTATAGCTAAAAAAATAGCTCACGCCGAAGCTATTTCTTCTTTAAACAGTTCGGTGTTTTCCGTCCAGGGCTGGCTTCCAGCAGGCTTAAATTTGTCCCAGTTAAAGGCGTTGCGAAACAGCTCGTTTTCTACCGCATTCGGGAGGTAATAGCCCCGCTGACGAATGGTATCGGTCTTTAGGTTGCTGTAACTGTCAACAATGGTCCAGTTCACCACCTTAAGTTCGCCTTCCGGAGTCAAATCGCTTAAATCCCGAAGCTTCTCATCCACGATATCACGGCGAACCATGCCATCGGTGCCTCTTTTTTCGTATTCGTAGATGTCCCAGATCGCCTTGGCCCAAATTTTGAGCGTGCCGTCCTTGGTCCAATTGAAATGATGTACGGTAACCTTCAAAGATTGGATAAGTGTACCGATGGTTTCAATAAATTCGGTAAGTGGATCTTGGGAAGAGTACCGGATGGCTGTCTTAACCACTTCATCCCGAGCAAAAAGGAAAAGATCTTCCCCGGTAACCGAGAGAAGCCGTTCCTCATTACGTTCCTTGGTGAAATTGCGGTAATAATCATCGTACATGGCTTTGTCTTTGATCTCTTCCAGCTCGTCCAGCGAACCCGATATCAGGTTCCGGTAGTTAGGATTTAGCCAGTAGGAAACCGTAACCAACGAGGCAAACTGATTTATTTGCCGATCTTGGAGTACCACATCTTTCATTTTATCACCCAGCTCGGTTTTAACGGCATCTTTGAGCTTGAGCCGGATACGTTCCATATCCCGAATGAAGTCTTTTCGGTTGAGAAGATGGTAGTTTTTTAGAAAAGAAAGCATAAGACGCTGAAGGGTTACCCGATCATTGAGCAGCTCTTTTACATGATCTTCAGGCCCTCGCGTCTTTTTGCTGTAATGAATGATCAGCGATCGGCTAAGCAGGTGATCGGTGGCGGGCAAAAAGTTGCTGCAAAAAAGTGGCATGGTACGCACGACTTTATGTTCCTTTCCCCATTTGTTGCCCTTTTTGATGTTAGTAGGTCGTGGCTTGAGTTCAAACCAGGAGTTCCAGATTTGGTCTTCAATCTTGGCTTTTTTGCCAGGGACTTGGGGAACGTGCTCATCAATCCACTGGGGGATGTGGGATTTTTGCTCCAGCGCCTCATCCACCGACCGAGCCGGTGGTGTATTCAAACTATCGAGGTGATTTATTCCAAAAAAATCCTGAATAAGTTTGGCCATTTCTCCTTTACCCACGTTACCCTCCCCATAGAGGTAAAGGAAGATGACATGCTTATGAAGCGTATATATCTCGTCAAAAAACACAAACGCAAACACGTAAGCGATGATAAATTTCCCCCAAAGCCTAAATTCCGTAATGCCTCCAATCATGCCACAAAAGTGATGCTCGACTTCCACCAATTTTTTATAAAATTCCTGGTCATTGTACAGGCTTTCCTGAGCATTTTGGAAATAACCATCAGTATTGGCTATTCCTAAATCGTAATGCGGTAAGTGAATAGCATCTTCCGGGGGCTTTAAAAACTTGTTATCGCCAATAGGAAAAGCACCGTCACGTTGGGCAATGAGTTTAATGTGATCAGATGGTTTCTTTGGAAAGCTTACCAGCACATTACCGGCAAGTAAATACCGGGTTTTTTCAAAAGAAATGATCCCAAAGTGATCAAACTCACGGACTATGCGGGGTTTAAACTCGATGTTTACATGCAGCCAGAAGCTGCGCATGTCCTCGTTTTTCATGTTTTTTACCTGGAGCACGTCTTTATTCCATACGCTTTTGGAAAATTCCTCCACGCTGTGGGTTTGTCCAGGTTCAAAATTGAAGGGTTTGTACATCGGAATGCCTCCCCGAAGGTAGCGGAGCTGGCCAACATAGGTGCGTTCCCATTCTTTCTTTTCCGGATTCCATTTTTCGATTATGGACTCCAGAATAAGATCAAAATCGGTTACAGGCACCTTTTCGCCGCCCCGCTTGCGTACCCATTGGTAGTTATCGAAGTCACGTTCGTATTCTTTGGCCGCGTTTTCTTGAAATTTTTGGGCCAACCAGCGCTCATAGTCAACGGCCAGGTTCATTTCCGCATACTGCCGTTCGGAGTCCTCTTTTATGGCAATAAATTCAATCATATTGAATTCATTGCCCTCGGAATCAGTACAAATTTCCGTGTCGAGGTTTAAGGTGAGAAACGAATCGGGATTGTTTTCAGAAAATACATTCGGAATTCGTTCAATAAGGATGGTTGTATCTGCTAAATGGGTAAATTCTTTAAACTCTTTACGCAGATACCAACGCCAAAAATCGGCGTTAAACATTGGGTTTGTCATTGTGTAGTCAATTCTTTGAAATTATCTGTTGCATAAGTGATGTACACAGATCGGGTGATGTTGTCAGGTATTCCTGCAATAAGCTGTATCACATCTTTAGTTGTAATTTTTTGGGTAGTCTGAGCAGAGCAATAGTCCACCCAGTCCATTTCCTGGAATTCGTTGGAATAATCTGGAATAGCGAATACTTCCAGTTCTGCTTTTAAAGCCGCTTCAAAGGAGGGCTTAAGTATTTTCCACGTAGTATCCTGAGCAACGAATATGATTTTCTGAGCTCGTTTTTTTAAAAGTTTAGCAGCATCAAGGCTTAGCTGGCCATCTATGAAAAGAATAGGCGTGAATGGCGCGTCGCCTTGTTTAAATGCTACGTAAACTATCTTCGTCTTCAGGATTTCAGACTTTACCGAGGAGTAACCCGGAAGTATATCATCTTCTTTTTTTATTGCCTGCTGGGATTTCTTCCTACTTTTATTTGAAATGGTTAGGTGATACCGGTCGGCTAATAAATAAATGACTTCATTAAAGGTCAGTCCATCATAAAACTCAACAAAACTAATCGCATCACCCCATGCCTGACAGCCATAGCATTTATAGGTTCCTTTTATTTCATGAACATAAAAAGAGGCTGTCTTTTCAGAATGAAATGGACAACATGCTTTGTAGTAACTGCCAGATTTTTTTAAAGGAATGCGTTCAGAAATGATTTCGATAATATCATTTCTGCATGCTTCTCTCACATGAGGTATCGCTTCGTAGAATGTCAATCAGGTTTGATCTATTGCAAGATCACTCGGTTAAGTTTTTGTTTAGCCTCAATCAGAATAACTGCGACTTTTTTGATATCTGAGTTCTTTTTATCCCGAATCAGTATTGAAAAATCATTAAGATTAACTTCGCTATCTAAGAATGCGGCAAGTCCCCAAATGGTAGTTCTGAGATCTTTTGTAAGTGGTTTCATACTCATAACGAGTGCCTCTTTAGCTCCGAAATATGTATCAGGTGATTGCCGTGGATATCTCTCATTGTTTTTTCGTACTTACCCTTCCCAGCATTATTTGAAACTGATTTGGGTTTGACATTAGCTAAAAGCGCAAATTCTTTTGAATTCAGCCATTCTTTGTTTTGGAGGAGGGTATCGTTTACCAGTGAGCGTATAAGCTCCAATTGATTGGATAAGCCATCAATTGCATTAATTATTTGTTTTTGTTTTGTCTGAGTCATTTCCTTTCAAAAATTCTTCCCAAATGCTTGGGTGCTTCCTTTTGCTTTGATTAATGGTTCTATTAATTACTTCACGTATCCAAGGGGTTTTGTCAGTGTCTTGCGCTACCCGAATTAAAGCGGCATGTGAAATTCCAATGGAACCATCTGGCTTGGTAAGAGTGTTAGCAAAACCTTTTAAACTTCTTTGACTGATACCCAACGCAAATTTTAATTGTGAATGTGTATTAGGTATTTGATTAGACATAATTATATTTAGTTACTTACACAATGTAAGTAGATGAATTATAGTTAATTAACGAATAGACGAAATTACAGATTAAATGCAATCAAGCACAATCGAAAAAAACAGTATTGCCGAAAGAATTATTTTAATTAGTAATAGATATGGATCGGCTAAAGAATTTCTTATGAAATGTGGAATTAACAATTATTCGTTAATTACTGATTTGAAATATGGAAGAATTAAGAAACCGGGATCAGAAGTACTGGCTCAAATTGTACTTGGATCTGGATGTGATGGGACTTGGCTTCTTACCGGAAAGGGAGAAATGTATGGAAGCATATCGCCAAGTTCAGATTTGACCATTTCTGAAAAAGAAAAAATGGAAAACGCCTTAACGCTTCTCCTGAATTTTGATTTTAGTGAAAGTCGGAAAGGAATTTCAGAAGCGAGGGAACTTGAAATAAAAGTTGCGGAGGCACTTGTACGGCTTCTCAAAAAACACTCAAAATTAGATTGAACCGAGGCGCTTTTTATTTCTATATTTACTTACACAATGTAAGCGAACAAAAAGGAACAGAATTGTACACAGTTAAAAACATAAAATCTCATTCTAATGCCAATGTACTATGTACAATCGGTAAAGAAAGTAGAGCTATGTACAATACTATGTACAATTTTGATTCAGTTTTGGCTTATAAGGTTAGAAATCGTTGTTTACGATATCTCAGGATCCGTAGCTCAGTTGGTTAGAGCAGTCGACTCATAATCGATTGGTCGGGGGTTCAAGTCCCTCCGGGCCCACTTTTATCATATCAAGCCGCTTAAATTTATTTTTGAGTGGTTTTTTGTTTAATCCTTTGAACATCTTAGTTCAATTTAGCTCTGAAAGCTTTAAAAGGTCGGGTCAGTTGTTCGATTTTTATATAATGACTTGGAGAGGATAACCACACTATGAACTATATCCCCACGATATAAAAGAAAAGAAAAAAGAAGCATAAAGAGGACATGCATCGGCACAGTTATTGGGTAGCTGAAATTAATTTGTGCTTGTTAACCTTCATCCCCTTTATGTTCTTATGGAGATCAATACTGCTAAGAGAGATCCCCGGTATGTTAGAGCGGTCTCAAATCAATTCCTTACAGAATTTTTTAATTTATTTTTTTGGATCTGTTTTTATCCCTCTATCAGCCACGCCCCGGGTGGCACGATCCCGGTTACCTAAAAGGAACTTTGTTCATCCCAAATTAGAATTGCTTATTTGCTAAAAATCCGATTATATATCTAACAGGTTTTCGGACATGGATTTAGGCTGCCTTAACATATCACCCATTCTAAGTAAGCATACCACAGCGATCAATGAGGATTGTTTTGCCATCTGCTGGATCAAAACTGAGGTGGATCATATTGAGATCAATGGAATCCGATATACAGATGTAACAAACTCTATCTTTTTTCTGTCTCCTGAACACAATTGGCAAATTGTAAGACAGGAAACCGTATCATCCTCAGGCTATGTGCTTAATCTCCCAAAAAAGATCCTGGATCAACCTACTTTCAGTGATCTGCATATAAATCAGGTCAGGCTTTTCAACTCCAAAGAGATTCCCAAGATCCATCTCTCACCGGGTATCGAAATTCGGATTCAGTCCATTCTGGAAATGATGGATGAACTGATCAGTACACATCTGAACCACAGAGAAGAAGCACTCCTAGCCCTGTTAAAAACCTTCTTCATTTATTGTGATGGAAAGTGCAATATTAGATCCGTCATATCTGAGTCTAATTCCAAGGCCTCACTGGTTTATAAATTCAAAAAATGTATCGACCAAAAGATCTCAAAACTTCATGAGGTGAGTGAATATGCCAGTGAACTGAATATTTCGGATAAGTACCTGAATGAATGTGTTAAAGAGGTATTGGGAGTTAACGCAAAAAGTCTCATTGATGAACAACTGACCATGCGTTCACGGCACGCCCTCAAATTCACAGACAAGTCTGTTAAAGAGATCAGTTACGAAATGGGATTTACCTCTCCTGAATATTTTAGCTATTACATCAAGAAGCATCTTGGCCATTCCCCTTCCCGGGTTCGCAGTACCTGACAGTTCCGAAATTCTAAGGTTTTACCGTGCTATTCACATTTTTTAGCTTACCGTCCTCTGTTACATTTGTACAAAACAAAAAAGGGTTCATGTACTATGAGGTTAAATAAATTCATTAAATATCCGATCTATGTCTTAGGGGTTCTGTTCCTGGTTTTGATGTCAGTTCTGACCTATGTCTCAATTGCATTGCCAAATGCCGGTGAAGTTCCGGAGCTTGAAGTGTCGCTTACCAAAGAAAACATTGACCGTGGTCGGTATCTGTCTTACCACGTAATGATGTGTGCCGACTGCCATTCACAGCGTGATTTTTCTTTGTTTTCCGGTCCACCAACACCGGGCACTGAATTTGTAGGCGGAGATGTATTTGATCAGTCCATGGAATTCCCGGGCACCTTCATTTCCGCAAACATAACGCCGTATGGAGTGGAAGACTGGACGGATGGTGAGTTGTTTCACCTGATCACCACGGGTATAAAAAAAGATGGAGATCCCATTTTTCCTGTCATGCCCTATCATAGTTTTGGTAAGATCGATCCCAGGGATGTTGAAGCCGTTATTGCCTATCTGAGAACGCTTGAACCGGTAAAAACCGATCATCCTAAATCTAAAGCAGATTTCCCGGTCAACCTGATCATACGAACCATGCCGACTGAGCCACAATTTACGGAACGCCCACCGGTAACGGACCGTATTGCCTACGGAAAATACATGACGACCGCTGCTGCCTGTTTTGACTGCCACACCCGTTTTGAAAAGGGTAATTATGTGGGTCCTCAGGGTGGAGGCGGAAGAGCATTCAAATTCCCGGATGGAAGCGTTGTTCGTACTCCAAATCTCACACCTCACGAAACCGGACTAAAGAACATGACGAGGGAAACATTCATCGGTCGCTTTAAGCAATATGCTGATTCATCCCATTCATTGGCGCAAGTAAAACCGGGGGAGTTCCAGACTTTGATGCCCTGGGTGATGTACAGCGGCATGACTGAAGAAGATCTTGGTTCTATTTACGACTACCTAAGAACTTTGGAACCCTACGAAAATTCCGTGGAGAGATTTACTTCTGCCAGTGCCAATTAGTGGATGTTTAGGTCATGATACTTTAGCAATACCGTTACCCAAAATACGTGAAATGTTAATGGCCCTGTTTTTAATGGCAAGGGCTTCTGCTCTTTTTTTTAATTTTTGATCCATTTGCTCAAAGCCGGCTTTAAATGGTTGGGCGAATTTTTTCCAAAAAATAGGTGACAGTATGCCCGAAACCTGACATTTCTGCCTCAGGATACAACTGTCTTTACTCAGAAAATGCAGTTCTGTAATTATCTCAACTGTTAAAATCCCCGGAATCAGAAATCCTCTTTTTAACCTGATCTCGTGAAGATAATCAACCTTTGTTACTGTAGGAAAGAAGGTCTGTATTTCTTCTTCCAAATTGATTAGGACTTCGAGATCCTCTCCTTCCTTTACTTTACCAGTGACCTTGTTAACGAAAGGATTCCAATTCAAATATTCCTCAACATCCGTCAGAATTTCCCATACTACACCGGTGTCGGCGTGGATAACTACTTCCGTCATTAACTCCTTCATAGCTTTGATTCCTTGAATCCCCTAACAGATCCTAACTAATTACTGGCTTTTTGAACAAGCGTCTCAGCATTGCCTATACCCTTGCCAACATCATTATTTATATTGATCACAGGTTAAATTATTCTCACCTCTTTTTCTTACAGAATTTTTTAATCATTCAAACCACCATAAAAAAACCCGTACATGTTTCCATGCACGGGTTTCTACTTCTATCTATATCAACCGGAGGTTAACCGGGTCTTAAGGTCATCAATGGTTTATCAAGATGTTGGGCCACAATGGCTGTTGTGGAACCCAGCAATACTCTTGCTATACCTGTTCGACCATGTGTACTCATCACCACAAGATCAGAATTCTCGTGAGCATAATCTGTGATCTCGGTGTGTGCTGAGAAGCCTTTTTTAACGATGCTCAGTACTTTCACCCCTTCAGAAAAATCTTCATCACCTTTAACAAGGTAATCCTCGAAGTCCACTTCGTTTCTCTTGATACTGAGTTCCAGATCAGGATTGTCATCAAAGTAATAACTGATATTTTCGATCAGTGACTCATATACATCCTTATCATCATCTATGGTCATTGGCATTACTTCCATGCCCAGGGTGTAGGGCTCAATAATATGCATGAGCACGATCTTGGCATTGAATGTCTTAGCCAGCTCGTAAGCTTCAACCAATGGTTTGGCAGATTCATCTGAACCATCAACCGGTACAAGGATCTCATGAATGGCATTTTTATCAAATGCTTTATCGATCGATAAGACGGGTTTTTCAGAATAACGGATCACTTTTTCGGTTATACCGCTTCGGATATCATCGGTCTTGTGTCCCCCTCTGTTAGCCATTATGATCAGATCATACTGACTTTTATTTCCCTGCTCAGCAATAACCTGAGCCGGTTTTCGGCCTACCATATTGATCAATTGTCCGCGATGCTCTTTAGGAATGTATTCCTCAGCCATTTCATGGAGCTGCTCACTGGTTTGTTTCATCACCTTAGGATAAATATCCTTTTCCATATCAAATGGAACTCCCAGATGTTGCATACTCTCATCGTAATAACTGATGAGCGGAATGACATGGATCAGGTCAACGGTACTGCCATACCACTCTACAAACTTAGCAGCCATCTTCAACGCTTCCAGTGAAGCTTCAGAAAAATCAGTTGGGACTAAAATATGACGGGCTTTCATTTCAACCTCCATGTTGATTAGCTGTTACGTGAACCTAACAGAAATCTGTGAAGGTTGAATGAAGATTTTCAGCCCCGAATCAGGTTATTTTTTGAGATCCGGCTTAATTGTGATCTGTGGTTTATTGAGATGCTGGATCACCTGTTCGGTAGTGGAACCCAGCAACATTCTGGATAACCCGGAACGACCGTGTGTACTCATGATCACCAGGTCGGCATTTTCGTTGGAGTAATCTACGATCTCGTGATGGGCAGCGATCGACTTTAGCACTTTGGTTTCCAGTGATACTGACATTTCCTTTCCTTTTTTAGCCTGCACCAGGGTATCCTTGTACAATTCATCGCCGTCAACTACACTAAGATCATGATCCTCTTGGTCAGCAAAATAGGATTTGAGTCTGCTTTTGATTCCACCATAAACGGCTTTTTCATCGATCCCGAAGGTCGTCGGTTCAATGCCATGAATATCATGAGAGTACATCTCGATCACATTCAGAAGCTCTATCTTTGACCCAAATTTTAGAGCCAGGTCAAATGCCAGCGGGATAGCTGCCAGCGAATGCTCAGAAAAATCACATGGAACCACTATGGTATTGATCTTATCCATTAACATTGTTTCGGAAACGGTCAGTACCGGCGTTTTCGATCGACGAATTACTTTATCTGTCGCACTTCCATGGAAGAAATCCGCAAAATGTGCCCCCCTGGCACTCATCATCACCAGGTCGTAATTACCTTTTTCAATTTGATTCAATATGGAATCAGAAGGCTTTCTGTCGATCGTTACGATATACTCTCCGCGATTCTCTTTCTTTTTTATATGCTTGTTGGCAAATGCACTGAGTTCTTTGCGTTGTTTTTCTATGAGCTTGGGATACACATCCTTATTCATATTCAACGGTACCCCGATCTTATCAAAACTGTCTCCCAGATATTTTGACAAGGGTATCACATGCATCAGGTCAACCATACAATCAAACGATTCAATGAAGAGATCGGCCGAGGCCAGAGCAGCATTGGATTTTTCAGACAGGTCGGTAGGTATTAGCACTCGTTTGATATTCATTTGGACTCCCATTTTGGATTTACGTTATACCTTAAAATATATCAGTCCCTGTTAATCTTACAAACCATTATCGTACTTGTTGTAAAATTCCTTGAACAAACTTGAAGGTCCTACTTGTCACGTAGACGCTCCAGGCCACCTACCATCACTATACCAACTAAAATTCCAATGACACCGCCCCAAACATTTGGAGAATCCTCTTCTTTTGAACCGACCCATCCGGGTATGAAAGGCTCAGATCTGATCATTTTGTTTTTGACCGTCTGGATCTCAACCTGCTTCATCTCATCAAATGTAGAATCCGCATTTTTGATCTCTCCCAGTCTTTTATACTCCGGAAGGTTTTCATTTGGCGGTTCACTCTTCAGTTCCTGAACGATCGGGTCATCCATATAAACCACATCTGATACACTTACTTTTTGCACATATTCTCTATGCTGATAGGGCCAGATCACATATAATGAACCTATAAGAAAACCGATCAGTACTGCAATGGTCTGTGGGTGATATTTTGATAACAACCAGGACAGAAACCGTGAGAACAGGGCAAGTCCAACCACCGCTCCTAAAATAAAAGGAAGCAGTCCGATCAGTCCATCCATGGTTTCAACTCCACCCAGCATTCCGATCTGAGATAGCAGGTAGTCATATTTTCTCATGATAAGTAAGAGGTATGAACCTGAGATTCCGGGCAGTATCATCGCACAGATCGCGATGGATCCACTTAAAAACACAAACGCCGGATGTTCGGGAGTATCAGCCGGTACCAGAGAAACGATCCAGATGCCAAATGCTACTCCGATTATCAATGCCACGACTTCAGCTTTTGTAAATCGCTCAAGGGCTTTGATCAGGATATAGATCGACCCGAGGATCAGCCCAAAGAAAAGTCCAAATACGATCTCCGGATGAGTAAACATATAGACCTGCAAGGGCACCACCTTTGTGAAAAACCCAAGTGCCGCAAATATTCCGGCAAATAAAAATACCAAAAACAACAGGTGGATCTCATTGAATGCCTCTTTCCACTTCAGCCTGAAGAATAATTTTATGAATCTGACATTTACGCTCTTTATCGCATTCAGTAAGCGCTCGTATATGCCCACTATCAGTGCCATGGTCCCACCACTTACACCGGGTACAATATCCGCAGATCCCATCAAAAAACCCTTCAGGGCTAAAAATGGGGCTTCTTTTAAGGTTGTGATATCTTCAGATCGATTCGCCTTTTGATCAGCCAAGTTTATTCTCCCCACCCTTTTTCCCCGATGAGAGGTACAAACTTGAAATCGGCCAGTTCTTCCCGCTCATAGTCATTTTCACCTACCCGGGTAATACGCAACATCATCTGTTTTTCATCGTCCCCAACCGGTATAACCAGCCGTCCTCCAATATTCAGCTGTTGAACCAGGTCATCCGGTACAACCGGGGCGCCTGCGGTTACCACTATACCATCATAAGGTGCATAGGTTGACCAGCCAAGGGTTCCATCCCCCACTTTCAGCATAGCATTGTAGCCAAGATCTTTGAGTGACTCTTTGGCCCGGTGATAAAGATCCTTATGCCGTTCCACACTGTAAACATCGGCCCCCATTTCACAAAGTACCATGCACTGATACCCCGAACCGGTCCCGATCTCCAGAATTTTATCTCCGGGTTCTATAGCCAGTAATTCGGTTTGAGCCGCAACCGTAAACGGTTGAGAGATCGTTTGTCCCATCCCTATCGGCAGGGCCGTATCTTTGTAGGCTTTAGGATACAAAGCCGTGTCAATAAGTTTATGACGAGGGATCTTGCCTATAGCTGCAAGAACCTTTGGATCTTTGATCCCCTTCTCTTTTAAGTGCTCAACTAATTGCCTTCTTGGTCTAACAAACCTTCGATCTTGTTGCAAAATACACCTGTTAATTCACTGTTGATCTGTATGGCAAGTATAGGCATTTGAACAAATAAATGAGGGACGAAAATCTGCTAAATTTCCAGTTTAACCCCATTTTTCATGAACTCTTTTTACCCTCTCTTCTTAACAACATCTTTGAAGCATCCTGCTTCAAAGTAAAAGCTACCGGAGGCTGTGTCTCCACTTGCAAGAAGAAAAATAGTTCTGGTATATCATTCTAATGCTTACCCGGTTGCCCTAACGGAAGGCGAAGCCTTCCGGTGCTTATCTCCTGAAGCTGAAAGCTTCGGAGATTTCGAGGAGGTTTCGAATAAATGAGTGTGCAGGGTTTAGATTCTAAATCAATAGCTCATCAATTTCTATCAGGCCTTTCTTATCCATATACCACCTTGCACTGCTGTAGGGATAATCCTGCGGTTGATAACATAGTCCTTCTTTGACGGGGTTATGATGTATGTAATTCATTTTTTGAGTAAAGAACTTTTGGGATCTGATTTCCATTGGACGATTGTTATGTTGCCAGAACTGAAAATTCTCATTATTCCTGCTATATCTACCGGCTTGCCTGAACATCCATAGCATCCATTTCCTTCTGCTTTCTTTCCGGTTGTTTTGCAAATCATCAAGTATGGTTTTGGCGGTATGTCGTTTCATATCCCTAAGAATTCCCGATAAACTTGCCCCGTCTTCAGCACTAATTATCAAATGAATGTGATTGGTCATTAAGCACCATCCGTGAATTTTTAGTCCTTTATTCTTCTGACAAAACTTTAGACTTTCTACCACCACTTCTTTATAGATCGGCCTCACAAACACATCGATCCAATCAACGACCGAATAAGTAATGAAATGAGCCAGATGCTGATTATGTATTTTGTACCCTCCCATGGTTTCAATTTAGAATTTTACGTATTCCTGTCAAGCATTTTTTAGCCATACCAATCTTTTACCCAAACTAAACCAATATAGTCTGATGCAGATATGGATATGAACCTACATCCCAAATCTTAATAAGGATCTTTGAAGCATCCTGCTTCAAAGTATAAGCTACCGGAGGCTGTGCCTCCACTTGCAAGAAGAAAAATAGTTCTGGTATATCATTCTAATGCTTACCCGGTTGCCCTAACGGAAGGCAAAGCCTTCGGGTGCTTATCTCCTGAAGCTGAAAGCTTCGGAGATTAACAGATTAACAAATTAGACTATCTTTGAATTGAATTTTTTTATGATACACAGCTTCTTATTTTCAGGTCATAAATTTCCATTCAACCAATTTTATGATACTTGCACTACTTGATAATTTAACCTGGGGTATTGATCCTGAGATCTTTTCATTAGGTCCGATCGCACCCCGCTGGTATGGTCTTCTTTTTGCCGGTGCCTTCGTTTCCGGTTATATGTTTGGCGTCAAATTATGGAAAGACGCCGGTCGCAAAGTTGAGGAAATGGAAAGCATCCTCACCTGGATCCTGGTGGGAACCGTGATCGGAGCCCGTTTAGGCCACGTGATCTTCTACGACCCATCTTATTATTTACGCAATCTTGATCAGGTGTTGGCGGTTTGGAACGGGGGATTAGCCAGTCATGGTGCCGCCATCGGCATTGTCCTGGCAATGTATTATCTGGCCAAAAAAACTCCGAAAATGAGCTTTTGGTGGCTGGCTGACCGGGTTGTTATTCCAACGGCTATTGGCGGAGCTTTTATCCGTACCGGTAATTTCTTTAACTCAGAGATATATGGACATGAAACAGATGCACCCTGGGGCATCATCTTCACAAATCTTCCGGGGCCTTTGGGCATGGTTCCCCGCCACCCTACCATGCTGTATGAGGCCCTGCTTTGCATTGCGGTATTTGCCGTGCTTTGGTGGATCTACAGATCCTACAAAAATGCCCCGCCTGAAGGCTCTCTCTTTGGTACCTTCCTGATACTGCTGTTTTCAGGTCGGTTCTTCCTGGAATACACCAAAATACCACAGGCTGATTTCGCAGCCGAATGGTCTATAAACATGGGACAGCTACTAAGTATTCCAATGGTACTGATCGGTATTTATATACTGATCAAGGTCGTTGACTGGAAAAAGGACACACAACAGGAATGATACCGTTTCCTAAAAAGGGTATTTAATTTACAAACAGTGTAAATAGAAAAATAGCCTCTTCAACAGAGACTATTTTTCTTTAATTGAAATGAGATAAGCATGATGTTGGTCAGAAACCAATATGCATGGTCATCACCAGACCGTGATCTTTGAATTCTGCATTATTGTTCAAAGGCATCAGGTAATTGATGCGAAATCCGGTTTCAGTGGTTGGGTTTCCCTTATATCCAATAAGTACTCTATCCCGATCAATTCCGGTTCCCAGTAGATCTGATTGCAATGTCTCATAACGCGCCATAACAGTTGATCTTTGATCAAATTTGTAGCCACCTGTTAGGTGAAATCCATATACATTATCCGATTCGGTAAACCCTGTGTATTCGAGGTTTGCTGCTAACACTTCGGCAGCGAGGATCAGGTTTTCATCCTCATAGCGCACATCACCGCCATAGGTAAATCTATCTCCATCTATATTTGGAAGAACACCACCTGCAATTGTAGTATTGGTCATTTCACCGTAAGAAAGGTTTACACCACCTTCAATTTGACCGGTTTCACTTTTATCAGCTGTAAAACCTAATCTTCCCGCATAATAAAAGTTATTGTCATTATTTGGAGCCAGCCCGTTTCCATTAAACATTCCTACACTATAGTTAACAACATCCGTCAAATCACCGGCCAAACGAATGCCAAAATCACGCTCTTGTGCAAGGGCAACCACCGGATAGGACCGGGTGTAGAAATCGATCTTATGCGGCCCTGTTAAAAATTCAGCACTGATCCCCGGTTGCTGTGACCCTACTATAACTGTTGCTTTTTCTGATAGTTCATAGCCGATCTCAGCATCCAGCAAGGTAAACTGATCGGCAAAATCGGCCTGTATCTTATAACTGAAGCCTCCATCAAGGTTACCATTCAGTATAAACCGTACCTGCGGAACTGTAAATCCCCTGTTTCCTGCGGCTGCATCTTTATCAAAAGCAAAATCCGCCTGTGTCAGGATCAGTGCTCCCATATTAAATGATTCACTTTTTAGTTTTTGCCTGAGTTCCTCAATGTTTTCTGTGGTATCAGGATCACCCTGAGCATTGACCCCATTTATACCAGATGTAACGGCTAAGATCAAAATGAATAGAATACTGTTTTTAAGAGAGTACATGTTAGGTTCTGTAGATTTCAATATTTAATTGATGTTAAATTTTGGGTTACAAGAAAAACAAAAGTTATTGAATAATGTGTGAATTTCGAGATATATCCCTTCATTAGTTTCACATATTCAGACCCGGAGTTTAAGACCTCTTATTTAGTTAGTGTATAAAAATCATTATACCTATTATCGCACCTCATCATAATTTTGATATTTATGGATCTGGAATTTCTTTCTGCACCTATAACTCAGGTTTTTTTGTACGCTTTGTTAACGGCTGTTACAACAGGACTTGGAGCTGTACCATTCTTTTTTATCAAAGATATTTCACCATCACTTTTGGGTAAATCGAATGCCGCTGCTTCCGGCTTAATGCTGGCAGCCAGTTTTAGTCTGATCATGGAGGGATACAACGTGAGTGAATGGATGACCGTTGGCGGTATGGCGGCCGGAGTAGTCCTCGTGGTTGTGGCTCACAAATGGATGGAAAATCGTGGAGAGGTTGGTGTCAAAGACCTGATAGGAGGTAAACGTAAACAGATGCTTATGTTCCTGGGTATCATGACCGTGCACTCCTTTGCTGAAGGTGTTAGTGTAGGCGTATCATTTGCAAGTACCATGGAATTTGGGGTCTTCATAGCTATAGCTATTGCCATACATAACATCCCCGAAGGACTTGCCATCAGCCTCGTAATGGTGCCACAGGGAACCTCTCCCCTTAAAGCGGTTTGGTGGAGTATCTTTTCCAGCCTGCCACAACCTTTGATGGCTGTTCCAGCCTTTCTGTTTGTGGAAGTTTTTAAACAATACCTACCCTTTGGACTTGGTTTAGCGGCCGGAGCCATGATCTGGATGGTTTTTACGGATCTTATCCCGGAAGCCCTGGAAAAATGTGAGGCCAAAAAGGTAGGACTTTGGGTTACCATTGCTGTACTCGCAATGAGTGCCTTTCAGATTTTACTTTCACACTAAGAGTACTTTAGCCTCTAAAATACCTCTTCATTGTTATTACCTGTGGTCCATACTATCAGGTTAAGGATCTCGTTAAGTCGCTGTGAGAAAGTGACTAACCGTTAAAAATTTTTGCAACGGATTTTAGTTTTTTTTGCAAAGCTTAATGGTCACCTTCTCTATATTTGCAATAAATATTTTAACGCTCCATCTACAGATCATTGACCTACACTCAAAAACTAACTCAGCTCTTTTTACTTGTTCTGTTTTTAATCCCTTCGTTTGCACTTGCTCAAAATGTTGAACAACGTTCAAGACAAACCATCAACGTATATTTGGATTGCCGGGGTTGTAGCAGCAGTTTCATTCGATCGGAAGTAAACTACGTAAATTTTGTTCGGGATCAGGAAGTTGCAGAAGTCCATCTGTTGGTTACCCTTCAACAAACCGGAAGCGGTGGATGGGAGCATACCCTTAATTTCATGGCACCCGGGCACTCTCCGGATGAAGATCATACCATCGTATTCATTAGTCCACAATCTGACACCAATGATATGATGAGGCGCCGGTTAGTTGAACACGTCGAACTTGGACTGATCCACTTTCTCACAGATCGGGGAGTATTTTCTGACCTTAAAGTAAATTTTACCGGTACCATTTCTGAAGATGAAGAAGTGGTTGAGATCAATGACCCCTGGAATAGCTGGACCTTTGAAATTGGACTGAGCACCAGCTTTAGCGGGGAGCAATCCCGTGAGAATTTCTGGCTGGGTGGGAATTTTGATGCAAGACGAATTACAAATGACTGGAAACTGGACTTTTCTTATCGACAAAATTATGATCGTCGGACCTTCAGAAATGAAGAAGACGACGGCACAACATCCACGGATATCTTTACCACAGAAAACCAAAATTTCACCGGACTCATAGCCAAAAGCCTGGGTGACCATTTGACTGTTGGCGGATATACAAGAGTGCGGTCCTCAACCCAAAACAACATTGATCTGAGTATCGGAGCCACTCCTTCCATCGAATATAGCCTCTTCCCATATAACGAATTCAACCAGCGGGAAGTAACCTTGAGATACGGTCTGTTAGGCTCCCATTACAACTACTCAGAAACCACCATTTTAAATGTTGATGAAGAATTTCTCTGGAGAAATGAGCTCAACTTTCGGGCCGATTTCACCCAGCCCTGGGGTGGTGTGTACGGATGGGCAGATGCCGGAGCTTACATGCACGACCTGAGTAAAAACAGGATCAATATGGGCTTCAGAGTCAACATGAGGATCATGAAAGGCTTGTCCGTATTTTTCTCAGGAAGATATTCACTGATCAACGATCAGATCAGTCTGGCAGCCGGTGAACTGACTGAAGAGGAACGGCTCCTGAACCTAAAGCAACAAGCTACCTCCTATAACTATGGTGGCTCCATCGGTTTTGAGTTCAACTTCGGTTCTATCTATAACAATGTGGTCAACTCCAGATTTTGATGGTCATTTCTAAAGTGACTACCTTGGCTCATGCCGCGTTATAAAACCTACAGCCGATCAACGATCACCGTCTCCGGATTAGAGATACAGGTTCACCATAAAAATGTGAAGAACCTGAATCTGAGGGTATACCCGTCAAAAAAGGAAGTAAAAGTATCGGTTCCCAAGAGAGCACCTGATTCAGTTATATATAATTTCTTGGCAAGCCGGATCTTGTGGATAAAAAAACATCTGAACCGAACTTCTACAAAACCGGAAGCGCCAACTCCTACATTCAAAACCGGTGACACAGTTCAGGTTTGGGGAGATACTCTTAAACTGGATATCATTTTTAAAGAACAGGCTCCAAGGGTTTTTCTGAAGAATGCAAAGGAGTTGGTCTTACAAGTCAGGCTGGGAACAGATCGGATAAAAAGAGAAGCCATATTCAATGAATGGCTTCGTGCTCAAATGAAGGAAGTGATCCCAAAGCTGATCGCAAAATGGGAACCCGAGATGGGAGTTAAAGTCAATGAGTTTGGAGTAAAACGCATGAAGACGCGATGGGGAACCTGTAATACCCGGGACAAACGGATCTGGCTGAACCTGGAACTGGCAAAAAGACGGCCGGAGTTTCTGGAGTATGTGGTGGTCCACGAAATGGTTCACCTACTGGAAAGATTACACAACGATCGGTTTTATGCTTACATGACCCGGTTCTACCCAAAATGGCCCTCTCTCAGAAAGGAATTAAAGGGCGATCACCCCCTTCAGGATTGCTGATCAATTTTAAGGCGAAGGTTTATTGTCTTTCCGGCATCTAATTAAATGAACAAATAATAAGATGCGGAGAGCACCATGAAAAACATTTTAAAAATATCCGTTTTATCAGCTTTATTGATCGGCCTGACTGTTGACGTTTCTGCCCAACAGCAAAACAGAAAAATGCAGAATAGAGCTAATGGCGACTGTCAGGGACAAATGATGAATCGCGGTGACAAACAAGGTCAAAACCAACAGCGCATGATGACTCAGCTCAACCTCACTGACGATCAAAGAGCTAAAGTTGAAGAAATTCACCTGAACGGTCAAAAAGGGATGATCCCTCTCAGAAATAACATTCAGGAGAAAAATGCTCAATTGCGCACGCTCAGAATGTCAGATGACTATGATGAAGCTGCTGTCAATGCTTTGATCGATGAAATAGGTGAACTGAGAACAGCCATGATGGCTATGAGAACCGGCCACCAACAGCAGGTCCGTGAATTACTGACTGAAGAACAACGCATTAAGTTTGATAGTATGCAGCAAATGCGTGGTCCAAAACAACAGGGTCAGCGAATGAATAAAAACAACAAAAGAGGACGATCCTTCTAACCGTTTTCCTGAAATGCAGGGTATAACTTCCCTGCATTTCATTAATACTTTTCGGTTCTTATAATGCCATTAACAAAAGTTCAAACAACTTATAAAGCCACCAAAAGGATCGAAGAATCGGCTCTTATAGAACAACTCAGTCAGGGAAGTGAATCGGCTTTCCGGGCATTGGTTAATGATCATAAAGATCGTGTTTATAACACGTGTATGGGTTTTCTGCGAAACCCACACGATGCAGAAGATGTTTCGCAGGAAGTATTTATTGAAGTCTTTGATTCGATCGGTGATTTCAGGGAAGATGCCTCTCTTTCCACATGGATCTATCGTATAGCCGTGACAAAATCACTTGAATTGATCCGGTATCGAAAACGAAAAAAGCGATCCGGTTTTTTTCAGGCATTGAATGCCATGTTCAGTGAGCCGGATGACAACATTGATGAGGCAGAGTTCATGCACCCCGGTGTTGAACTTGAAAACAAAGAGCGGGCAAGGATCCTGTTTGATGAAATTGACAAACTGACTGAAAAACAAAAAGTAGCCTTCACTCTTCAAAAAGTTGAAGGGTTAAGTTATCAGGAAGTGGCTGATGTAATGGAGATCAGCTTACCGGCCGTTGAATCATTGATTCACCGTGCCAAGGAAAACCTGAAGAAACAACTTCATTCCTACTATCAACAAAATGAAATAGACTGATCATGAAAAAACGAACGAACAAACATGAGGAAGTGGAGAAAACACTGCGGTCGCTGGATGAACTTGAACCGGCAAAAACCG
Source organism: Gracilimonas amylolytica (assembly GCF_002911695.1). GTDB lineage: Bacteria > Bacteroidota > Rhodothermia > Balneolales > Balneolaceae > Gracilimonas > Gracilimonas amylolytica. The sequence continues at coordinate 41,376 of NZ_PQBS01000008.1, forward strand.
ATGCATTTTTCTACAGCCGTCTTACAGCCAGGTTAGAAAACAGGAATGAAGGCCGGTACGAACTGAATGGCAAAACTGAATTTGGTTTCAAAGTAGCCGTTGCCGCTGTTTTAGCCATGGTGTCCCTGAATCTGATATCGCTCATACAGTTCCAACCGGCTCAAACCGAAACGGCTGAAGTTGAAGCTACAACTGAAGACTGGGCTGAGGAATTTACAGCCAGCTATCAGGTCCTGGACCTGGATTATTATGAAAATCTTGAACAAGAATAACATGGATATGTCAAAAAAATATAAATGGGCTCTTTCAGGACTGATCATCATGACGGTTTTGAATGCCGTTATTCTGGTCTTCGTATGGATGGACCATAACGATGGGCGCGACTGGCACAAACATCGCAGCAATGACCGTGATAAGAACAGCTCCCAGCAATTTATGAAGAATGAACTTGGGTTATCTGATGAACAATCTGATAAGATCTCAGCCCTGAGGCGAGAACACTTTGGTGAGATCCGCTCTATTAAAAAAGAACTGGATGACACACGCCGCTCTTACCTGAATTATATTCTCATGAACGAGGATCACGAACCCCAAATGCGTGACTCTTTAGTTAACACACTTACCAAAGGTTATGCCGAGATCGAGGAATCCCTTTATGTGCACATGCAGGATATCCGCGAGGTCCTGAACGACGAGCAGGCTCAACGTTTTAAAGAATTTATGCAACGGCACGGGCAACAGGAAAATGACCGAAACAGGAAAAACAGACGTGACTGATCTGCATATCTTTTACTCTTTTCCATTTAGTTGATCAGTTCGAAGTTCGGGGGATTTATCCGTATCTTCAGGGTCTATGACTATTACTGACACGACCCAAAAAACCGACCTGAAAGCACTCACTAAAGACGAACTGAATCACTTTTGTTCAGAACTTGGTCTGCAAAGCTTTCGCTCCGATCAGATCTTCCAATGGCTTTACCAGAAAGGAGTCTCTGATTTTGAGGATATGACCAACCTCTCCAAAGATCTCAGAGAAAAACTGCGTGAGATCGCCACGATCAACCGGATCAAACCGGTTCAGCAGCAGGAATCGCAGGATGGAACCATAAAATTTCTGTTTCAACTCACAGATGAAGGAAAAGATTATAAGATCGAAGCCGTTCTGATACCGGATTTCTTTGCCGATGGAGCCGCTCGCCGTTTAACCGTTTGTGTATCCTCGCAGGTAGGTTGTGTCTTTGGATGTGCCTTTTGCGCTACCGGTAAAATGGGATTATTCCGAAACCTCACGCACGGTGAGATCGTGGATCAGGTTCAGTACATCAATGATCTGGCTGAAGAAAAATATGGCAAAAAGATCACTAACATTGTCTATATGGGGATGGGTGAACCGCTTCACAATTACAAGGCCATCGTCAATTCCGCTCATATCATCTCTGACCCACTGAGCATTGAATTATCTCCTAAACGGATTACGGTTTCAACGGTTGGGCTCACCAAACAGATCAAAAAGCTGGCGGATGATCAGGAAGAATTCAACCTGGCCATTTCTCTTCACGCCCCTACCGATGTAAAACGTGACGAGATCATGCCGATCAACAGCTCCATGAATCTGGAAAGCCTGGAAGAAGCCGTCCGATACTACTACAAAGCTACTGAGAAACCGATCACGTATGAATACCTGTTGTTTGATAATTTCAATGACACTCCTCAGGATGCCCGTGACCTGGCTAAGATCGTTAAGTGGGTACCCAGTAAGGTAAACATCATCATGTACAACAATGTGGCCGGTGTAGAGCTTAAACGGGCAAGAGAAGAACGGCTTGATAACTTTATGCGCGAGCTCATCAAAAATGATGTAAGAGCAACCGTTCGCCGAAGCCGGGGAGATGACATTGATGCCGGCTGTGGGCAGTTAGCCATTCGGGAAGGTGCCCCCAAGGGTAAGACCATGGCGAAGAAATAAGAAGAAAAGAAATCAGGACTCAGAATTCAGTTTTCCAAGCGGGTCGCTTGAAACAGAATTAGACGGGATGCTTAAAACTGGTGTAAACCGGATAAATCTTAAATCCTGACAATTCCTAATCGATCAGTGTGAATACTCTGTCAAATTGAGGCACCCAGTCTTTGATAGAGAACCAGACAATAGTGGCTTTCCCGATCAGGTGATCTTCAGGTACAAATCCCCAAAAGCGGGAATCCATACTGTTATCGCGGTTATCACCCATTCCGAAATAATAATTCTGCTGAATGGTATAGGTGTTGGTCTCTTCACCGTTGATGAAGACCTTATCCCCTTCTCTTCTTAGCTCGTTATTTTCGTAACGCTCGATAATATCTTTATAGACAAACCAGTTCTCATTGTTCAGTTCGATCTGTTGTCCTTCAAAGGGAACCACGATCTCTCTCATTTGATCCGGATTATTGAAGGCCCGGGAAAAATCGCCCTGACTCTGAGTATAATTTCGGTCAACGGCATTAGGATCCATCACATTCAGATACATCGTATCGATCTCTGCCCAGCTACGGACCTGCTCTGCCACCTGATCCGTCATATTCACAATGTAGGTACTGTTATTGTCGTAACCGACCAATTCACCCCCAACAGACTCCATTTTGGCACTGCTCAACCTGATGCGGTCGGCCATTTTAAGTACATAGTGTTTTTGCAGGCCTTCATGTTCTTTTTCCCTCTCTCCGTTGATGTATAACACCTTATCCTTTATAGACATGGTGTCTCCCGGAAGAGCCACAGCCCGTTTGATATAATTCGTTTTTTGTGATACCGGCTTAACTTCCCACGGTACATTGAAGACAAAAATGTCATTCCGTTCTACATCCCTCAATCCCGGAAGGCGGGTCCATGGCAATTTAACACCGGGTACACAGGCTCCCTGTACAAAAGGAATACAAAGCCCCATAGGTGTTCTTGGCCCGTAAGTTATATTGGATACGATAAGCAGGTCACCCGTCATCAGGGTTTTTTCCATTGATGGGGTCGGGATCTTGTAGGAACCAAATAAAAATGCCCTTAGGATCGCTGCAGCAACAAATGCAAACAGGATCGCATCCAGCCACTCCCTCAGCCAGGATTTAGCTTTCTTGTTTTCTTCCTCTACCTTCGCCTTCTTTTTTTGCCAGTATGAACTGTTATCCTGATCTTCAGGCGTCTTATCGTCTTTCAAATTCTAAGCTATTTTGTATTAATGTGTGAAGGTTTTTTGATCTCTTCCTTCTTGTATTCACCCGCCAGGTACGACACTTTATACCACTGACTTCTTTCCGGCGAATAAAAATAATCCACGTATTCTTTTGGTGACGCGTCTCTTAATTCTTTGGTCAAGGTACGCTTAACCTGTGGCATCAGATCCACATAGCGGCTTGCTCCAACATATACCAAACCATTGTCGAAGGGGCCCTCAAGATCCAGCACCATCATCGGAATGTAGCCATCTATGATGAACCAATATTCAAATTGAATGGATTTACCATCTCTGAGATATCCGTCCTTTTCAATGATATCTTCCACGGTTTGAGTGGGATCGCCGTAGGCACTCTGAAGTACCGCACGTATCTCGATGGCCGGCATTCTATCCAGCTCGTTAAAGTTAAATCCCTGCCCGGTCCATTTGATATCTGAGAACTGCTGCTGAAATTTAGCCCGGTCTTCATTGCTGACCTTCTTGATGACCGGTTCCTCAAACTGTGCCTGTGCGGCCGTTGAGATCATGACCATCATGATGAAAAAGAACAATACACGTTTCATTAAATTCTGCATAATTTTTTACCTGTCGTCTTCGTCCATGGATAAAACTGCGAGGAAGGCTTCCTGCGGAATTTCCACAGTTCCTACCTGCTTCATTCGTTTTTTACCTTCCTTTTGTTTCTCCAAAAGTTTTCGTTTTCGTGAGATATCACCACCATAACATTTTGCGGTAACATCTTTACGCATAGCACGAACGGTATCGCGGGCAATTACCCGGTTTCCGATCGCCGCCTGTACAGCTACTTCAAACTGTTGCTGAGGAATAAGTTCCTTTAATTTTGCACAAACTTTCCGACCAAGGTGGTAGGCCTTGTCTCGGTGCGTGATACTTGACAGTGCATCCACCTGATCTCCGTTCAACAATATATCCAAACGTACGAGATCGCCTTTTCGGTATTCAATAAATTCGTAATCCAGTGAGGCATATCCACGCGTTCCGGATTTAAGTCGGTCGTAGAAATCAAAGACCACTTCCGCCATTGGTAGTTCATACGTTATTTCAACGCGATTATTTTGCATGAATAACTGATTCACGTAAATACCACGGCGATCCTGACACAATTTCATCACAGGACCGATATAATCGGCCGGGGTGATGATACTCGCTTTGATATACGGTTCATAGATCGCTTCAATATCTCCAACCGCCGGCATCTGACTTGGGTTATCAACCTGAATGCGGTCTCCTTCCACCAGTTCCACCTCATATTGCACGTTAGGAACCGTGGTAATGATATCGATATCAAACTCACGGTCCAGGCGCTCCTGCACGATCTCCATATGCAACAGCCCCAGGAATCCGGCTCTGAATCCGAATCCAAGTGCTTTCGAGGTTTCCGGTTCGTATGTCAGAGAAGCATCATTCAGCTGCAATTTCTCAAGGGCAGCACGCAGGTCTTCAAAATCATCGGCATCCGTCGGAAATATTCCACTGAATACCATTGGCTTAGCTTCCTGATATCCCGGAATAGGTTCCTTGGCAGGATTATCAACTTTAGTAATGGTATCACCGACACGCACATCCTGTAAGGATTTCACACTGCCGATCACATACCCAACCTCTCCGGCCCGAAGTTCTTTGGTTGGCTCTTGTTTCATTTTCAGATAGCCGATCTCTTCCGCGTAGTACTCTTCAAGATTCGACATAAATTTGAAAAGATCGCCTTTTCTGAGAACGCCTTCCATCACCCGTACATAAGCTATAGAACCGCGGTAGGTGTTGAAGATCGAGTCAAAGATCAAAGCACGCAATGGCTTATCTTCCTCTCTTTTGGGTCCCGGAACCTTATCCACAATTTCTTCGAGTAGCTCATCCACACCCTCTCCGGTTTTACCGGACACATGCAGAATATCCTCATAGTCACACCCGATCAGATCCACGATCTGCTGACCAATATTCTCAGGATCGGCTCCCGGAAGGTCGATCTTATTCAAAACAGGAATGATCTCCAGGTTTTGCTCGATGGCCTGATAGAGGTTAGAAATGGTCTGTGCCTCAATACCCTGAGCCGCATCTACCACCAAAATAGCTCCTTCACAGGCTTTCAGAGCACGGGAAACTTCGTAGGCAAAATCCACGTGACCGGGGGTATCGATCAAATTGAAAATGTAATTCTCACCATTTGGCCGTTTATAATCCATGCGAATGGCGTGACTCTTGATGGTAATACCACGTTCACGCTCCAGGTCCATATCATCCAGCATTTGCTCTTTCATGTCCCGTTCGCTAATAGCGCCGGTCTTCTGTAAAAGGCGGTCTGCCAGAGTGGATTTCCCATGGTCAATATGGGCAATGATGCAAAAATTTCGAATGTTATTCATGAATTGAATAGGATAAGAGTGCGTCTCACTTTAATCAATAAAGATACAAATAAGGCGGGAGCTGTTAAAATGCGGTTAACGGTTATTTGAGAAAATGTTTAACCGTTTCAAAACCCTTGCAAACCTAACATGCCCGCTCACAATTATTTACTCACCGATATGCTTGTGAGTCCCCTTACTGTGGCGTTTTCGAAGCTTTTTAATGACCTTATGGAGCGGAATTTCTTTCTCAGCCAACAGAAGCATCAGGTGAAAAATCAGGTCGGCTGACTCGTTGATCGTCTCTTTGTCCTTCTTATTCTTTGATGCGATCACCGTTTCTACCGCTTCCTCACCTACTTTTTGGGCGATCTTATCAATGCCTTTTTTGAACATAGAAGTAGTGTAAGAGCCATCCGGCATCTCTTTTTTGCGGTCGTAAATAAGCTCTTCCAGCTCAATTAAAAATTCAAAGTCTTTTTGTGTGATCGTTTTAATATCAGCCATGTCTATTTGTTTTGTGCAATTTTTTGCGGTTGTGAAGTTCTCCATTTTAAGCCTCCTATACAACGAATTTCCTAAAATTTAACACGGCTTTTTAAAACACGTGGGATCTACCTTACTTCATTATTCTCGTTTTCCCCATATCCGGTCATTTCAACAAAACCATTTCCTGTAATTTCTTCCCCATTCATAACCCCTCTCAGCCTAAGCACCCCTTCAAAATATCGAACCGAAACATCCATTTCCTGATCGGGAAAGGCTGTTTCTACCTGTAGATCTATATTCTTTCCGGGAATGCTCAGGTTCCAGGTAGATGGATAATTTGCTCCGCTGTGAGGACTTTTCCAGGTATCCAACACCTCAAGAGTTACCTCTCCCGTATCAAAATTCACTTTATTGCCATCCGGATCTATGACAGAACCATTGGTAAATTCACTGACTGATCCATCAGAATTTCTGAGCTGATAGTACATGATCTCATAGTTATTGGATAGCTGAATGGAAAACCAATCCCACCCTTCCTGATCTTCATCAAGGGCAGACGTACTCCATTCATGATCCATCCAGCTATCACCGGAAACACGATATTCCTGTCCGTCTTTAGTGATCACCCCGTTCGTCTGCATTCTTGTGAATGCCAGGTAGTAGGAAGCATTTCCTTTTTCAGATCCTTTTGGGTCGTATCCTTCCTCCCCCTGAAGTACCAAAGGCTTAGAGGGAGTAATATCGAAATTAATGGAAGTCCCATCTTCCATTTCAGCTTGTATATTCACCGTAAAATTCTTGCCATCGCCACTTTCAGTTTCGATCCGTATGATCTCCCAATCTTCAAGCCAGATTCGATGAGGGTCTGCCTGAGAACCGGCCAACCCGGCCGCTCCACGACTGTATCTTTCCTCAAACACATGGTCTTCTGCTTCAACATCAGACACCGCAAAATGCCCAAGGTATAAATGATTGGTATTCCAATTTTCATTAAATGCGTTATCCTGAGCACCTGAATCGGGCGGTGACATCTGACTTCTGAATATTGTGAATTGATATCCAAATTGCCGGCCATCTTTCGTGAACACATTTCCGGTGTAGTACCACCATTCTGTTCTGAAACCCGGATGCGGACCATGATCGTCCGGAAATACAAACTCCCTGGGTCCTGTGGCTCTCAGATAACCCTCTTCATCTCCGCCCCCCATCGCTTCTGCAACAGAGATCGATGCCCGGATCTCCTCTTCTTTTGATATCTCCCAAATACCATATCCGATCAGCGCCACGGTAAGGATGATCACGATAAACCAAATACTTTTCTTCATTATTAAAAAGATTTCTTAAACATATTTATCATTCATTTCTGAGTGCATCAGCGGGATTTGCCTCGGCCATTTTTTTGGAAGGATAGACACCTGCCAAAAGCGCGGCAATAAATGCGAGTCCAACAGCTTGAAGCAGTACATCCGGAGTGATCATAAATTGCAGAGTCCAACCAAATGACCTCAGGTTGATCACATAAACGAGGATATAGGCCATCAGGATCCCAAGGGGTACTGAAAGAATTCCTGCCATGAGGCCCATCACACCGGTTTGACTGATCACATAATTCCAAAGTTGTCCCGGGGTCATACCATTTGCTCTGAGTACTGCCAGCTCTCTGGATCGTTCTAACTGCAAGGCCATGAGGGCACTTAACACTCCCATGAAAGCCACGATGATGGCAAGTAGCCGAAGGACCACTGTCACGGTAAAGGTTCTGTCAAAGATCTCAATGGAAGCTTCCCGTAACCCCCGGTTTGACCTGATGAAAACCTCCTGCATACCGTCTGCCCTGACTCTTAGCCGATTTACCAGTTCATTTACATCAACATCCTCTTCAGCATACAAAGCGAGACCTGAGATCGCATCATCATTGAAATAACGGTTATAGATCTTTCGGTTCATAGTAACGGTCCCAATGTCAGAAGCGTAGTCAAAGTTTATGGCTTTGATGGTGAAAGGAACTTTACCCGCATCTGTCTGTATGATCAGCGTATCATTCAATCCGATATTCTTACGATAGGCATAAACTTCTGAGATCATAACAATTGGTTCGGTATCGTAAACCTCCCAAAAGGCATTCTCCCCCACTTTCAACTGATACGCTTCTTCTGCGGCATCGCCATGATCAATAGCTACCAGATTATCCGTACCAAAGTTTGTTCTGATTTGTACGCTTCTCACAGACCCGGCCTGCTCAACCCCTTTTGTGGCCTTCAATACCTCAATCAGATCAGGTGCAAGCTCTGAATCTGCCGTTCTGGCTACAGAACTTGGGGGCTGAATATAAACATCAGCCTGAAGCTGAGATCCTAACCAGGATACGACCGTGGTCCTGAAACTGTCTACCATTACACCTACACCGACTGTTGCCGCTACGGCCACCACCAGGGCGGCTATTGCCACTGAGGTTCTGCTCAATTCAGTGACCACTCCCCGTACGGCCATTTTACCGATCATTCCGTTTACTTTACCAAATATCGGCCTGAACAGCTTGGCCATTCCAACGATCAAAGCCGGCACGATCAGTGAAAAACCCACGATCATAAAAAGTAATGAGGAATACCCGGCCGCAATTCCGCCATTTGGCACCAACAATATCAGCCCACCAATGCTGCCAACCAATATACCTGCGCCTGCCAATGGAAATATTCGGCTCAGGATCTTTGATTCATTCGAAGATCGTTTCAGAACTGTAGTAACTTCGGCTTTTGAAGCTTCCCTTGCCGGCCAGTAGGCAGCTATCAGGGTCGCCCCAAGTCCAAGTAACAATCCTTTTGTTATTGAATAAGGATCGATCGACAATTGTTGAACCGAGAGGACAAAGTAGAGATCATTGATGGATTGGGTAACCAGTTGAACCAACACCTGTGCCAGAAAAATACCGGCAATAATTCCCAATAAGGTTCCCAAAAACCCAATGAAGAGGGCTTCCTTTAAAATGGTAAATAGGATCTCGTTGCGGGATACTCCGAGAGCTCTCATCCGACCGATCAACGGTCGCCTCTGTACCACAGAAAAGGTCATGGTATTGTAGATCAAAAACATGCCAACCAGCAACGCCAGCATACTGAGTGCCTGCAGGTTGAACTCAAAAGCCCGTGTCATTTGTGCCACTGTTTCGGTACGGGATTCCGAGCGCACGATCGCGGCCCCTTCTGGTAAAACGGATTCAATGCGTTGTTTTATGGTTCCTTCCTGATTTTCATCTATGATCAGGTCAATGCGGGAAAGCTGCCCTTGCATCCCAAAAAGCCGTTGTGCAGTATTGATATCTATGAGGAGAATACTCTCCAGTGCTTGCCTGCTGCGCTCATTTTCTACTTCGATCAGTCCGATTAGCTGGATGTCGTGATATACCCCGGCAACTTCTGTTACCAATGTATCTCCGACCTCTACTTCCATTTCCTGAGCCGTATTTTGAGATATCAACCCTGTGTTTCTACCACCTATGAACTTGGAGAGATCTATTCCAGCTTCCTGACTTGCAAAATCTCTAAACGGAGCTTCAGCGATCGGATCCACTCCCAACACCTGAACGGTTCGGTTCAAACCCTGAATCCTTCCATAACCTTCTATAACAGGAGCCGAGCTCCTGATTCCGGCTTCGATCCTAACCGAACGGTAAACTGATTCATCCAGATCCTCTGAGACTCCCTGAATTTGATGGGTTGCCTTACCTGTTACCGCTTCAGTAGATAACTCAAAAGCTTTCTCTGCGCTTGAATTGGACAAATCTATGGACACAACCACGGCAACTCCCAAAGCCACCCCAAGAATAGACAGACCAAAATGCCAGGGATGTCTCAGCAAAAACCTCAGGCTTGATAACCAGATCAGATCTTTGTTTTCTGAACTCATCAGGCTCCTTCAAATTCAGTTACATCATGAAGTTGACCGCTCTGAAGTTCAACCACACGATCTGCGATCGAACATATATCACGGTCATGAGTGGCCAGGATGATCGTTCTGCCGTTTTCTCTGACAAGCTTATTAAGGATATCCAGTATCTTTTTTCCCGTTTCATAATCAAGGTTACCGGTGGGTTCATCTGCCAGTATCAGCATAGGTTCATGAGCCAGGGCTCTCGCTATGGCTACCCTCTGCTGTTCTCCTCCTGATAACCGATCAGGGTAACTGTCACCGCGGTCACCCAGGCCTACTTCATTAAGAAATGACCCGGCTCTTTGCAGTAAATTCTCATCTTCAATTCCTTTCAATTTAAGGGGTAGTAATACATTCTCCTCTGCTGTCAGAGTTGAGATGAGATTGAAGGACTGAAATACAAATCCGATGTTCTTTCTCCTGAAAAGTGTGCGCTCCTTTTCACTTAACTTAGCCAGATCTGTATCACCAATATTGATCTGACCGGAATCGGGCTGATCAATACCACTGATCAAATTAAGTAGGGTACTTTTTCCGGAACCGGATCTTCCCAAGAGGACGATCATCTCACCTTCATTAATCGTCAATTCCATATCATTCAGTACCGTCCTGACATTCCCTCCTTCCTGATAACTCTTATTCACCCTTAGCAGGGATATATGTGATTCGTTTTTCATGCAAATAGTTGATTTGGTTGCTCCGACCAAACACCCGACTCACATGAATTGTTCCTTTTATCAGGACTATGAAATGAATCTAATCTGTCCCAGCCAAAACCCACTAGCGCAAGCGTCTCGCTTGTGCGTGGTTAATTTGGGTTGATTTGTAATCCACTGGTCCAAGCGGGACGCTTGAATCAGGTGTGTAAAGAAGTTAAACTAGTTGTGGATAGGTATCGGAATCAAAAATAGAAAGACAGCATAACCTGTTTATTTTATCAGGACATAATGCAACCCCAATTACCCAATGTTTTTCGGGTAACTCTAAATACATACCCATAACTTTAGGGTAAACTAAATTATCGTATTTATGCAAACCATTCCTGCCATCGATCTTTTGAACGGTGAGGCTGTCAGGCTTCACAAAGGTTCGTACGAAGAAGTTACCGTTTATGACAAATCCCCTTTGAATCAGGCCAGAAAATTCAGTGAAGCCGGGTTTGATCATATTCATGTGGTTGACCTTAATGGTGCCAAGGAAGGTACATTTGTAAATCTTCCGCACATCAAAGAGATCATTTCAGAACTTGGAATCTCGGTACAGACCGGAGGTGGTATACGTTCTTTTTCAGATGTTGAGATGCTGCTTGAAGCCGGACTTTCAAAAGTGATTTGCAGCTCGATGGCCATAAAAAATGAAGAGGACTGGCTAAGGTCTCTTGAAAAGTACCCTGAGAATATGATCCTGGGTATGGACTTAAAGAATGGTAAAATAGCCTACTCCGGCTGGCTTGAAACGGCTGAAGAATCAGTGGAATCATTTTTGAGCCGGATGATCGAACATGGCCTACAGGAGGTCCTTTGCACCGATATATCCAAAGACGGCACCCTATCGGGCCCAAATTTTGACCTTTATCAGGATCTTCATAAAAACTTTCCGGATATCAGATTGATCGCCTCGGGTGGGGTATCATCCCTGGCAGATCTAACCAAACTCAATGATGCCAATATTGATGCCGTAGTGGTTGGCAAAGCCTATTATGAAGGGCGAATTTCGTTGGATGAAATGGCCGCCTTCAACAGTTAAACAAAGGCTTGCATCAGGCCATCCCTTGAAAGATCCTTTAGTATTTAATGATCTATTTAATTACATCTTTCAATAAAAAGGACAGAAGATATTTTTCTATATTAATGCCCGTAAATATCCTCTCAGGTATTTGTGATCGGTTTTTTAGAATACCAATAAGTTTATGTTAACAAGAAGAATTATCCCCTGCCTTGATATCAAGAACGGGCGAACAGTTAAGGGTGTCAATTTTGAAGGTCTGCGTGATGCCGGTGATCCGGTGGAACTCGCCAAACGTTATAGTGAGGAAGGTGCAGATGAACTGGTATTTCTGGACATAACCGCTACTCTCGAAAAACGAAAAACACTTAAAGATCTGGTGGTTAAAATTGCCCGAGAGATCAATATTCCGTTTACCGTTGGCGGAGGGATCAAAACGATCGATGAGATCGAAGAGCTTCTCAAGTCGGGTGCCGATAAAGTCTCCCTGAACAGCAGCATCGTCAAGAATCCGGATCTCATTAACGAAGGTTCCCGAAATTTTGGAGCCCAAGCCATCGTAGCCGCCGTTGATGCCAAAAAAACCGGAAACAGCTGGCATGTTTTTATCAAAGGTGGAACAGAGGATACCGGTATGGATGCTCTTGAATGGATGCAGGAGGTTGAACGACGCGGTGCCGGTGAGATCCTGCTGACCAGTATGGACCGGGATGGAACCAAAGCCGGCTTCGATCTGGATCTGCTGGAAAAAGTAAATAAGCTGGTACGCATCCCTGTTATTGCCAGCGGAGGTGCAGGAAATATCCAACATTGTGTGGATGCCGTTCTGAAAGCTGATGCCGATGCCGTGTTGGCTGCCAGTATCTTCCACTTCAGGGAAGTAGAGATCAAAGACCTCAAAAATGAAATGCTGAAAAACGGGATCGAAGTCAGGCCATACCTAAATTAAATTAACGATCTGTAACCGCTTTACTGATCCACATCCAGCAGGTACACATCGCTCGCCACGGCATGCCCAACAACCTGCTCACTTTCACCTTCCAGCCTGATCTTGACCGGACCATTGAAAGGGGCTTTTTCAAGGATCTCAACCCTGACCCCGGGTATGATCCCGATCTGCTCGAGATATCTCAACTTTTCCGGATCCTGATCTTTCACTCTCCCCACTACATAACTAACGTTGACTTCTGCTTTTGTGATCGATAGCCTCGCCATTTCGGGAACTACACCATCTTTTGTGGGAATGGGATCACCGTGTGGATCATGAGTGGGGTGATTCAATAGTTCAGCAATACGATCCTCAAATTGTTCAGAGATATGGTGCTCCAGGTTCTCCGCTTCATCATGTACCTCATCCCATGAATATCCCATCACATCTTTTAAGTACAATTCCAGTAACCGATGATGCCTGAGTACTTCCAGGGCGATCATTTTTCCGGCATTGGTAAGCGTAGCTCCTTTATATGACTGATACTTTAAAAGGTTCATCTTAGCCAGCTTTTTAAACATATTAGTGACTGATGCTGAGGAAACATCCAGAGCATTGGCAATGTTTGTAGTGGTTGCCGTCTCTCCTTCTGTCTGTAATATGTAAATTGCTTTGAGGTAGTCCTCTACAGACTGACTAAGTGCCATGAGTAAAACTGATTATGAAATTGTGGTGCGGATGATCACAGCCCAATGATACGGAAAATTCCCTTACTGATTGGCAGAAGCATCCGCTTTTATGATCACAAGCGTCATATCATCGTGTTGCTTGGCAAGACCTTTAAATTCGTTCACATCACTTACAATTCGCTTCATGATCTCTTCTGATGAACCGTCACGAATATTCCTGACCAATTCCTGTAAACGATCTTCTCCATAAAATCGCACTCCGGCATCCAGCATTTCACTGATCCCATCGGTGTATAGAATCAAGACATCACCTTCTTTCAGTTTCAGCTCAGCCTCTTCTATATTCTCGATGAAATTATCTCCTTTAGTGACACCAATACCCAACCCCTTGGGTTTGATCCACTCTGATGTGCCGTTTTTTCTAACCAATAACATCGGATTATGGCCCGCCCTTGCAAAGGTGAAGGTTCTTTTTTTTGCCTCAAGAATACCATAGATCATAGAAATAAAGGTTCCTCTTGTGGCATTTTCATTGAATAGTCTATTCAACTGATTTAACAACTCCACCGGAGAAAGGATGAGTGCACTCAGGCTATGTAGTACTCCTTTCGTGAAGGTCATGTAAAAAGCTGCACGGATTCCCTTCCCACTTACATCCCCTATAGCCAGCGCAACACGCTGCTCTCCCAGTGAGATCATATCGTAATAATCACCCCCGGTTTCCTGAGCAGGGATACATATTCCAGCCATATCGATACCGGGAAGACTTTGAATCTTAGATGGTAAAAATGTGTGCTGAACCGCACGGGCAATTGAGAGTTCCTGCTTTACCCTCTGTTCCTTGGCCTGATCTTCTATGTACGTTGGCACATACTCAGGCAATTCCTTTCGTTCGCTTCCTTTAAGGATAAAGTAAATACCAAGCATTGCGGCAAATACCAGCACCACTAAAAACAGGTAAAAGGTATTGGCATCCGGAGAACTGCTTAAAACCCACCCTTTTAATGTTGAAAGGAAATTCAGGTAAACAAAGAATCCCAGGATCACGGTCAGAAAATCATGGCGCAGATAGAAATACCCCAACAATAAACCAACCACACTTCTCATGAGGCGATTCAAAAGATCCGGTTCAATATTAAATGGCAGAACATCCATCAACCCAAATAAGACTGCACTGAGTACCGGTATGATGTAGTCCTTGTTGATCAATCCCTTGATCTGATTCCCAATGATCAGATAGATCGCCACAATAACCAGTAACACGGTGATAACCGTAACCAATAAATTTGCTACCGAAGGAAGAATAAATTGATCGGAAAGCAGACCGTTTCCTGCTGATATATATGCATCGGGAATGAAATTCAAGAATAGGCCGGTGATACCCGCTAACAGACCGCCAATACCGATCCCGTTAACGATTGCCCAGCCTACCGGCTTATTGATAAACAAACCATTCCTGATGAGGTCCCAACTCTTCAATTTCTCGGGCCAGTATTGTCGGGTTACCGAATCGCTTACGGCCGTCAACACAAAAAATGCAACCGCACTGATGGCCCCCATCACTCCAATAAAAAGCATTCCATTTAAAACCTGACTCAAATCAAGTACCTGTAGTATGAAATCAAATGAGTTCAGAAACTGAAGAACCCAGAAACCCGGTATGGCAAATCCTGCCAATACTGCCACCACCATGGCCGGGCGCGTATCGACAGCACGAGCCTTAATGCGCAGGTAGAAAATGAAAAATAGCCAGATCACAAAAATAAAGATCACAAGCATGGCCAAAGAATCAAATACAGCTGACAGCCCCGAACTGCCTGATCCCACTTGTGGCATTAAAGTGTAGTTCATCCCCATCAAAGCTCCGCCGGCAACAGGTCGAGAGTCAGGGAAACAGAAGCCTCAGATCGCGGATCATCTAAACTGAAAAACGCTTTAGCGTATCTGATATTAGCTTCATCTACAAAGCGGACGGAATCCTGAGTAAGTTCAAAATGATCCCAGACCGACCGCTTCAGATAGAAATCTGCGTGCCTCCATACCAGTTTTTCTGTAAAAAACTCTGCTTCAGGACTATCACTGAATATTCTAAACTGTTCAGGTAAAACACTGTTTTGGTTTCTGTACTGTACGGAACCGTTCAGATGTTGAACATTGAGCAGGTCAGTGATCAGTGAATCTTCCAGAATACGTGAATAATTTGGGATCTCCTCCTGATAAACATGCTGAATGGCCGTTCTGTTAAATGGCCTCTGTTCAAGGATCAGATACTCATTGGAGTTAAAGGCAGCTACCCGACCTTGTGTGTCTAACCTCAGATCGAGGGTGATCTCCTCTTCCACTTCTTCGTTATATACTTCATTTACCCGCCAAGTAAAGATAGGCAAGTGCTCAAAAAACTCAGATTCCTCTAAAAACTCATCCAGTTTCTTTTTTCCTGTTTTCTTCTGAAGAGAATCCATGAAACCTGATTCTGCCTGAAAGTTAGCCACAGGATAAAAGGACTGCGTTTGATACTGCCAGTTTTTTAACACCGAATCAGCTTTGGCGAGAATTTCCTTGGGCGGTACATCAACTTGTGTCACTCGGAAGGGATGCACGCCCGACATAGTGAAGAAGTAACAGATCATACCGGCTATGCCGATGATCACGATCAACAGATCCCTAAAGTCTTTTTTGCCCTTTTGCATGTACTACTCTACGAAAAAATTAAAATAGGTTTCAGAATATGCTTAGATTCATCAAAAATTACGAAGTTAATCTTATCCTTTTATATGTGCCTGATCACATTTGCCTACAAAGCCCACCCAAAATATGAGCTGATCCTGGCAGGTAACAGGGATGAATTTTATGGACGCCCAACCCGCCCTGCTCAATTCTGGACACAAGAAGGTCACCCGGACATACTGGCCGGAAAAGATCTTGAAGCCGGTGGTACCTGGCTGGGTATTCACAAAGATGGACGCTGGGGAGCACTTACCAACTACCGTGACCCGGCTAATGTCAGGGAAGATCCACCTTCAAGAGGCGAGCTGGTCATGAATTATCTGACCTCAAATCAACCGGCCATTGAGTATCTACAGGATCTTTCTGAGACGGCTCAGGATTACAACGGTTTTAATCTGCTGCTTTGGGATAGTGGACACTTTTATCATTTTTCAAACCAAAGTAAACGGATGACCGTCGTTGAACCGGGGGTACACGGGCTAAGCAATGCCTTGTTAGATACCCCGTGGCCAAAACTGAACGCTGCCAATAAGCAAATGAAGGAGATCATAGACTCAGACCGGATCAACAAAGAGAAGCTTTTTGATCTGTTGCAGGATCAAACCAAAGCTGATGAGGAAAACCTGCCTGTCACAGGTATTCCCCGTGATCTCGAAAAAGCTATTTCTTCCATTTTTATCAAAACCGAGAATTACGGAACCCGCTGTTCCACGGTTTTGCTCATTGACAAGGAAGGTAAGGTTGAATTTTCGGAGCGTACATTTTCACCCGGAAGTACAGATATAAAGCACGAAAACCATTTCTCTTTTTAGGCGGTTCGTAAAAAGTTTTGGCTCCGCTTAACTTTTACTGAATAATTCATTAAATAGGCGACCTGCTAACATCAGCTGAATTTTCACGTTGTAAATTCGATCAAATCAAACTAAATGACCTACAAATACTCTAAACCAACCCTGTTTCAGGCTTTTGTCCCTATCATTTTCCTGATCATTGCACTTTTTATAAATGTGCGCATATTCGGGGATGCTTCGCTGGATGGTTCCAATCAGATCATTTTAATGCTCTCAGCGGCTGTTGCAAGTTTAGTCGCATTCAGGTTAGGCTTTAACTGGCGGGAAATCCGATCAGGCATTGTGAAGAGTATCAGTTCCGCTATGTCATCCATCATCATTCTGCTTCTTATCGGCTCACTGGCCGGTACATGGCTGCTCAGTGGTATTGTTCCGGCCATGATCTACTACGGGTTGATGATCCTTAATCCCACTATCTTTTTATTTGCAGCCTGTGTGGTTTGCGCGATCGTAGCTGTGGCTACCGGTTCCTCATGGACAACCGCTGCCACAGTAGGTATTGCCCTGGTAGGTATTGGAACCGCACTTGGACTTAACCCAGGCATGGTTGCCGGTGCCATTATTTCTGGCTCTTATTTTGGCGATAAGATGTCGCCACTGTCTGATACCACAAACCTGGCCCCCGCCATGGTGGGAACCGACCTGTTCACCCATATTCGCTACATGGCTTATACAACGGTTCCGTCTATTAGTATTTCATTAGTGTTGTTTTTGATCCTTGGCTTTATGTACGGCGGTGATGCACAGGTTATGGATACTGACAAGATCCTTGCAGCCATTGATGGCGCATTTAATATTAATGGCTGGCTATTTATTGTGCCTGTCATTGTCGTTTTCCTGATCATCAAAAAGATCCCGGCCATTCCTTCCATTCTTTCGGGTGCTCTTTTAGGTGGATTATTTGCCCTGATCTTTCAGCCTGATGTGGTTCATGTTGTATCAGGTTATGAGCAGCATTCCTGGGAGTCCAGTTATGTTGGGGTGATGATGGCCATGTATGGCGACATCAGCATTGTGACCGGTAACGCTATCGTGGATGACCTGCTAAGCTCAAGTGGCATGTATGGCATGCTTGGCACCGTCTGGCTGATCATATCTGCCATGATATTTGGCGGAGTTATGGAAGCAAGCGGCATGCTGAAGCGTATCGCTGAAGCTGTGATCACTCTGGTTAACTCAACCGGTTCATTGATCGCCTCAACCGTAGGTACTTGCGTGTTCTTTAACGTGACAGCCTCCGATCAGTACCTGGCCATTGTGGTGCCCGGGCGAATGTACACCGACACTTATAAAGAAAAAGGACTGGCACCTGAGAACCTGAGCCGAACCCTTGAAGATTCCGGTACCGTGACATCCGTTCTGGTTCCGTGGAACACCTGTGGGGCTTATCACGCTAATGTACTGGGGGTTTCAACCTTTGCCTACTTCCCTTTCGCCTTCTTTAACTTGATCAGTCCATTCATGACGATCTTTTATGCCTATGCCGGCATCAAGATCAGGTCACTGGCTGAGGCCAAAGGCAAAGAATCCACTGAGGATGATTTTGATAATCCCTGATCAGGTCTGTTCACATAAAGATTTTTCAAATAAAAAAGGCGAGTCATATGACTCGCCTTTTTACTTCTACAGGTTTTTATAGAATTGGACCGTTCTTAAAGTCTTTCGAGAGCGGTGTCAATTCGTTTCAGTACTTCCTCCTTGCCGATCAGTTCTAAGGCCGGAAACAGATCCGGACCGAAACCCTGACCGGAAACAGCAATACGCAATGGCATCATCAGTTTTCCAAAGCCTACTTCATGCTCTTCGATGGTTTCCTTGAGCTTATCTTTAAGAGTGGCGGCTTCAAAATCTTCATCCGATAGTTGCTCGATCTTCGCTTTGTAAGAAAGCACCAGCTGTGGGCTGTCATCCTTCCATTTCTTGAGAGCATTTTCATCATACGCCTCAGGAGCTTCAAAGAAGAAAGCACCCATGCTTACGAATTCATCTACTTTAGAAACCCGTTCGTGCAACAACTCGATCACGGTAGTCAGGAATTCATCGCTTGGGATGTCAAAACCTTTACCCAGGAACAACGCCTCAACCCGCGGTTTGAGTTCTTCAACTGAATGCTCGCGAATATAATTCTCGTTATACCACATCAGTTTTTTGAAGTTGAAAACGGCTCCCCCTTTGGAAACCCGATCCAGTGTAAACAAACCACATAATTCTTCCATGGTGTGGATCTCAGAATCATCGCCCGGACTCCATCCCAGATAAGCAAGGAAATTAACCAGGGCATCCGGCTCATAATTACCTGAGATATAATCTTTTGTATTAACCGGAATGCCTTCGCTTTCTGCTTTTCGCTTGGAAAGCTTACCACCGCTCGGGCTCATGATCAGTGGCAAATGCGCCATTTTTGGAGCCTCCCAGCCGAATGCATCATACAACAGCATATGCTTTGGTGTACTGCTCAACCACTCCTCACCACGGATCACATGGGTGATCTCCATGGTGTGATCATCCACCACATTAGCCAGGTGATAGGTTGGCATACCATCTGATTTAAGCAGTACCTGATCATCCAGCCCTTCCGTATCAAAGGAAACATGGCCACGGATCTCATCCTCAAAGCGGATCGTCTCCTTTCGAGGCACTTTCAATCTAACCACATACTCATCTCCATTTTCCAGTCTCTTTTCAACCTCATCCTGAGGCAGGGTCAGACTGTTTTTCATAGACTGACGCGTGATGGCATCATATTTCGGGGATGGGTTCCCGGACGCCTTCAGTCGTTCTCGCATCTCATCAATTTCTTCTACCGTATCAAAGGCATAATACGCCTGACCCTGTTCGATCAGCTGCTTGGCATACTTATGATAAATATCTTTGCGCTCACTTTGCCGGTAAGGTCCATGTTCACCGCCTTTGCCGGGCCCTTCATCTATTTCCATTCCGGCCCACTCCAGGGAATCGATGATATCCTGTTCAGCTCCCTCTACGTAACGGGACTGATCGGTATCCTCAATTCTGAGAACAAAGGCACCATCATTATGACGGGCAAACAGATAGTTGTAAAGTGCGGTCCGGAGGCCGCCAATGTGTAAAAATCCGGTAGGTGAAGGCGCAAATCGTACGCGAACTGACATGTGTTATTTTGTTTAGTTGAATTCTTCTATTTTCAGCCTATAAAGATAAGAAATTTTAACCGCTAAATTTAAGCCATTGAAGCTGGCTCTGCTCCAACCACAATTTGCTCCGAACCTCTTTGACCTGGCCTCCATGCTTAAAGCGGATCAGGTGATATGGAACGACCTCGAAAGGTGGTCAAGAAAAGGACGTACTCATCGGGCAGCGATCAAAGGGGAACACGGACTGCAGTGGATCAACATCCCCATCAGGACCGAAGACAAAAAGAAAGCCATTGGCGAGGTTTGTATTGATCATACCGAGGATTGGATCGAACCATTCTGGAATGCCCTGCTTCATAACTATTCTGATGCCACTTGGTTCGATTTTTTTGCGGAAGAACTTGAAGCCGATATTCGGGATTTTCACAACTTTGAGAAGTTGATAGACCTCAATATCTCATTCTTTGAACAACTAAGTTCTTACATGGAATATGAGGTCAATTTTCAGCTTGCGAGTCAGATCACAGAATTCGATCCTGATCCCGATATATTTTCAAACAATCTAAATGCTGAAGTCCTTTATCAGGAACATGAGGCAAAGAATTATCAGTGGTTAAGTGATCGTCATGTTCAGGCACTCAAAAAACACCCAGTTTATCGGCAGGGGCGTGGTAATTTTATTCCGGGACTGAGTATCCTTGATCTTCTATTTCATTACGGCAAAGAAAGCTTTCGGGTTTTTGATCACCTTTAGTTGAACTTGTTTAGCTTGCCCAATCTGGTAACACACCGATCTCGATCCCAAAGAACCAGCTTACGATCGTAAGTGCGGCAAGTGAGATCAAGCCGATCATTAAGGCATTAAGCCAAAGACCGGCTTTCGACATTTGAGGTATGGTGATCTTATCGCTTCCATAAACAATGGCATTGGGAGGTGTAGCTACCGGAAGCATAAAGGCACAACTTGCACCAATGGCGGTTGGAATAGCCAATAAGAGTGGATTTTCTCCCAACCCAATTGCAACGGAGGCAAGAATAGGCAGAAAGGCAGCAGTAGATGCCGTATTGCTCGTCATTTCTGTCAAAAATACGATGAGTGCCACAACTATTATTACAATGACCCAGACCGGCCACGTACTGAAACTTCCGATCCCTGAACCGATCCAGGCGGCCAGCCCGGTTTCGTTGATGGCAGATGCCATGCTCAACCCTCCTCCAAAAAGTATCAATACTCCCCAGGGTAATGTTCGGGTATCTTCCCACACCAATAACACTCGCTTTTCATCTCCACCCGCCGGTATAATAAATAAAAGCACGGAGGCCCCGATCGCAATACCTGCATCTGATAAGCCCGGGATCAAATTGGATAATAACGGGCGAAACATCCATAATACCGCCGTTAAAACAAATACGGCTGCTACTCTTTTTTCCTGAACAGATAGCTTTCCAAGGTTTTTGATCTTTTTCGCGATCAATTCGGCTCCACCCGGCAGTTCATCAATTTTAATGGGAAATACGATCTTGGTCAGAACCAGGTACATGAGTGGTAAACTCACCAACACCAATGGAATTCCGATCTGCATCCACCTGAAAAAGCTGATCTCATATCCATAGTTCTCAAGCATGAAACCGGCAAGTAATGCATTTGGTGGAGTCCCGATCAATGTTCCGATCCCTCCAATGTTACAGGCATAGGCAATACAGAGTAACAGAACGATCTCAAAATTTGTCGGCCCATCCGAATCATTACGAACATTCAAATTGAGTATGGAAAGCGCAATGGGCAACATCATGATAGCCGTTGCTGTATTGCTCACCCACAAGCTTAAAAAGGCAGATGCTATGATGAAACCAATGATTATTTAAGATGGCTTTACTCCAACAGTATTTATGATAGAAAGTGCAATCCGGCTGTGTAAATTCCATCGCTCCATGGCCACCGCAATGATGAATCCTCCCATAAACAGGAATATAAGTGGATTAGCGTAGGGAGAGGTGGCATCGGAAATAGGAACAATATCAAATACCGGGAATAATACGATCGGTATTAACGCCGTAGCAGAAATGGGGATAGCCTCACTTATCCACCAGCACCCCATTAACAGGGTAATACCGGCTGTTCTCCAGGCTGCATCAGTAAGCCCTTCCGGAGCAGGAAATATAAATGGGATCAAGAATGCGACTATACCAATAAAAAAACCGAGGAACTTTCCTGTTTGTTTCATCATTGTGACGGTCAGCCCTTTTTTGATTTGGGTTAATATTAGCGAATACTTTCAATAATAGATCACAATAACTATTATCTGGCATGGAAGAAAAAAATACTGACCAAAAATTTGATACCGAATGGCGTGCCGACTACACCGTAGTTGCCATACTTGGTGTTGTTTACATACTCCTTTTCTTTTGGTTCACTTCAACGTTCAATTTGCCCTAAATGAGCTGGATCGATTGGTTAGTACTTATTGCCTTTCTGGGATATACCATCTGGGATGGAACCCGTCGCGGAAAAGATGCCTCTACTATTGAGGGATACCTGCTTGCAAACAGATCCATGCCCTGGTGGGCAGCCGGACTGTCAGTCATGGCTACCCAGGCCTCAGCCATCACATTTATCGGTACTACCGGCATTGCCTATGTTGAAGACATGAGATTTGTACAAACCTATCTGGCTATTCCTTTTGCCATGATCTTCATTTGTATGTTTCTGGTGCCGTTTTTCAGTAAGATGCAGAATTTCACGGCCTACGAAGTCCTTGAAGAACGTTTTGGCCTAAAAACCCGACTTACCACTTCCGGCTTGTTTCTGATCTCGCGGGGTTTGGCTCTCGGAGTTGTGATCGCCGCCCCTTCTTATGTTCTATCCTTATTACTCGGGCTTCCACTGAATATCACTATCCTGATCATAGGCATCATTGCAACCATGTACACTACAGTTGGGGGTATTGCCGGGGTGATCAACACCGATGTCAAGCAAATGATCGTGATGATGTTTGGCCTGGTTTTTTGCTTTGGATTGATCTGGCACCACTTACCAGAGGAAGTAGGCTTTGACGGGGCTCTTTACTTAGCCGGTTCCCTTGATAAGTTAACCGCTCTGGACCTTAACTTTGACCTCACTGAAAAGTATAATGTGTGGAGCGGTGTGATCGCTGCATTCTTTTTAATGGCCTCTTATTTTGGAACCGATCAGACCCAGGTTCAGCGTTATCTCACCACTGATTCAGTAAAAAACGCCCGGAAATCATTATTACTGACGGCCTATGCTAAAGTCCCTATGCAGTTTTTCATTCTGCTGCTTGGGGTGATGTTATACGTTTTCTTCATCTTCAATTCCGCCCCCGCTTCATTCCGAAGTTCCGAACCGGTCGCCCAAACCGAACAGCAACAACTGGCCGAGCAAAAGATCCTAAAAGATTATCAGGTTGCCCACCTTGCAAGAAAAGAAGCCGCCTTTGAGGCTGTTGAAAATCGTAATGAAAGTACCAAGCGGCTATTTGTAGAGACCGATGCGCAGCTAAATGAGGCCCGAAATGCGGAACTTTCCCTGCAGGCTGAGATCAGTCAGGCCGATGTGAATGACACGAACTACATCTTTCCCTATTTCATCCTTAATTTTGTTCCCATTGGTATAGTCGGGCTCATTGTAGCCGGTATATTTGCCGCGGCTCTGAGTTCCATCGACAGTGAGTTGAATGCACTCACCACCGTTTCCATTGTGGACTGGTATCAGCGATTGAAGGGAGACCTGCATACGGAAGCTCATTATGTAAAATCATCCCGCGGTGTTACGTTTTTCTGGGGAGCACTGGCCACCGTTTCAGCACTTCTGATGGGAGAAACACGCTCTATCATTGAATTGGTGAATCAGATCGGCAGCTACTTTTATGGATCTATCTTAGGTGTTTTCATTTTATTGCTTTGGGTGAAACGAGCCACCGGAACGGGTGCATTGATTGGACTGATCTCCGGCATGTTTTCCGTGTTCCTCTTCGACCGACTTTTCTACAATGCTGCAGCCGGGGAGTATGCCTTTATCCTTCCCTGGAGTTTAATGCCCGAAGGGTACAACAAAGCCATTGAGTTTCTGTGGTTAAATCCGGTGGGTACCTTTGTGGTGGTAAGTGTTGGGATACTTGTTAGCCTGCTCTTACCCTCAAAGAAATAGCTTTATAATGATCAGTGCTGTCGAAAGACTTAATGAATCAGTACAGATCACTAGCTCTTTTCAGGATGAAAAGCCTGTTTAGAACATAATTTGATAAGTCAACACCCGTTATTTTCTACCCTTCGTGATCTCTATCTCCGAACTCTCCCCAAATTTAGCATCTGTTGGCGGGCGATAGGGCTGAAACGGGATCTTAAGAAGATTCCCAAGATTATCATTTTCCTCAGGATCCATATGGGTATCAATACCATACTTCAACTCTTTGATATCGTTCACTTCAGCAAAGGTTCCGAATATTCGGTCCCAGATCGCAAAGATGTTACCGTAATTGGTATCGGTTAGTGGCTGTGTGTAGTGATGATGAACCTTATGCATCAGCGGTGTTATAAAAACCCAGGAAATGGCCCGATCGATCTTTTTTGGCATATTGATGTTGGCGTGAGTGAGGTGGGCAAACAAAGCAGATATACTTTGATATAGAAAAATGATCCATATCGGCGCCCCAACGAAAATGACCCCAATGATCGTAAATACCATTCTGAACACGGCTTCACCCGGGTGATGGCGTAAACCGGTGGTTACATCTACAGTGGTATCGCTGTGATGAACCAGATGAAACTTCCACATGAATCTCACTTTGTGCTCGATCCAATGAATCAGGTATGCACCAAAGAAGTCGAGCAACATCACCCCAACCACGGCCTGTGCCCACACCGGCATCTCTATCCACTGCAGCACTCCAAATTCATTGGCTGTCACATATTCGGATGACCACACTAAAATACCCGCAAAACCCAGTCCTATCACCACAAAAAAGGCGTTCAGGATCAAATTCAATGCTGCATGCCTGACTTTTTTATACCCAAACTCAAATAAAGGGAACACCCCTTCAATCACCCAGAACAAGAAAATTCCGCCTACCAGAATTCCGGCTCTGAAGGTTGTGGGTACATTCTCAAAAAATTCGATGAGTCCTTCCATAGGGTTTTTTGCTTAACGTGACGTCTATAAATTTAAGATCATACTGAAATAAAGCAACCTGTCATTCATGCAGAATAACAGGTTACCTCACAACACTGATCAATTTCAGTTCTTCGTTACCGGATCGATCTTTTTAAACGGGCTTAGATCTGATCTTTCCACTGTTCGCTGATACTTGGGTTCTTTTGATAAATATCGATAGCATCAATAGCTGTGATCCGGCCACTCATTCCGGCAGGCCCGACATTTCTTGGCTCAATACCTTTCAGGAGTTCCATATTCAGATCCTGAGCCAACAAATTTTGAGTCGGTATCATCAACAGTACAAACAGTGTGATGATTGATAGAAATTTGAGGATTTGACGTTTCATAGCGCTTTATTTGATTTCGGTTTTATGGCGGAACTATAAACAACTCAGACACTTAATACAATTTTCGGGTTGTTAAATTTTTTAGCTGAACCGGATTCCCTCCATAAAAAAACCCCGTACACTTAAAGTGCACGGGGTTTGTAAGGTCTTAACTATCAGTAGTTACTGATCAGTCATTGCCATCCAGAATGTCCTGAACACGAGCCTGAATATCTTCCAGGTGCGTTCTTGTTGGACGATCCAGACCACCGGCTCTCAGAGCATTGGTGATGTCACGATTCAGGATGTTAAGCTGATTCCTGACATTGGCACGAATATCAGACTGGCTGACATCCACAGAGTTACCGGCCCACCAGCCGCCCTGTAGTTCTTCAGTCATCAATCCTTCCATTTCTTCCACGTATGCTCTCTGCAGGGCACGGCGGTGAACATCGATGTTCTCTCCGGCACGTACTTCGCTGAAGATGCCGTTTCGAACATCATCCATCATCTCAAAGGCAGTGTAAGTATCCTCATCAGAACGTCTTTCAAACTCTATAAGTCTGGCAATACGACGGCCATCAACAAGGCTACTTAATACACCGGCTTGTGCGCCTCTGAAACTTTCAACAGCCGTAGCCTGATTCACACGATCCAGGATCTCCTTATCAAAAGCCCAGCTTGGTGAACTGAAAGCATGTTTCTGAAGGAATTCCATAGCATCACGCTGGGTGGCTTCAGGAACGGCTTCATATACAACGCCTTCCTGATCATAGGTTTTGTGGTTTTCGTAAATACCACCAACATTGCTTAGCACATGGCCCATGTATCGGTTCCACTGACCAATGATATTCATGTAAAGCTCTTGAAGCTCTTCATAATTCTCACCATCACGTTCGGTCCATTCGATCAGGTTATCCGTGATCACCTGAAGGTTGGCAAGACCTAACTCACCGGCTTCCATGGCATTATTGGTCAAGTCTTCATTTTGTGAACGCGGATCTATCTTGGAACCGGTTTGAGCACCGTAGAAATAAATTGGGTCGTCGGCTCTTTCAACTACCCACTCATTCAGGGTTTCTTTGATCCTTTCATCACTCCAGTCTTCCGGGAACCAGGTGTAACCCCACTTGGCATTCCACTTGTCATATGGACCAACGGCCGGATAGAAATTGGTAACGCCGTCACCCGGCTGGGCAACATAGTTGAAACGGGCGTAATCCATAATAGATGGAGCCGTACCGTTGTTGGATGTAAACTCAGGATCTCTGAGCTGATCTACCGTGTATGCAAAACTGGATCCCCAGTTATGTGGGAAACCAAGCGTGTGACCTACCTCGTGAGCAGATACAAAACGGATCAGTTCGCCCATGATCTCATCATCAAATTCAACACCACGTGCATCCGGGTTAGCCGCTGCCGTTTGAATGAAGAACCAGTTTCTGAGCAGGTTCATCACGTTATGGTACCAGCCAATATCACTTTCCAGGATCTGACCGGTTCTTGGATCATGAACGTGAGGACCGTAGGCATTCTGAATGGGTGATGCATAGTAGCGGATCACAGAGTAGCGTACATCTTCCGGGCTGAATTCAGGATCTTCTTCCGGAGAAGGAGGTAGTTTACCCATAATGGCATTTTTGAAACCGGCGGCTTCAAAAGCTACCTGCCAGTCATCCACACCTTGTAATAGATACTTTCTCCATTTCACAGGAGTGGCCGGATCAACGTAATAAATGATCGGATTTTCCGGTTCCACCAATTCATCACTTTCGCCGTTCAGCCATGCGATATAAGCTTCCTTATCTTTAGGAACGAGCTTCCATCGGGTAATGTGGCGAATCGCTTTTGCCTTTTGGGCATCTTTGGTGAATTCAGTTTTTTGTACACTGAAAAATCCAACTCTTTGATCGTAATCACGAGGTCTCATTTTATCAGCAGGAAGCAGGATCATACTGTGATTCACTTCCATGGAAATGGTACCGGTTGAAGAATTTGATGGAGGCTCACCGGCATCATACGTCAACACGTTACGTGCTTCAACGTTTTCAGGATAACTGTTGATGTGCTCAATAAAAGTTCTGCTGCCATCCAATCTACGAACCTGATAGGCTCTTCTGCGGCTGCTTTGAAGTCCCAGGGATGGAATATCAGAGGTAAACAGGCTGGTGATCTCAACCACAGATCCGGTTGAATCCTCATTCAAAGCTTCGATATCAAATGAAGAAATGATCGGCTCGAAATTTGAATTCTTTACGGCTTCAAAAATCGGTTCTTCCTCTGAGGCTACGTTCTCGTACGAAACGTGACGAAGTAAGATCTTGTCATCTTTCTTTTCCCAGCGTACCACCTGAGTGTTCAGCTTTTCGCCACCGTAACCGATGTTATCGGCAGTTTTGGCCACACGGGTTACCAGAAGCATTTCTTTACCTAAATGCTCGTCAGGAATTTCGTAGTAATATTTCTCATCCACTTTGTGGACGTTGAAGAGTCCTTCATCTGTTTCAGCTTCATCTGTAATGACGTCACTGAATTTTTTCATTCCGTCATCGCTGCCTGCGCCACCCCGGGCACTGTTACTGCTTGACGGTTTGCTCGCCTGAGCTGCATTCTCCGCGGTCTTACACCCTGCAAAAACAAAGGCGAGACTCAGAAAAAGTACAGTAAGCGTTGTACCGTTGAATTTTCTATAGTTCATAAATATTAGGTTAGTTCGTATTGGTTAAATTATGTTTGAAGGTGTGGTTAGTTTGACATCAAATCAAGTCTTTAATCGAAATTACTGTGTAAAAAGTTTCATCTAAGACTATGACTTTACGGTTATTTACTTATCGGATCAAAAAAGAATCACCGTGTGTATAAATATCAAGGCTCAAACCCTCACCTTTAAAAAGCCCCGACTCAGTGACCGAAGGTTCTCCACTATTGCCATATAAAAGTACCTGAGATAAACCCACAACTTCAGCACGATCACCTCTTACTAAAATAGCGGTTGATTCATCAATTCCAACTCCTTTATGATCCGGATACTCCATTACTGCTGTGATGAGCCGGTTATTTCGAGCCCGTTTCACAAAATGTTGGTCCACGATGATCCCTTCAACCAGACCAAGTCCTTCATTGGTGACCAGATTATCTTTTTCAAGGTGATAGAAGGTTGAGGTGTATTCCGGATGCTTTGCCTGATCTCCGGTGATCATAATGCGGCTCATAATTGCAGCTCCGGCACTGGAACCGGATATGACCGCTCCACTTGAATAAGCTTCATAAATCGCTTCTCCTATCTCAGGGTGATCCTCAACTTGCTTCATGAAGCGACTTTGATCGCCACCGGCAATGTACATGAAGGCTGCGTTTCGAACAGAATCCAGGGCGCCGGACGTTACACTATCCTTTCTTCCGAGATCAAATGAATACATATTTTCGAAGCCATTATCCCTGAAGGGCTTTTCACCGTAAAAACCTGATGTGTCCGGATTAAAGCCTGACATGGTTAACACCAGGCCAAAGGCATCGGGATCACTCAGATCTGATTCATCCAGAATACGCTCAATGATCACATCGGGACGACTGCCTCCGCCTATGATCATAAGAGCCCCTTTCTCAGATAAGGGTTGACTTGAATCACAACCCGTTAGAAGTATTAAAAGTAGTATAAATGATTGATAGAAATATTTCATGGATTTGTATTTATTTAAGGACATAAAAAAAGCACCGGAGAACCGGTGCTTTTTTAAAATTTAGTATTCTATGCCTTCAAATTAGCAGGTAGGACCTGTATAACTTGCATTCTGACATAGATTTGGGTTAGAGTCGATCTCACGGCGTGGGATCGGAAGTACTAACTTAGGATCATCATAACTGCGTGTTCCTACAGTACCTTGTGTTCTTTTGATGTCATGAAGCAATTGACCTTCGAACATTAATTCCAGCTTTCGCTCTAAAAGAATATCATTAAGGTCGAATTCTGTTGGCAAGGTATAAGTAGGCAGGTTCACACGATCTCTCACTTCATTCAAATCATCGATCGGGTCTGCACCTACATAAGGTACTCCTTCTCTGAAATTTGCTTCGGCGCGAGTCAGATACATTTCTGCTAATCTAATCTGCTGGACGTTACCATTCACTCCATCATTCCATTTACCTGAGCGTAATACGCCATCACTCGGGTCATTATAGAATAAATTGAGTCTGTCATCACCAGCTTCATACTCATCCACATGAGCCTGATTTATATCAACATCACCACGACTGTCAGCACTATAGAATGTAAACATGCTATTTGCTCCATCCTGCGCACTTACCTGCATCGAGAAGATATCTTCAGTAGAATTCTCTACGTTATTAAATGCATCAGCATAAGTGTCTGTCAATGAATAATTACCTGACGCGATCACGC
Organism: Gracilimonas amylolytica; assembly: GCF_002911695.1. GTDB lineage: Bacteria > Bacteroidota > Rhodothermia > Balneolales > Balneolaceae > Gracilimonas > Gracilimonas amylolytica. The sequence continues at coordinate 71,289 of NZ_PQBS01000008.1, forward strand.
GATCGGCTTCAATACGTGCATTGTCATAATCTTCCATTTGAAGATACACTCTGGAGAGAACAGCACTTGCTACCATTGAATTCGCATAGTATGAACGAACAGGATTGACATCAGATAACAAACTTTTAGCGTCAGTAAGATCGCTGATTACCTGTGCATATACCTCACCAACCGTTGAACGGGCAACATTACTTGATTCGTCAATGGTGGTTGTAGGTGTTAATACCAACGGTACACCGGCCTGACCATTTGGGCCACCAGCTACGTATTGCGTTGCGTACAGACGTACAAGATCAAAATAGATCAGTCCTCTGATGAATTTAGCTTCACCTTCTACACGATCTCTTTCATCGCCTTCCAGAAGATCTAAACCATCCAATGCGCTATTTGCAATGTTTATCGCATCATAGGCATCAATCCAGGTTCCGGTTGCATTTGCATTATCGTACTGTTGTTCCTTAAGTCTAATTTGTCTCGGACCAAAAAAGGTTCCGGAAAAATCAAACTCATCATCGGCCGCTAGAAAATCCGGCATCATTAGGAACCAGCCACCATACAGGTCACCACCACCTATTGCATCGTAAGCACCAATCAGTACAGACTTTACATTCTCTGCATTTGTCAATGCCTCAGTGGCATCAATGGACTGCTTTGGAGTAGTATCCAGCAATCCGTCGCACGCTGTGAACAGAAATGCACTTAAGAAAAGTGTTCCTGCTATTAATTTTAGTTTTTTCATAATCATATAAACTTTTTTTTAAAAATTATCTGAATTAACCTGTTTTAGAATCCAATATTTATACCAAAGGAAATGGTTCTGGCCTGCGGTGCAGAATAGAAATCATTACCAATGTTAAGGTTATTAGACAGATCATAAAGGTCAGTATTTACCTCCGGATCCCAGCCTTCATAATCGGTAAAGGTCAGAAGATTCACACCAGACATATACACTCTGACATCTCTTAGTTGTAATCTGGAAAGAAGGTCCTGTGGCAAGGTATATCCTAATGTTACAGACTTAAGTCTGAGATAAGAACCATCTGAAATATATCTGGAGGATGGGTTACTACCATTGGAACCAAACAATCTTGCTTCAGGTATATCAGTTACGTCACCGGGATTTTGCCAGCGGTTAAGCTGATCTACGGTTTGATTATCAAAGAAGTCACCGTTAGCTGACTGATAACGTCCACCACCATTGTAGATGTCATTACCATAAACAAACTGCATTAAAACACCCAGATCAAAATTTCTGTAGTTAAAGTTATTTGTAAGTCCACCTACAAAATCAGGGTTAGGATCACCTATAACTACATTGTTGGCTATAGAATAATCATTAGTAGTTCCAGCATCATAGTCTTTGCCGTCTGCACTATGTAAGTAATACAGCGCGTCTCCATTGTCAGGATCAACACCGGCATATTCTTTTCCCCACATGACGGCAATGGGTTCACCTTCAACAGCGCGATTAAGGAATCCTCCTTCAATGACCTGACCACCTAAATTCGTGACCTTGTTCTTATTGAAAGCTATATTAAAGTTGGTGTTCCACCTGAAAACTCCTGTCGTATTTTGAGTATTTATCACAAACTCAAAACCTTTATTCTCCAGTTCTCCAACGTTTCTCAGCTGTGAAGTATAACCTGTGGTTGCAGGTACATTCACATTCAATAGAAGATCATCTGTTTTCTTCACGTAGTAATCAATCTCACCACCGATTCTGTCACTAAAGAGTGCAAAATCAAGACCGATGTTATACTGTGCCGTACGCTCCCATTTCAGATCCGGATTAGGAGTCTGTGATGGCACCAACCCGGAGCTGCCAGCATAACCGGTTCCACCGTAAAGACCACGTGATGGGAAGTTACCTACGTTAGAGTTACCTGTCAGTCCATAACTACCTCTCAACTTCAGGAAGCTAAGGGCTTCTACATCACTCAGAAAATCTTCCTGAGATATGATCCAACCGGCAGAAACTGCAGGGAAGAAACCATATCTGGAGTTCTCACCGAATCTGGAAGATCCATCCACACGGGCACTACCTGATAACAGGTAACGGTCGCTGAATTTGTAATTTGCACGTGCAAAATACGATAGGTATTTATATGCAGTTTCAGTTGTGTTACCACCAGTAATTTCAGCCGCACTGGCTAATTTTCGAAAACTATCAGTTGGGAAGTTTGTACCGGAAACAAAGGTTTGATATCGGTCAGAACTTTCCAATGTCACACCGGCAACGGTAGTCAGCTGATGGTTGTCATTGAATTGCTGATTCCAAGTCAGATAGTTATTCAATGTATAGTTAACCAGATTTACCCATCGTGAATCACCATAACCGCTGGTATTTTCACCAACGTTCGTGTTACTATCCGCAAAATAATCTTCATTTTGGAAAAGCAGATCCAAACCGGCTTCACTTCTAAATTCAAGATTACTTGAGATCTCATAGTTTGCATACAGATTACCAATGTTTCTAAATACCGTTTGGTTGTTATCCACACCCTGAACATGTCTCAGGAAGTTGTAGTACAAGGTATTTTCGTTTGGCACATCGCTGAAACCTGTCAAATTACCGTTCTCAAATTGTGGAGTATAAACGGGTGACAGCGGTGACTGTGCAATTGCCTGTAATGGAGTTGAGAAAGCGTTATCGTTTGATACACGAATATTTTCCGTTCTGGAAAGACCGAGGTTCATTCCAACTTCAAATTTATCTGAAGCAGAATGATCCAGATTCAGTCTGGCATTCATTCGGTTGAACTCATTTCCACGAATAATACCGATCTGATCACTGAATCCACCGGATACAAAGAAACGGGTCTTTTCAGTACCCCCGCTTATCTGAACACCAAAATCCGTATTGCTGGCATCCTGAAAAGCTTCATCCTGCCAGTTTGTATCTATCTCACGATTTTGCCAGTCAGTGCCCTGAGCAAAGAAATCAAACCAGTTATTTTCTAGATAAGATCCTGACAGATCGCCAAATGGTGAGCGCTCTGCAGCTTCTGTAAATAATTCAACATATTCATCAGCATTCAAAAATTCCACACGATTGGTTTCGGTACTAATGCCTCGCTCATAACTTACATTAATTCGAGTCTCACCGGCTTTACCTGATTTCGTAGTGATCAGAATTACACCATTCGCACCACGTGAACCGTAGATAGCTGCTGCAGAGGCATCCTTCAGAATGTCCACAGATTCAATATCATCAACATTAAGATCAGCAAGAGGGTTAGTATCAGCTGTTTGTGACTGACTTTCGGAGATCACCGGAATACCGTCGATCACGTAAAGCGGCTGACTACTTGCAGATATGGAAGATGTACCTCGAACACGAATGTTAATACCCTGTCCAAGCTTACCATTACTTTTTTGAATAAATACACCTGAGGTTTTACCCTGAAGTGCAGATTCAAAACTGTTAACAGGCACAGCAGAAAGCTCTTCACTGTCAACACTTGCAATATTACCGGTCATGTCTTCCCGGACAATGGATCCAAAACCTACAACAACTACCTCATCCAATAGCTGAGTATCTGTTGCGAGTTCTATATCAATGGTTTGGCGACCATTTACAGCAACTTCCTGACGGACAAAACCAACACCTGAAAACACAAGTGTTCCGTTTTGAAATTCATTACTTGTCAGTTCTAATTCATATTCACCGTCAAGATTAGTGGCTGTACCTTTATTGGTACCTTCAACCAAAACGGTAATATTAGGTAACGGTTCATTGTCTTCAGCAGAAACTACAACACCGGAAACTGTTTGTGCATGTAGCGTTCCAACTGAAACAAATAGCAGTAACATAAAGCAACTGCTAAGTTGTAGTAGCTTTTTCATCATAACTATTGATTTATTTGGGTTAGTGTAAGTACGTAGGACAATACTCTAATTTTTCACTAAATGAAACCTTAAAATATCAGTCAAATGAATGTAAGCGCTTCTTTTAGAGAGTTTTTACAAACAAAAAAGGCTGATCGAATGATCAGCCTGAATGAACCTGTGTGAGTTTAAATCGCTCTATTTAAGGTACTCCACAAACCAACCTTCCGTCCAATCTAAAACTTCAGCGAAGGGTTTTGGAAAATCTTCATCTTCAAATGGGTGTGCAGTTCCATAGGTATGTGTGCCATTGGCAACCAGTCTGAGTTCCTTTTCCTTGCCCTCACAAGCGATATGCAATTGCTCTGAGTCAGTGTGAGGAACCGATTCATCATCCCGGCCATGAATAAATAAGGTCGGAATCCTAAGTTCTTTCACGCGTTCAATAGCAATGACCCTTTCTGCATTATTTATGGAATCTTCGTAAACCACCTTTCCGACTTTCATTTTTTGCCCGGTACGGCTGTTTTCGATCTCAGTATATCCTTGTTCCTTCCAGTCCTTTTTCATCTCGTCTGTCCAGCGTTCTCGATAATCAGCCGGTGCAGACCATGTGACCAGGCACTGAACCGGGGCGTATTCAACGGCAGCAGCAATAGCTGTATGGCCACCACGGGAATGCCCAAGCAAACCAATAGTATCTGTATTTAGATTTGAGTGATTGTCAGAGATCTCCCCTTTTTGAAGGGCTTCGATCACCGTTCCAATATCATCCAGGTCCTGAGAAAACGTCTCTCTCTCAAACAGGTCCATTTCAGTGAATTCTGTTTTATTCTCACCGATCCCATTCAGTGAAAAATTCATAGCCACCACACCAAAACCGGCACGGGCAAGTTCTTCACACACATCCGGAAACGGGCCCCAGTCTTTGAACCCCTTAAAGCCATGTAGAAAAAGGATCACCGGAAAACTCAAACCATTCCGAGAGATCGGTGAATAGAGGTCATACCGGATCGGCAAGCCTTCGGTTGAGGGAACCTGTCCGGTTGAGATCGATATACTGCTAACTTCCATAAATAGTAAATTTATTTATTCTTATTGAAATCGAGAGTGTCCAGTTTAACCAATTTTCTGAGGTTATTAATTTCATTCTGCCTCAGAAACCTCCAGCGACCCATAGGTACATCCTTTAGAGTAAGCCCTGCGTATTCGATTCGCTTCAGCTTGGTAACCACCGTTCCGTGAAATTCTACCATACGTCGGATAAGGCGATTTCGCCCTTCAAAAACAGACATTTCAAAAGTATTCGGATCATCCATGAACTGGGTGATGTTATACCCCTTTGCCACACCATCTTCCAGCTTAACTCCATTCAGGTACTCTTCAAGCTGAGCTTCGCTTAATGGTCTGTCTGTGGTGATCTGATAGGTTTTTCGAACACTGTAACTTGGGTGCATCAGCCGATGAGCCAGGTCCCCATCATTGGTCAGGATCAGCAAGCCGGTCGTATTTCTATCCAATCGGCCCACCGGGTAAACGCGATATCCCGTGGCATCCTCGATCTGATCCATCACAGTCGTACGGTCTTTCTCATCATCCGTTGTGGTGATCACATCCTTGGATTTATGCAACAACAGATACACAAAAGGCTCCAGGCTCAGATTCTGTCCATCAACAACCACCGAATCCTTTCGGCGCACTTTGGTACCCAGTTCTGTGGTCACCTGACCGTTGATCATCACCTTTCCGGCAGATATATACTCATCCGCTTCCCGTCTTGAACAAAAACCGGCGTGGGCAATGAATTTATTCAGCCGGATCTTCTCATCCTGAGAATAATTTTGATCTACCGTTTGTGCCTTCTTGTTATCTGCTTTGTTCTTGTATTTTTTCTTACCGCCTTTACTCATTCTTCCTCGTTGGCTTCACTGTCTTTATTCTTATTAATTTCGTCGTCATCCGCTTCATCGGCTTCATCCGACTTACGGTTCATTTCTTCGGGTTGAACCGATCCTTCCTCTTCTTGTTTCTCCTCGATCATTTCTTCTACAATATCTTCAAGGGGATCAGAATCTTCCTCATCCATTTCATCGATCATAAGCTGCCGCTCCATCAATAACTGACGGTGCTCGGCCATATCATCATCCTTAAGGATCTCATCGATCTCACGTGGTTTTGGCAATTCATCTACCGAATTGATCCCAAAATGTCTCAGAAAATGCTTGGTAGTTCGGTATAACAGGGGCTTACCGGGACTGTCCGCTCTTCCGGAAACCTCGATCAGGGCTTTTTCCATCAGCTGCCTCAGGATGTATCCGGAATCGACTCCTCTGATCTGATCCACCTCCGGCTTGGTAATGGGTTGCCGGTACGCCACAATTGCCAGTGATTCAATGGCAGACTGAGACAATTTCCGATAGGCATTTTCGTGCTGAAAGATACTAAGCCAATAGTGGTACTTAGGCTCCGTCACAAAGGTGTAACCGCCGCCCAAAAGCTGGATACGAAAACTCAACCCGTTTTCGTCATATCTCTCATTCAGTTTATCTACAAAATCTGAAACGGTCTCTTCCGTGATCTCGATCTGTTCTTCATTTTCAACAATGATCTCACGGATCTTGGACCCGGGAATGGGCTCATCACTGGCAAATATCAATGCCTCTATAACCGATGAGAGCCGGGTTCCATCAATAAATTCATAGTCATTCTTCATTATGAAGTATCAAAAAATGTTCAAAGGTTTTATCACTAAAATCAGTCTATAAACATACACAATGTGTGAACCACCCGACAAAATTATTTTATGATTTTAATCCACCTTAAGATACACCCCGTTTCTGTTTATCGTTTGTAACAGATCAGTGTATGCGGATCTTTCCGGATCACTCTGTACCCCATCAGGTGAAAGATCTCCTTAACTAAAAATTTTGCAACTTTAAGATCTACTGTAAACACCCTCTCCTGTTCCTTTTCAACCCCCGGAAGCAAATGGAGGTATTTGTTTATAAATGAGCCACGAAGTTTGGACGACATTTCAAGCCAGAAGGCAGACCTTCCCTTTAAAATAAAAAAACCGTCATTGCCTTTCGTTTGGTACAAAGGCATGAAGATCAGTCCACTTTTCGGGGCATATATCGGCTCTCCTTTTTCATTTGCCAGAAGGTCACCTTTGTAAACCGGATCAAAATTCAAAAAACCCTCTTTCATTTTGAACTGTGAGGCATCGTCCACGTAATGATGATAGCTGATCTCGTAATAGCTGTCCTCAATCTCAGAATCCCCATGCATCATTTTTTCGTAGTAGTGAACCTCCCTGAGCTTGAGTGTGTATACCTGAATATGATGTAAATACAGCCACAGAAAAGCCTCCGTTCGATCGATCGAACTTATAGCTTCATGCTTGCCCGCTTCAAAACCAATGGCAGGATATCCAAGATCATTGATATAACTTAGCAGGGTTCCATGAATGGTTTCTTCGATTCCCAGTATTTGTGGAACCGGGAAGTAGCTGGCGCTTTTACGATTCTCTAGTGTGTCGTTAAAAAAAATGAAGGCGCAACTTTCGGCTGAAGTGGTGTGCAGGTCAATAAACTTGAGATCCTGCGTAACAAAACGGTGCTCATTGACAACCTCATTCAGAGTAGCAAGTAACTCATCGGCTTCTTCCAGTTCAGGAGAGCCTAAATCGTTACTTTCATTTTCAAGAGCTCCATTGGAAACCTCTCCCCAAAGCCTGTTAAGGTCCCGGTCAAGATATCTAACTCCCTCCCTTAACGCTTTTAGGTTCCCGCTTATCATATAAATAGAACCGTTGAGCCGATCTGTATTTTCAGAAAGGGATCGTGCGAGTCGCCGTGAGGCGTGTACTCCGGCTACTTCGTTACCGTGAATACCTGCAAAAATTACAACAACGGGACCGGTGTCCTCTTTATGGCTCCATATGATCCGGTCAACCGATTCCATTTCAAACGAGTCATCTTCACTTTTTACTAACGTACTTTGTTCCTGCAATGCTTTTAATCTGATTTATTTTCCAGTGTTTTCAGTAACCGGATCGTAATATTCATAAAATTTCCTTCTGTGATGATACCCACCAACCGACTGTTTTTTACGACCGGCAGGCATCCGATCTGCTGATCTTTCATGATGGCCATCGCTTCCATGATGGAGGCTTCCGGATGAATGGTGATCGGATTTTGTATCATCACATCCGACACCGTTTTGGACCCCGTATCATTTGTTTTCTCTTCAGTCCTTGAATATTCCCTGAGCAGTTGCCTCATGGTTATCAACCCAATCAAATGCTTCTGATCATCTTCAACCGGCAGGTACCTGATCTTACGCCAGTCAAGCAGGTTGGCCACAAATTCCAGGATATCATCTTTGCGAACGGTAAACAGATCTGTGGTCATAAACTCTTCCACCATCAATTTGGAGGGCTTCCAATGCTCGAGATCCTCCACACGGGCCATTCCCCATTTATGAACCGGCTCCCCTTTGTTCTGATTTTTGATCATGGCATTGGTGATGGCCGATAACGCCTGTTCCTTGTTTCCGTCCTTAATCAATTTACCATACGATTTCACCACCCAGTATGATCCGGTTTGAGCGGTATCAGCCCGGTCTTCAATGATACTGAGATAGGTATCTATATCTGATGAATCGATATTCGCTTTATTAAGTCCGTTCCGGGCAATGGGTAGTAATTCTTCCTTGATCAATTCAACCGCAGTGATCTTTCGGTCTTTGGTCCACACAAATTTTGTATCGAGCCCCATTTTTGAAGCCGCAAAGAAATTCATACGGGCATTATCGAAATCCATTTCCTGTGTTATATCGGGATACTCATCCTCAAAACCGTTCAGCAAGCCCAGCCAAAAGGCTGCATTGGCTACTTCATCCACTACGGTTGGACCTGATGGCAACACACGGTTTTCGATGCGAAGGTGTGGCTTTCCGTTACTGACCCCATAACAAGGCCGGTTCCATCGATAGACAGATGAGTTGTGCACATTCAATGCCATCAGCTCAGGCGTCATACCTTTTTCCATCAGCTCTTCAACTTCTTCCTCGATCTCTGCACTAAGCATCACCCGATACCTTGAAATATCTTCTTTGTAGATATCCAGAATGCTGTTTTCCAGCCACTGATTACCAAAAGTGACACGGGGACTTGAGTCCCGCAAATGCTCCCCCACCTGTCGTGTATCAATCGACTGATGAAATAAAGCCACCCGAGTTTCTGCCCAAAGTCGCTTACCAAACAGGATCGGAGAGTTTACAGCTGCCGCTAAAACGGGTGCCGTCACAGCCTGAGCAATATTATATCGGTTCACAAATTCAGAAGGTTTTACCTGTAAATGGACCTGAAATCCGGTATTACAGGCTTCCAGTAATGGAGAATCGAACTTCATCAGCAGTTCATCCATCCCCTGAATACGTAACTCAAATTCCTTCCCTCTCAGCTTATTGATAGCTTCACAAAGTGCCTCGTAACGCTTGAGTGGTGTGAGGTTCTCGATATCCACATCCATTTTACGGATGGTAGGCAGGATCCCAGTCAACAAGATATTGCCCCCCATCTCCCGCACGTTTTCCCTGACGTATTCAACTTCTTTGTGGAGATTATTCTCCATTTGTGACAAACAATCACCTCCAAATTTCAGCGGGTCCATGTTGATCTCAAGGTTGAACAGAGCGAACTCCGTGGTATAATTTCCCTCACCAAGCTTTTTTAGTACGTCCAACGATCGTGGAAAAACCTTGCCGTGTGCATCCACCATGCACAATTCCTGTTCTGCACCGATCCTCAGCGTGTCGGTTTCGAACCAGTTTTCATCCAGCATTTTTTGCAGGGCACGCAGATCCCGAAGCACATGCTTCATGAAGGTTTGGATCTGTTCATTATCGTCAGCAAGCTTTACGCGCTCTTCTCCCATTTCCTGATCAATTTGAGTGGTGTAGAACTACCCCACTAAATACCAATTTTGCCGGGGTATTTGCAAATTTTTTAGCCGGCCTGTTTTGAAACCTCTTAATGGGTCATTCATGAAGTTCTGCCTACTTTTTTACTGAATAGCATCCACATTTACATTTATCCGGACGGAGGAACTCTTTCCTTTTGAAGCGGCATTATACACCTCAAACACCTTTTTAAGTAACATTTCTATATATGAACCGCCTTTTTCGGGCTCGATCTTTAGAGTCACTTCCCATATAAATTTTTTATTGAGCCATGGAATAGCGGCAGGTGAAGGTCCAAGAACAGGGATATCCGGCACCACCTGTTCAATCGATCGCTTCAAACTGTGCGCAGCTGTGTTCACCTGATGTTCTTTGCTTGATTTGATCTCAAACTTGATCAATCTGGAATATGGGGGATAGTACAAGGGTTTTCTAAACTCCATTTCCTGTCGTGCAAATCCGCGATGGTCGTGTTGTTTGGCAAATATCAGTGCCGGGTTTTCCGGCTGACGGGTTTGCAGGTAAACCGTTCCGGGTTTATCACCCCTTCCGGATCGGCCTGAAACCTGACTGAGTAACTGATACATCCGCTCCGTTGCCTGAAAGGATGGAAAAGCCAACTCTGTGTCGGCATTTACAACCCCGACTACCGTTACATTTGGAAAATCGAGTCCCTTAGCCACCAGCTGAGTCCCGATCAGAATGTCTGCTTTACCTTCTCCGAACTCTTTAAGAATGCGTTCATGAGCTCCTTTCCTGGAGGTTGAATCCCGATCGAATCGAATAATATTGGCCTCCGGAAAAAACGTTTCAAGCTGTTCCTCCACATTCTGTGTACCCGATCCCTGTACTTTAAGGTTTGGGGAACCGCAATTTTCACAGTGAGTATCCTTTCTCCTGGCATAGCCGGTGTAGTGATCCATCAGCAAGTTTTTACGCTTATGGAAGGTCAGGCTGACCGAGCTCTCAGGGCTTTCAGGAATATGCCCGCAATCCTCACATTGAAGGTAACTGGCATAACCTCGGCGATTGTATAGCAAAATGATCTGCTCTTCTCGCTTCAAAGCCTCTTCTATGGCAATAAACAGCGACGCAGAAAACTCGCCCTTCATGGCTTTGCCCTTGTACTGCTTCAGGTCAACGATCTCAACTTCAGGCAACACAGCATTGGCATGGCGGTTTTTTAGTTCCAGCATGTCACATTTACTTTTGGCGGCCATGTTCAAAGCCTGCATGCTTGGGGTGGCCGAACCCATGATCACCACGGCGTTATTCTTCTGTGCTCGAACGATAGCTGTTTCCCGGGCATGGTACCTGGGCGCCGGATCCATTTGTTTGTATGAGCTGTCGTGTTCTTCATCTAATATGATGATTCCCAGATCCTGCACCGGAGCAAATACGGCTGAACGCGGCCCGATCGCGATCTTTTTCTTCCCTGAATTCAGGTCCTTCCAGGCCTGCAATCGTTCTGCGGCCGACATCCGGCTGTGTAATAATGCGATCTCATCACCAAAAATTCGATAAAACCTCGATACGGTCTGTGGTGTTAACGCGATCTCAGGTACCAGCACGATGCCCCCTTTCCCGGCTTCGATCACCTGCTTGAGAGCATGAATATAGACTTCCGTTTTGCCACTTCCGGTAATGCCAAACAACAGGTAATTGGCAAACTCATTCTTCTGAGTAGACTCACTGATCTTATCAAAAGCCTGTTTCTGATCTTCATTCAGCGTTTTGATGGATCCGGGATCAAACTCCAGACCCTGTATATCGGACTTTTTGTCCACTTCCCGGAATGAGATCCATCCCTCATCCTGCAATTTTCTGATACTGTACGAATTGAACAGGGGATCATCCGGCAGGTCAGACTGTCGAACCGGGATCAAGGATGAGATCTCAGACAGGGCTTTGGTCCATTTCAGGGATTCATTGACCTCCTCACTATCCAAAAATTCATTGGCAACTTTCGCTGATTTCCCTTTTGCCCAGATCCACTCTCTTTCCGTTGTGACCGAAACTTTCAGATCCGGTTCTTCCCAGATCTCGATCATTTTATCTTTTAATAATTTCTTGAAAACTTTATTTAACCCCGTTCCCTTCCAGCGTTTTTTGGCTTCATCCAGGGTGGTCTTGTTTTCACTTAGTTCGGTGATTATCTCTTGTTCATCTTCAGTCAGACCATCCTTACTCACCTTATCTGTTACATTCAGGTATTTTCTGGATACAAAGTTGAGTCCTGCAGGAAGAGCGGCTTGTATGGTTTCTCCCCAGCTGGCATAGTAAAATTTTGAGATCCAACCGGTCAGCTCCAATAACTCTTTGGAAAGCAGCGGTTCTTTGTCCAGTATCTTTCGAACCGGCTTGGTCTTAAATGAAGAGACCTTATTATGTACCCGAACAATAACTCCGATCGCATAAAAATTCCGAAATGGGATCCACACCCGTTGTCCTTCCTGAACGTGGGGTTCAAGCTCATCGGGAACATGATACGTAAACTGCCTGCGAACAGCCGCCGGAAGAGCAACATCAACAAATGTGGACAAAACGCCGGATCTGGTTTGGAATTAATTTTGAAACGAAAGCTTATCCAATTTTCCACCCCGAATCAAACGATTTATACGAACATTGAACATTCAACTCTGAACATTCAATGTTTATCACTTGGTCTTCATATTCTGTTTTGCTGTACTAATGCTTTTCACAAAAATTGAAATTAGTTCCTCACACTCAGCTAGTAAATCATCAAGCAATTGATCTTTTAATAAGGGTTTCCTCTTAATGATCTTCATACATGTTGATGACTCTCTTAGCTCTTTCAATGCTATCTTAAATTTATGGACAAAATCTTTTCTAGATTCAGCACTTTTTGCCTCTGAGTAATGAAATGCTGGAGACGTACCACTCCGAACCAATTGATTTGCAAAATACTTCCCTGTGTAAGACTTTGGAAGCTTCTCAATTAAACTGATGATATTAATCGAAAATCTGATCAACCTATCCTCAAGATCATATACTCTTTTTGTACTGTTATTTTCCATTTTACTTTTGATTTGAATGTTCAATGTTCCTCACCCCAACCATCCTTCTCTATCCAGACTTCGATACTGAATGGCTTCGGCTACATGGTTCGATTTAATGTTTTCAGAGTGATCCAGGTCGGCGATCGTTCTTGAGACTTTGAGTATGCGATCATAGGCACGAGCGGACAGACCGAGCGTTGTGATGGCTTTTTTGAGGATCTGTGATCCGGTTTCATCCAGTTTGCACATTTTGCGAACCATACGCGTACTCATTTGGGCATTACTGTACACTCCCTTCACTCCCATAAAGCGCTTTGACTGAATATCTCGAGCCTTTATCACCCGCTCCCGAATATCATTGGACGATTCACCTTTAGCCTTACCTGATAGTTCCTCATAACTCACTTTATGCACTTCAATATGCAAGTCTATCCGATCCAGAAGCGGACCACTGATCTTACTTAAGTACCGCTGCATTTGTTGAGAGGTAGTACCACCCATATCATTAGGGTCATACCAGTCACCTGAAGGAGATGGGTTCATGGAAGCTACCAGCATCACGCGACTTGGATAGGTCACACTCATCCGTGCCCTCGAAATAGAGACAAAGCCATCTTCCAACGGTTGTCGCATCACCTCCAAAGCACTGCGTTTGAATTCAGGCAATTCATCCAGAAACAGCACCCCATTGTGAGCCATTGAGATCTCCCCGGGCATCGGGATGCTTCCTCCCCCGACCAAAGCCACATCAGACACCGTGTGGTGCGGCGACCGAAACTGCCGATCAGTGATCAACGCTTTACCCGATTCCAATATACCTGAAACGGAATGGATCTTGGTTGTTTCGAGGGCTTCATCCAAAGTTAGTGGTGGTAAAATAGTTGGAATGCGCCGGGCCATCATAGTTTTTCCTGAGCCGGGAGGTCCCACCATCACCACATTATGTGAACCGGCTGCTGCGATCTCCAAGGCTCGTTTTACATTTTCTTGTCCACGCACATCACTGAAATCCAGTGGATTGTGTTTTCCGTTCTGATGAAAATACTCCTGAACATTACTTCTGAGCGGATCCATGCTGCCCCTGTTTTCAAGCCAGTCCTTTACCTGATTTAAATGTTCAAACGGAAACACCTCGACCCCCTCAACCACTGCGGCTTCTCCCCCATTTTCTTTAGGCACTACCAGATATTTGAACCCTTTTTTAGCGGCTTCAACGGCAACCGGCAATACCCCTTTTACCGGACGGATCTTGCCATCCAGTGCCAGCTCACCCAGCATTACCGTATCATCCAGTTTATTGGTGTGAAGCTGACCTGACATATTCAGGATACCCACGGCGATCGGCAGATCGAATCCGTTACCTTCCTTTGGAAGATCGGCCGGGGCCAGGTTTACGGTGATCCTGCCCAGCGGATAGTAAGAACCGGTGTTTCGAATGGCAGCCTCAACCCGGTCGCGTGATTCCTTGACCGCCCGGTCAGGCAATCCAACCAAAAAATAGGCAACCATCCCGTTGGTATGATGGGTTTCTACGTCAATGATCTTTGCATCTACACCGACGGTGGATGCACAATAAACTCTTGAAAGCATGTTTTGTACCTGAATCTTTTTTATTCTCTTTACGTAGTTAGAGCGGTGGGAAAGCAAATCCTTACAAAAAATTTTCATAAATCATACATATCATGAAAAAAGAAGAAGCTAAATCCAAGGCAAAAACGATCTATCAGGAGATACAGGGCGGTGTTAATGAAGTGATCAGTCAGATCCGAAAAATGATCAAAGAAGGAAGTGCCCGTAAGCTTATCATCAAGAACAAAGAAGGAGAGATCAAGTTTCAGACGAACCTGACAATGGGTGTGGGCGGTGTGACCCTGGCAGCAGCTATGGCTCCGGTTATTTCAGCGATCGGTATGTTTGCGATGTTCATCAACGATTATCAGATCATCGTGGAGAGGGAAGTCACCGACGAAGACGAATATTCAGTAGATGCCGAATTCATTGATATAAAGGATGAAGACGAAGAAGAGGAAACTGAGACTGATACAGCAAAGAAAACAAAGTCTAAATCTGACTCAGATCCTAAAAAAGAAGAAGAGAAAGACGAAAAAACGGTAGGTAAAAAGAAAAGTGATTAAGTAATGAGTAATGAAGTGAGTTTTAAAAAATCGACTCACTTCATCACTTTCTCACTTATCAATTCAATTATTTCCAATGTGACTCGGCAATAGCTTCTCTGCTTTCCAGCTCTCCGAGATAGCGCTCAGCATCCAAAGCCGCCTTACATCCGGTTCCGGCCGCAGTAATTGCCTGCCGGTAAACCGCATCCATAGCGTCACCACAGGCAAATAGTCCGGGTTGGTCCGTTTCTGTTGATTGTGCTTTAGTCTGAATATATCCCACATCATCCATCTCAACCACACCTTTGAAGAGATCGGTATTAGGCTTGTGCCCAATGGCTACAAAAACACCGGTTACATCATCAAGGGTAGTAACTTCATTTGTATTCCGGTTTTTGACTTTGGCTCCTTCCACAACATTGTCACCCAGGACCTCAACCAGCTCACTGTCCCACATGAATTCGATCTTATCGTTGTTAAAGGCGCGCTGTTGCATGGTTTTGGAGGCACGTAATTCATCACGGCGATGTACAACCGTAACCTTACTGGCAAACTTGGTTAGAAATGTGGCCTCTTCCATCGCAGTATCTCCACCTCCGATCACAAGAACATGCTGATCCCGGAAAAAGGCACCGTCACAGGTTGCACAAGCAGATACACCTTTACCGCGCAGTTTTTGCTCACTTGGCAAGTGCAGCCATTTCGCCGATGCTCCGGTAGAAGCGATCACGGAGTGGGCAAAGATCTCCACATTATCATCAATGGTGAGGATATATGGCTTTTGGCTGAAATCAATATTCGTCACCATTCCGTAACGGCAATCGGCCCCGAACCGAGTGGCTTGCTCACGAAAATCCTGCATCATTTGTGGGCCCATTACTCCTTCAGGATAACCGGGAAAGTTTTCAACATCAGTGGTGGTCATAAGCTGTCCACCGGGTTCCGGTCCCTCAAAAACGATCGGTTTCAGGTCGGCACGAGCTGCATAAAGTGCCGCTGTTAATCCGGCCGGACCACTTCCAACGATTACAACTTTGAATGTTTTTCCTGCAATATCTTCCATAATAATTTCCTTATTTAATTCAGCTTTAATTATAAGGTTTAATCAGCAAAATAACCCCTCAAATTATCCTATCTAAATCATAGACTTTGCTTATTCCGGATTCATTGTTTCTTCATTTATTATACAAACAATCAAGCTTATAGAAACTACTTCCTTTTCATCCTTAGAATTCAGGGCAGGCGAAAAGACCTACTTCCCAGCAGGCGGATGAGGTTGACAAGTGGAATATCCAAAACTCAACAAGGAATAATGAGTATCGAACTAAATCCTGTAGAATGTTTTCTAATCCTGTAAATCCCGGTTCAAAACAAGATAGTAACTAAAGATTTTACTGCACTACCGATTTACCAGGCATAACATAAAAGGCGTCCTTCTCCTTGAGAAGTAGAAGACCTACCTCAATCGGCAGGCAGGCAAATGAGGTCGTGAAAAGGATAATTCAGGCTGTGCGGATCCTTCTCCCGAATGCTCTGTTAGACTTTAAGTATTGAGAAAGGCAGTCAACTCTGCTTTTTTATAATACCAGCGAGCCGGAGACAGGCTAACCGAGTGTGTCGAGCAGAACTCGAAATCCCGAATCAGCCCCTCCGGCTTCGGTATTATCCAAACCTAAATAGCATGCTAGTAAAACACTACGAACAGAGTCAGGTCCGATAATACCTAGCTGGCATACGTCATTAAGGTTAATCAAACATGAGGATTTTTTATGGATCTCACAAATCTAACCCACTTTATTGGTATAGATATTTCTAAAGATACCCTGGACTGCTGGCACCGTCCTTCCGGGGAACATATGCAGTGCGCAAATTGCGAGTCCGGTTTCCAACAACTAAACCAGTGGATAACCGAGGCGGGATGTACCGACCAGAACAGTGTTATTTGTATGGAGGACACCGGAATCTATGGTAAACGACTATTGGTTGCGTTAACCCAAATGGGATGGAGATGCTCGGTAGAAAAGACCACCATATTGGAAAAGGTGGGCCCGGACCACCATCGTAAAGATGACCAGTTTGATGCTCAGCTACTGGCTGAATACGCGGATCGTTTTGCTGATCAGTTATCACTGAGCACCCCGGCAGAGCCGGTATTAGATCAGCTTCAACAACTCTATGCTGAACGTCGCCGGCTGATACGCCAGCAAACGGCCACCAAAACCAAGCAAACGCAATCGGCCCAACAGCCGGACTGCCCGGAGCTGGTGCGCCAGGGGTGGGAAGAGCAACTACAGTTATTTGACAACCATATTGCCCAGTTGGAACAGCACATTCGGCAGTGCATACAAACCCATGATGGGCTGCAGGAATACTACGACTTGCTGGTCAGTATTCCTGGTATTGGAGAAGTTACCGCCTGGATGTGGCTGATTCTCTTTTTTGGAGAACAAAAATTGAATCCTAAGGCTATTTCCTCCCGTTTTGGAGTAGCTCCCCATAGTCATAGTTCAGGAAGTTCGGTGCGTGGGAAAACGCGTTCTTCCGGCCATGGAAGTGCAGAAGCACGTTCTACGTTAACCATGGCAGCCCGCTCGGCCAGTACACACAACGATAAATTCAGTGCCTATAAACAGAAAAAACTGGAGGAAGGTAAGCCTTGGCCGGTAGTTCGTAATAACCTGGTAAACAAATTAATCACTATTATATGTGCCATATGGAACAGCCAAACTTGCTATAAATCAAACCATGAATCCAGATTCGACAAACAAAAAAAGGCTGCTTAGTACTTGATTAAGTCATAGCATTCGGGA
>NZ_PQBS01000009.1 GCF_002911695.1 Gracilimonas amylolytica
GGGGCTGAAGTAGCTAAGACTTGAATAAGGTGCTAAATTAGTTACTATGTATGAACGCAAAAGTCGATTAACCCCACACCAACAAAGCCGGCTGATAGAACATTTTGTAGCAGGTACTACGGCCCGTGCAGCCTCGGAATTGATTGGTGTTCAAGCTAACACCGCTATACGGTTTTTTATGAGACTACGTCAACTCATTGCAAGTAAACTACCCAGTTATGAATTATCTGGGGAAGTGGAAGCCGATGAAAGCTATTTTGGAGGCAAGCGTAAAGGTAAGCGTGGCCGTGGATCTACCGGCAAAGTAGCTGTATTTGGATTACTTAAGCGTGGAGGTAAAGTGTACACGGCTATTATTCCGAATGCTAAAACAGAAACCTTGCTACCAATTATTCAACAGAATGTGCAGCCGGATAGTATTGTTTATACCGATACTTTTCGCTCCTACAATGCCCTGGATATCTCTGAGTTCCACCACATGCGAATTAACCACAGTGAACTCTTTGCAGATCAACTGAATCACATAAATGGAATAGAGAATTTCTGGAATCAAGCCAAGCGTCATATGCGCAAATTTAACGGCATCAAAGCAGATAATTTTTACTGGTTTTTAAAGGAATGTGAGTGGCGCTTCAACGGAGGCAATCATGCAGAGCTCTTAAAGCAATTAAAATCATGGTATAAGCAAACCAAACATTAACCCTTAGCTACTTCAGCCCCTAACAAATTTGTTGAAGAACGCTTGATACCTTTTTATCAAGAAATAGGAAGGGGACAGAGTGAAATAAGGTTTATTGAGAATTAACTAGAAAAAATTATCGATACCGATCAATTTACATCCCAATTGCTAATTACAAACAAAAAATAATGAAGTATAAAGCATCATTTTTAAAATTATTTGTTGTGGTCTTACTACTCACATCATTGGCATGTGATAGAACCAAAAAAAGTGCAAATAACCTCACCACTGCCAATCAGCAGCTGGCGCAGGAAAGAACCCAAACTTTGCAGGCTCTGGAGCAGGAGGTGACAGCGGATGCTGTTCAAAAGCTGGTGGAATTAGGCCTCTGGGAAGATGCAGAGAGATATTTGAATGAGATGGGAGACTCTGATGAGGTAAATCTGGTCAGGGCCGGACTCAACTTTAAGAAACACAGATATGAAAATGCTGAAGCATTAGTGAATGAGGTTCTGGAAGGCAATCCCTCAAACAGAGAAGCTCGTTTATTGAAGGCTGAGCTTGAGATACAGGCCTGGCGACTGGATGAAGCTGAAGCTATTGCAGAGTCTATTTTACGGGAGCATGAATCGGATGCCCAAGCCGGGGTTGTCAAGGGACGTGCAGCCCTGTTAAAGCGAAATTACGAAGACGCATTACAATGGGCTAAAGATGTTCAGGAATGGGATCCTGCTCTGGCTGAGGGGTATTTGCTCGAAGGTGAAGTGTTGTTCTGGGATCAGGATCCGGCTGCCGCTGAGCCTGCCCTGCAAAAAGCATTAGAGGTCAACCCGTTCAATGCGGATGCCCGATTCAGTTATGGATATGCCGTTTGGCGAAGGGTGGATGCCACTCAGCTCGATAATATGGCCGGTCAGTGGAATCTGGCGTTTGACGTGAACCCACTACATTATCTGGCACACTGGCATTTTGGAAATGGTCATACCAATCTGACCTATGCAGATTATGCCCATGAAACCGATGAGGAAGTTCGGGAAAAACTGAAGGAAGCAGATGCGTTACTGGCTGCAGATCGTGTGGATGAAGCGATAGATCTAACGAGGGAAATTGGTGAGGAATATCCGGAATCGGTACTGCCGGAGATGATGAGAGGCTCGTTCTATTATATGTACTACAGCATGGATAGGGCAGAGCGACTCGACTCAGCAGAGGTACATTTCCGTCGGATCCTCGAACAAAAACAGAATTATGGTCCGGCACACAATGCTCTGGCTGCGGTTATCAAACAACGGCAATTTCAGTATCTGGAGGAGTATGACGACCTTGAACTGATCATAGAGAATACTGAGATACCTGAAGAGGGCTCGGTATTTTACGAGGTCTTTAAGGATGCGGAATACTACCCGGGTGACAGGGTGAAAAAGATGATTGCCCAGCAGATCGGACCGAGTAAGGCCTATCTGGAGATGATCCAAAAATTTGATTCGGATTTTGCGATCCCCCCTTTACACATTGACCTGGCTATCGCCATGGATCGAAACTATTTCCGCTATGGTACCACTTTCGATAACCGTCAATGGATGGATATTCGAGGTGTGGGAAGCGGAGCCACCGGGATCGAGTATCTGGAAAGGGGAGCTCATCTTGAAAGGAATGTACTGGCTCATGAGTATGCCCACTTGTATCACGGAAGAATCTTGACCGATGAAGAAGATCGAAAGATACGGGCCTTGTATCATGAGGCAATGGCTAATAATAAAACCCTGGATTATTATGCTTCCAACAACGAGAGTGAATTCTTTGCACAGGGTTATGCCGGGTTTTTGGCAGAAAAAAAGGTTCACCCCCTGAACCATAAATCCATGAATACCAAAGATTATATTCAGGAAAAGGATCCGGATTATTATGCGTTTCTGGAAGAACTTCTGAAAAAACAGGAAGAGTATCTGGCCGGGAATAAGGATGTTCTGGCAGACAACTGGGCACAAACCTATGTTTCGCTGGCGGGCAGGTCATGGAGTGATCTGACTTTGGCAGCCGCCTATCTTGATACCGCTTTGACCTATAGTCCTGATTATGTGCCAGCGATCCTGGAGTATTCACAGGTCAAAGCACGTCAGGGGGAATTTGAGGAAGCCCGGTCATACATCCGTCAGGCTAAGGAGCTGGATAGTAATTATGCTCCAACCTATGTGGATGAGGCTAATATTCTTCATTACGAAGCCCTTAACGGAGAATTGGGATTTGAGGGTGCTCTGAACCGGCAGGAACCGATACTGGCCAAAGCTAAAGAACTTGAAGAGGACCTTTCTGAAGCTGCTCAGCTTAACCGCCTGATGAGGGAGCGGTATCTCGAATATGGGGAAGTGGCCCGGGCCCTGACCACAGCGGAAGATTATGTAGCAGTGGCTCCAACGATCTCCACCTACCTGACCGATCGTAAAGAAGAGGCAGAGACCTTTATGAATGAGCTAAAGAGTCAATTGGGTTATTCCGCAGAAGTGACGCCATTTTTTGAAGGTTTGCTGGCTCAAAATCCACAGAATTTTGAACTTCGGCTTTCAACAGCTGATGTATTGATAAGACAGGGATCGTATGATGAGGCATTGGAGGTTTTGCAGGAAGGACAGCGCATTCTGGAATCAGCCGGCAATTCTGTGGCGGGTTATGCCCTTAGGATCGCTTGGATCCATGCCACTAAGGGAGAGGCAGAAGAAACCAACACTTTGTTAGCAGAGTTTGATCAAAGTCGCCTGGGTTACATGGAAGATCTGTTGCTGGCTGAAGTTCACATCCTGAATTCAGATATGGAAAAAGCCGGTTCGTTACTGGCAGAAGTGGAAACAGAGATACAACTTCCATACCCTCAAGCCGGGCTGTTAGCCGTGAAAGGTAAATTATCGCAAGCTGAAAACGATCCGGAAACCGCTCGTGATCAGTTTGAAGAAGCCCTTGATCTAAATCCCTATCATTTGCAAGCCCGAGTAGATCTGATCCGGCTATTGAGATCAATGGATGAGCAGGCTGAGGCAACAAAAGTAATAGAAGAAGCTGAAGGGTTGGAAGTTCCCTTAGGACCCGATTTTAGTCAGGCACTCAATTAACAGGAGTTAGGATGAAACGCATCAATATCAGTTCCGGAGCGGTGTGGGAAGATAAGGTCGGTTACAGCCGGGCTGTAAGAGTCGGGAATCAGGTATTTGTATCCGGTACCACCGCCGTGGATGAGCAAGGTAATGTGGTCGGTAAAGGTGATCTGTATGCCCAAACGGTTCAGTGCATTAAACATATAGAGAAAGCCCTGACTGAAGCGGGAAGTTCCCTGAAGGATGTAGTACGAACCCGAACCTTTGTAACCAATATTGATGACTGGGAAGCTTTCGGAAGAGCTCATGAAGAATACTTCGGAGACATAAAACCGGCAGCTACGTTGGTGGAGGTCAGTAAGCTGATCTCTCCCGATCTGATCGTTGAAATGGAAGTGGATGCCGTTTTAACAGAACAGGATCAAAACCAGATCTGAGCACTGAAGGAAGGTTGAAACCCAAGATCATACACATCGACAGGCCGGGAGGTTAGTCTTCTCTGATTTTGGGGGACCGAGGTATCGATCACCAGGTTCAGCTCGCGATACCAGGTATTATTTCTGTCAAGGAGGTTAAAAATGGAGGTCTTGAGTTCAAATTCAGTTTCCCCAACCGAACCGGAGTACTCCAGTCCGGCATCCAATCGCTGATAATCGGAGAGACGTTCTTGCTCTTCAACCTGAAGGAAATTGAGTCGGTTTGGAGAGCCGGAAGCATAATTGAAACTCAGGAATGACGTCAGACCGGAAATGAGACTGATCTCAGCTGAACTTGTAAAGGAATGAGTTTGATCCCATTGTGCATAAAATTCCTCTCCATTCAGGATCTCGGGATTGCTGAATGTGGCTTCCGAAAGTGTGTATGAATTAGTCAGGGTAAGTGGCCCCAATCTGTTTCTCAGCATAAACTCAACCCCTTTGGAGGTTCCGTCATTATCGTACAGCCATGGCAGGGCATCAAAACTGTTGGTGAGGGTCTGTGAGTTGATCTCAAACAAACGGGCGTTATCCAGAGATTTGTAATAGCCTTCGACCTGAAATAATGCGTTCGATCCAAACCGAAGGTACATACCGGCGGTGTAATAGTCGGAGGAGGTAGGAGGTTGTTGATCCGTGCTGATCACCCAGATATCGGGACTACTCACATTATAGAACGAAAGACGGTGCATGAACTGATAATTCCGGCTGTATCCCAATCCAAAAGACAGAGTTCGGTCGTTCAGGAATTTCAGCTTTATGCGGGGTGAAAAGTACACTTTGGATACATCGGTATAGTAATGAAAGCGGCTCCCCAGATACAGATCCAACGGATCCCAGGAGGTGTGATCCAGCTGAGCATAGATATCGATCAGGCTCGACTGAAATTCATTCAGAAAACCGGGACGATCAAAGGATTCCTCAAAATACTCTCCGATGAAATATTGATAGGAAGCTCCAAAGGTCCAGAATCCTGATGGCAGGCTCAGGTCAAAGCTTTGGTCAAATTTGATCTCGTTAAAGACACTTTTGTTCTCAAGCGGAAAGGTAAACACCTGAACACCGGTTCCGCCTGAATCTACCCGGTTATACACAAAATCATCCTTTTTGAATTCGGTATTATAAATACTCACCGCAGCTAAAGTCTGACTATAGAACCTTGATGTGATCGGCGATTTGTAAGACACGCTTGAACTGAAATTTCCCCATTTGTTCAGGGTTTCAACATCCTGTTGACTGAAGCGTTCAAGGGGATCATTCGGGTTGAACCGGCGCACCAGCCTTTGGGCATCCTGTGAGACATTATCGGCACCGTAGTAAGCACCAAAGCTCAGCCGGCCACCGTTTTTATTTTCGAAATAGACTTTGCCGTGCAGGTCATAGAACATGGCATCGTAATCACCGGGGGTTACCAGCCGGGATTGCAGGTCGGTAAGATTATCAGTCAACACCTCACTGGGTCGATCCACATTCAAGCCATAGGCGATCAGGTCTTCGTTGCCCAGCCAGTTAACCGTGTTCATGGTCGAGGTTCTCCCCGAAAAGAGAAAACTACTGCGGCCGGAACTAAGTGGTCCTTCAACCGTGGCATTGAAGGCGGTATTGCTCAGTCCCGCAGACCCACTGAAGCTATTCAGGGAGCCGGTTTTTGTGAGCATGGATAGGGTACCTCCGGGAGAAGAAGGCAGCTGAGCGGGTGTCACATCATAGAAAAACCCTGAGGTTTGCAGGGCATTGGGATTAAAACTGTCGAGCAGTCCGAACAGGTGGCTTTGATTATAGATGGTGATCCCATCCAGAAGTATCTGTGTGGCATCAGCGGAACTTCCTCGGACATTGATCCCATTATTGACGGCCGGACCGTTGGTCACCGAAGGCAGTGATTGCAGTGCCCGGGTTGTGTTATTCTCCCCAAAAGGACTGAGCACCCCGGTATTGATAAAGTTTCTGTAAATACTGTCGGAGCTGGAAGGGAAGGTAAAACCTGTGATCACGATATCCTGTCCCTGAACGGCAGTAGGGGTGAGCCGAATGGTGACGTCTTCAAATGAGAATCCCTCACGGAGGTCAAGGGTGAGTTGTTTGGTTTCATATCCCAGATAGGAACTTTGGAGAGTGAAGTCAGGATTTCTGACCGTGGTGTTGATGGTAAAGGCTCCGGATGAGTTACCGGCAACACCATAGGTTTTTTCACTCGTTTTCCATGATAAAGTGGCATAGGGAAGTCGCTCACCGGTTTCAGCATCCACTACCTGACCGCTAATGGACAGCACCGGACTGTCGCTTTCATTTTTACGGTAAAGGACGATCTGTTGCCTTTGTTCATCCGCTTCAATAGCGATCTGATAAAATCTCAGTTCTGTCTCAAGGTCCTGAATAAAGGTTTCTGTAGTCGTTTCGAAGGTCACCCTGATATCTGATATCTGAGATTCTCTATAGAGAAACCGATAATCTGTTTCGTCCTCCAATGTCCGTATCACATCGATCAACGGTTCAGCCTGAAAACTGAACTGAGCAAAGGCCGGTAATGAAACGACGGCAAATACTACCCCTACAAAAAGCGAACGAGTGAAAGTTTTGGCCATTGATTATGAATCCGCGTTAAACTGATAGGTTTTGGTATCAACTTTAGTAAAGCTACCGCCAAGAACGAGCTCAAAATCTCTTAGAACGGCGTCAATATCGCCTAACTCAATAGATCCGCTGAGCGTTTCATTCTTAACGACATCAGGACCCTGAATGCTGATATTATAATGCTGTTCAAGCTCGCTGAAAATATCACCAACCCGGTCGTTATTGAATATAAGTTCGTTATTAAGCCAGTCGGTGTACACCTGCGGATCTTTTTGGGTGACCACAGGAGAAGGCGTATTAAGGTCAATTTTAGAGGACTGCCCCGGTTCTAACTCGATGGCATTGCCTGAATCGAGGGCTTCAAAGCTGATGCGGCCTTCTTCGAGGAATACGCTGGAAGTATTATCCCGTTCACTCAAGATGAATTTAGTCCCCAGAACCTGAACTTTTGATCGTTCGGTTTTTACGGTAAATATTCTTTGCGGATCGGAGGTAACCTCAAAATAAGCCTCACCTTCCAGTTTATAGGCCATCTCATTCTCATTTTCACTGATCATGTAGATCCTCGAGTGTGGGCGAAGACTAACGCTTGATCCGTCACTGAGTGTAACCTGAGAAATGGATGCAAAGCTTTGACCGATCAGGGTAGGCTGAGCTTGATCCTGGATCAGGAAGCTTCCAACTACAGCTGCGATCAGGATAGAAGCCGCAATGGCAAAGCGCCTTATGGCAGGAGTCATTGAAAGGATCCTTCCTTTACTTGACCCGGTTTCGTTGATCTTGCTTTCTATGGAATCCCAGAGATCATCAGAATTCACCATATCCACATCCTTTTCCTCAACGGTTCTCTTGTAATTGAACAGGTCGTTGAGCAACGGATCCTCATCAGAACCTAAAGCCTTGAGATCAGGCAGAGCCTCTCCGATTCTTTTTGCAAGAAGGAGGTCGGGATCATTGGGTGGTAATATGTTGGGGTTGTTTGCCATAGAAGTAACCGGGTAAGGAGTACTTACCCGGTGTTAGTTTATTGATTATCAGGTATTAGTTATCACTGTCGCCGTCATCATCATCATCGTCATCGTCATTATCATCATCGTCGTCATCACTGTCCTCGCCGTCATCATCGTCCTCATACTCAAACTCGATCTCATCGGCTATGAACCGGCTCTGATCTTGTGGACTGATGTAACCTTCCACATCGGCATAGACGGTGGTTCCGGCTTCAAGGGCAGCGGCTACTTCTTCCAGGGTTTCGATGCCATCATCTCCCTCAACTTCGGTACGTCCGGTGATAACTACCAGTATATCGTTGCTGAGCAGAACGGTTCTTTCAACGGTGTCCACTTCGCTGACAATGGCTTCCAGTTCGTCTTCATCGTCGGTGACTATACCGGATTTTAAATTGACCTTGTACAGTTTTGGCAGATCCGCGAACCGAAGCAGGGCCGTACCATCACCATCCATTTCAATGGTTCCCGAAACAGTTTTAGTGGATTCGTCACCGTTGGTATTTTTATACATACTCATTTCATAAGTCAGGGTACCGGTCACACCTTGTTCGAGGGAGCCGTAGAAGGCCACGGTATCCTTATTGATCTGTACATCCAGCAGGTTTATCTCATTGACAAATGAGCGTTCAAAGGTATCACCATTCTTGCGTACTCCATTGATGGAACCGTTGCCGGTGTGTTTGCCATCAAGAGTCAGGATCTCGGTGGCATCACTGACACCACGGATCGCAAGGGTATCGGCACGGCTGAAGTCGGAAGATCTGAAGTTGCTGGTGAGGTCTCCGGTTCTGTTGGCCGTGAACTGAATATTTTCGATCTGATCACTGTTTGCTCTTGGCATAGCAATGAACTGATCATCAATATCCGTGAAAACGTAAGTGAGAAGTGCTGAAATGTTTTTCTCGAAATTCGGTTTTACAACGCTTCTCTCAAAGCTCAGGGTATGAGTACCGGTGGCAGGATCGTATTCATAGTCGAAATTCCGTTCGTTTCCACGGCCGGAGTATTCATCGTCATCATCGTCTTCGTCGTCATTTTTGAAGGCGGTGTTGCCGGTTGAAAATCCATCGCTTGATATTGTTGCGAGGGCATCATTCAAACTGGAAAAAACGCCATCATTATCGTCAGAAAGGGCTTGCCCCATGATCTGGCTGGCGGCTTCCAGCTCTTCCGGTGTCAGTTCATTGTTGTTGAGTTCACTGGATACATCTCCCAGGCTACAGGCTGAGAAGATCACAACTGAAGCAAGAACAAAACCGGTGGCTTTCGTTAAGTTTCTTATGAGTGTTTTCATAGTTAAAAATTGATTGTTGATGTTCATAGGTATTACACATGAACCGATGAAAACCCCTAACCAATGGTATAAAAGTTTTAGATCAATAAAATAATAAAAACCCTGCCATGGTTCAGATGGCAGGGTTTGTTTGGGTAGTGTTATAAGTCAGTCTTCACAGGAATGATTAATCATCGTCATCGTCGTCATCATCATCATCATCATCATCGTCATCGTCATCGTCGTCATCTCCTTCAGCATCGAATGAGTTTTCAATGTTGTCTTCGATGATGTCCCTGTTTGCGGGATCATTTGGATCCAGGGCGTTTCCGCTTGAGTCAACAAACCAAGCTGATGGATCAATGTTAATGGCTACTGAAGGTGAGCCGCTGGTATCGCTGATCTCCAGAGGTGGATTCAGGTCCATTTCGATCTCGAAGTCGGTATCGGTTCTGAACATGAATTCTTCACCGTTATAAATACCTTTGATCACCATAGAGTACCCATCGTCATCACCGTCTTTAATGAAATCCGGGTCGTTAACAGAGTTTCCGTCATCATCATTTTCGATCTCCATCTCAAACTCGTCATAGAGTCCGTTAGGAATATTTTGTGAGGTAAGCTCAATGGCACTTCCATCTAAAGGAAGATTCACGATGAGATCTTCAACCTCAAAGTCAGCAGAGTCATCATTTACGCTTTCGAGTTCAAGTTCTTCAACCAGAAATTTGATCTCTGTTAAAGAATCGAGGCTCACAGCTTTGAATTTTGCTGCGGTTGAGTTGGTGTTGATCTGCATTTTTACGGATACATCTTTGGGTCCGTTGTTATCGGAGCCGGCGATATCACAGCCCGTGGTAATAAATAGAGCAGCAACTAAAAACGTTAGCGGGGTAAACAATCTTGATAAATTCATTGTTTTGTTCCTTGTGTTGTAATTATTTGGTTAAGTAAACAGCTTCCAACTGTCTTGTGTTCACCCTTATTACACACAAAAAGAAGAGTACCCCTAAAAAAATTTATAAATAATCTTTGGCGACCTGAGATAAAGAGGCACGAAGGTCTTTTAAAGCCAGTCCCATGTGGTTTTCAATGGTCTTAACAGACACTTCCAGGGTTTCAGCGGCTTCTTTGTAGGTGAATTCCTGAAGAAAACAGAGCCGGAAAACCTCCTGTCTTTTATCGGGCATGGCAGAGATCGCTTTTTCGATGGCGTTATTTAATTCCCTTCGGTTGAGAACTTCGTCAGCAGAGTTTTGTGATTCAGCTACATCAGGTACTTCCTGATTTTTATCAAATTTGGAATGATCGCGGAAGAGATTCAACATTCTCGTATAAGCGATACGGAATAGATAAGCCCGCAAGGATTTGGTTTCATCAATGCCATCCCGGTTTTCCCAGATGTACACAAAAGCTTTTTGAATGAGGTCTTCAGCAGCTTCTTTTGCTAATCCCTTTTGTTTGAGGTAGCGGAACAGTTCATCATGGTGTTTCTCAAAAAATATCTTAAAAGCTTTTTGATCTCCATTCCTGATCCTCAAATAGAGGCCGTGATCATCTGTATCAGAATCTACGGCTGCTCCTAAAAGCAGTAAAAGTTGTACAAGCGTTAATTCCATTTAATATAAGATGATATCTTTTTTTACCGATATTATAGAAGTAATCCTCAAAAAGAAATCACCATGAAATCGTTCTGGATACTTCTGTTTTTGATTGTCACCGGGCTGCCCCAAGATAACAGTTCAGTGACTGTTTACCGAATCGAAACTGAAACGGGCATTGAGATCTATGTCAGGAATTCCAATCTCTACCCCGTGACCCTGAATTATATGGTGGAGTATGAGAATTTGACTCCCAGCAGGAACCTCCCTTTGGTACAGGTAATTCAGCCCAATACGGATCTCAAATTAATGGAATTTGAGTACTCCAATGTATCGGCCGGATGGGATTACAGCTCACGGTATCGGTATTATATGGGGGATATCAATGTGCAGCACAACGATTCATTTGCCTATCGACTGCCGTTCCCAATTGGGGAAGAGTTTTTACTGACTCAGGGTTTCAACGGCTCCTTCTCGCATCAGGGAGAGCTTCCGCATGCGCTCGACTTTGCCATGCCGGAAGGAACCCCGATCTATGCGGCCCGTAATGGAAAGGTGGTGATGCTTGAAGGAAGCAATTCAAAAGGGGGACCTACCGCCGAGTTTATGGAATATGCCAACTTCATTACCGTGATGCATGATGATGGCACTTTTGCCGATTATTCACATCTTAAATTCCGTGGAGTGAATGTGGAGTTAGGCCAAAATGTGAGGATGGGGCAGCTTATCGGATATTCCGGGGCAACAGGATTTGCAACCGGACCTCATCTGCATTTTGTAGTTAAAAAGGCAAAACGCGGAGGTGGTTTTGTGTCCATACCGGTTCGATTTGCCACCCGAAGAGGCATCATGGAATTGCAGGCAGGGAAATCGTATGTCGGATATTGAGCCAAAAAAAACGCCAATAACTCAATTGAATCATCGGCGTTTCAGGCTTGGTCTGAAAAAGGATCTTAAATATTAATTTCCCTCTTCAAAATATTCGTTTACAAGAACCGGGTTACCAAATCCAAGTTGCTGCAGGCGATCCATTTGGGTTTTGGCATCACCCACCACCAGCCAGATCATCTTGTTGGGATCGGCATATTCCCTTGCCAGTGACTGAATTTCTTCTTTAGTGATATTCTGCACCGTTTCCTGACGCTGCCTTACATAATCGGGTGCCCATCCATACGAACTGATATTAGACAGCATGTTTAGTTTTGAGCCGGAAGTCTCAAACTGACGCGCTGAACTCTTGATGAGATAGCTTTTGGTATTTTCAAGGTCTTCATCAGTGAACGTATCCGGATACTGTTCGAGGATCTCTTTCACCAAGGCCGCAGATTCGTAGGTCACGTTGGTTCGGACACCGCTTGAAATGCTGAATGGACCGGCTATATCGGTTCCTGAGAATCCGGACCGGATACCATAGGTATATCCCTTGCCTTCGCGCAGTTCCTGGGTGAGCCTGGAAGCAAATCCCCCGCCACCAAGTTTGTAGTTCATGATATTGGCTTTGTAGAAATCAGGATCGGTTTCGGGCATTGCCAGATAGCCGAAACGAAGTACTGATTGCTTAGCATCAGGAACATCGTAGAAATAAACCGTGGAGTTTTCCGGCGCCTCCGGGAGATCGAATTCCGGGATCTCTACCGGTGTGTTTTCCCACTGCTCTTCAATGGATGAAAGTGAGGCTACCACCTTATCTTTACTGATAGCCCCTACAATGTGCATATCGGCCACAGAAGGGGAGAAGTAATTCCGGTAGTACTGCTTGAGGTCCTCAAGAGTGATGGCCTCTACCGTATTTGTGGTCCCAACCGGATTGTAGGAGAGAATATGGTCTTCTCCGTACAGCAGCTTATTGAAAGTGTTAGAGGCGATGCTGTTAGGATTGGCACTTTGCTGTGCGATCTGACTTAAAGTACTTTGTTTAGCCAGCTCAAATTCGCGCTCATCCCAGCGAGGCTGAAGCATGATCTCTTCAACAAGACTCATGGTTTCCTCGTAGTTACGAGCCAGCGAGTTACCGCGGATCGTTACCGACTGCCTGCCTGCATACACGTTGATACTTGCCCCAAGCAGGTCGATCGCCTCTTCCAGTTCTTCAGGTGTTTTGTTGGCGGTACCTTTGGTCATCAGATCTGCCATCAGGTTTGAGACGCCAACTCTGTCCTGATCTTCCAGCATCAAACCTCCTTTCAGAGTGATCTCGAATTCTACCAAAGGTAGTTCGTAATTTTCGATACCATAGATCTCAAGTCCGTTACTCAAGCTTGCTTCCCAGACCTCCGGAATGGCCGGAGCAGGGGTTTCACCATAAGGAGGCTCAATTGAACGATCAAAGCTTGAAGGAGTGCGTTCGTATTCAGTTTCTTCAGGTAATTCAAATTGCTCCCCGCGACCTTCAGCTACGATCTGTTCTTCCTGAACTTCAGCTTCTTTTGAGCCATCCAGGATAAGATCAGTCTGTCCCTGTGGAACAAAGCTTGTAGCTACAAACGGCTGTTCTTTGAGGTATTTTTCGTACACCCGCATCACGTCTTCTTTGGTAACGGCCAGGGTCTTCTGGATGTCTTCATTGATGTAACCGGGATCACCGGCAAAAATATTGTATTGAGCCAGTTGAAAGGCTTTCCCAAGTACACTTGATAATCCGTTGTAGAAATTGGTTTCAATACCTGCCTTGATGCGGTTGAGATCATCATCGGTAAAACCTTCTTCCTCAAATCGGGTAAAGGCTTCATTTACGGCCGCTTCAACCTCATTCAGGTCGGTTCCGGGGTAGGCTCTTGTGATGAGTGAGATCTCACCGGCAATTTCGGAATTTCCGTTGCGCATGAACACGTTCGAAGTGAGTTCTTCCTCCTCAACCAGCACTTTGTAAAATGGGGCCTTCTTACCATCTGAAAGCAGTTGAGTCAGAATATCGAGGGCATAGGCATCATCGTGATACAGATCAACCCCCGGCCACACCATACGAAGTTCCGGCAAGCGAGCGAAGTTATCCTCGTAGTATAATTTTTTGGTTTCATCCAGAGAAGCGGGTTGATCGGCTAAAGGCTCAATTTCTTCTCCGCGTGGTATCTCATCAAAATATTTGTGGATCCATTCTTTGGCTTGTGCGGTGTCAAAGTCCCCGGCAATGACAAGCGTGGCATTATTCGGGACGTACCATTTGTTATAGAAATCCTTCACGTCCTGAAGGGTGGCGTTCTGAAGATCTTCGAGTGAACCGATGACCTGCCAGCTGTAGGGATGTCCTTCAGGATACAGATTTTTATCCACTACATACCCTGCATGTCCGTAAGGCTGATTGTCCACGCCCTGCCGTTTCTCATTTTTTACCACTTGCTTTTCCTTGGCGAGAACAGCTTCCGTCACGGTGTTGATGAAGTAGCCAAGTTTATCTGCTTCGGCCCAGATCATTTTTTCGAGGGCATCTTTAGGAACGGTTTGGAAGTAGTTTGTGCGATCCCGGCTCGTGGACCCATTGGCTCCGGATCCTCCGATACGAGAACTCATTTCATCGAGCCCACCCTTACCAAGGTTTTCTGATTCCAGAAAGAGCAGATGCTCAAAAAGGTGAGCAAATCCGGTTCGTCCTTCCAATTCCCGTGAGGATCCAACATGAAAGGTAAGAGCAACAGCGGTAACGGGATCAGAGTCATCTTTGTGAAATATGACCTCAAGTCCGTTATCCAGAGTGAATTTCTCGTAATCCACTGAAAACTCTGTTTGTTGTTGAGTGCAGGAAGTGAATACAAATATCCCAACGATCAAAAAAGTCAGGAGCGATAAAATGCGTGATTTCATAATATGATTTGGCGGTTATGATTTTGTGAAATATAACAGGCGGGAGCGTACGGGTTTGTAAATGTTTTGTTTCTGTGACCCTAACCCTGTCCCTTTTCCTCCGGCACGTCGTTAATACTTGATTGCCCATGGCCAGGCCGCAAGGAAAGGGAACGCCTTGGTGAAAAAGTTAATCAGATATTACTATTGTTAGTTAAAATAGGATGGTAATGCAAAGGCTGTTTTAACGAACTTTAGGTCGGAATCTAATGAATGAGCTCATCAACGCGTCTCCTTCCTTGCGAAGCGTCAGCGCCACGGAGGGAAGGAACAAGGATGGGTCCCGGTGGGCGAGCTTGAAGTTTATCCCAAAAAGAAGCTAATTCAGCTATGAACCTGTCTTGGAAAACCATAACAGAAATTGCCAGGGAGCTAAGAAATAACCCAACCCCTTCCGAAAAGCATCTTTGGAAATATCTAAGAAAACGTCAGTTTAACGGGTACAAGTTTCTTCGTCAAAAACCTTTTATCTATGAAGTCCGCAATGGGCGTAAATATTTTTTCATCGCTGATTTCTACTGTGCAGAGCTAAGATTAGTGATAGAATTAGATGGAAAAATACATGACATTCATAAAGAATATGATTTCCAAAGGGATCTTGTGTTGAAGGGATTGGGATTGAAAGTGCTTAGGATCAGGAATGAAGAGCTGCGTGATTTGGATAAGGTGTTGGAGAGAATTAGAGAGTTTATTCACATTAAAGGTGGGGACCCTAACCCTGTCCCTTTCCCTCCGGCACGTCGTTAATATTTGATTGCCCATGGCTTAGCCGCAAGGAAAGGGGACGCCTTGGTGGATTATGGGTGGAGAGTACATATGGATAGAATTTTTGTAACAGAGTTGATGTCTGAAGCTTTCAAAAGTGCTCATCAACGCGTCTCCTTCCTTGCGAAGCGTCAGCGCCACGGAGGGAAGGAACAAGGATGGGTCCCCTTGGAATGCTACCCACCAGGCACCAGCTGCATGGTTCTTACATCAGATCCTTCAAATAGAGCGGTGGAGTCCTGATAAAGCCATCGGTATTCTCCGTTCAGCCAGCGGTCGGTCTGGTCTCCGAAGTGTCTGGATAACGGGTTTCCCGACTGACCTGTGGGCAGTACGCTTTTACTCCGGCTCATATCAGATAGATCAGAAATTCGACGAATAGAGGCTCCGAGGATCATTTCAAACGGCTGATCCCAGCGATACTGACCGTTGTTGACGCTCATGCCGTGACTTTCCACTTCGTAAGGACCTTTGCTCAAAACATTATTTACGATCATCTTCAGGGTGGAAGGAGCATTGGGAGCTTCGGAGGCCTGGGCAAAGAACGGTGGTTTGAATGTGATGGTATGCAGTTGCTCCCATCGCCATTCATACGGCTCACTGCCAAGGGAATCACTCAGAAATAGAATTGCATCCTGCATGCTTTTGATGACCATATCTTCACGGGTCTCGATCTTTTCCGTCGCCTTATCATCAAAAAGAGTACTCTCTGAATCAATGAGTGAGGTCATGGTACGAACCGGGATGTTCTCGTGATGCGTAAAGTTTTCGTAGGCGATCTCACTAAGATCATCCTTCAGGGAATTTTCAGTGAAATTGAGGAAGAAAGTATCAAATATGGATGCCGCTGTGGAACTCAGGCTGTATTCAAAATTCCAGTTTTCCAGATAAGAAATAGGCAGATCGAAATTATAGGCATCCTGATCGCGAAGGATCTCCAGAATGATCGGTGTTAATTTGGCCGCGAAATTTGAATACGAATCGTTCTGAAGAGATTCAAAATCCCGGTACGAAAAGTTCTCGTTATTCAGAAGGATCTGTTCGATGCGTTCGATACGGCTCGGTGGTTCCCAGAAGGTAGCGATGTAATAAGGATACCCGCCCGTAGTAAGTTTATTATTAGCATTGGCTATCCAGCCGTCTTCCGGATTAATTACACGCGGCAATTCGTCAAAAGGAATGAATCCCTGCCAGTTCTGATCGGGATCCCAGCCGGCACGCAGGGTAATGGGATCTCCGGTTCGGATGGGTAATTTGGCCACCGAATACATGGCAATATTTCCTTCCACATCACCATACATGAAATTCAAGCCGGGCACACCAAAGGAGGGAAGGGCATCCTTGAAATCCTGAAAATTTTCGGCCCAGTTTATGTTATACAAGGATTTCATTTCGTTGGTAAGCTCAAACCCGGTCCATTGCATGGAAATGAGTTTATCGCCAGTGAGTTCAGGCACCGGATAAATATCAGAGATCACCGGACCGTGTTGTGTGTACCGGATCTCAATAGAGCGGTCGTCACCATCCTTTACTTTGATGATCTCACGTACTTTCTCAAACGATTCGAACGCGATCTCGCCATTGGAAAGGGAATCAACCACGTATCGTCCACGATCTTCAGGATCCTGCTGTTCCAGGAAAAAGTCGGTATCATCACTCATGATACTCGTAAAGCTCCAGGCCATGTGATCATTTTGCCCAATAATGACAGCCGGTACACCTGCCAGCGTGGCCCCGGAAACATTTCTCCCGTTCAGGTTCAGGTGAACTTCATACCACTTGCCGGGCATATCCAGACCCAGGTGAGGGTCACCGGCCAGCAGGGGATAACCCGATTCGGTTAAAGAGCCATCCACCACCCAGGCATTACTTCCAACGTGAGTTCCTTCCATTTCAAGCAGTTCCCGCTTATGGATCTCCTGTTTCAGCATGGGCATCAGGGCAGAAGAGAAACCCATGGATTCTTCATCATCCAGAGAGGTAGGAGCCGAATTCGGGTATTGCAGCTGAAGCTGATCGAATTGTTGTGGCGGCAAATTTTCTTTGAGGTACTGATACGTAACTTCACTCCACCAGCTCATATTCAGCTCCCAGCCCATCAGCCGACTCACGGCAAGGGACCGAACGGGGGTCCACTCAAGAGGTTCAATACCTGCTAATGAAAACTCGACCGGTAATCGATTGGAATTATTATCGATGAAAGCATTGACCCCATTCGAATAAGCGTTCAAAACTCGTCTTTCATCCTGACCGAGTGTATCCACCAGTTGCTGTGCGATCTTCCAGAAACCCAGTGTCCGTTGATAGGTATCCAGTTTGATCAGTTCCTCATCATTACCAAAAAATTCAGCAAATCGACCTTCTGCCATGATCTGTGTGAGCGTCATTTGCCAGAGGCGATCCTGTGCGTGCACATACCCGAGGGCATAATAAAGATCCGACTCATTTTGCGCATAGATATGCGGCACGCCGGAATCATCCCAGTGAATATCCACGGTTTCACTCAAACCATTCAGGGTGATGGTATCCTCATAATCGGGCAGAGGTTTGTAGAAGGTCCAGTAAAAAGCGATACCGGCAAATCCGATGAATAGGATCAGGAAAAAGATCAGCAATTTGACAATGGTATTCATAGGGCGAATGAATGATAGATTGAGTTCAGTAGAAATTAAACATTCTGAAGGGTTTATAAATGAATTATTTGCAGGGGATATGAGGTATGGTATGAAATGAATAGAATACTGTTAAACTCTCTACAGAGCCTGTCATCTCGAGTGAAAAGCAACGAGCGCATGCGAGAGAAATGCAGCCGAGAGATCTCCGGGGTTGAAAAGGCATTGGTAGTTTTGGCAAGCCCCGTGGATTTCTCCGCTCCATTCG
>NZ_PQBS01000010.1 GCF_002911695.1 Gracilimonas amylolytica
GGGGCTGAAGTAGCTAAGACTTGAATAAGGTGCTAAATTAGTTACTATGTATGAACGCAAAAGTCGATTAACCCCACACCAACAAAGCCGGCTGATAGAACATTTTGTAGCAGGTACTACGGCCCGTGCAGCCTCGGAATTGATTGGTGTTCAAGCTAACACCGCTATACGGTTTTTTATGAGACTACGTCAACTCATTGCAAGTAAACTACCCAGTTATGAATTATCTGGGGAAGTGGAAGCCGATGAAAGCTATTTTGGAGGCAAGCGTAAAGGTAAGCGTGGCCGTGGATCTACCGGCAAAGTAGCTGTATTTGGATTACTTAAGCGTGGAGGTAAAGTGTACACGGCTATTATTCCGAATGCTAAAACAGAAACCTTGCTACCAATTATTCAACAGAATGTGCAGCCGGATAGTATTGTTTATACCGATACTTTTCGCTCCTACAATGCCCTGGATATCTCTGAGTTCCACCACATGCGAATTAACCACAGTGAACTCTTTGCAGATCAACTGAATCACATAAATGGAATAGAGAATTTCTGGAATCAAGCCAAGCGTCATATGCGCAAATTTAACGGCATCAAAGCAGATAATTTTTACTGGTTTTTAAAGGAATGTGAGTGGCGCTTCAACGGAGGCAATCATGCAGAGCTCTTAAAGCAATTAAAATCATGGTATAAGCAAACCAAACATTAACCCTTAGCTACTTCAGCCCCTTAATTTTTTTGCACTACATTGATCGCATACAGGATCTATTTAAAATTGTACTCACAATATGTACTCTGATGATACTTTAGCAGAGGTGAATAAAATATATTCCCTTACCCCCTTCTTTGAGTTATCAAGTGATCCGCTTTGTATCGCAGGCTTTGATGGTTATTTCAAAAAAGTAAACCCTGCACTCTGCAAATTGCTGGGGTATTCTGATAGGGAGCTACTTGATCAACCTATAAACTCTTTCATTCATCCGGATGATCGCATCCTGACAGAAAAGCACAGGGAAAACATAAGAAACGGCAAGCCTCTTCTGAATTTTGAAAACAGGTACCTTTCAAAAGATGGGAAAACCGTTTGGCTTTCATGGACATCGATGCCTGTACATGATCACAAATTGGTTTACGCGATCGCAAAAAACATCACTCACATAAAACAACATGAATCAGAACGTAATCAGCTGCTTTCAGAAGTAACCAAAGCAAATCAGCGATTAAAGCAATTGAACTATACCACGGCCCACGACTTAAGATCTCCCGTAAGTAATTTACTTGCCGTATTTAGCTTAATGGATACTGATCACATCAAAGATCCGGAAACACTGGAATTTATCAGGATACTTAAGACGGCATCACAAAACCTTAAACAAACGCTCGATCAATATGTCGATCATCTTCAAAGTGATGACATGCTTCACATCAAGAAAGAAAAGCTAAACCTTAATGATGTGCTGAATAAAGTCACTGAATCACTCAGTTCACTTTTAAAGGATGCCAAAGCAAGCATCATTACTAATTTTGAGACCTTTGATACGGTCAACTTTAGCCAAAATTACCTCGAAAGTATTTTTCTGAACCTGATCACGAATTCCGTGAAGTATGCTCATCCTGATCGGGATCCTGAAATAACACTGACCACTCAAGTTGTAGATGGAAAGCACCAGCTTATATATTCAGATAATGGTCAGGGGTTTGACAGTGAGGATAATCAGGATAAGGTGTTTGGTCTCCACCAAAAATTCCACGACCACGAAGACAGCAAAGGCATTGGCCTTTACCTGGTGTATAACCATATGACAAACTTAGGTGGGCATATCAGTGTAATCAGTGAAGTTGACAGGGGGACTACCTTTACTCTCACTTTTGGGGATTAAAAATTCACATTCTAAAATTAATTGCCCCACTGTATTTAACTTCTTATCTTTAGGGCTCTCAAATAAATGCACCCGTAGCTCAATTGGATAGAGTACCTGACTACGAATCAGGCGGTTGGAGGTTCGAATCCCCCCGGGTGTACCAATTGCCTTTCAAAGCCGTCTTAATTAGGACGGCTTTTTTATTTCTGCCTATCTGCAAACTACTACACTCTCACGCTCGCACAAGATCGGCCTGATTTTGTGAGCTCCTGAACGTTTACTTTTTAACTTTTTCATAAAAACCTTCTTTAAATACCTTTTAACCGTGTTTTTCTCACAAAAAATAATTTCACTTTTTTTGTAAGGAATTGCTTTGAGATCGCTCTGACTTTGTGGTCAAGAGAACCAGTTTGGGTTCTAGTGGGTGCAAGTACAACCACCCTCGCCTTTTAAAGGTGGGGGTGGTTTTTTATTTAGCAAAAGTTTTCAGATGATCCGGTGACTTAGGTTTTCGTATCTTTTTCACATCCAACTCAAATATTGTTTGTTGTTTGCGAGATAAAGCGGTTAGTTTATCCCAAAGATTCACTGAATAATGCATTTATAACATGCTCCGGGTCCCTGATCTTTTTAAACCAAATGCCTTTTCGATCACGGTATATTACCTCGTGTTCGCGATGCTCTGGATCTTGCTTTCGGATCAATTTTTGATCTGGCTTACCAATGATGCAAGACTCATCTCTCAGTATCAAACCGTCAAGGGGCTTTTTTATGTGGTGATCACAGGTATCTTCCTTTACTACCTGATCCATTTGAGTAACGAAAGGATCTCAAACGAAAAGGAACGCATTGACTCTGCGCTTTATGCCGCCGGTATGGCCTCCTGGAGTATCGACCTGAAAACAAATAAAATTCAACGATCTGAATATCACCATAAACTCTTTGGAATCCCTTCAAATCGGATCAAATGGAACATCAATAAATTTTATGATGCCATTCACCCGGAAGACAGAGAGTATGTTCGCGAAGCACTTGAGAAAACCATTGGCCGGAAGAGTTCAAACTTTGAGGTCAAATACCGAATAAAAGTGCAGGATGGATCCATTCACTGGATGCACAGCCGAGGTAATCTGCTGTATAACAGTAATGGCAAAGCAACTCACTTATCCGGAGTAGTGGCCGATATTACAGAGCAAAAGAAACTCGAGGATCAATTTCAGAGAGAGAAGGAGCTTTTTGAGAGTGTATTCAGGAATATCCCTGTCATGATCGATATCACTTCTTCTGACGGAGAGACGGTTCGTGTGAATAAAGCCTATGAAGAGATCACCGGGTTCACGGATAAAGACCTTGAAAATCCCGGGATCATGGAAATTGTTTATCCCGATAAGGACATGCGCCAAAAAGCCTGGAATTCTATTGAAGAAGCTGATGGTACATTCAAGGAATTCGAAACCGTCACAAAACAAGGGGAAAAAAGAATTCAGCGATGGGCTAACATTCGTATCTCTGATGGAAGCACCATTGGAATTGGTATGGATATCACCGAGCAGAAAGAGCTGGAAATCAAACACGAGCAAGACCGGCTGGAACTCGAAAAGATTTATAACAACATCCCGGTCCTCATCAACCTTCATAATGAGAATGAAAATGTATATCGAATCAACAAACATTTTGAGCAAAAGGCCGGTTACACAAACGAAGACCTCAAGACTATTGACCTGATCGATACGATGATCCCTGAAGATCAAAAGGAATTAGCCAAACAACACATGCTTAAAGCGGATGGCAGCTGGGAAGATTTCAACGTCATCACAAAGTCAGGAGAGCTCATTGAAACTTCCTGGTCAAATATTAAGGTAACTGAAGATCTGTCTATAGGCATTGGGATCGATACCACTGAGATCAAACGTAAGGAAAGGCAACTTCAGGAGCTGGCCAATCAGTATCGTAATGCGGAAAAGCTTGCCAATTTTGGTCATTGGCGCCGCGACATACGTACCGATGAATCTTCCGTTTCCGAAGGTTTGTATAAGATCGTTGAGCTCGACACTGATATTGATTTCACCTTCGATATCTTAAAACAGATTATCCATCCCGATGACTTTGACTTCTTTTTGAGAGCCGTTGAGAGATCATATAAAACGGGTTCACTGGATATCCACTATCGCATCATTAAACAAAAGAGTGGAAACATAGCTCACGTCCACGAATTGGGCCGGGTCGAAATGGACGAGAACGGGAAACCTTATCTGATCAGTGGTACTGTTCAGGATATTACAGAAACCGTTGAATATCAGGTCCAATTGCAGGACCTTGCCGAACGCTACAGAAAAGCAGAAGACATTGCCAATTTTGGTCACTGGTGGCGCGACCTGGTAAATGATCATGCTATATTTTCACAGGGTTATTATAACATTACAGAACAAGATCCATCCGACAAAGACAGCAGACTTTCGGCTTCCTTACAGCTTATACATCCTGATGATCGTGAAGAGTATCAAAATGCTTTTAATCAGGCCCTCGAAACCGGCAATTTAAATATCCGATTCAGGATCATAAAACCTGAAAGTGAAAGTATTGGGTACTTCCATGAACTGGCTGAAACTGAATTTAATGAGGAAGGTGAGGCGGTGGCCATTAGCGGAACCATTCAGGATGTCACTGAACGGGAGGAAACCCAGATAGAGTTAACCCAAAGAAATGCTTTCATTGAATCCACGCTTGACAACCTGCCTATTGGTGTAGCGGTGAACCTGATCGATTCCGGGGAGGTTACCGTTATGAATAAAAAATTCTCAGAGATCTACGGCTGGCCAAGTGAAGATCTGACCGATCTGAGTACGTTTTTTGAAAAGGTCTATCCGGATGAAGCACACCGTAAACGCATGGTAGAAATGGTGATGGCCGATATGGCATCCCGTAATCCTGACCGAATGAGTTGGGAGCATCTTCGCATTACCACCAAACAAGGGCAGGAAAGACTCATCAACGCCAAGAATATTCCGCTCTACGAGCAAAACCTGATGATCTCCACAGTCGTTGATGTGACCGCGCAGGTAGAGGCAGAACGCCGGCTGGCCGAATCAGAACACAACTACCGGCTCTTATTCCAAAAGAGTCCTATGCCTATGTGGATCTATGATCCTGAAAACTTCAAGATCATTGAGGTCAATGACGCAGCCATCAAGCATTATGGATTTTCCCGTAAGGAATTCTATGGTATGACCCTTTTAGATATCAGGCCTAAAGAAGACCGAAGGGCATTCCTGAAGGCCGTTAAGCAACACGTTTCAGATAATGTAACTGAGACCACGGAATGGAAACATATTAAAAAGAATGGATCGGTTATTGATGTTAAGGTTACCGGGTCTTCCATAAATTATTTTGGAAACAACTACCGGCTGGTTCTGGTAAATGATATCACCGAGCAGAAAAAAGCCGAAGAAATGGTCCTAGCCTCTTTGGTGGAGGGTGAAAATAAAGAACGCTCCCGTATTGCACAGGAACTTCACGATGGATTAGGGCAGTACCTTGCTGCGGCTAATATGAATCTTAACTCGGTAAAGGATGAAGCAGAGGCTTTAAGTGAACGCAAACAGGAACAGCTTGAAAATGGTCTGAACCTGCTACAGTATGCGGTTACGGAGACCGCTCAGATCTCGAGAAACTTGTTGCCAAGGGTTGTGGATGATTATGGCCTTGCACTTGCAGTTCAGTCCCTTGTTGAAAATTACAAGAACACACCGGGAGTCAAGGTCACCTATTATCATAATATTGAAGACCTTGAATTAGGGCACGAGGTACAATTCAACTTATACCGGATCACTCAGGAAGGACTTTCTAACGCCATTAAATATGCTGAAGCCTCCGAGA
Organism: Gracilimonas amylolytica; assembly: GCF_002911695.1. Lineage (GTDB taxonomy): Bacteria > Bacteroidota > Rhodothermia > Balneolales > Balneolaceae > Gracilimonas > Gracilimonas amylolytica. Next base: position 5,730 of record NZ_PQBS01000010.1, read on the forward strand.
TAAACATACAGTTAATAAAAGATGAGCTTGATTTGATTCTCTCAATTGATGATAATGGCATTGGGTTTGACGCTGATGCAGAAGACTTTAAACCGGGGCTTGGACTTCAAACTATTAAAACCAGAGCCGGAGCCCTTGGCGGTACATTCGAGTTTGACAGCAAACCAAATAGGGGTACCTTCCTGAGCGTAGTGGTACCGATCACGAAACCAAAAAACTAAGATATGGCAAATATTAAGATTGGCATTGTTGATGATCATAAGATCGTTCGTGACGGAATAAAGATCATGGTTGAAGACCACCCCGGCTTTGATATTATCTGTGAGGCAGAAAACGGTAAGGAAGCCGTCCGACTTTGTGGCGAAAAATCTCCAGATGTCATCATTATGGATATAACCATGCCCGAAATGGATGGTATAGAGGCCACACGCATCATCAAAGAGAAACAACCGGATGTAAAAGTACTGGCTCTCACCATGCTTAGTGAAGACCAGCACATTCGTAAAATGATCAAGGCAGGAGCTTCCGGATATATCCTGAAAAGCTCGGGAAAGCAAGAACTGATCACGGCTATTGAATCTATTGTAGATGGCAAACACTACTTCAGTAACGATGCCACCCAGGCCATACTTCAGGAGCTGGTGACCCCAGATGTTAATCGCGTGAATGATGAAGAGGATGTCCATATCACTGAAAGGGAACTCGAGGTCCTCAAGCTGATCGTGAATGAGTTCACCAATCAGGAGATCGCCGATAAACTCTTTGTAAGCGTCAGAACCATTGATGCGCACCGAAGAAACTTGCTTCAAAAAACAGGAGCCAAAAATACGGCCGGCCTCGTAAAGTTTGCCTTAAAAAATAATCTCTTCAGCAATTCGGGTTAACCCACCCCTGCTCTCATTAACTGTTTTCATTTTCATATTGCAGATCCTTATAAGGCTATCAAAGCCCGGTATTGTATGCCAGCATCATTTTTCAAGTAATTAATACGTAGGTATTTTTACCTATGCCTATCTATTTATAATTACGACTTTAAGCCTATTCACAATTATCCCCCTTTGAATTAGATTAATATTAAACATAACCATCCCAAGCTTTGCGGGGGTTCGGGTGATTAAAATTGCATACATAGGTAAGACCAATCAAACAAACAGCTTTATTTGTGACACCATACAGTCTAATTATTCGGCTGTCATTACGTTTCACAAACCGGATGATTTGTTTGATAATCCCGAGATGCTGGATGACAGTAGCCTCGACCTGGCTATTTTTGACCTCAATTCATCCTATGGAATTGGGAATGCCCCAAAAAGCATACAGAAGATCAATCAGTACCTGATCACCTCTCCCCTTTTGGTTATGTATCCTTCAAGCTTTAATTACATCACCCCACTTATTGAAGCCGGGGCAAACGGAGTGATCCCTAACACCCCAACCGAATCTGAGATCACCGAAGCCATTGATAATCTACTTAGCGGAAGTAATTATTTCAGTGAACCGGAATAAGTCTTTTTACCTAAGTATAATAAACACCAATTACCGTTTTATGCGTAATTTGAAAAATAGGCTTTTCACGTCATTCATTTACGTCCGATACCTTCTAACTTTTGTTAAAGACAATGGTTAAGTACCGGGTTAGCAAATGAAAAATCAACGAGGATCAGACATATATTCGATATCAGAGCTGGACAGCTTAAGTTCAAGCCTGCTGAATGCCCTGGATTCTCAAATTGCTGTAATTGACGAAGCCGGTACCATCATAGCCTATAATCAAGCCTGGAAGACTTTCCGGGATAACTTACTACTTACCTGGTGCCACCCCGATCTTGGATCTAATATTCTAAAAACTCTTCAGGCCCCATTAGCTGAAGAAAACGACTTTGCTCTACGCTTTTTGATCGGAATTAAAGAGGTTCTGACCCAGGAAATCCCTGTTTTTGAAGGTAAGTGTAAATTTCAAGCCAAGGATGAAGATGAACATCAATGGTTCAAGGTAAAGGTTACTCAACTTGGGTCACAGGGTGGAGCTATTTTGATGTACGACAACATCAGTGATCAGATACAAAGCACCAAGTATCTTAAGGAAACTCAGCAAAAATTTGAGAGTCACTTTAATAACAGTTTGTATGGAATTCTGGTTGCGGATGAAAACAAAGTTATCATCGAGGCTAACAAAGTGGCTTGCGACCTGCTTGAAACATCCGGTGATGACATCACGTTTTCAAACATACAGAACTTTCTTGACCTGGAAATGGATATCGACCGTCTTCAAAAGCAGGTCAATCGAGATGGTAACCTGATCGGAGAAGTTGATATTCAGACCGCCAACGGTAACACCGTGCCTGTTGAAATGAGCGTAACTCTTTTCAGAAACGAGGATGGTAAATATATCACCAGCTGGGCATTTGTTGATGTTTCTGACAAAAAAGTGGCCCAAAAGGCTCTTCGGAAAACTGAACAACTTTATCAGCTACAATTTTATAATACCCTGGAAGGTGTAATCATAGGCAGACCGAATGGCCGATTATTAAAGGTCAATCCGGCTGCCTGTGATCTACTTGGCTATACTAAAGATGAACTTGAAGGAGAGCATCGTGATATAGTTTTCGACCCTGAACACCCACTTAACAAAAAAGCCCTTCAAAACAGACGAAAGAACAAGAGTTTTGTTGGTGAGGTCTATTTTACCCATAAAAACGGCCACCTTATGCCCGTTGAGGTCAGCAGTGCCATTTTCACTGATGAAGACGGCACAGAAAAATCTATTATTAACATCAAAGACATCTCTGAGCGCAAGTCGATACAGCGGCAGCTTATTGAGGAAAAAGAATTCACGGAATCAGCGATCTCAAGTTTACCATCAGCCTTTTTTGTTTTTTCTACTGAGGGAGAGATGGTCCGCTGGAATGACATGCTGGAGAAAGATCTTGGTTATTCTGCCAGGGAAATAGCCCGCATTAACGTATTTGAGCTGATCCACCCCGATGATCGATATAAGCTGGAAGAGGTACTAAAAGGTGAATTGATAGGAAGAAGCCTGAGTTTTGAGGTCAAATGCCTCACAAAAAACGGAGAGATCGTTAATTACCTGCTCAGGGGTTCAAACTTTAAACAAAATGGAAAAACATTCATTGTTGGCGGTGGGCTGAACCGAAACGATTTTCTTGAGATCGAAAACGAGCGCAAGAAAAATGCAGAACTGTTAAGCCAGCTATTTTATAACTCCCCTATCGGCATTGTTCTCATTGATGGTAAAGAGAATATTCTGAGTTCTAATAACAGCTTTGAAGAAACCTTTGAGTACAGTAAAGATGAGCTAAAAGACAAAACCTTGTCCCAGGCTATCGTGCCTGATTACATGAATAAACAGGCTGAGTCTTTTACAGCACAAAGCTTAACGGGCGAGTCATTCCAATCTGAAACTATTCGAAAAACCAAGAGTGGAAAAGAGATCCCGGTATTGGTCGGTGGCGTACCCGTAGAAGTGGATGGAGAAGTAATTGCCATATACGGAATGTATGTGGACATATCAGAACGAAAGAAACTTGAGGATCAGATCCTTGAACTGCTGGAAACCGAGAAAAAGGCTCGTATTCACATGCAGGATATGTTCGAGGAAGCCCCGTCAGCCATTGCAGTGCTGGAAGGCAAAGACCACAAATTTAGCTTTGCCAACGAAAATTATGAACAGCTGATCGGGCATCAGAATATTTTAAATAAACCGGTTATTGAAATTTTACCGGAACTAAAAGATCAGGGATTGATCGATATTTTGAATTCCTGTTATTGGGAAGGAAAAGCATATTCTTTCAACGAGCATCCGGTCTATTTCCGTAAAAACGATAGCCTTGAAAGTGAAACCCATTATCTGAATTTCGTTTACAAACCTCTACGGGATGATAATGAAGAGATCTACGGTATCTTTGTTCAGGCCATTGATGTAACTGAACAGGTTGAAGCCCGTAATTTGCTCGAAAAATCACTCCAGGAAAAAGAAACGTTATTGACCGAAGTTCACCACAGGGTAAAAAATAATCTGGCTATTATCTCAGGGCTTCTGGAACTGGAGATCATGAGTGTAGAAAATGAGCAGGTTACCAAACACCTCGATTCTACTCAAGCCCGAATTAAGACCATTGCCAAGGTACATGAGCTGTTATACCAAAATGACAGCCTTTCCCACGTCAGCTTCAACGAATACATAGAAAGCATTCTCGGCAAGACCAGTAAACTGATGAAAGGAAAGGTTCCTCTGATCTCTGATTTCGAGCTCTCTGATGTGCATTTGAATGTAAATCAGGCCATACCTGCAGGTATGCTTTTGAATGAGATCCTTGAATATCTGCACGATGCCTGCACGGCTTCAAAAGATGAACAAGACGGTCAGATCTCCTTCATTTTACGGGAAGAAGATAACAAAGTGATCATCGACCTGGTTGATCCGATTCACCGGGTCCTTGATTTTCAAAGATCTGACTCCGGATTGCAACAAACCTTACGCAACGAACTCATTGAAGTGTTACTCACTCAGATCTATGGTGAAATAAAAATTACAGAAGGAGCCGACAGTGTTCTGACGATCTCCTTTCCAAAACGTGAAACAAAAGGGCCACATAACGCCTTATATCATTAGGAAAGGAACTATGAAAACCATGTACTTGCATAAACAAACAGATCAGCACTTTGCGGGAAATGCCACTGTACCGGCCAACGAAGCGGAACGTCAGGCTAAATTGGAGGAATACGCGATCCTTGATACGCTACCGGAAGATGAATTTGATTCTCTGGTAGAACTGGCAGCCATGATCACAGGATCTCCTATTTCACTCATGAACCTTCTGTCTTATAACAGACAGTGGACCAAAGCCTCTTATGGAATGGATGTTGAATCTTCACCAAGGTCTGAGTCAGTTTGCCAATACACTATTTTGGATCAGGTTAATTTTGAAGTTGAGGATCTGTCTGAAGACGAAAGATTTTTTGACATGCCCTATGTGAAGAATGATCCGAATTTACGATTTTATAGTGGATACCCTCTTCGTACTACTGATGGGTATAATCTGGGGGCTTTATGTGTATTAGATACCCAGCCTCGTTCATTGACCGACAAAGAAAAGAAAGGACTTCAAACTATTGCCAATGAGATCGTAGCGAGACTTGATCTCAGAAAGCAACAACAGGAATTACAGCGACTCAATAAAGAAAAAGATCAGTTTTTGAGAGCTGTAAACCACGATATAAAGAGCCCGCTGAACGGGATTGTCAGTTCAACTCATTATTTACAGAATCTATGGGGCGGTGACCGCGAGGAACTAAACCAGATCCTGAATATGATAGAACTTAGCGGGAGAAAACTTATAAACTACACCAGCGAACTAGTCTCTAATTCTATGGAACAAGGGGAAACAAAACTAATCATAGATGATGTAGTGATGGATGATCTGATCCAGGATCTGATCGATATCTATAACCCACTTGCCAATGCAAAAGGCATCAACATAAACACACACCTCAGCACACCCGGAACATTCAAGCTTGACAGCGAGAAATTCAAACTCATTGTCAGTAACCTACTCTCTAATGCATTAAAGTTTTGCCACGAGGGAGACAGCATCACACTGGATGTCAAAATTACGGGCGTTGAAGAAAAAACCCTCTTTCTTTACATCTCTGATACCGGGATCGGGATTCCTGCGGCGCACCTGCCTACTATTTTTGAAAAAGATGAAGATCATCAGCGTCAGGGCACCAAAGGCGAAATAAGTACAGGTATGGGCTTACCGATCGTTAAAAAGTATGTAGAACTGCACAATGGTGAGATCAAAGTAGAGAGCATTGAAGGAATGGGCACTACATTCCATATAAACATACCGGAGAATGTGACCGGTTAAGAATTTCATTTGTACCCCGAAAAACCCCAAGAGTCGCTTCCTGATACGGAGCGGCTCTTATTTTTTCTGACAGTTTTTTTAAACTAACTGAATGGTTTAAACTCCTACGATCTGGGCCAGCTTTTGCTCAAGATCTGCGGGATTGAAAGGTTTAGTCACAAAATCATTCATGCCGGCCGCATATACATGCTCCCGGACTTCTTTTAAGGCCGCCGCTGTGAGGGCGATAATGGGAACCTTTCTCTTATACGGGTCGTCCAGTTTTCTGATCTTTTCAGTAGCTTCATACCCATCCATTTCAGGCATTTGGAGATCCATCAGCACCACATCAAAATTACACTCCTGGATGGCATCCAGGGCTTCTTTTCCGTTGTTAACCACTTTCATTTCCACTTCCCAGCGCTCCAGAAAACGTGTCATCACTTTCTGATTCACCACATTATCTTCGGCCAGAAGTATCTTCACTCCTTTAAGTAAACTTGACCCTTCTATTTTACCTTGCGAACCGTTCGTACTGACTTCCGGTTGTTGAGCCACACCAAATTCAAGCTCCACAGTAAAGGTACTACCTACGCCCTCCTCACTTTCAACGCTAATGGTTCCGCCCTGAAGCTCCGTCAGTTGCTTACTGATGGTAAGGCCCAATCCGGTACCTCCAAACAGCCTCTTGGTGTTCTGACTGGCTTGTGTAAAGCTATCGAAGATCGTGTTGATGCGTTTTTCATCAATACCTATTCCGGTATCCGATATAGCAAACTGAATGCTTGCCTGTTCGTGCTCATGTTGCAGAACCCTGACTTCCAGTTTCACCTCGCCTTCTTCAGTAAACTTCAAAGCATTACTGAACAGATTATTCAGGATCTGTGTTAGCCGGGCGGGATCGCCGATCAATCTTCCCGGTACCTGTTCAGCGACCTCCACTTTCAGGTCTATATCCTTATTCTTTGCTGTTGATCGGAAACTTTCAAGAATGACATTGATCAGATTATTCAGGTCAAATTCTACCTTTTCAAATTCGATCTTTCCGGCTTCGATCTTTGAGAAATCCAACACGTCATCGATCAGCGATAACAGGGTCTTACCTGAGAAATCAAGAATATTGATGGGTTCAAGCTGATCTTTTCTGGGATTATCCTGCTTCAGGAGATGAGTCATACCAAGTATGGCATTCATCGGTGTGCGTATCTCATGACTCATAGTAGCCAGGAATTCCGATTTGGCCTTTGTGCTTTTTTCAAGTTCAGTGGTCGTTTCTTCTAACTGACTTATGTAATTCTCTAATTTTTCCTGTTTTACACTCAGCTCTTCGTTCAGTTCCTTTTCCTTTTTGAGCAGTTCCAGAGTTTGTTGCTCCGCATTTTCCTTGAACTGGGAAAAGGTGTTGAATATCAGCCATGTGGTTACGAATGAACCCGTAAGCACAGCCCATCTCACAAGAGAAAATCCGCTGGCTGTCATGTTAACTCTTTCAAAAATGATGTAATCCAGAACAAAATAGGATAAAATGGATAATAAGATCCCGATGTTGCGTAGGTGGATCTGAGTATTATCAAAAAGCAGAATAGAAAGCCCCATGGCCGGAATAAAAAAGGCCTGTATCATCGCATCATTCCCAAAAACAGAGCTCAAAATAATGATCCCAATATCTGCATAGGCGATCAGAAGTATTTTGGAAGCTTTTTCAAACCCCTGCCTGGCCAGTAACGGGATCAACAAAAAGGCTATGGCCTCAGAAAGGAAGAACCAGGTCAGCGATACGGATTCATTGATCTGAAAGGCAACCAGAAACAGAATGGAAACCCCCGCCAAAAAGAAGGAAACGGAGTTTAATATGGACATACTGGCTTTAGAACCGATAACCTCATTTTCGGCCCTCAGGTCTTTTCCCAGCGCAATATCTGAGATACCTGTTAATGAATACTTTTTGCTCATGTCCATTATCCTTCCAATTAGTGTATTAAGAAAAGGAAATTACGGAAGGAGAACCATTAGATTACGATAACGTTTCACTGGATTTAAAGGCCATGGCATAGATCTTCATTTGTTTGATCATAGATGCCAATCCATTGGCCCGGGTAGGTGACAGATGGCTTGCCATACCAATTTTATCAATGAATTCAGGCTTTGTATTTATGATCACATCCGGAGTTCTTCCCGAATAAAAACGGATCATCAGAGATACCAAGCCTTTGGTAATGGCAGCGTCGCTATCAGCATTAAAGATCACTTTTCCATCTTCCATTTTGGCGGTAAGCCAAACCTGACTTTGGCATCCCTTGACCAAATTTTCATCGATCTTATCATCTTCCGGAAGTGGGTCTAATTTCGTCCCCAATTTGATGATGTACTTGTATCTCTCCTGCCAATCTTGAAGCAGTTCAAACTCTCTTACAATACGGTCTTCAGTTTCTTTAATATCCATTTTTATTTTGAATATACGGGTTCAGATAGTCCCTATAAAGAAAAAGCCCGATGATCGGGCTTTTTCTTCTCTTTTAATTTTAATTAGAAAGCGTAGAGTCAATTCTCCACTTCAAGCTCTATCATGGCAACGCTTTTTACGCTCTCGACCACTTTTCCGTTAGTGCCATAATCCGGCTTAAAGGATTGAACAACTGAAATATAATTACCATCAGAGGTCTTATATCTGCAATTGACGCTTGTGGATGTACCTTCAAAGGCTTTCTCCATGGCATCTTCCACATCACGCAGATCATCAGCATGGACTACATTTTTCACGCCTTCCTTGATCACTATATCCGGATCAAGTCCTGTCAGGGCCGAGTACCCATCGGATACAAACTTACATCCGGTCTGCCCGTTTTCCTGTATCACAAAGCGTAACACAAACTCATCTTTTTTCCCGACAATGGATTCCAGGTCCTTTTTCTTACGCTTCAGCGTTTCGATGATGCGATCTCTTAATGAAATATTATCAAAATGGATCCTGATGATCGTCTCTTCATTATTTACAAAGTAGTTGACCTTTCCTTCCAGTTTAACGGTCTCACCGTCTTTCTGAGTAAATTCCCATTGGTAAGGTGATTCTTCTATCTGCTCTGCATCAAAATCTGAAAACAGTCGTTTTACTTCTTCTTTGTCATCTTCTAAAACAAGATCCCAGAATTTAATGGTCTTGAATTCATCCGCATCATACCCAAGCAGGTTCTTGAAGGAACTGTTGGAGGAAATGATATTGCCCTGAACGTCAAGATCCACGAAGGTTTTCTTAGACTCTTCTACCAGGTTGTCAAAATCCAGGTTGGCATCAAATACCAGTTTACCTGATTCCTTGCGATCTGTAATGTCTCTTTGATAAGATACCCAGTGAGTGATCTCACCGTTCTTGTTGGTCAGAGGATGAATATCCCATTGGTTGATAAACTCGCTACCATCCTTCTTGTAGTTCACTGTGTGACCAAAAAATGCCTGTCCTTCAATCAGTCGCTCTTTTAACCGATCAAGAACATGACGATCTGTTTTTTCACCCTGAAGCATTCGCGGGGTATTTCCGATCGCCTCCTCTTTGGTATAACCGGTCATCTTGGTAAATCCATCATTTACATAAACGATCTTTGGGCCGGGTTTCTCAAGATCAAGGTCTGTGATCAGAATAGAATCGTAATCGTGTTTGATGGCTTGTTCGAGAAGCGAGAGCTGTTGGTTTACTCTTAAAAATCTGTTCTCTAGTTCCGTGTACAGCTCTTTTAGCTTCGAATAAGATGCTTCATCCTTACTGCATTGCTTCAGCTGATCTAATATTTTTTGGTCCATTACTGCTTTGTTTATTTGATCCAATGGTCTTATCTGCCAAGTTAAAACTCTGTATGTAACAACATCATTCCAAAATTTCTAAATTAATTTTGTTATTACTATTATATTAGTAACAAGATGATTAAATATGAACACATAGCTGTTTTAGTGGCACTCACCTTCTTTAGCGGGTGTGCAATGTTACAGAAAAACCCTTCAATATTGAAACCCGAAATGGTCTTTGTTGAGGGCGGTACTTTTTTAATGGGAGACCTGATAGACAGTACCAACACTGATGCACTGCCATTACATGAGGTCACACTAAATGACTTCTATATTGGTAAGTATGAAGTAACCTTTCAGCAGTATGATGAATTTGCAGTATCTCAGGGCAAAAAGTTACCCAGGAATGATGATTACGGACGAGGGTCAAGAGCTGCCGTATATGTGAATTGGCATGATGCTAAAGCATTCTGTGAACATTTTGGGTGGAGGCTGCCGACCGAAAATGAGTGGGAATATGCCGCACGTGAGGGTGGGCAAAAAAGACTTTTTTCGGGGACAAACTCAGAAGACTCCTTATCGGCATATGCGATTACCAACGAAGGGAATATTTCTTTTGCCTACCAAACCGGTACAAAAAGACCCAATGCCCTGGGGATCCATGACATGAGCGGAAATGTATACGAGTGGATCGGAGCCTACTATCAATTTTACGAAAACCCTGACGATTGGCATGACCTGAAAAACAGTAGTGTAAGAATAATAAGAGGGGGCAGCTTCAGAGATGGGCCCTTAATGGCAAAAGTATATTGGAGAGTGGGCGTACTTGCTGATATTCAGGATTATGATATTGGTTTCCGCTGTGCCATTTCTCAGGAAGAGTTGAACAAAAGTGGGGTCTTTAACGGCTTACTGAGATTCCGAAACAAACAACCTTAAAATAAAAAGGGGGCCGAAGCCCCCTTTTTCTCACTCACTCATCGAAGTAGCAACTTGGCAATAGTGCTAAGCTGCATGTTCGTTGTACCCTCGTAGATCTTACCGATCTTAGAATCACGGTAATATTTCTCTACGGGATATTCTTTCACATATCCATATCCACCAAACAGATCCACGGCTTGAGAACTTACGCTTTCAGCTACTTCTGAAGCATAGAATTTTGCCATAGCGGCTTCCTTCAGGAAGTTTTGTCCGGCCATTTTCTTTCTGGCGGCGTTGTAAACCAGTAATCTGGCAGTTTCAATATCTGTTGCCATTCTTGCAAGCTGGAACTGAACGCCCTGAAACTCTCCAATGGCTTTACCAAACTGCTTACGCTCCTGTACATATTCCAAAGCAGCATCAAAAGCCCCCTGGGCAATACCGATCATCTGGGCTCCAATACCAACACGACCTTCATTCAAGGTTTCGATGGCTACTTTATATCCTTTTCCAACTTCGCCCAATACATTTTCTTTTGGCACGCGAACATCTTCCAGCAGGATCTCACAGGTTGAGCTTGCACGGATTCCCAGTTTATTTTCCTTCTTGGCAATTGAAAAGCCTTCCATACCGCGTTCAACCACAAATGCTGTAATACCTTTATACCCGGCATCCGGATCTACCGTTGCCATTACGAGGAAGATATCCGCTTCATTGGCATTGGTGATCCACAGCTTAGCTCCATTCAATACAAAATGATCACCATCTTCTTTAGCTGATGCCTTAAGAGCGAATGCATCACTCCCTGAACCGGCCTCAGACAAACAGTAGGCTCCTACTTTTTCAGTGGCCAGTTGTGGCAAATATTTTTCTTTCAGATGATCGGATGCAAAATTCACGAAGGCATTGTTTACCAAAGTATTCTGAACGTCCATAAACACACCGGCTGACGCATCTACGCGGGAGATCTGCTCAATAGCAACGATCGACATCATAAAGGTTCCGCCACCGCCTGAGTATTGTTCCGGGATATCAATACCCATTAGCCCCATCTCAAAAAATTGCTTTACCAGATCCGGATCAAGTTTTGCTTTCTCATCCATTTCTTCAACCAGGGGTTTGATCGAAGCTTGTGCAAAATCAGCCGCAGCGTCCTTTAACATTTGTTCATCTTCGGTAAGCTGAGTCAGTGGGGCAATTAATTGGTCCGTCATGTCCTTCTTAGTACGTCGTTATTAATATTTATGTGAGTAGGGTCAGGAATATACAAATTGTAAGCGCTTTTTTACTAATCAAAACGGTATTTTTTAACACCTGTTAGTAAAGAACTTCTGACCTCTTTATTTTGTAAGTCTATTATTAATCCCAACTCTCAACCTGTATTGTTTTGAAAGATCTGAATTTTGAGGATGAACTTGATTTCAACGAGTTCCCCCCTGTATCCACTGAAAAATGGGAAGAAATCATACAGAAAGACCTGAAAGGCAAGAACTACAAGGACGTTCTCCGATGGGATACCGGTGAAGGCTTCAATGCCCTTCCCTTTTATCGTTCTGAAGACCTAAAGCCACTCGAGCATTCCACGCATCCCTTGACCTCCTCCGGAAACTGGAACGTACTTGAGATCATTGAGGCTGCCTCTCCGGAAGAAGCCAATAAGCAGTGTTTACACGCCCTCGAAAATGGTGCCGGCGGACTTGATCTTCGTCAAAAATCAAACAGCCTGTCATCCAAAAGTGATCTTGAAACCTTGTTTAAAGACATTCAGATCGAGATCATTTCCATAGTATTTGGTCCGTCCATTTCGATTCCGAAAGTGGCCGGGTGGTTCAGAGAGATCATTTCAGATCGCAAGCTGGATCACGATTCACTGGACCTTCATTTTTCAGCGGATCTTTTTTCGCAATGTTTGGTAAGTGGAAAACTCCCGGATAGAGAAGACCTCAAACCGTATCTGAGTTCCCTCACACAAGCATCCATTTCTTTGGTTATAGATACCTCAGCTTACGCCAATGCAGGAGCCAATTTAGTACAGCAACTCGCTTTTTCCCTTGCTGCCGGAAATGAATATCTGGGTATGGATCAGGAACTTGCCGATAAGCTCTCTTTTCGGTTTTCAACAGGTACGCGATACTTCCCTGAGATCGGGAAATACAGAGCTTTCCGTTTACTCTGGGATCAGGTACTGAACGAGTATGGGGTTTCTGAGCATCAGGTAGAGATACTGACTGAAACAGCACTTTGGAATAAAACCCAGAATGATGCTTACAATAACATGCTCAGGACCACCACTGAGGCCATGTCTGCAGCTATTGGCGGCTGCCAAAGCATGTCGGTTCATCGCTTTGATGATCACTTTAACGAACCAACTCCCTTTGCTTCCCGGATTGCAAGAAACACTCAGTTGATCCTTCAGGAAGAAGCCTACCTGAGCAGAGTATCGGATCCTGCTGCCGGCTCATATTATATAGAGGTGATCACCGAAGAATTGTGCAACCAGGCCTGGGGGCTTTTTCAAAAGATCGAACAAAAAGGCGGTTTTTATGAAAGTTTGAGATCAGGATACATCCATGATCTGATCATGGAAGCCCGACAGGCTAAGATCCGATCCTACAGGCAAGAAACAGAAGTATTAGTCGGCGTAAATAAATACCAACCGGATGAGACCATTAATGACCTAACCGACAAACAGATTTTCACAGATGTTTCAGACGAACTTCCATTTAAAAACACGACTGACATTCCGGCTATAGAACCTTTGCACCTTGAAGCTGAACTCCAAAAAGGAGATGCATAATGAAGAAAGATTTTTCAAATATAGACCTTAAGCTTAACGGTTCATCCTCAAAAAACTCTCCCAATAATGTTGAGTGGGATACCCCGGAACAGATCCCGGTTAAGCCACAATTCAATCAAGGTGACATTGAACCGCTGAACCATCTTGAATATGCTGCCGGTATTCCTCCGTATCTAAGGGGACCTTATTCGACCATGTACGCCGTTCGGCCGTGGACGATCAGACAGTACTCCGGATTTTCAACGGCCGAGGAATCCAATGCATTTTATCGCCGAAACCTGGCAGCAGGACAGCGTGGTCTCTCTGTTGCTTTCGACCTTGCCACACATCGTGGATATGATTCCGATCACCCACGGGTATCAGGCGATGTAGGAAAAGCCGGCGTGGCTATCGATTCTGTCGAAGACATGAAGATCCTGTTCGATCAGATCCCGCTCGACAAGATGTCCGTTTCGATGACCATGAATGGAGCTGTAATTCCCGTTATGGCCTTTTACATTGTAGCGGCTGAGGAGCAAGGGATTTCTCCCGAACAGCTCTCCGGTACCATCCAAAATGATATTCTGAAAGAGTTCATGGTTCGGAATACTTACATCTATCCGCCTGTGCCTTCCATGAAGATCATTGGTGATATCTTCGAGTTTACTTCTCAGAATATGCCTCGCTTCAATTCCATTTCGGTCAGTGGTTACCATATGCAGGAAGCCGGTGCCACTTCTGACATCGAATTAGCTTATACCCTGGCAGATGGTTTGGAGTACCTCCGAACCGGTATTGAGGCCGGCATGGATATTGATGAATTTGCTCCTCGTATCTCCTTTTTCTGGGCCATTGGCATGAACCATTTTATGGAAATCGCCAAAATGCGGGCAGCCAGATTGCTGTGGGCCAAGATCGTTAAATCCTTCAACCCAAAAAATCCGAAATCACTTTCACTCAGAACGCATTCTCAAACGTCCGGGTGGAGCCTTACAGAGCAGGATCCATATAACAACGTTGCGAGAACTACCATCGAGGCCATGGCTGCTGCCCTTGGGCATACGCAATCTCTGCACACCAATGCCCTGGACGAAGCCATCGCATTACCGACCGATTTTTCTGCACGAATTGCACGAAATACGCAGATCTTTCTACAGGAAGAAACCGGCATTACCAAGGCCGTGGATCCCTGGGCGGGCTCTTATTATGTGGAATATCTGACCGATAAGATCGCACGCCGAGCCTGGACTTTGATCGGTGAGGTTGAGGAACTGGGTGGTATGGCAAAAGCCATTGAGACCGGCATTCCTAAAATGAGAATTGAGGAAGCAGCTGCCCGTAAACAGGCTCGCATCGATTCCGGAAAAGACACCATTGTCGGCATCAATAAGTATGTGACCGACGAAAAATCTGATATCGATATCCTGGAAGTGGATAATGATAAAGTTCGGCGGTCTCAGATCGAACGGATCAACCAAACCAAAGCCGACCGAAATGATGAGAACGTAAAAGAGTGCCTTGATAAAATTACCCAATGCGCTGAAACCGGTGAAGGAAATTTATTAGCTTTAGCCATTGATGCCGCCCGTGAAAGAGCCACCCTCGGTGAGATCTCTGACGCTATGGAAAAATCATTCGGCCGTTACAAAGCAACCATTAAATCAATTTCAGGCGTGTATTCTTCGGAACTTAAGGACGACGATCAGTTTAAAGCAGCCCTAAAACGAGCAGATGAATTTGCCGAACTGGATGGCCGCCGTCCGCGTATTATGGTTGCCAAAATGGGACAGGATGGTCACGATCGCGGAGCCAAGGTGATCTCAACCAGTTTTGCTGACCTCGGTTTTGATGTGGACATCGGCCCTCTTTTCCAAACCCCGGAGGAAGCCGCCCGACAGGCCGTGGAAAATGATGTGCATATTCTGGGCGTTTCCAGCCTGGCAGGCGGACATAAAACACTGGTCCCTCAGGTTATCGAGGAGTTAAAGAAACATGGGCGGGATGATATCATGGTCATTGCCGGAGGAGTGATCCCGCAGCAGGATTACGACTTCCTGTATAAAGCAGGCGTGACTGCTGTATTTGGTCCCGGTACGGTGATTCCACGGGCTGCCAAACAAATACTGGATACCCTCATCCAAAATTACTCAAACAACGGTTCATGAGTCGCACTCTCCCGACAACACAAGAGTTTATAGATGGCATACTTTCCGGAAACCGGATGCTCCTTAGCCGCGCGATCACACTGGTTGAAAGTACAAAAAGGGATCATCATGAAATGGCGCAGGATATCATTGAGGGATGCCTGCCTCATGCCGGAAATTCCATTCGAATTGGGATAACCGGTGTACCCGGTGTCGGGAAAAGTACTTTCATTGAGGCGTTCGGAAATCACATCATTGAAAAGGAAAACCGTTCACTGGCTGTATTGGCTGTTGACCCAAGCAGTTCTCGGACGAAGGGAAGCATCCTGGGTGATAAGACCCGCATGGACACTCTTTCAAACAACCCAAACGCCTACATCCGCCCCACTCCCACTTCCGGGTCGCTGGGTGGTGTAGCACAGAGTACGCGTGAAACCATCACGCTTTGTGAAGCGGCCGGTTTTGATACCATCCTGATAGAGACCGTTGGGGTCGGGCAGTCCGAAACCGCTGTACACTCGATGGTAGATTTCTTCTTATTGCTGATGCTCGCCGGTGCCGGAGATGAACTTCAGGGCATTAAGCGCGGCATCATGGAGATGGCTGACTCTATTGCCATCAATAAAGCCGATTCAGGAAATGAAGAGGCCGCCAAACGTGCTAAATCCGAGTTTAAGAACGCGCTTCACCTTTTCCCGCCAACAGAGTCCGGCTGGATCCCCAAAGTGACGACCTGTTCAGCTTATCACAATAAAGGCATTGATGATGTTTGGTCGATCATTGACGAATTTATCCGTCATACCAAAACCAAAGGTTATTTCGATTCCAAAAGGAAACAGCAAGCCGTTTACTGGCTTGAAGAAAGCATCAATCAGGAACTCCACCGTAAGTTTTATGAGAACAAGGAACTGAATACCATGCTTCAAACCTTTCGGGAACAGGTTCAGAATGGAGAAGTTTCAACCCAAAAGGCAGCCAATCTGCTTATCGATCATTTTTTAAATACTTAACCACTCAAGAATTTTTAGCTCTTATGTCTTATAGTAAACACATACTTTCGTTATCCTTGCTTCTATATGCCCTTGTTATTTTTTCAGGTTGTGGCAGCGATACTACCCCAACTCCAATTGATACCAACGAGCCTGAACCAAACACCGAATTTGCACCGGTAGGTACTTCTTCAACCCTGGACTTCGGAACCTGGAACCTGGAATGGTTTGGTGATACCAGCCGAGGTCCCTCTGATGAAAACCTGCAGCTTGATAACGTCAGTTTTGTGATATCCGGATTGGATCTTGACATCTGGTCGGTTCAGGAAGTCACTTCCACTTCCCATTTTAACGATCTCTTGGACAGCCTTGAGGGGTATGAGGGCTTTTTAGCTAACGATCCGATCGTACAGAGTGATTCGGCTTATTACGAAGATTTTGGAAACAATGAACAGAAAGTGGGTTTGATCTATAAGCCCGAACTGATCACGGTAAATTCGGCTCAACCTATTTTAACAGATTACGATTACGAGTTTGCTGGCCGGCCGCCACTTGAGGTTCAGCTTACTGCAAGTATTGGTGACGAATCTGCCGACATTGTAGCCATTTTGATCCATGCCAAATGCTGTACGGATAATGAAGATTATGATAGAAAACTAGCGGCTGCAAATGCCTTAAAATCATACCTGGATACTACATGGCCTGATGCTCATGTGATGGTGTTCGGTGATTTCAATGATGATATTGATGAGTCTATTTCT
This sequence comes from Gracilimonas amylolytica, assembly GCF_002911695.1. Lineage (GTDB taxonomy): Bacteria > Bacteroidota > Rhodothermia > Balneolales > Balneolaceae > Gracilimonas > Gracilimonas amylolytica. The sequence goes on from NZ_PQBS01000010.1 coordinate 22,968, forward strand.
TCAGGCAGAGAATCCGTTTACAAGGCTTTTGTAGATGATTCAGATGATTACGTTTTCCCAACCAAAACACTGTCTGATAACAACATCTCATCCACGACCGGGTATCCTGATGTGATCGATCACCACCTGAATTCTAACGAATTATACTCCTTTTACGTAGATGAGTCAGTCATGTCCTTTCAGCCTGAAGACTATGTACCGAACTATGAATCAACCACGAGTGACCACTATCCTGTGTTAACCCGTTATTCCTTGATTCAGAATTAAGATCTGCAAGTAAGAGTCCCGATCAGCTTAGGTTCATGTCGGTTTGAGAACTGAAGGCCACATCTTCCTCAAACTTCTGATTACCGAAGGATTCTTCCATCTCGGCCCGGAGTTTTTGAATGGTCAGTCCACTGGTGAGGGCTCCATTCCGGGCAATAGAGATTCGGCCTGTTTCTTCAGAAACCACGATCACAAACACGTTGTTTGACTCGCTGATACCCACAGCCGCCCGGTGCCTGGTTCCAAATGATGTTGAGATATTCGGGTTTTGTGAGATAGGCAGATAGCAGCTTGCAGCCACGATCCTGTTTCCGCGGATAACAACGGCACCGTCATGCAGTGGGGTTTCTTTTTTGAAGATAGTCACCAACAGCTCGCTTCTGATCTCAGCATCAATATTCACGCCGGCATCAACCAGGTCTTGAAGGGATGAAGTTCTGGCGAATACGATCAAGGCGCCGATCTTGTTCTTTGACATTTCCTTGACGGCTTCGATCACTTCATCAATAGTTTTATCAGAGTTGTTGGTCGTGAAGAATCGATCCAGGCTGGTGTTCGTCCCAAGTCGATACAGCAATTTCCTGATCTCCGGTTGAAATAAAATGATCAGGGCAATAATACCCACATCCAGGATCTGGCTCAGAATAGAATTCAGGGTTGTAAACCCAAGTATCCCGATCACTACATTCAGGATCACCACAAACAGGATCCCCAATGCGGCCTGAATAGCAAACGTGCCCTTCACCCAACGATACAGATACACCAATACGAGCGCTATAATTAGCGTCTCGGCAAAATCTTTTATTCCGAATTCGAGAAAACCGATCGGGAACAAAGTTGCTCCTTTCTGTTACTGTTGAGATTGAATTGCGTTGAATATACGAATAGAATCCGAAGCTTCCTCTACATCATGCACTCTCAGTATATCCGCCCCTTTCATCAGGGTATGATAATGCAGAGCAATGGTTCCGGCTAATCGTCCGTCTGTTGGCCGCCCGTTTAATATGGCACCTATCATTGATTTCCGGGAGGCTCCTATCAATATAGGTAAATCAAATTTATTAAAAATCTCAAGACCGCTTATCAATCTCAGGTTATGTTGTAGCGTTTTCCCAAAGCCAATACCCGGATCCAGAATGATCTTGCGCACCCCTTTGGTTCTCAGTTCTTCGAGTTTTTCCTCAAAAAATGAAAATATATCCTGCAGTACATCATCATACTGCGGATCCTGTTGCATGGTTTTGGGATCTCCCTGAGAATGCATCAACACATACCCCGCTTCAAATTCTGCACAAAGATCAGCCAGCCTGGGTTCTTTTTGAAGGCCACTGACATCATTCACTATATGAACCCCTTTTTCTAATGCAGCCTTTGCTACCTCATACTTGGTGGTGTCTATCGAAAATTCCACATCCGAAAAGAGAGAGATCGCCTTTTCGATGACCGGTATCACCCTGTCAATTTCTTCCTGAACCGATACGGGGTCTGAACCCGGCCTCGTAGATTCCCCTCCAATATCTATAATTGAAGCCCCATGCTGGATCATGATATGAATTCGATCCAGTGCCCGGTCAACATCCAGATACTTACCACCGTCACTGAATGAATCGGGTGTGGCATTCAGTATGCCCATAACTTTCGGGCCGCCGGCGATATGTAAGTAAGGATCTTCTTTCAGCAAATAATCGGTATTAGGACGACTCAGACTACCAGTTCTCTACCAGCTTGTCTTTCTTGTCTTCAACTTCAGCCCATTCGTCGGCATCATCCAGAGAATCTTTTGTTTCGTTGATAATGCGATCGGCCCATGAATCAGCAAGGCGCTCGTTCAGATCAATATAATCTTCCCATTTTTCAGGTACTTCATCATCAGGATAAATTGCTTCTACCGGACATTCGGAAACACATGCATCACAGTCGATACATTCCATCGGGTCGATGACCAGAAAGTTCGGTCCTTCGCGAAATGCATCCACAGGGCAAACAGCCGCGCAGTTAGTATATTTACATTGAATACATGGTTCAGTTACGATGTATGCCATTTTATATAGTCTGTTTTTTCAAGTAATGGGGTAAAAATTTTGCAGATTGGAATATCCCTTCACTTTAGGATAGATGCAATCTTTATAGCACTAATGAAATGCTTTTTTCTTTGAACCGTTCCGTGTTTAATTCAACATCACGGATACACTGTCTAAAGATCCGTCTGTTTTAGCCGGTTCAATGCTCAACAGGTGCGTCATCAATTCGTATAAGTGAACATTTTCAAAGGTTTTCATTCTGAATCCTTTCTTGAAGTCAGGACCCGCAGCCACAAATAAAGCATGCATTTCCTTTTCCTGATTATCGAAACCATGAGTTCCACCGCTTGGATACTCAGGCCGGGCATCAAATACTTCTTGTGTATTGATCGTATATCCAAGATCAGCCACGATCGTTAGTTCCGGGATCCTTGCATGGTTCTTCAGATGATATCTTTCCGGGATCTCATCCTTTAAATACACCTTGTAGTGTTCTTCATTTACTTTTAGCGCCTGATAGATCTCATCAATTTTTTCGTCGTCTTTTACATCCGCCATGATGACCGGACTGAAAGCGATCATCTCCAGGTCTTCAGGATCGATGATATCATCCAGTACTACCATTCTTTTTCTGGAAACAGCTGCCATTCCATGGTCTGAAACGATCATGGTATTGGTAATTGCAGACAGATCGGATTCCTCCAGCCGTTGCATCAGGTAACCAACCAGCTCGTCAGCTTTTTTAACAGCCTCCACTAATTCATCCGAATCAGGACCAAACCGGTGCCCTTGAGTATCCACGAAGTGAAAGTACAGAGTGGCCAGATCGATCTCATTTTCATTGTTCAATGTCATCCATGATATAACCGAATCAATTCTGGCTGAGTCACCCATTGATTCATCATACTTCTTCCAGAAAGTTGGGCGCAGATCTTGAATGGGTGCTTCTGAGCCTACCCAAAACATGGTTCCGGCATTTTTTCCGGCTTTTTCAACAGTATTCCAGATCGGTTCACCCTGATACCACTCGGGATTTTCAACGGCATCCCGGTTGCGGATCGCAAAGCGTTCGTCCATGTCGGGATCATACATATTGTTTCCCACAAACCCGTTGTTTTCAGGATACAGCCCGGTAGCTATAGCATAGTGATTGGGAAAGGTCTTGGATGGAAAGATCGGAATAAGTCCATCACTGATCACTCCGGCTTCCACAAGCTTATCAAAATTGGGAGTCTCGGTTTTGGTGAGGTAATCATATCTGAAACCATCGAAGGAGATCAACAATACCTTCTCTCCTTTGGGTTCATTTGAGGATGATTGACTTGAGCAGCCAATAGCTGTTATTAATAGAATGAGTGTAAAGATCAGATTTTTCATAATGCCTGAAAATAAAAAAGCAGCCTGTCAGAAACAGGCTGCTTTAAAAAGTTTACTTAGTTTTTACTTTGGTGTGTAAGCTTAGAAGTTTACACGGATTCCAAAGTTATATCGTCTTGGAAGACCCAAGAAAACTTCAGCATCATCCGCATCGTGATCTTGATCAAATCCATTGAATCTACTGTTATCCGTAGCATCCTGGATATATGTTTCATCCAGTACGTTGAAAATGTTCAGGAAGAGTGAAGAACCTTCAAGAATATTATCAAGCGTGTAATTCAAGTGCAGGTTGAATACAGTGTAGTTAGGTGCCTGCCATGTTTGGGCTCTATCATTTGGATCGTCTCTGTTGATCGGATCGAAGTCTGACCAGTGACGGTAGAATGATGTACCAACAACCTGAACATCAAAATTGTTCATTGGCTGCAGACCTAAGACATAAGCAAGCTGTGCTTGAGGAGCATTACCTACCTTAAGTCCATCAAGGTAGAGATTCAGTTCAGTTGCACTGTTTGGATCTCCCTGATCAGCTAAGTATGTAGCAGAAACATCGCTTTGGTATTCCCACAGGTTATAAGAACCGGAAACATCCAGACGTGCCCAATCAGTAGGCTTGTAAGAAGTTTCAAGCTCTACACCGGTGTGCATTTGGTCAAGACCGGAAATGTTGATCAGTCCCTCATCGCCATTTGGCTGATCTACACCACGTGTAAATGAACGGTCACGTCGGTCAGTCAGGTAGTAGTTAGCATTGAAGCCAAAAGTACCACTTGGGTCGCGGTAACGAACACCGGCTTCGTAGAAGTAAAACTTCTCATTTTGTGGGTCTTCATTAACCGCTCCGTTAAAGTCGCTGATAACGTTATCAAAAATTGGCACTTTAGAAATGTAACCAACATTCAGGTAAATCCCTGTGTTGTCAGTAACGTTGTAAAGACCACCGGCCTTCGCCTGGTAACCTACAATGTTGTCAGACTCACGAGTCAATGGGCTTCCACCTTCGTTGATAAAGAAGTTTTCGTGAGAGTACTTAATGGTTGAAATACCACCTGTTGCATAAACACTGTACTTGTCAGTAGCATATTCACCCTGTACATAACCACCATACCAGTCAACAGTATTAGTGAAGTTATAGTCAACTACATCACCCAATCCGGCTCTGTAATTTGGATTGAATGGGTCGCCTGTTTCAACATAGTAACGGCCACCGAGTAGATCACGTACTTCACGATAGTGTTCGATCTCGGCCGTTCTCCAGTCTAAACCAGCTTGCAGCTCAAAGCTTTCATTTACCTGGTAAGACAGCTTAAGAATATCACCAATGGTCCACTGGTTGTTACGGCTGTTACGCAGAATTCCGTTAGCTTCACCGTTTGGATCGTTATCTGCAATGGTTGCATCCCAGTCAGCTATTCGCTGATTGTGAGTGTAATCCCATTCAATATCACCAAGGGTACCAGTACCGCCACCTTGACCACCAGAGTAATAAAGAACGTTCGTCAGGGTCAGCTTGTCGCTAAGCTCACTGTACCAGTTCAGGTTGATCTGTGGCTTATGGAAAAAGTTTTCACGTTCGTTAATGAAGTCTCTGCTGTAACGGTTTTGAATGGACGCACCATACCAGGCACCGTCACCAACATATTGTTTCTCATCATATGTGTTAGAAACGCCCGCAACGTTTGCATTGAAGAAACGTCCTTTTTCCCAGTGAATATCAGCAGCAGCAGGATCATACCCATCCAGGCTCAGTGCATAGTCGCGATCGTAAGTAGCTGTATTCATTTTGTAGAGATTCTGTCCGTGACGCTGAGGGGCACCAAGAGCAAAAAGATCTAAACGATTGCTTTCATTAACCTGGTAAGAAGCTGCAAGGTGGTAAGCCCACTCGTCAGCCCAGGTTCCTTCTACAAGACCTTCAGCTGTTTTTCTTACACCAACAGCACTAAAGGCAAACTTGTCATTGATCATACCAGAGTTCAATTGAAGGGTGGTTTTATTCAAAGCACCACTTCCATTCTCAAACTTGATAGAGCCACCCGCTTTATTTTGAGTCGGGTCAGTAATAATGTTCAACGTACCACCTACAGATGGAACCGCAAGGTTTACGTTTGAAATACCTCTCTGCACCTGAATAGAACGAGCAGCATCACCAACACCACTCCAGTTTGACCAGTATACCCAGCCGTTTTCCATATCATTTACAGGCACACCGTTGATCATAACGGCAACGTTACGCTGGCTAAATCCACGCACGTTAATCCTTGCATCACCGGATCCACCACCTTCACCGGTAGAGTAAACAGATGGCGTGATGTTCAGAACTTCAGGAAGGTTACGGGAACCAAGCTGAGTTTGAATAGCTTCCTGATCAACATCAGTAAAAGCTACAGGTGTAGTTTGATCTGAACGAGAAGCAAATACCTCAAGTGCTGTCAAAGACGCACTTGTCAGCTCAAGTTCAAAATCCAGTTCCAGGTCGCTGGAACCAACAGTAATTTCTTCAGTTATAGTAATATAACCAACACTGGAAACACGGATGGTGTATGTACCCGGCTCAACGCCTCTGATCACATACTCACCGTTCAGGTCAGTAGCATTACCCTGGGACGTGCCCATTAGGATCAAGTTGGCGCCAATGATTGGCTCTCCCGATCCCTGCTCTGTTACGGTACCACGGATGGCAGACTGCGCAAATGCCGCCCCGGAAATACCAAGAATTAAAAATACAGTGGATAGATATTTTAACATGGTGTTTGTTTTTTGTTGTGAGGTTTTGTTAAAAACGACTTTAGAAACATTCTTACATATTATTCCAAGTCATAAACTTAGAGCTTAAATAGATATTGAAGCCCGGTAAAAGACCTGACTAGATCTAAGATTCAAGCCTTGCAAAGATAGGGATTATAAATCCCAACATCCCCGACTTTTTTCTATTTAACACTAACTTAATACGTCTTGCTGATCGCGTGTGAACGATAAAAGTTCACGATTGTCTCCTGCTTTACTCCAGCATAAAACAACAGCACAATAATACTAAAAATCAGCTGCAATTTGAAGACTCCTATCTCCTCATAGCGGCGAGCAGAGGTAGTTACCGATTTGGGTATGATTCGGAACTGCATTCGTTTTTTTATGCGCCTCACGATCTCCTGATCTTCCATTACCACAAGCGCTTCATCAAACCCGTTTATTTCATTAAATACCTTTTTTTCCACGAACAGACTTTGATCACCAAAGCGAAAAAGATCTACATCAAATTTTGTGAACCAGGCATAGAATGTTAACGCAGGGTGGTCACGATCAAAAGTTAACCGAAAACACCCGCTGCATGCACCACTCTCAATGGCCTTTTGGATGTCATTCAAGAACGAAGGAGGAGGAAATGAGTCGGCGTGCAAAAAATACAACCACTCACCTTTTGCAACCTTCGCTCCATAATTCATTTGCTGCGCCCGGCCTTTTTTGGGGGATTTGTGAACCGAGGCACCTGCTTTTTCAGCCTCCGCCGCCGTTTGATCTTTGCTTCCCCCATCAACCACAATAATCTCGGCATCGCCTACGGTGGTGTTCTCTTTAAGAAAGGCTACCAGCTTCCCAATATTCTTTTCTTCATTAAAAACGGGGATGATTATGCTGACCATGAATGCTTTTTAACTTAAAACCGATCTCAGAATTTATATAAACGTGCCTGATGACATACCTTGGCGTATGCAATACGCCCTTACTGTTTCCTGACTATCTTTAATTCAAAATTCAATGTTGAATGTACTTTGCTGAATATTCAAGTGGTTGCCCCGCCACAGCTGCTTCCGGCTCCTGCCGTACAGCCAAAACAGTGCTGATTGACCACGATCTCCCGGTCATTAAGCTTGCCAAGATCAAAATTTCTAATGTGCTGAACACTATCCTGATGGGTTTCCATCTCCAGCATCTGATTGAAATCACAGTCATATAAACTTCCATCCCAACCAACGGAAATGGTATTACGGCACATCACCCCCATAGCGGCTGAGGGATTAAAGGATTCCACCAGCTTTTCCATGTAATCATCCAGATTACCGGACATCAACAGGAAATTCAGGAATCGACTGATCGGCAAATTGGTAATAGTAAAGAGATCATTAAACTCAATATCATGTTTCCGCCTCAGCTCCTTTTTGAATTCCTGCTTGATCTCCTCCTGATCTCCCGGCAGAAAAGCCCCAACCGGATTGTAAACCAGATTCAGCTTTAACCCGGTGTCTTTTTTCCCATAACCGATCTCATTCAGTCTCTTCAGCGCCACAATGGACTTGTCGTAAGTCCCCTCACCCCTCTGTCGGTCAGTCCTGGATCTACTGTAAAAAGACAGCGAACAGGTCACTTCTACTTTGTGCTTTTTAAAAAACTCCGGCAGGTCGCTGAATTTATTGGTCGTCAAAATGGTAAGATTGGATCTAACAATGATCTGTTTGCCCATTTCAGACACCTGTTCCACAAACCACCTGAAGTGCGGGTTCATTTCCGGAGCCCCACCGGTCAGATCTACGGTTTGTATGTCCGATGACCTCAGTGCCTTAAGGCAGTATTCAAACGTTTCTTTACTCATGATCTCCTGCCGGTCGGGGCCCGCATCCACGTGGCAATGTTTACAGGTCATGTTACACATGTATCCGACGTTCATCTGAAAGATCTCGATCCCGGTTGGTTTAAGTGGGAACAGTCCAATATCATCCAGTTTATCTTCGAATCTGGACAGAGACTTGATCCTGTCGTTGTGTTTATTAATAATATCAAGCTGCACATGAGGCTTTGATAGTTCGTGCGTTTCTGCTTTAAGAGACTTCATTAAAATAATAGTTTAAACATTCATCAGTGATTTTTGGGTCTGCCAATTTACATGGATACATCCTTCACTTTGTTCATCATCTGCACGCCATGCACCAGGGAGGAACCTCCCCTAATGGCAGCCGACACGTGCACCGCCTCCATCATTTGCTCCTCACTTGCTCCGTTTTCCAGGCTGTCAGTTGTGTAGGCATCAATACAATAAGGGCATTGAACCGTATGAGCGACCGCCAGTGCGATCAGTGCTTTTTCACGTTTTGATAGCGCTCCTTCTTCAAAGACCTCTCCGTAATAATCAAAAAACTTTTTCCCCAGTTTCTCCTGAAATTCAGAGATATCGCCAAATTTTTTCAGATCATCTTTAATGTAGTATGATTTTTCCATGACATGCCGTTGTTTTTATTAATAGTATATTTGATGCCCGCTTCAACCCTATTCTTACTAAAATAATTTAGGGAAGAGCCAAGCCGTGATTCTTAAGAACTAATTATTTTACTTAAATATGAAACCATTCTTCTTAATTTCCCTTTAAGTACATATAAACACTAACTAAATCTCAAAACATGAAACTTATAAAACTACTTAGTTTACTATTTGTCATAACCGGATTTACTCTTTTGTCTAATCCGAGTGCTTACGCTCAGGCAAATGGAAATGGCGGCAATGTTGGTATTGGTGCCATGCTGGGTGAACCAACCGGTATTTCAGTTAAGGTCTGGAATAACTCCAACAACGCCTTCGATGCCGGTGTAGCCTGGTCATTCGGCGATAATGATGCTCTACATTTACACGCTGACTACCTGTTACACAAATGGTTCAGTGATATCGATCAGGGCGCGCTTGCTTTCTATTACGGAATTGGTGGGCGATTGGCTTTTAGTGATCCTGATTCTGAGATCGGAATCAGAGTACCTTTTGGACTAAACTACATCATTCCTGATTCACAGATCGACCTGTTTGTGGAAGCTGTGCCAATTTTAAATCTGGCACCTGATACTGATTTTGACGGCAACGGTGCGGTTGGTATCCGTTATTATTTCTAAACTAATGCCAGGAAAGGATCGGGCGGGTCAAGAGAAATGACCTGCCCTTCTTTTGCTAAACCAACGTGTTCAAATTTTGAGGCATATCTTTTCTGAACCTCCCGGTTTACCTCATCTAATGTATCATCATCCTTATCAGGATCATGATGTATCAGACACAATCTTTTAACTCCGGCTTCTTCAGCCAGCTCTACTACTTCTTCCCAGGCTGAGTGCCCCCACCCTTTTCGGTCTTCATATTCTTCTCTGTTGTATTGCGAGTCATGCAATAACATATCTGCTCCTTTTACAAAAGAGATAAATTCTGTTCTAAAATCATGCACGTCCTTTCGGTCACCTAACATGATCTCATTATCCGGAGCATAGACAATGGTAGAATTGCCTGCCGTTAACTTATAGATCGCGGTTGGCACGGTATGTACCGCCCACATATATTCCACTTGATAGGAACCGAAATCTACAGGCTCAGGGTCTGTAGTGATGCAGTTGATATCCGCCTCCAGCATATCCATAGATACCGGAAAAAAGGTATTGGACATATGCCCCTGTAAGATCTCCTGACATCCCATATCTCCATTTGGCGGCATATAGATCCGGAAACAATTTTCTGCATCATAAAATGGCTTAAAGAAAGGAAAGCCCTGCAAATGATCCCAATGTGGATGTGTTATAAACACCCGGCCTTTATGCCCCGCTCCGTTACCGTGAAGCTCGTTTCCCAGATTTCTGAACCCCGTTCCACTGTCGAATACCAATAACGTATCCTCACCGGGTATTTCTACCTGAACGCAGGACGTATTACCACCATATCGCATGTTTTCATCGTTTGCGCATGGTGTAGAGCCTCTGACTCCCCAGAGTTTAATTTTAATGGGTTGTGAGTTCAAATGATCTTGATTTTTAGACCGGGATGTCCTTCCGGGATGATAAAATTTTGTATGCCAAATATATAGCCAATATTAAATCATGCCCATTATAATAAAGTAATATTTATTCTTCCTCATCCTGACCTTCATCATCCCCATCATCAGCAGACCGTTTTAACTGGTCGATCTCTTTTTTCAGTTCAATGATGCGATCCTGTTTTTCCTCGATCGCTTTATCTGCCTTATCAATTTTTTCCTGGATCTCATCCAGAAGGGCATTACCGCGGTTGGTTGGCTTAAAGTAGGTCTTAGCTTCCTGATATTGTATCATTTCACTTTCCAGTCGGGATACATCTTTCTTCAGTTTATCGCGTTCTTTCTGAAACTTGATGATATCTTTTCTGGTATCCGGGTCGATACCCTGATTGGCAAGTTTTTTCTCCATTCCAAGATCTGAACCCAGGGCTCTGTATCGATCGTAGATCACATCACAGGCTTCCCGGTATTGCTTCCAGATCTTATTCTTCATTTTGATGGGCACATAGCCAATGTCCTTGAATTGCTGTTGCAGTTCTTTGGCTTCCTGAACCGCCAGTGCCGGATCCTCATGCTCACCCAGTTCCCTGAGCTTTTCAAGGATCTCCTCTTTTTTAGCGAGATTTTCTTTCTGATCTTTACGCTGACCTTTGAATGCTTCACGGCGCCGGTCATAAAATTCATCCATCGCTCCCTTGAACTGCTTCCAGATCTTGGAAGACTTTTTACGCGGAACCGGTCCGATCTTCTTCCATTGCCCCATCAGGCTCTGCATGGTCTGGTGACCTTTATCAAAATCGTCTGTTTCCTTGACTTCATTAGCTTTCTCGATCAGCTTAAATTTCTTCTCAAGGTTTTCCTCTTCCTGCTCTCTCAGAAGATCAAGATTATCAGACTTCACCTCGTTGAATTTATCTGTGGCCGCCTTGAACTTCTCCCACATCTCATTTTCATCTTTCTGAGGAAGATTACCGGCTTTTTTCCATGCTTTATGAAGCTTATTAACCTTTCGGGCTGCCTTGGCGATGTTTTCCTGATCAACCAAAGCCTCAGCTTCTTTCACCAGCTTTTTCTTCTTCTCGAGCGCTTTCTCGATCACTTCCCGGTACTTCTTATCAACCTTGAACCGGATCTCATTGAACGTATCCTGCACCTTGTTGAACCGGTCCCACAGAGGCTGATTCTTATCGGACGGTACGCGGCCAACTTTTCTCCATTGGGAGATCAATTTGTTAAACTCATCCTCGAGTTCTTCAAAATCAGGACTTTCATCCTCGAGTTTCTTAACCAAGGCATCCATCTTATCTAACAGCAGCAGTTTCAGCTCCAGGTTCTCTTCTTCTTTCTGCAGTTTCTTAACGAGGCGATCCACTTTGTGATCTTCAAACTCATCCATGAGTTCCTTGAAGCGCTCATCCAGCGTTTCAACTTCACCCTGTGGCAAAAGTTTAATGGACTCCCACTGCCCTTTGATCTTTCCTACCTCTTTGGTGGCCGTCCAATTCTCTTCATTTACAATATCAGAAAGCGATTTTAAAAGCTCTTTTTTACGGGCAAGATTCTCTTCCTTCTTACGATTAAGCTCTTCATAATGAGCCCGCTTCTTTTCTTCAAAATTTTCCCGGAGCTCTTCAAATTCCCCTATCATTGACTTCACCTTTTCACTGGCTGACTCAGGACCTTCCGTGATATTTTGAGCCATATTTGCCAGTTCGGTAGTCACAAAAGCCCAGTCGGTTTGCTCAACAAGTTCTTTGGCTCTATCTACGATGTCTGAGTAAAATACCTCAGCCGATTCTTCATCTTCACCCTCATCTACTTCAGATCCATCTGAGGCTTCTGTAACTTCAGGTTCAGATTCCTCAGTAGTTTCATCCGCAGTATCTGAACTTTCCTCTGCATTCGGTTCCTCAGATGCAGTTTCAGAGGCTTCACCTGCTTCCTCAGTTACATCTTCAGCAGGGTTATCTTCTGCTGTCGGTTCCTCTGAATTATGCGCTTCAGTTGAATCAGAAGCTGCTTCTGATTCAGGTTGTTCGGATTCAACCGCCTGCTTTTTTTCTTCAGCAGTGATTTCTTCTTTCTTTTCAGAATCGGTATTGTTTTGCTCCAGGTTCTCCACAGTAACCTTCCTTTCCTCGTAGTTCTTTTTGATTTACGGCTCTAAGCCTTCTATTTATTTTAGTGAAGATAATATATCTGCCCGTTCTTTGGCAATTGAAAGGGAAATCTACCCAAATTTAATCGTATCACTTTGGAATCAGTTATTCACCAACTTGAGCGCATAAAAAAAGGTGCACCTTCATGCACCTTTTTTAACGAATTCTGTATGTGAAACTATGATCTATTTCTCCTGAAACAGATGAACGTCTCTTTGCGGAAATGGCATTTCAATACCTTCCTTATCAAGTTCTTCCTTGATCTTTTCGAGATTCTGGAAAAAATAATCCCAGTAATCGCCGGTGCTTGTCCAGGCGCGGGCAGAGAGGTCGAGAGAGCTGTCTCCGAGGTTTGTTAATACCACCACCGGTTCTGCAGGCTCTTTCAATGTTCTTTCATCTGCATTCAATATCCTGAGGATGACCTCACGGGCTTGTTTAACATCGGTATCATAACTTACACCAATAGAAAGATCCGCACGACGGGTATCCTTTGCCGAGTAGTTGGTGATGGAAGAATTAGCGATCTGTCCGTTAGGGATGATGATCGTTTGGTTATGAGGAGTTTTAAGTCCCGTGTGTAAAATATCGATCTTTTCAACCGTTCCTGAATGACCGGTAGCTTCGATAAAATCTCCAACTTTGAATGGTTTGAAGAACAGGATCAAAACACCTCCGGCAAAGTTTGCAAGGCTTCCCTGCAGGGCTAAACCTACGGCCAAACCGGCAGCACCCAATACGGCTATGAATGAGGTCATTTCTATACCCAGCATACCGAGGGCTGTGATATATACCATCACCTTCAGTAAAATAGATACAAGACTCTTAAGGAATGATTTCAGGGCAACATCCACATTGCTTTTGTCTAACCCCTTTCCAACTCCCTTTACAATTAGTTTTACGATCCAAAGACCTACAACCAGTGTGACTATAGCTGCTAACAGTTTTGGGCTGTAAGTCGTCACTATGTTAATAAGATCTTCAGATGAAATATTGAAATTTTCCATTATCTGTATGCCCTTGTTAGTTAATTGGTTATTTTTCTAATATGAACAAATTTTATGACATTTTCTCATAAAAAAAGGAGGCAACAGCCTCCTTTTTCAATCTTAAATTGGTGTTAAAGATCTGCCAATTCTTTTTTGATCTCATCTTTGGTTTTACCCAGTTTCTTCTGCAACCGACCAAAGAGCTCATCCTCTTTGCCTTCCGTAAAGACCAGGTCATCATCGGTCAGATCAGAATACTTTTGTTTGAGTTTACCTTTTAATTCGTTCCAGTTTCCTTTTATGGTCAGGTCATTCATAATGATTCACCTAATTTCTTTGAATTAGAATTGATTCTAAATAAAAAATTAGTGGTCACTTAGTGGGATATGAACTCCCTGTTCTAAGCAACCACTAATCAGGGATGGTTATTCTTCTAAGTGACTTCTGAGCATCCATGCCGTTTTGGAATGAATGGTAAGGCGCTCGGTCAGGAGGTCAATAGTGGCTTCATCTTCGGCTTCATTTGCCGGTTTTAAAGCCTCGCGTGCAGTTCTTATGACCTGCTCATTTGCCGCCGTCAACCGACGTACCATTTCGAGAGCCTTAGGTCGGTCGGTATCCTCTTCTATAGAAGTGATCTCATTGAATTCCTTAAAGGTACCCGGTGCCCTGAAACCCAGCGCTCTGATACGTTCAGCGATCTCATCAATAGCTTCAGCCAGTTCGGTATATTGTTCTTCAAACTGCTCGTGCAGCTGATGAAATAACTCGCCGGTCACATTCCAATGGTAATTGTGTGTCTTTAAATACAGCAGATAGGAATCCGCCAATACCCTGGATAATCCCGCTGCGATCTTTTCTCTGTGTTCTTCGGAAATTCCAATATTAACTTTCATGGTCTCAACTCCGTTTAGTGTATCAACGCTCATAACTTGTATTCTTTTCTTTAAATATTCAGTTATTAAAACACGCTGAGACCTGAATCATTCCGATACTTAAGTGCTTATTAACATAGATTTATAATAGCATCCATAGAAAGTTTCGATCATAAAAAACCCCGTGTTTTTTTTAAAAAAACACGGGGTTGATCTAAAACTCGGTAAATGCAGAGAGCTTACTCTTCTATGCCATAAACTTCCTTCAGTATTCCTTTAGCATTGGCATCGCCGTCTTGCATAACACGGTGCTGAAGGTTGGTAATGATCTCCTGTTCGGCTTTTTCGTAAGCCAGCTCCTTTGCACTTTTTTCTGTATTGGTTCGAACCAGCTCATAAATATCATCGGCTCGTACCACACTGTAGATCTTGTCATCATTAAAAGCATGAGACCGAAGATCTTCAAACTCCTTGAATACACGCGGGAAATCTTCACTGTCTTCTGCCCGGGTAATTATCTCAACATGCTCAGGGCCTTCCGCGCTTAAAGGGGTTTTGCAGAGGTAAAAAAAGTTTTGTTGGTATTGCATCTGCTGTAAATGATTGGGTTTAATTTTTTAGCTGTGCCAATATAACAAATAGTGTACAAAATGTGCCATTTTAGGTGACAGGTTTTATTGGTGAGGCGTTAGGTGTTAGAGGCAAGCCTAATACCTAACACCTAAAAAATTTGTACCTATGTTCTTAAAATTTTCGGGATCATCATCCATTTTATCTGACAGGTGCCCTGCATGACCTCACCCCAGGAATTCGCAAAGCTTTCCAAACAAACGAGAGCAGCGGTTGGCATCCGCACTGCGATCTTGTGTTCTGAACCGGCCAGCAATCCGGCTGTATTTTCAATGATGGGGTTATGGCCGACCATCATGAGGCGCTCATGTTCATCTGAGGCGGCTTGTATTTGCTCTATGTAATCTTTCATTGAGCCATAGTACAGATCCTCATTCCACTGAATTTGATCTTCGCTCATCTCTGCCGACTCTGAAAACAACTTCGTGGTTTGAACCGCTCTTTTGGCAGGCGAGCTGTAAATAACCGCCGGTTGATATCCGATCTCTCGCACAAACTGCCCCATTCGCGGTGCATCATTCAGTCCACGTTCAGCTAATGGCCTCTCAAAATCACTCAACCCCGGTTCGCTCCAGCTGGATTTTGCGTGTCGTAACAATAAGATCTGTTTCATACCTGATTTCCTTGTTTAGTTTCCAGCTCAACCACTTCCACTTTACGGGCGTATTTACCTGCTTCAATAGACCCCTCTGATGACTTGGCCAACACTTTAACCAACTCGATGCCAAAGAAGATGATAATACCCGAATAGTAAACCCACAACATTAAAATGATCACTGAAGAAGAAGCCCCGGATAACTGAGTGAGTGAACTGTTACCGATCACCATACCGACAAGGAATTTACCGAATACCAGCAGTAAGGTTGTAATAAAACTGCCCCAGAACAATGGTTTCCATGGCAACCGAACATCCGGCAGGATGTAAAACATCACCATGATGGCGAACAGGATCATTATGATCGAAAACCCATTACCCACTGCTCCAATCAGTATCACCTGCCCGGTCAATCCTTCAACCGGTACGATATTGAGTAAAGCGGTCATGACAGAATCAACGATCAGGGAGAAGATCATTACTGCACCCATCAGCATGATCATTCCAAATGCCAATGCCCTGTCTCTGAACACTTTAACTACGCCGGCTTCAGGCATCGGCTTCACTTTGAAGATCTGATTGAACGAATATTGCAGCTGTACCAGCATACTGGTTGAGGATATGATCAGAAATACGATACTCAGGATAAGATATAAGAGACTTTCATCATTGGTTTGCACGGTTTCCGCAAGGGTCATAACCCCCTTACTGCTTTCCTCCCCAATATTATTTATCAGGAATTCCCTCAGCTCTGCCATGGCACTTTCGCTTCCAAAAAAGAGTCCTGCCACATACACAGATATAACCACTATCGGAGCCAGCGAGAACAAAGAATAGAAGGCCGTGGCCGCACTGAACTGAAAACAATTGTCTTTTACAAAAGAGTCGAATGTCAGATAGGTCACCTGCCATGCTTTTCTAAGCGATCTGATCATATCAGTTGGTTTAGCTGTTTAAAATTCGGCTTGGAGCATACAGGGTCAATATCACCCCTCGGGCTACCATAAAAGCCGTCATCGCCATCCATAACGCGTGTACTCCCGCAAACGGTTCACTAATATAATATACCGGCACAAATACCAGGATGGTAGCTACCAGCATGGAATTTCTCATGGCAGCCGTGGCCGTGGCTCCTATATAAACTCCATCCCATATAAAGCACACACTATTAACGACAGGTGCCACAATGAGCCAGATCACAACCGTCAAGGCTACTGAGATCACTGTATCCTTGTCGGTGAAGAGAGCCAGTATCTCCGCATCAAAAGTGGCGTAGGTGATGGTTCCAAGCATTCCAAGACCAAGCCCCCAAAGCATATTGGCCTTTACCGCAAGTTTTAAACTTTCCTTATCACCGGCTCCCTTAAAACGACCAACCAGACTTTCAGCAGCATAAGCAAAGCCATCGGTTCCATACGAACTGATGTACCACATTTGCAGCAGGATCGTGTTAGCAGCCAGTACCACATCCCCCATTTCTGCAGATTTTGCCGTGAAAAAAGCATAAGAAAATATCAGGCACAAGGTGCGGATCACGATATCACTGTTGACTGAGAAAAATTTCTTCAACTCTGAAGTCTCGACCAGCTCTCCCCAACTGATATTCAGCTTAATCCCGCCATATTTCTTTTTATAAAGTGTAATAGCCAAACCCAAAGCCAGGAAACTGGCGATCAAACTTCCGGTGGCCACCCCATCAACCGTCATGTTGAACCGGAACACAAAAATGAGATTCAGAACAATATTTACAATATTTAAGAATATCGTCACGATCATCGGATAGGTTGAATTTTGCATACCCAGAAACCAACCATTCAGTCCAAATAAAGCCAGCGTGGCCGGTGCTGCAAAGATCCGGATATGGTAGTACAACCGGGTATATTCTTCCACTTCCGGGGATGCATTAACAATGGCCAGAGATACTTCTATGAGCGGATATTGAAGCATTAAAATAACGACACTGCTTACAGCGGCCACCAAAAGCACTCGCATTAGAATGACCTTTGTTTGGCGGTCATTACCCGCACCATAGGCCTGAGCCACCATTCCGGTGGTTCCCATTCTCAAAAAACCAAAGCCCCAGAAAATAAAATCAAAGATAATACTGCCTACCGCAATGGCCCCCAGATAGTAAACGTGCTCAAGTCGCCCTACCACGGCCGTATCAATAGCCCCAAGCAGCGGTACCGACAGATTACTTATTATATTCGGAATAGCCAGTCTAAGTATTTGCCGGTTCAATGAAAGCGGGTTTTTAATTTTAATGTTAAAAGTCTAAAATAAGGGCATCCGAAGAATAATAAATTCATATTTTTTGAATGCTCTGTAAAGTTGCATATCTATGGGTGTGCATGTATTTTCTTTCTCCAAAAATTCTTGGGAATTAAACTAAATTATCTAACTCATTTGCTTTTCACATGAAAATTGAAACGCGTAACACGATCCTGACTATTGTACTTGGAATAATAATTATTGGGCTTACCTATTGGTTATATGATTCCTTGATCACTCCTTATCAAGAAGTAAAAGAACGAGAGGCGATGACTGAAAAAGTTCGCCAGCGCTTAGTTGACACTAAAGATGCGTTGATTCAGTATGAGTCAGTTCACGAAACTTTCCCTCCAACAGAAGGAGGATTAGACAGTTTGGTTCAATTCCTCAAAACGGATTCTATGATGATCGCTATGGGCGATTCTCTGTTTGGATCTACTTTTGATGTATTCAACCCGGATTCTCTGGTATATTCTCCACAACCTCCATATCCGAAATTTGAGTATGCCCTGAATGATACCCTGCGTCCGCAGATCTACCTGTTGACAATTCCGGGATCTGATGATGCTATCGGTAGCCTTGAACGTACGACCATGCGTAATGCTCCAAACTGGAATTAATGGGTGACCAACCTGCAAATTTAGGTGTTTGTTTTTTTTCCGATCGTTTGTTCTATTCCATCAACGATCCGAATAAAGACAAGCACCTTTTTCGTATCGGCTCGTTTGACTATAATTTCAATGTGATCGATGCCATTACCCGCCAGCAGGATCCCAACTTTTCCCATGTACTTACCACTTTTGAACAATTCCGGGCAGACCATAACATAAAATCGGTTCGGGCCCTGACACACCCTGCACTCGAATGCTGGAGTGTGTTTCCGAAAGTAGTGTACGATAACGCCGATGAACGTGAAGACCACCTTTCCATACTGATGAAAGGTGTTGAGCGTGAAGTTCTGGAACCCACCTGGCACTCCCTTCACAATAACGAGTACAAATTCCTTTCCGTGAGGCGGCGAAATCTCATGGAAGGCTTTGACAAACTGACCAAAGAAGTGGCCACAACCGATTTCAGCAGTGATTTTGAGATGGCCCAAAAATGGTCGGGTTTTGCAAAACCGGGCGGATCCTTTTTAATGATCGGTTGCCACAAGAACGTGATCTCCATTACATCTTATTTGCTCGGCAAGTTCAGAGCAGCTACCTACCTCTCCTTTGATCAGCCGGAAGACCTGCCTTACCACTGGCTTCAATATGCCAAAAACTCAAGCTGGTTGCGAGGGCTGCATGAAACCATTTACCTGTTTGGAATAGACACTCACGATATAGAACAAGCCCTACAGGGTTTTTGGGATGACTCAGCCGAGGTCGTAAAACTAAACACCCTTGAGAGCATTGGGGTGAAGGCCGAAGAAGAAACCTACGGATTTGACCTGACGGCCGCTTTTCCGGCTATTTTACTCAGTCTCGATTTTTGATTTGTGATGTTTAATGCTCCGTTATAAATGTTAAATTACGGGTGTTCACAACTGACATTTATAACTTAAATCAATCCCTCCGCCATGCGGATCATTACAGGAAAATTAAAAGGCCGGCAATTTACCATTCCCAAAGGCCTGGATGTACGCCCCACCACCGACAGAACCAAAGAAAGCATCTTTAATCTGATCGAAGCCCGGGTGTTTATGGAAGGCACTATAATACTCGACCTGTTTGCGGGTTCCGGAAACCTGGGGTTCGAAGCCATTTCTCGTGGGGCAAAACATGTTACAGCCGTTGAACGCGACGCACAGAATGTAAAACAGATCGAAAAGACAGCCAAGGAATTTGGGATAGACAGGCAAATGCGGATCGTCTGCTCGGATGTTCAAAAATTTCTGAGCGGAATGGCAACGCCCCACCACTTTATATTTTGTGATCCTCCCTACGACTATCCATTTATGGATGAGATCATCGAGCAGATCCTGTCAGAAAACTGGCTGACTGAAGAAGGCTGGCTAATGCTGGAACATGATAAATATAAAGACTTCACGGATCACCCAAACTGCACGTTCTCTAAAGCCTATGGCCGCACGATCGTTAGCATCTTTCAAAAGCATCCGGTAGATTCTAAATAAAACACAGATTATGAAAACGATTGCCCTCTACCCCGGTTCTTTTGATCCGATAACCAATGGCCACCTTGATATCCTTAAACGGGCTACAAGATTGTTCGAGAAGGTTATTGTGACGGTTGCCGTTAATAATAAAAAGGATGCCGTATTCAGTGGAGAGGAACGCGTTGAGCTCATCAAAGAATGCATCTCAGGCAAAGAATGGGCCAAAAATGTGACGGTCAATCAGTTTACGGGACTTTTGGTAAACCACGCCCAAAAGATGAACGCAGACACCCTGGTAAGAGGAGTACGTCAGATCTCTGATTTTGAATACGAATTCCGGATGGCGTTAACCAACAAACGGCTGGCGCCGGAAGTGGATACGGTATTCCTGATGCCGGATGAAGAATTTACCTTTATATCTGCTTCCATTGTCAAAGAAGTAGCTTATTGGGACGGGGACCTCAGTTCATTTGTTCCTGAAGTGGTTGCCGAAGCCCTTAAAAATAAATTCCGTGATGGATGAGGGATCAGGCATTAGAGGATATGTAAATTGAATTAACTCTACATTATTTCCATTTACTCTTCCATTCAGGATTCAATAGTATTCACACCAAACACTTTTAATTCACAGTACCACATGATCTCAAAACGAGCACAACAATTACAGCCTTCTGCAACTTTAAAAGTGACCGGCAGAGCCAAAGAATTGAAAAGACAGGGTAAATCGATCGTATCACTCAGTGCCGGGGAACCCGACTTTAAAACCCCTAAACATATTTGTGATGCAGCTATCAAGGCTATTAATGATGGGTTTCATGGGTACACGATGAATCCCGGCACCCCGGAATTGCGTGAAGCTATCTGCCAAAAGCTAAAAAGGGATAACGGACTGGATTATGATCCATCTCAGATCATTTGCTCCAATGGTGCCAAACAATCCGTTGGTTTCAGTATTCTGGCACTGGTTGACCCGGGTGATGAAGTGATCATTCCCGCTCCATACTGGGTTTCTTACCCCGAGATGGTACGATTGGCAGAAGGTACTTCGGTTACCGTCAGAACGTCTTTTGAGAACAATTTTAAACTGACACCTGATCAGCTTGAGGAAGCGATCACGGACAAGACCAAGGCGATCATCCTGTGCTCTCCTTCTAACCCTACCGGTGCTCAGTATACTAAAGATGAGCTGAAGGCCCTTGCAGAGGTCCTTAAGAAACACCCTCAGGTTTATATTATCTCTGACGAGATCTACGAATACATTGTTTTTGACGGAGATCATGTAAGTATCCTAAACGCAGCTCCGGAACTGAAAGATCGGGTGGTTCTGATCAACGGATTTTCAAAAGGCTTTGCCATGACCGGGTGGCGACTTGGGTATCTCGCTGCCAATAATGAGATCGTAAGTGCTGTGTCCAAGATCCAAAGTCAGGAAACCTCGGCTCCTTCATCCATTTCACAAAAAGCCGGGGAAGCGGCCTATACGGGCAATCTTGATGATGTGGTCGCCATGCGAGAACAATTCAAAAAGCGCCGCGATTATTTGGTTGAAGCCCTGAATAACATTGAAGGTGTAAGCTGCTTTACCCCGGGAGGAGCGTTCTATGTATTCCCGGATATCTCTTACTATATCGGAAAAAACAAGCCCGATGGCTCGACCATTGAGTCCTCCACCGACCTTTGCCTCTACCTCCTGGATGAGTTCGGTTTAGCCCTTGTCCCCGGTGATGCCTTTGGTGAACCGAATGGCATCCGCTTGAGCTATGCTGCATCTATGGATGACCTGAAAGAGGCGATCGGCCGACTCAAAAAAGGATTTGAAAGTATTCTTACAGCTTAACCCTGCATTTTGATATAGATTGGGGTTTTATCATATTTAGGATCATAAATCCTTTCAGTCATGCCTTTACAAGAAAAAGATAAAAAACTTGAGATCATCAACTTTGTCTCAGAAACAAATGATTCTGAGGTTATAAACGCTATTCATGATCTACTTGCAGATCACACCGAATCAACTGATTTTTGGGATGAATTATCACCTGATCAAAGATCAAAGATCGAAGAAGGACTTAGAGATATTGAAAAAGGAAAGGTGGTTTCACACAAAGATGTGAAAGCAAAGTATGGCATCTGATGTCACTCTGTTTTGGTCTGAAAAAGCCATTAGGGATCTTGAAAATATTCTTGAATATTTGAAATCAGAATGGACAACTAAGGAAGTAAACCAATTCAGGACAAGCCTAAAATATAGACTCAATCTAATAAAAAATTACCCCAAGCTTTTTAGCCCATCCACTGCAAAACCGAATCTGAGGCGATCCGTTCTTTCTAAACAAACATCCATTTACTATCACATAAATTCTCAAGATCAAAGAGTAACCATCGTTCGTCTTTTTGATAATCGAATGGATATCGGAAAACTTTAGTAGTTTAGAGTGAAGTTGGGACATGTACAGTTCTGAAAGATACATGACACCTTACTAAAAAAAGTTTTGATTGGCACAAATTTTGCAAATCTATCGCTAAAAATTTTCATACTTATTTTATTTACTAAACATACTACAAAATGCCTACTTACGAATATAAACGAGAAGACGGAACCACGTTTGAGATCAGCCAGAAAATGAGCGAACCGGCTCTGACAACCTGTCCAGATACGGGACAGAAAGTAAGGCGTGTCATATCCGGTGGCGGCGGCGTGGTCTACAAAGGAGACGGCTGGTATGTCACCGATTATAAAGATGGCGGACGTAAGTCAGCTTCTACTCCACCGGCTGATTCTTCAGAAAATGGATCTTCAGAAACTAAAGCAGAATCTCCAAAAACAGAGACTGCAAAAGAAGCAAAAGCATAACTCATTAAAGGTTGATCGTTATTCGTATCTTGTTTCAATTATACGAGTAACGATCAACGAATAAACCATCAACCGGATGGAACACAGTAAAGCATATCAGGAAGCCTTGGATCAGTTTGTGCTGCTTTGGGGCGAAATGGCCTCAGCCTGGGGAATCAATAAAACCATGTCCCAGATACATGCCTTGCTGTATGCTGAGTCACACCCCCTGGATACGGATTCGATCATGGATACCCTCGACATCAGTCGCGGTAATGCCAATATGAATCTGCGGCGATTACTCGATTGGGAACTGATCCATAAAACCAGCTACCCCGGTGATCGAAAAGATTACTACTCTGCTGAAACCGATGTCTGGAAGATCGTATCCACCATTATCAGGGAGCGACAACAGCGCGAAATCGCTCCGATCCGCGAAAACCTGGTTAAATGTGTTGAGACCCTTGAAGCGGGCGGACTCGAAGATCAGGAAAGCAAGGAATTCAAAGTTCGGATCGAGAACTATATGGAGTTCCTCGAAATGTTTGAACGCTTTACCGATGCCTTGTTGCCTTACATCAACAAAAAGAATCTCGGATTCCTAAAACAACTTGTGAAGCTGGTGGAGGTCAAGGAGTCTCTCACCGGAAAGAAAAAGAAAGATGACTGACCCCACTCACCGCGAGATCGGAAATACCGGTGAAGATCTGGCCTGTGAGTACCTGCAAGCTAAAGGCTGGGAGATACTGGACCGAAATTACTATTTCGACCGGGCTGAGGTGGATGTGATTGCCAAAGATGGCCCTGTGACCGTGTTTCTTGAAGTGAAACTCAGATCAAGCACCCGCTTCGGTCAGCCTTTTGAATATGTGACCGAACACAAAGTAAGGAATGTATTCAAAGCAGCAGAAGCCTGGGGCAGGGAACATGACTTGAACGACTCCCCAATGAGATTCGATATTATCGGGATCGTGAAGAAAAAAGGTCAGGAACCGGAATTTAATCATATTGAGGATGCTTATAGATAGGTTTTAGGTACAAGGCACAAGGTTATCTCATTTTAAAACCTTGTGCCTTGTACCTCACCTCTTGTACCTTTCCCTCACTTCATCAAAATTATTTAAAACATTCGATCAACTCATGCCCTTTACCAACGACGAAATTGCCTCCAAACTCCGCGAAGTCTCTCAACTCATGCAACTTGCCGGTGAGAACCGATTTAAAGTGATCGCTTTTGACCGCGCAGCTCAAACCATTGAAGGACTTCAAGAAAATATCGATGACTACATTCAGGCAAAAAACCTGACAGACATCAAAGGAGTTGGTAAATCTATTGCCGAAGATATCTACACCCTGGCTGAAACCGGCAAAATGCCCGTACTGGAAGCCTTTAAAGAAAAAGTACCGGAAGGTTTGGTACAGTGGCTGAACATATCCGGGCTTGGGCCGAAAAATGCCTACAAGATCCATAATGAGCTTGGCATCAGTACCATTGAGGAACTGATAGAAAAGATCGAGGATGGCTCGGTGGCTTCCCTTTCAGGTCTGGGGGAAAAATCAGCTGAGAAGATCATGAAATCCATCGAATGGATGGAGAAGTTCAATGAACGCTGCCGACTGGATGAAGCTCAGGCGATCGCTATTCCCATTTTTAACAGCCTGAAAGATCTGGAGGGAGTTCAGAAGATCGAAATCGCCGGTTCCTACCGAAGAGGCCTGGAAACTATCGGTGATATCGACATCCTGATAGCGGCAGAAAAGCAATTTATTGACAACCTTTTTGAGGTGTTCACAAATCACGAGCGTGTGACTGAAGTACTGGGAAGAGGCGATACCAAAAGTTCGGTACGCACCAAAGAAGGGCGGCAAGTGGACCTAAGGATCGTATCCCTGAAGGAATTCCCCGCGGCTCTGATGTATTTTACCGGAAGCAAAGAGCACAACGTTGTGATGAGGCAGCGGGCCCGTGAACGAGGCATGGGGCTGAACGAATACGGACTTTTTAAACTGAACAGTGAAGGGGACACGGACTTTGATGCTCCGGTTGAGTTTAGCAGTGAGTCTGATATTTATGAAAAGCTGGACCTCCATTTTGTGCCTCCGGAATTAAGGGAAGATCGGGGTGAATTCGAGATCTACGACCAACAGGAAACTTTGGATCTTGTTATGGATGATGATATTTGTGGGGTTATTCATGCCCACAGTACCTATAGTGATGGTAAATATTCCATTCGGGAAATGGCCGAAGCATGCATGGAACGTGGCTACGAATATCTTGGCCTCACTGATCACTCCCAAACGGCTGCTTATGCCGGAGGATTGTCAGTGGATGAGATCAAAAAGCAATGGGAAGAGATCGATCAGCTTAATGAGGAATTCAGTGGATCGGGAAAGAACTTCGTGATCTTTAAAGGCATTGAATCTGATATCCTTGCCGATGGCTCGCTTGATTACGAAGATGAGATCCTGGAAGGGTTCGATTTTGTGATCGCCAGTGTGCATCAGTCATTGAATATGCCCCGTGAGGAAATGATGGAGCGTATGCGAAATGCCATCAAAAATCCATACACCCGAATTTTGGGGCATCCTACGGGTCGCCTGCTCCTGAAACGCAACGGCAGTGACCTCGACTTAAATGAGCTGGTTGCATTAGCTGCTGAACACAACACAGCGATAGAGATCAATGCCAGCCCTTACCGGCTGGATATCGACTGGCGTTTTGGAAACAAAGCACGTGAAGTGGGAATGATGACTTCCATCAATCCGGACGCCCATACCATTGAGGGCATTGACGACATTCAGTATGGGGTTCGGGTCGCCCGAAAAGGAAAATTTGGTAAAGACCGGGTTCTGAATACAAGATCAGCAGATGAGGTGATGGATTTCTTTAAAGCCCGCTAAGCTGCGCCTTGCTTGCATTAAAAAAATGGCTACCTTTGGCCTGACCATTAACCTGAAACGTTTCAAAAAGTGATCATCGACAAGTCAAAATTCTCAGAATATGATATTGAAAAACTGGTAAAAGGAACGGTGGTGCCCCGACCTATTGCCTGGGTATCTTCGGTGGGTAAGAGCGGTATTCCAAATCTTGCTCCATACAGTTACTTCAATATCATTTCCACAGAACCGCTGATGTTCATGATCGCCAGCGGGCCGGGAAAGAACGTTGGGAAGTCAGGTGATAAAGACACGCTTTCTAACATCAGGGAAACCGGAGATTTTGTGATCAATATGACTTCTGCCGGACTTGCTGATCAGATGCACCATTGCAGCACGGTGTATCCTAAAGACGTCAGTGAATTTGAAAAAGCAGGCCTAACTGTTGCCAAAAGTGAATTAGTGACCTCACCCCGTGTATTGGAAGCCCCGATCAGCATGGAATGCAAACTTCACAAAGTGCTGGATATCGGTAACTTCAATCAGATCATCGGGGAACTCGTTTGTTACCACATCAAAGATGAAGTGTACCTGGAAAACGATAAGGTCGATTATCAAAAATATGACCCGATCGGCAGGATGGCTGCCAACTATACACACGTTCGCGACCTCTTCTTTCCCGGTGAAGTCGATTCCATTAATCGATCATAGCTCAATCTGTGAGTCTTGTAAATAACCCAAGGTTCACTCTGATATTTTGTAACTCACCATCCTGAACCTGCCTACTCAATGTATTGAATACCACCTTCACAAGGAAACGTTCGCCTGCGGCCTCAAGCGTCAAATCCCTTGCCGGCACTGTTTCAAAGACACTTGGTGATGATCTGG
This sequence comes from Gracilimonas amylolytica, assembly GCF_002911695.1. Classification (GTDB taxonomy): domain Bacteria; phylum Bacteroidota; class Rhodothermia; order Balneolales; family Balneolaceae; genus Gracilimonas; species Gracilimonas amylolytica. The sequence continues at coordinate 49,620 of NZ_PQBS01000010.1, forward strand.
GTAATTTCTCTATCAATGGCATCAGGTCCATTTCGAGGATTTCGGTAACGGCTCCTTCCTCACCTAATAGATCCATTTGCAGCATATGATCGCTCAATGAGATCCTGAATTCATGATCGCCTGCCAGAACCTCCACTTCTTTCGGTTCTGCTCCACTCCATAATTCAATACTACCGAAATGATGGGTAAAGCCATCTACGCTAACGGCATCGGTGTTCATGGATGATACCTGGAAAAATGAGAACCCTTCTTCCATTCCACCTTCCTCTTCCCAATCATACACATATTCAAAGCCGATCTTCAGGGTGATAGCCCCGGCATCGGTTACCACTTCAAGATCATGTTTGTTTTCGATCAACTCATCGAGATCGTCAGAAAAGAATTTCTGAAGCGATTCGGTTCCGTTCAGGTCTAACAAATACCGGATCCCTGAACTGATCTGTTTGCGATCATCAAACGGGATCTCAGAACCTGCTGTCACAATGAAGCCACTTTCATCCAGCAAGTCGTGTTTCTGAAATATTGATTCCAGACGATTCAGCTGACTCCTTTCACTCACCTCAAAAGCACTCAAAGGACCGAATGAGATCAGCACGGTGATCAAAAACAACGAGATAGGAATCACCTTAATATTCCTGGCCTTGCTGATCAAGAAGTAAAGAACTATACCGCTTAGCCAAACGGCCAGTGTAGCCACCAAATATCGGTTCACCGTTACCCCATATTCTGAAATTCTCACCCAGATGGACAGCATTAGTAACACAATAAGCGGGATGAGAGCCACATAATATCCCCTGGCAAAAACCGTCACCCACTTATGATCTTCCTCCTTTTGAATGGGATGAAGCAGCAGTAACGCTAAAATGCCTGTGATCGAAAAACTCAGAACCAGATTAGCTACCCACCCATTTGGCCAGGCCCATTCGATCAGGATCTTACCCATGTACAGATACAGAATTAAAATGTACACGACCACCAACGGCAACAATACATACTGTACAAACAAGCGGAGTCCATTGGGATACGAACGCTCGGTTTCAGTCAGATCATCAGGTCTTGGAACCCCAGACAGGAAAAACCACGTGCCAAATATTCCCGTCAGGAAGATCGCGACCTGCCCATACCTAACGCTCCTCAGGTTGAACTCGAGCAGATTTTCAAGGGAGATCAAAGCAATAGAAAGTCCTGCAAACAACACAGCCACATACAGAGCGGATAGTAACAATCTCAAAAACAGGCTTTTGTTGTACGCCCAGAAATCATGCACCTTACCACCACTTACGAAAGGCGAGAACGAGACCAACAGATGGCCGGCGAGGAACCATAGCAAGTATCGGTAAAAGGCTTCTGAACCGGATGGTTCAAATTCCTCAGGAAGAAACAAGTAGTAAATACCCAGCAAAATAACAGTAATGATTCGGGTACCCCATAATTTTGCCCCACTCCACTTATATCTTTCACCCGCAGTGGTAATGGCTGTAAAAATGGAGATGGCCAAAGCCGATACCCAAATGAAATTCACGATCGCAGGATGCCCCATATTTTGATCGGCCAGCCATAAAAAGGCAACGGTTCCCATTATGGCAAACGTTAGAACGACCGGAAACCTTCGGCTTGTTTCTATAGCTTGCTTCGAGAGGTTTTCTAAAGATGGTAATTTTATCATAATACCCTCACTAATGATGGTTCAACCCGGTTAATTCAACTCACTTTGTTCAGCAGAGTCACGATCGGGATATACTTCCCGTTCCACTTCGTTTCCAAGGCTATCATACTCGATCCAGATCCCTGATTGACGCCCATTCACATATTCACCCCTTACTTTCAATTGTCCATTTGGGTACCACTCTTTCACCGAACCATGCAAACCGACCCCCGCCTTGAAGGAAAGATACCGGAGTAAATTCCCATCTCCATCATACAACAAACTCGCTGTATCCCGGCTAACAGTATACCGCTCAAGTTCACCCTCGCGGTCAAAGTAGCTGTGCATGATATCACTTCGTATCTCTTTTATATCCTGCGATCCCGAATAGTAGAAATAGACCTCTTTATCGTTGGCGGCTGCCACTAACGATCCGCCCGAACTCCACAACGACATGGTTTCATCCCTGAAATTACGATCCATAGCCAACACACGATTGGGATGCCAGTATCTTAACCGAAAAATCTTCCCATCCTCAAACTCACCCTGAATATTATACCTGTCGCGATGAAAGGTTCTGATATATCCGGTATAAGGATCGCCGGACCTTTTATGCACCAGAGTCAAACTTGTATCTATGACCAGGTAATATCGGTACCCATTTCTTGTGGTTTGTCTAATATAATCCCGGGGTGAAACCGGATTTCCTGATGGATCCCTGAATTCAAGATTATCATAACCATCCAGAAAATAATGCTCGCGCCGGTTTGATTCTTCAGCACAGGAAGTAATCAGAAGCAGAAAACACAATGCAAAGATAGCCCGGCTCAAGTGAGTCATTCTTCCTTATTGTAATCAATGGAATTGCCCAGCAGATATCCATAGGGTTTGAGGTCAGGGATCTGATCAAATATCACTTTCAGGATCCCGATAAGTGGCACAAACAGGATCATTCCGGAAATGCCCCATAGCTGACCACCTACGATCAATGCCACCATAGCCACAAAAGGGTTGATGGACACTTTGGAGCCTACGATCTTGGGGGTGATGAAATTGCCCTCCAGAAATTGTACCGTCCCAAATACAGCGATCACCAGCAAAGGAGTGATCAGTGAATCCGTTAACAGCAGGGCAAACAGTAAAGGCGGCAAGGCCCCGATTATGATCCCGATATATGGAATGATAGCCAGCAGTGAGGCAAAGACCCCAAAGAACAGGGCGTGCTCCAGGCCAATGATGAAGAGTCCGGTAGTATTCAGCATGGCCAGAATTCCGATCACAGTTAACATCCCCACCAGGTAATTTTGTGTGACTTCCTGAATACGATCCAGCAGGCTGTCCACATGCGTATAATCACCCTTCTTAGCGGCAAATAACTTCTGAAAGAAGGTCTTATACATCTCCTGATAGTACAGCATGAAAAAGATGAAAATAGGCAATAACCCCAAAACGGTGAACATGTTGGTGGTAGCACTTACCAATGAACTGACCAGATTCCCACTTTGATCGATCAGGTTGTTAACCCCCTGCTCCAGGTACTTACTTTGTTCCTCCTGAGAGATCCCAACCTGCTCTTCCAGAAACCCAATGGTCTGTGAACTTACCGTCTTCAATTTCTCTGAAACCTCCGGCACCCGTTCCGCAAACTGCGTGAACTGAACCGATATCAGGGACAGAACTCCCGCCAATACCACGATGACGACCACCATACTGAGAATGATGCTGAAGGCTTTACCAAGCTTCCATTTCTCAAATAACCTAACGAGGGGATTTAACACCATCGCCAGAAAAGCTGAAAAAGCCAGAGGCATCAAAATGAATTTTGCCGTAGTAAGTACGATAACCAACAGGCTCAACCCGATCAGGATCATCGTGGTTTTAAACCAAAAGGGGTGTTTTTTCTGACCTGAGGTTGGGTGATGTATGAAATTTTTAGACATTTGGCTTTCTTCTACTTTTAACGGCTGAATTCAAAATGTTAAAGCTAATATAACTTTTAAATACTTTTTGATTATAAGGATGAAAATCCTGACTCTTTGGCAATCATCACGCCCCAACATATTGAACCATGAATAAACCACTTTTTAAGCATTTTTGCCTTACGGCTCTTACAGCCATTTTGTTATACACTGCCGGACATGGACAGTCTTACGCATGGAACACATCTAAAGAAGCGGAGGAAAAACCCTTGTTCTCCACTCATTTTAGTGTGGATGAATTTGCTTCGCGACAAGCTAAAGTTTTTGATGCCATCGGTAAAAAGGCCATTGCTGTGTTACAGGGTGCCCCTAGTGCTGCCGGACATCTTCCCTTCTGGCAGAATAATGAATTCTACTACCTGTCCGGTATTTCATCGCCCCATGCCTACCTGATACTACACGGACCTTCGGAATCTGTACTTTTATTTTTAAAGCAACGGGATGATCGAAGAGAATATGGGGAAGGAAAAGTATTATCGGCCGAAGATGCCAAACTGATTTACGATCATGCAGCAATTGATGAAGTTTACTTTCAGAGTGACTTTGAGGATGTGATCACCCGGTTACTCAGTTCTGATGATATTGAAACGGTTTACACCCCTTTTTCGCCTTACGAAGGGATCGCAGGAACAAGGAGTATGTTAAGCCGAGCCATTCGGGACATGAAAAGCGATACCTTTACCGATCAGAAAGCCCGGCATGAATTATTCATTTCTAAACTGCAAGGAATCTCTTCCGGTAAAGAAGTACGCAACCTGGACCCTATCATTGATGAACTTCGAAAGATCAAATCTGAAAAAGAGATGGAACTGATCAAACGATCCACAGATCTGCAGGCAGCGGCTATCATGGAATCCATGAGGTCCACTGAATCCGGCGTCAAACCTTACGAACTTGAAGCGGTTTCCAAATACATCTACATAAAAAATAACATTCAGGATGATGCTTACTACCCGCTCATTCATTTTGGCCCTGATGCTTACATGAATCACTATCATGAGAGTGTTCGTCCTGCAAGAGATGGGGACATGATCCTCATGGATTACGGAGCCTATGTGGACTATTACTCAAGTGACCTGGGACGCATGTGGCCGGTCAATGGCACCTTCAATCCGGTTCAAAAAGAACTCTATACCTTCTATTTGAAGTTTTACGAAGCCATTTTATACAACATCAAGATCGGGCTGACCCCACAGGAAGTTATGCAGAATGCCCTGGTAGAGATAGACCAAATACTTGCAGCTACTGATTTCTCAAAACCTGTTTACCGTAAAGCAGCAGAGGAATTTGTTCAGTCTTATCATGAAAGGGCTAAGAGCTCGTCTATGAGCCTTGGTCACGGTGTGGGCATGTCGGTTCATGATGTTGGGGATTATTCGGTGCCCATTGAACCCGGCATGGTTTTCGTGATCGAGCCGCAGTTCAGGGTACCGGAAGAACGCATTTATATCCGCCTAGAAGACATGATCTTTGTTACGGAAGATGGAGTGGAGATCTACAGTGATTTTCTTCCCCGTGATATCGAAAGTATAGAAAAGATCATGCGCGAACCCGGCTTGTTACAGCAATTTCCGACAGATATTCAAAACTAATTATAATTCAACACTTATTTATTCATCATGCATATAGATCATATTGGCATTGCCGTCAAAGACATCAAATCAGCTACTGAAACCTATAGCAAGATCCTGAACAGCTCCCCTACAAAAACGGAAGTGGTTGAAAGTGAAAAGGTGGAAACTGTCTTCTTTCAAACCGGGGAGTCAAAGGTTGAATTACTTGGTCCTACCGATGAGGATTCCGTGATCGCAAAATATGTGGCTAAGAAGGGCGAGGGACTACATCACGTGGCCTTTGAAGTGGAAGATATTCACGCAGAATTAGACCGGCTCAGAAAAGAAGGATTCACCGTGCTGAATGAACAGCCCAAGGATGGCGCCGATAACAAACTGGTGGCTTTTGTGCATCCTAAAGACAACAACGGCGTTTTGGTAGAGCTGTGCCAGAGTAAGGGATAAGATCTGAACTATAATTAAAAAGAAAAGCCATCACTTACACAGTGATTTGCTCCTCCATTTTGGAGCACATTATGTATCACACTAGCGTAACAAATAATCGGTTAATTACTATCAAAGGCATAAATTCGAGAAAATATTAAAATAAAAAAGCTCCCAAAACGGCCATAAAAGCCATTTGGAAGCTCTTAAATGTCGGGGCGACTGGATTTGAACCAGCGACCTCTCGACCCCCAGCCGAGCGCTCTACCTAGCTGAGCCACGCCCCGATCATCAGATGCCAAAGATACGCTGATTTGAGGCGGGCATCAATCTAATATTTTGAACTTTCTATAATTAAATATGAAATAATGCCAACTCCACAACACCTACTTTTCAAATGTAACAAATGCCTACCTCGGAACTTTATGTTTAAGTTCAGGTTAAAATGATCAGACACCCATAAGTCCGTAGCAGTATGTACATCATAGATAACAAACGACAGATCGAACGCATCAACAGCATGGTTCCACTCCGTAAGAACCTGGAAACGTTTGAAGTTTATTATCACGATCCGACTACCGGAGAAATGTGGAAGAGCTTTTTTCCAAAAGGATATCAGGAGCACAAGGGACCCAAACTGCTACGACCCGAACCCCTCCCAAAAAGTCTGGAATTGCAGCTTGAGATCTGCCTGAACGGAAATGATGAAACGGATGCCATCGGCTTAGGAATTGAATGTTCCGTAAAGCCTGAGCAATGGCCTCAAATACTTGATCTGCTCGATAAAAACCGCAGTAATTACTTAAGATCCCATCTCAATACCTTCATCCATCATCTTGGTGTATTGGATCCCCTCAATACCCTGAAAGCTATCGAACAAACGCCCGAGGATGCCGGACTTTCAAAGGATGAACTCCACCGACTCAAAAAGCAGGCCCGGATGATCAAGATTAAGAGATTCCTGAGACTCTGACGCCTATTTCGTTGCCGTTTTCTAATCTTTGCCTTTCTCCTGAGGAATAGCCTCAATTTCTAATAAGTGTAAAAACCCCATCTGAACGCTTTATTTGACACTTTTTATCCCTGGAGAGGATCAGTACGTCTTCGTTTCAAACATTAAGATTTTTTAATATTAGAAACTTTTAATAAATTGCGGGTGAGTTAAAACAGGAGGTCCAATGAAAACTTTAATTCTCTCCATACTTACTTTCTTAGCAGCCGGACTTACCTTTCAGGCCAATGCCCAGGTAACAGCGGTTATGCAAGCACGGGTTGAAGTTATTAGCGGCGCAGGTTTTACTGCCTTGAATGAACAGCTTATCGACTTTACTTCTGTTAATGCTTTTGAAGATTTTGAAGCCGGCACCTTTACTCTTGTCACCACCCCGGGTTCTGAAATAAATGTTCGCCTCGAAAACAAAGATCAGGTTGTTAACGAGCAAGGCGAGATCCTGGACTTTGATACTTTACAAGCCGAACAGGTTATTTCTCCTAACGGTGAACATGACATTTCCATCAATGGTAAGGTTAGCGACCTTCAGCAGTTGAACGGCCACTATCAGGGTGCCATCACCGCCGTTGTTGAATATTATTAATCGTGGCAAACATTCGGTTCACCCCGTTGCTCTCTCAATAGCTACCCTTTACATCCTGAATTAGGTAAATAAAACCACGTTATTTTTTGGAGGCTCTGATCAGGAAGAACTTCCAGTACCTGTAGCTCCATTCTTGTTCTGACTCAACTTTTAAGCCTACCCCTTCTGCCATTTCCTTAGCTTCACTTGCCGAACGGGTATTGATAATTTCAGGGACACTAAGTTTGATAAGTCTGTTTACCACCCTGAAAAAACCCGACCGATTCCAGTCCAAAAGATAGAAATGTCCTCCGGGTTTTAAGATCCTTTGGACCTGCTCCAGTGCTTTTTCCTGTCCGGCGTAATTATGAAAGGCATTCATTGATACCACAACATCAAATGAATTGGGTTCAAAACTTAACTCCTCGGCATAATCACACTGAAAGTGAATCGATCCCTTCTCACTGAATCTATCTCTCGCCAGCTTTAACATTCCTGCAGAAACGTCATTCAATGTCATTGACCTGAACCCAAAACCGGCTTCTATGAGGTGCTCCGCAAATAATCCGGTTCCGGCACTTACATCAAGGATCTTATCTTCCGGAGTACTTTCAAACTCAGCTAACAGTTTTGAGTGCGTATGATCAAGGTATTTCTTCCATTTGATCTCATACTTCCGGGCACTCCTGGAATAAGCTTCTGTGGTATTCTTATCGCTCAATGTTTGACCGGCAGCATTAATTGAACTTCTCCTGCCTTACTGAACTGAAGCGTTAAGGCCACGGAATCACCCTCAGCTAATTCTTTTTCCAGCTGGATGAACATCACATGCAATCCACCTTGTTTAAACATCAGGGTTTCTCCGGGTTGAACCGCGATAGCCTTCTTCTCTCTCATCCCCATCATGCCATCTTCGGTTTCGTAGGTTTCGTGAACCTGAGTCAACGCAGAAATTTCACCGGCCACCCCAAGCAGGGTATCGGGCTCAGACAATGAGTTGGTGTAGGTAAAATAGGCTGCTGTTGTGCCCCCGCTTGCAGCCGGACGCACCCGCTGTTCGGCCACAACTTCATCGGAGTCAGCGGTTTGTTTTTCTTCAGAATTACAGGCTGTTGCCAACAGTCCCAATCCCAGGATCATTAAAACTAAAACGGAATTTCTCATCGTACTTTATTTAGGTCTTCAACCACAATGGAAGGTATCACTTTTTGACTGCCGCCATATTCAAAGATCACTCGCGACTCCTTATCCAGCACCATGATCTTATCGGAGTGGTTGATAAAATACAACTCACGTCCATCTTCAGTTTCCGTGGTCATGGAAACCTGACTTCGGACCCGGGCACTGTCCATCAGGGCAAACACCTGTGTGGAGTCACCGGTTAAAAAGGTAAACCCTTCATCCACTCCGAACGATCTCGCATAATTCTTTAATGTGGAGGGCGTATCCCTCACCGGATCAAAAGTGGCGGCCACAAATTCTACATCCTCCGGATAATTCAGATCCTGCTGTATCTTTTTAAGGTTCTGGGTGATCAAAGAGCAAATATCCGGACAGTTGGTATAGATGAAACCCATAACCACATATTTCCCCTGAAGGTCGTCAGGAAAAGTTACAGCGGCACTGTCCTGATCAAGAAGTTGAAATTCTGCATCCCCCATATCATCAATAACGTCAGGGTTATTACCGCATGCGAATACAAAAAATGGTAGTATAAGAAGTAAAAGTTTTTTCATGATTTGAATGTAAGGAACTTCAGGAATAACTTTGAAATTATGACAACAAGTATAAATCATTTAATCATTCAGTATGAAAAATCAATTCAGAATCTTAGCTGCATTATTTGTAACCGTTTTAGTCTTTGTTGGATTTGCCTGCCAACCCCAGTCATCTGAAGAGCCTTCAGTCAGTGAACCGGCTCATTCCGATTCTGACGAAAATTATGCTGAAACCGTCCCATTGATCTATCACATGTCTTTTATTCAGCGTTACAGTACAAAACTGTACCTGGCCGGCATGGAAGAAAACTGGGGACTTGCGGATATCTATGCCCATGAGCTGGAAGAGCTATCTGAGGTGATAAGCGAAGGCAATATGATGGATGACGGTATTGACATCAGCAATCTTATGAGTACCATGTTGCCACCGCAGCTTGAACAAGTTGGGGAAGCGATCGACAATCAGGACCTGAGCCAGTTCAGGCAGAACTACGAGAATATGATCCAAACCTGTAATCAGTGTCATCAGGCCGCCGATTATGGACTTGTGAAGATCACCATTCCTGAAGGAAACCCATTCAATCAGGATTTCTCAGCTCCGGCAGAGTAGAATAGAATATTTTTAGTGGTGATGCTCATGTTGATGAACAACCTGATGATCTTGAGCACTGCACGGCTCAAATTCAAACTCAAGGGTGCTGTGGGTGATGTGATACTCATCATGCAGCACTTTTTTAATGGCTGATTTAATTTCTTCCATCAAATGCAGGTCTTCTTTTTGTATCACAATGTGGCTTTCTAACAGGGTGCTTTCTTCATCCAGCCTCCACACATGCACATGATGAACATCACACACTTTATCGACACTCTGCATGGAAGTTGTCAATTCTGTGATATCGATATTGTCCGGCTTGGCTTCCATCAGTATCTCAATAGCTTCCCTCAGCATGTGATAGCTGTGCCATAAAATGTATGAACCGATCAGGAGAGTGAGAATGGCATCCACCACGTACCAGTTATATTTGATGATCAACCATCCCCCAATGATCACCCCAACCGAGGAGATCGCATCAGCCAGAATGTGAATAAAAGCAGCCCTCATATTCAGGTCGTCCTTGGAATTCTTCCACAACAGGGCAGCAGTTATCAGGTTGGCAGCCAGGCCGATCATAGCTACCCAAAACATGGTGAGTCCATCAATGGTCTCAGGTACGAAAAACCTCTCTATCCCTTCCTTGATGAGAAACAGAGCTACGATCACCAAAGTGATCAGATTCACGAAAGCACCAATGATCTCCGCTCTTTTGTAGCCAAAGGTCTTTGAGGATGTGGCTCCCTTCTTTGCAATTTTTTTGGTCACCAAAGTAGTCACCAGCGACATCGAATCATTGAAATTATGAACCGCATCCGACAGCAGGGAGAGGCTATTCGAAATAAGCCCACCGATCACCTGTGCAAGGGTGATCCCAAGGTTCAAAAAGATGGAAACCCATAGCTTCCAGATGGAGGAGTCGTCTATTTTAGAATGGTGATGATGGTGGTGATTATGTCCCATTATAATGGTCTGTGGACTGTATTCTTAAACTATTTGAGTTAAATGTGCCGGGAAAATATTCCAATTATTCAGACACCATGCTTCTCACATTTGCACTACATGTTGCCGAATTATGATCTAACCCAGATACCAAATGCCGAAGCTGCCTAAAAGTGTGATCAAAAATAATATGTATGCTTGTTTTACGGGCTTGTCAGGCAAATAATTATACAGCGGATTTTCTGTGAAGAACTCTTCCAGCTGTTCCCGCCGTGTTTTTTCATGTTCGTCCAGGTCGTCCTCTTTTTTGACCAGTACTTCGGCGTCTCCCCTAACTTCTTCAAGACTTTCGTTTAAAAAACCGGCAATGGTGTATTGGTCCACCTTCCCAAGATTACTGAGGATCAGATAGGCCGGCGTTCCAACCATAAAGATCGCGATGCTGACCACTGTTTGATCCCAAACGGTAAGGTCCACAAACAAACTTAACGACATGCTGACGAATGCGGCCAAACCCATAATGCTCAATAGAGCACTCAGTATGAGCCTTAATTTCCAGTTTTGTATGCCTTCCAGCAGTATTTCAGATCCCTTCATAAACTTCCGATCAAAATATTAGACATGAATATGTGCAACACTGCATTAGTTATCAAGATTTTTGTGATGCCATTCTTCCAGTAGTAATTGCATCAACGAACGGGCGGCTGACCTCGAAATTTCATCCAGTCTGTCTGTTTCAAGACGATCGTCCACCTCATATGTTACAGCATCTATTCCAAAGGTATGATAAAACCAGTTTTTAGCAATAGGTGAACTTGTGTCGAATTCCTCAACCGTAAATTCCACATCAGCGTTATTCTCTTTGATCAATGGGATCCATTTCTGAGTGATGTTATCCGGTGTGGTCTTTACCTCCTCATTGATGGGGTAGAACAGGTTTTCGTTTGTGGAGTGAAAATCGATCGCATAAAACATGATCCGTCGGTCGTGATCTTTCAACCGTGAAAGTGCATCCCTGACCACCCGCGTTTCGGGTTGATTGAAATTCTCCCAGTCCCGGTTTAGGTCAATTCCCCCGGCATTATGCCTCCAGTGTCCCAGGTCAACTCCATCCGGATTGATCATCGGGAAAGCTTTGACCACAAAGGTATTTCTGAATTGTTCAGCCAGTTCGGTATCTGAAGTCAACTCCTCCAGAAAACTCAGGGAAGCCAGATATCCGGTCACTTCAGGTGGGTGTTGCCTTCCAACTATCGCAAGCACCGGTGCTTTTTGATCGGGAGCAACCTCCGTGATCTCAAGTTCCATGATCTCTCTTCCTTTTTTAGAAAGCCCGGCACGTTTATGTTTTACAAAATCGTGACCGACAATGTTGCGGGACTCAAGATCTTCCATCAGATCTGATGTGGTCTGCAATGGCTGTGCCGAAACATAAAGCGGTGCCTCGCTTAGTTCCAGCTCAATAACTGCCGTGCCATCGGTTGAATCATATTCGAATGCCAACTCTTCGTAATCACTGAGCGTTACAGACCCCAAACTATCAGGCCTATGTAATTTAGGAACATATCGATGTGTGGCATCCTGATAATTAATCTTTATTTTAGCTGACCTGAGTGTGTCGCTCCAAATTTTAAAGGCATACCACGGGCTGTTATTGATAGGTGCATTTTCGGGGCGAATGTACACTTCAAAGAGTGAGTCATTTTTGGCATAAAAATCATTGAGGCGAGCCCCATCGAACATATTTGAGACCCAAACGGTGGGTTCCCCTGTTCCGATCACACGTTTATACTGAGGGGTGAGCTCTTTATCAGTGGTATCCGTCACATCAGGCGGATCGTAAGAGAAACCGGAAAACTCTTCGGTACTTTTACAGGATGTTAGTAAAATCATCAGTGAAGTCAGCAGTAATACAAATCTCATGAAAATAAAGACATTTAGACTTTTACATTATTTCCTTAAAATCAAATCTTGGGTACCAAGATAGCAAACATTAGGTTATACTTATTATTCAAATAACGGTTTCTGATCCCTGAATTTAAACATGCATAGAGCTACTCATATTTTAATTTTGTCGGCAGGGTTTCTGTTTTTAGCACTGGGTACCGCTTTCGCTCAATCACAGGATGAGGAGCCGGTTCAACCACGGGTATGGAGCGTGAGTTTTGAGGGTAACACCACCTACGAAGACCTTGTATTGCGCAACAATATTCTGAATGAACCACCCGGCTGGTTCAAAAAACTGGCTTTCTGGAAAAACCCGGGCATGAGACTCAACGAAAATGAAGTCCGTAGGGATGTTATTAGAATTGAGCGATTCTATCAGCGAAGAGGGTTCAATGACGTTCAGGTGGCCTATGAGATCCGAACGCTGAACAAAGAGTGGAAAAAGGCCCTTCTATTTACGATCACGGAAAACAAACCCATTCGAATTGATAAGGTGAACTTCAGTATCACCTCACAAAAAGAAGCGGACCGTGAACTGATCCTGAATAACGATGATTTCAGGAAACTGACCGATCGACTGCCATATCGTAAAGGTGAACGCTACGAAACCGTTAACGAAACGGATGTAAAAGCGAATCTGACCGGTGCTCTTAATGATCTTGGGTATCCCTATGCCGAAAGTTCGGTTCAGGCCCAAATTGACAGTGTCAAAAAGCTGGCTATTGTAAACATTGAGGTGAACTCAGGCGTCAGAGCTCGCTTTGATTCTGTGAGTGTAGAAGGTGAAGAACAACTTGCAGCAAAATATATCCGGCGTGAAACGGGCATAGAAAAAGGCGAGTATTTCAGCAATGATCAGCTGCGGGAAGCACAACGTGAGGTTTTCAGTCATCATTTTCTAAGGTTCGCGATCGTATCCATCCCGGATCAACCTCAGGATTCTACTATTGATATCAACGTGAGAGTCAGGGAAGCTCCGCCAAGAACCATTCAATTACTGTTCGGTATTGGAAACCTCACAAGAATAGATGATGGCTGGGCCGATTTTTATAAACTCTTCAGGGGGCGTGCTTCATGGACCCACCGTAACATGCGAGGAAGAGGTGAACGATTAACGGCATCTGCCAGCGCGTCGGCCATTGAACAACGCTTTAGCACCGACTACCTGTTTCCATATCTCTTCAACACAAAAACCTCTTTTGTTACCTCGCCGTTTATCAGTCACCAACTGGAACCTTCCTACGAGATCCTGAGAGGGGGTTTCAACAACAGCTTTGTGTATCAGTACAGTGCCAACTTCACCGGTACCGTTTCCTATGAATTTACCCTCAACAATGAGTACACCCTAAACTCACAGGAAAGCTTGCCCGACAGTATTCAATCCTATAACACCTCCTCTTTTAATATAAATGCATTCTACTCAAATGGGTTGAACCGGGGACAAAGCGGGTGGTCCATCCAACCCTTTTGGGAACTTTCAGGATTGTTTGGGGAGTCAACCTACAGCTTTCAAAAGGCCGGTCTTGATGCCAGAAAATTCACTCCTATTACAGACGATATTGTTTTTGCGAACCGGATCAATATGTCGGGGATCTACTTTTCAAAGAATGACACCCTCCCCTCAAATATCAGGGTGTACAGTGGAGGGACGAATTCCGTAAGGGGCTGGAACCGGCAGGAACTTGGGCCAAAAAGAGCGATCATTGACGCAGACGGTAATTTCGACCGGTTTGTCCCAATGGGAGGCCGCGCCAGCTTTAGTTTCAACACGGAGTTCAGGTTCAGATTAGACCGGCTCATCAAAGGTTTTGGTGTAGCTACTTTTTTAGATGGCGGGCAGGTTTGGAGAAACTTTGGTTCCATTGCATCCACACCCATTCTGTTTGGTACAGGCGCAGGGTTAAGGTACCAGTCTCCCATTGGTCCGGTCAGAGTTGATGTTGCGTATAAGATCAACCCAACTGACGAGGACCTACGGATCTATCAAGGTACCGACTACGGCAGCGCGTGGAACCGGTGGGGTATTCACTTTAGCATTGGGCAGGCATTTTAATGAGTGAATCAAAGCAACATAGCCCCCTTAGCCCCCGGCTGAAAAGAATACTTTGGGTATCACTCGCTTTAGTGTTCTTTTTGATCGGAATACGCTTATCACTAAAAACTCAGACTGTCCGTAATTTTGCCAAAGATCAGATCACTTCCATTGCCAAATCTTCCCTCAATGGCACCCTTGAGATCCGGAATATTAGCGGAGATCTCTGGAATGACTTCCATGTTTCCGGAATTACCCTTACAGATTCCAAAGCGGATACTCTGCTTTCTGTGGCAGATATCCACATCAGGCACTCGCTGTTGAAACTTATCGGTTTAACCTATCAAAGCTCACAGATCTCGGTTAATGGGATGAAGCTGTATTTGAAAGAAGAAGAACCGGGTACGTTCAATGCTCAAAATCTGATTCCGCAGGATACGACCAACACCAATCCCGAAAGTGGTTCGCCCCTGAATATTGACCTTCAGGAAATTCAGCTTCAGAATTCGGAGATCTTTGTAAGCTCACCGACTTATCTCCCCGATGGGTTTCTCTCTATTACTGACCTGAATGCTACAGCGCACCTGCGGTTATTTGAAGAGATCAGCGCGAGTTTAGACCAACTCGACCTGAAGATCAATGAAGGCCGGCTACCGGATTCCATAGCCCTGACTGCCTCTGCCGATTACGACACCGGCCGGATTTCCCTGAACGAGCTCATCCTTAGTACCGGACGATCGTTTTTGGAAGCCAATGCCTATACTGACCTTCAGGATTCAACCCTGAATGCTGCATTTAGTGCCTCCCCGTTCTCGTTTTCTGACCTCAAACCCTATATCGACCAACCGCTGCCGGATGAAGATCTGCAGTTATCTCTTCAAGCCAATGGTACGTTTGAATCATTTGATATAGAGATCTCAGGTGACGGTTCCGGCTTTGATGATCTCCTGTTTGTAACAACGCTGTCAATTCATGAAGAACCAACACTCAAAAAGGCCGGACTGAGTGCCCGCAATCTGGATCTCGGGTATTACACTCAAGATTCTGTTAAGGCAATGGTCTCCGCCTTTCAGGTCACGGCTGAAGGACACCTTGATCCGACCCCTGAGCAGGCGAATCTGACCTGGGGGTTTACACTGGATGATATTCGGTATGAGAATTACAGGCTGCAAACACTTTTCGGAAGCGGTACGCTGAAAAATGAGACTTTGATCGCCAATCTAGAAATGCGAGACGGACCGGAATCGGTGATCCTGAATGCTGATATTGAACGCCTGTTTGATAACGATCCTGAATGGGCCGCAAGTTTAACACTCTCTGAACTCAACCCTGCCCGATGGGCGAAATCACCTGAATTAAGCGGTGTAGTTTCCCTAAATGCCAAGGCTTCCGGTACCGGATTTACCCTAAGTGATGAGCCATGGAAATTTTCACTCTTCAAACAAAAAATACCGGTCAGAACAAACGACCCCGCCAATGCGACCTTTGGAGAACGCATTACACTTCAATCTGATCCCATAGAGCTTGCCGGATATCAGATTCCTGATCTATCCATCACCGGTACGGTAAATTCAGAAACACTGACCACAGAGGGCTTCATCGATCTGTTCGATAACAGGATCAACCTTAAGGCCGCTATTCAACAGCTTTTTAATGAAACCCGCTCATTTTCGTTTGAGACCTCCACCCGTGCATTCAACCTTTCTGACCTCCCTGATCTCGAGTCGATACCAAGTTCATTTAACCTAAGTTTGGCGGCAAACGGAAATTTCACTGACTTAGAAAACCACTCTTTTGAAACGTTGATCCAGGTCGATTCCAGCTATATCAATGGAGCCTCCATTGATTCTCTGCTCATTGATGCTCAATTGCAGGATAACATATTGAGGGTCAGAAACGGTGAATTAGTCAGTGAAGTCATTGCAGGGAATTTTTCAGGCCGCCGAAACCTGATAGATCGCACGGATCCATCCAACAACTTTGACCTGAATATGAAGGTCTTGGATCTTCAGCCTCTGGCTCCTTTGGCAGGAGCAGAACAGCTTAAAGCCACCGGAACCATTACCGGTAAGGTGAGCGAAGTGATCGAAAATGAATTGTTGTTCGATGGAAATATTTCCCTTTCTGAGGTTCAGTACGATTCCCTTTTTACCGCCGATCAGATCTCCGGCTTAACCAAGATCTCCATTCGGGATGAGTACGGCTTTGACTTTTCGCTGAACATTGAACAACCGGTGATCAACGATATCCCCCTTCAGGATGTCACATTTCAAACCATTGGTGTTGCTGACAGTGAATTCATGTCCGGATATTTCAACTTTGACATTCTTAGCGAGGATGCGGGGGAGATCAGGCAATCAGGTGATTTCGCGGTTAACCTCAATACCCTGAGGACGGAGTTAAGCTGGGATGAGTTAGAATTCATTACATCAGTTCAAACCTTATCCATGGAGCAACCTTTTAATCTGATCTATGAAGAAGCTTCCATAAAAACGGATACCCTGCGTTTAGGCTCACAAAATGATGCCTTTTTGAATTTTGCGGTTCCTTATGCCGACACCCTTTCCCAACGCTTCTGGATGGAAGCCAATAATTGCGATCTCGGTATCATTCAGGAAACCATTTTTGATGAACGGTTTGTAGATGGCATCCTGTCCGGTGGGCTGGCTCTCGAAAATACCGACAGTACCTTTACCGGTAATGGCGCCTTGAATATCCGAAACTTGTCGTACCTTGGAACAGAAACCGAACTTTTTTCACTGGATTTTCAGATCGGTGAGGAGCGGTTAAATGCAGGGTTGCGGGTGATGATGCATGGAGATGAAATGGTTAGTGGAACCGTGGACGTCCCCTTCAGGCCTGAAGCTCCTGATGATTTACCCGAAACCTTTTTTGAGGAACCGGTATCCGGTTCACTGGAAATAAAACCGATCGATCTTAACGAGATCAAGGGCATACTACAAGCATTTCAGGTCACCCAAACAGAGGGCGAGATCTCATTTCTTGGTAATTTAGATGGCACTGCCGGGCAGCCTAATTTTGGAGGGTCGTTTAAGCTGAAAAACCCCACTATATCCGGTATCCCGATCGATTCCGCTCTGGCCAGTTTTCAGTACAACCATACCGAGGAACACATCTCCGCCTTTACCCGCATTGATGCTCGCGGGCAACGTGCGGCATCCATCGATGCCATGGTACCGGTTTCCATAGACTTCAGGACCTTTGAAGTTCAGACCCCGGGCGAGGATGATTCTTTAAACGTGAACCTCGTCACCGATAATTTTAACCTGTCGGTATTTAACGACTTTCTGGATCAGCAATTCACCCGAAATTTAAGAGGTACGCTGAATGCGAATGTTCAAATAAACGGGACCAAAACTACATTGGCACCCAAGGGATTCCTTAGATTAGAAGAGGGCCGGGTTTCTGTACCCGTTGCCGGAATTACACTGACCGATATTCAATCTGAAATTGAATTTATGGAAGATGGCCACCTCAACCTGAACCGTTTCAATATGAATAGCGGAAGTGGTGGCTTCTCTGCTTCCGGTTCAATTGAACTGGATGGAATCACGCCAAAGAACCTGAACCTTAACGCACGGGCTAATCGGTTCAGGCTTGC
The DNA here is from genome assembly GCF_002911695.1 of Gracilimonas amylolytica. Classification (GTDB taxonomy): domain Bacteria; phylum Bacteroidota; class Rhodothermia; order Balneolales; family Balneolaceae; genus Gracilimonas; species Gracilimonas amylolytica. Next base: position 67,668 of record NZ_PQBS01000010.1, read on the forward strand.
CAATACCGATGACTATAATCTAACTATTGATCTGAATAGTGATCTTTCCGGTGACCCGGTTCGTCCAAAGGCTTCCGGTTCCCTCACTATCAAAAATGGGTTTGTGTTCCTTCAGAACTTTGGCGAGAAATCGGTTGAGGATGTACAGCTTGAAGAAGAAGAAAAAGCCTCATTCAGTCCTTACGATTCCCTTGCCATGGATATGACCTTTGTTATTGAGAGGGATTTCTTTATCCGTAACCGTCGTTACCTGGATATGCAGATCGAATTGAATGGCGAGCTTGAGGCTCAAAAACAAACCGGTGGTGAACTTCAGCTATTTGGCAGCCTCGATGCTAACGAGGGCTATGTCCGGCCGCTCGGCAAACAGTTTAACCTGGAAGATGGGTCTTTTACATTCAGTGGTCCCCTCACAAATCCGGATATTTATGTAAACACGAGTTACGTCCCTCAAAGCGCACAAAAGCAAGGTGATCCAATTACCCTGTTTTATGTGATCGAAGGAACTGCTGAGGAACCTGAATTTCGTTTTGAAAGTGAACCTTACATGGAGCAGCAGGATATCATCTGCTACACACTTTTCAACAAACCTTGCTATGCCCTTGATTCGTGGCAGCAGGTGGTCAGCGGAGGCAGCGGTTCTTCCCCAACCGATCTCCTGGTCGGGGTCTTACTGGATGAGGTGGAAGCCCTCGCTACTCAGGAACTTGGCATTGATGTCGTTCAGATCGAAACCAATAATACAGGATCTGATGCCGGAACAACTACTTCTATCAAAACCGGATGGTACCTGAACCGAAGAACGTTTTTTGCGATCATCAATGAGATCACCGGTACCACTCCAGAAACCATGTTCATCCTGGAATACATGCTCAAAAACAACCTGGATCTGATCATCACTCAGGGAGATGAAAGACAGCAGGGAATTGACCTGCGTTGGCAGTATGATTATTAGGAGACGGTTATGGTGTGATTGCGTTACGGTATTAGGCTAGTACTTACGTGCCCTAATAGCGTAACACGTAAGCACCTAAACACCATAACACTTAACCCCCACACTGTTCTCCGCGGCAGCATTCTTCTGCGTTGATCCCACAAGCTGCACATTGCCCGTGACCATGCACCCAGATCAGTTCTGCCTCCTGCCCACAGAACAGGCATCTTCTTTTAGCTGACTGCTTATTTTGGTTCTCTTCCTGGGTGTTAGTCTTGTGTGAGTTCATCATAGGCAACCTGTACATTCGCGCTTAAAGGTAATCTCCATCCCGGGGCTTTAAATTCCTCAAAGCCATCGAAAGTTTCAATATCTGACAGCTCCTCTTTTGAACTCCCGGCTGTTTTCCTCGTTCTGACGCAGAGCTACTGATCGTGGTAGTGTAGGTTTTCAAGGACTTCAGCGAAATGCCACTTAGGCTAATTGACGATGGAAAATATCAACTCAGGAAAAGTTAATATACCCTCGAAACCTCTATACCAATCATTGTCCAAGCGGAACGCTAGAACCAGGCCTTAGCAGCGGGGATTTTCAACTCAGGATTTGGTAAATACATCCTCTACACCTAACCTCGCTAAGACGCTCTGCGCCTGCCTTTATCGGCAGACAGGTCGTTGCGAACAAAGTCCGATCAACTCATGCCGCGGTAACGACCGGGCTTGTGGTTAATGGCCAGAATAATATTAAGAGCTACAGCCGCCAATACCGAAAAAGCCAGGGCTTTCCAATCCACAATAAAGAAGGCAGCCAGAATGATCAGTGTGTCAGCTACCATCTGAAATTTACCGGCACTGATCTGAAAATATTCCTGAACATAGATGGACAGGATATTCAACCCTCCCAGACTTGCCTTATGCCGGAAAAGCATCAATAATCCACTGCCGATCAGAAAGCCTCCAAAGATTGCAGCAAACCACGGATTGATCTCCCCAAACTCAAAGATCGTCGGGATGAACTCTGTCAGGAATGAAACCCCTGATACAGCAATAAAGGTCTTTATCGTGAAATCCCATCCAAGTTTTTTGATGGCAAGAACATAGAACGGCAGGTTGATCACAAAGAAGATCGGACCAAAGGTCAGTGAGGTGGTGTATTGAGTCAGAAATGCCACACCGGCAGTTCCCCCGATCAGAAAGTTCATGTGCGAAAAGATCGCGATACCAAAAGCTGCCATCAGAGAGCCTATGATGATCCCCTGAATGTCATCTACCACGGAATGCTTTTCCATGTCTTTCGTTTTCTCTTGTTCTTTTGCTTCAGAAACGGTTTCGTTTGTACTGATCTCTTTCTCTTTAACTGTATTCATTTAGGTTAATTGGTCGTCTCTGATCAAAAGCAGAATGGCCGCATGCGGCACGATCAGATACGTTTCGTTTTCAAATTCTATTTCATAGGCTTGTTTCTTCAGGAAAATAGCCAGATCTCCCTCCATAGCCTGCATACCGATGTATTTGGTATCGGTACTGCCTTTCCAGGTTTCTTCAATATCTGTATTTGGAATGGGGTATCCGGGCCCGGTTCTCAAAATGTAACCGCTCTGTATCTCTTCTTTTTCCTTCACGGATGCCGGAAGCACAAGTCCGCTGCGGGTGTGCGTTTCCATGTCTCTCGGCTTGATGAGAACTCGATCTCCCACCACCACAAATTTGTCAATTGAGTTCAGATATTCCTGTATCATTGAGCAATTAATTTTTGCCTGAAGATACGGAATTTGAGACTTATGAAAACCGTTAGAAATCCCGTATCAATATTTAAAAAACGACGTATTACCTTTCAAAATTCAACAAGCTGAACAGTCAATCATGCAAAACAAATTAGTGGTGATCACCGGGGCTAACTCCGGAATCGGATTTGAAACTTCAAAAGCCTTAGCTAAGAAAGGCGCTTACCTTGTTATGGTTTGTCGAAATGAAGATAAAGCCATGAAAGCACGGCAGGAGATCATCGAAGCAACGGGTAACTCCGGCATCGAGATCGTGTTATGTGATTTTGCCATTCAGTCCGACATTCACTCAGCCGCTAAACAGATCACAGATGCTTATGATAAGATCGACGTACTTATCAACAACCATGGTTTCCTGGCTTCAGAAAAAGAAGAAACCGTTGACGGACTCGAAATGACCTTTGCGGTCAACCACATGGGGTATTTCCTTTTCACCAGCTTGTTGCTCGATCACATCAAAGCTGCAGACAGTGGCCGAATTATCAATGTGTCCTCTGACGCCCATAAAGCCGGCACCTTTGATCCTGATAACATTCAATTGAAGGATGGATACTCGCCATGGAAAGCCTATGGAAATTCCAAACTCTACAACATCCTGTTTACCAAAGAGCTGGCTGATCGCCTGGTGGATACCAATGTGACTGCGAATTGCCTTCACCCTGGAGTCGTGGCTTCAAATTTTGCCCAAAGTGGAGGTTTCTTTTCGAAGTTGTTTTTTACTCTGGGTAAACCCTTTCTGACCTCACCTGAAAAAGGAGCCGAAACTTCCATTTATCTCGCCAGTTCACCGGAGGTTGAAATGACCAACGGGGCTTATTTCAAAAACAAAAAAGCAGCCACACCGTCTAAAATAGCCCGGGATCCTGAAGCCGCTAAATTACTATGGGATATCAGCGAAAAGCTATGCTGATCGCATGAGTATGGGTAAGTTATTTGAAATTTACCTTGGTAATAATGATGCCAACCAGCATCACAACTGCCGAAATGATAATAGGATTGTAATCTCCGGTACTGATCGCGAAGTCTGCCCCAAAGGCTTCAAATGATTCAGATTCTTCATAATATTGCCAGCCGTAATAGATGATGCCTAATACACCCCCAATGGTCAGTATTCTTCCTATTGTGTCCTTCATTTTACTCCGAATTTATTTCCGATTTATTTATTAAACCCGGAACACAATACTTTGTTTCGCCAATAATTTCCATTTGAGCTTTTTATACAAAACAACAGCTTACAAAAAAACCCTTATCCAATGATCCAATGAATAAGGGTTTGATGCTAAATGTCTTTAATAAAGACGGGTCCGTATGTGATCAATAGGAAGAATATACGCTTGTGGAACCGTCATTATGAACCAGAAGCACATCATAGCTTTCCGGAGCGCGGCCCGGTGTTTCCATTCCCGGTGAACCGATCGGCATTCCCGGTACGGCCAACCCAATGGCATCGGGTTTTTCCCTTAGCATACGCTCCACATCGGCTCGTGGCACATGACCTTCCACCACATATCCTTCTACCAGGGCAGTATGACAAGAAGCGAGTTCTCGGGAGATCCCGTTATCGCGTTTTACCTGCATCAATACGGGAACCGGAACTTCTTCCACTGCAAAATCACCTTCATGCATGTGATCGCCCCATTTTGTACAGCACTGACAGCCTTCATTTTTATACATTACCACTTCAGTTCCGCTTTTAAACAGGTCGCTGGGTGACTCATTACCCGGCCAGAATAAAAAGGCGGCCACGCCGGCAGTTATTAGTAAACCAAGGATCAGGATCTTGTTATTGCTCATAGCTCTAATAAATAAAATTTTTGAATAGGATTTCGTCAAAGATAACCTTCTTACAGGAAATTTGTTTTATGCTGAATTATGAAAGTTTGTTAGGGTGCTTTTCGATCGGTATGGGTGGAAAGTTAGACTGGAATTGGATAGCATGAGGCGGAGCCTCCATTAGGCATTCCTGAGCGGAGCACCGGAACGAGGTTTAATTGGTCTGACGATTACATGAATTACCCTTAAAACTCAATCCAACTCCGCTTTACCCAGCCGCTTGGAGTTGAGTACGACTTTTATGGAACTGAAGGCCATAGCTACCTCAGCCAGTAAGGGATGCAGCATACCCACCACAGCAAGAGGTATCATGATCAGGTTGTAGAAAAAGGCCCAGAACAAATTTTGCTTGATCTTGGTAAACGTTGCCTTACTGAGATTGATCGCCCGCAATACGCCGGGTAGGTCGCCTTTTACGAGTACAATATCACCTGATTCTATGGCTACATCCGTTCCTGTTCCGATGGCAATGCCCACATCTGCCAGGGTCAGCGCCGGAGCATCATTGATGCCATCCCCTACCATAGCTACCACTTTGCCTAACTGCTGCAGTTTCCTGATCTCATCTGATTTCTGATCCGGCAGTACCTCAGCGATCACTTCATCAATACCGACCTTATCGGCAATGGCCTGACCGGTTTTGGCATTATCGCCCGTCAGCATGATGGTTGTTAATCCCAGCTTTCGGAATTCACTTATAGCCTCCAAACTGTCCGGCTTCACTTCATCCGCGATACCCAGAATGCCCAGCAGGTCTCCGGATAGGCATACATAAACGGCTGTTTTGGCCTCTTCTTCAAGTTGTTGTTTTTGCCGGGATCTCTCATCGGTGATCTCTGCACCCAGTTCTTCCATCAGTGATGCCGTTCCCACTCCCACGGCTCCCTCACCAACAATAGCTTTCACCCCTTTTCCGGTAATACTTTCAAAGCCGACTGAATTTAATAGTTCGATACCTTTTTCTGAGGCCGCATTCACCACAGCACGGGCCAGCGGGTGCTCTGAATTGTTTTCAACAGAGGCAGCCAGATTAAGCAGATCACTCTCGCTCAGTTCCCCAAAAGTGATCACATCGGTCACTTCCGGCTTCCCTTTGGTGATGGTTCCGGTCTTATCCAGCACAATGGTATCCACATCTTTCATACGCTGAATGGCTTCTCCCTTACGGATCAATATGCCGTTTTCAGCGCCCAATCCGGACCCAATCATAAGTGCTGTTGGAGTGGCTAATCCCAGAGCACACGGACAGGCAATGACCAGTACCGCGATCATCGCATAAAAAGCGAGGGCAGTGGAACCAAGATCAGGGTTTACCCATGGAATAAAGTCTGATGCCCAGATCACCAATCCGCCAAAAAGATCCGGAAATACCAGCCAGGCGGTTAAAGTCGAAAGGGCAAGCAAAAGTACCACCGGCACAAAGACGTTGGTCACCCGGTCGGCAAAATCCTGAATCGGGATCCTGGAGCCCTGAGCTTCTTCCACCATTTTGATCACCTGATTCAGAAAAGTATCCTTACCGATCTTGGTGGCTTTCACTTTTAAAACGCCATTGGTATTCAGGGTAGCGCCAATGACCTCATCTCCTTTGGTTTTCTCTACCGGCATAGACTCACCGGTGGCAATGGACTCATCCACACTGCTTTCCCCTTCTATTACCTCTCCATCGGTAGGGATCTTTTCTCCGGGGCGAACCAGCATCACATCCCCGATCTTCAGTTGGCTGACAGGGATCTTGATCTCTTCCCCATCTCTTAAAACGGAGGCTTCCTTTGCCCCCAGGGTCAATAACTTCCGAATGGCCTGTGAGGCACTCCCTTTGGCTTTGGTCTCAATGTACCGACCGGTGAGGTGGAAGGCCATGATCATGCCCCCTATCATGGCAAAGCTGTGAAAATCAGCTCCGATCCCAAAGGCATGCAGCAGCTTAACAAACCCGGTTGAAAGAGCCGCCAGTGACCCCATCGCGATCAGCACATCCATATTCGGGCTCAGATTTTTGGTTGACCGCCAGGCACTCTTCAGAGTTTCCCATCCCGGCACAAAAATGGCAAAACCTGACAACAGGATCATACCGGCTTCCATCCCGATCATACCAAAAAGCATATAATCGGCGATCCACATGGGTATCATCCATGCCAGCATGATGAGCGTCGGGACCCACGACCACACCATGTTTCTGCGGGCCGTATCCAGTTTCTTTTGCTCGCGTTCCTCAGCCTGTTTGGCTTTATCTTCTGTTTCTTCTGATTGCTGACGGACCAGTGTGAAACCGGCTTTGGTGACGGCCTCATCAAAAGTCTCTATGGAGATCTCTCCCTCATACTCAACCGTGGCCGATTCCGTGGCAAGATTTACCTGAGCCGATCGCACGCCCTCCAGGGCTTCAAGCTGTTTATCTACGGCATTGACGCAACCGGCACAATGCATGCCATCAATTTGGAACGTGGTTTTTTTCATGGGTAACAGATTTATATGATTTTTTTGCTTTTCAGGCATCAATGCGGACCGGAGGTCCGGGCGGTCCGGGCATGCATTCTCCCAATTTCATCGGGATGGTTTGGAACGAGCTTAATAATTATAAGTGTGAAACAGTATTCCAAAAAGCAACCTCGCAGCGTGCGAAGCTCCTGCGAGCGTTGCGGATCCAGGTTTAAACTATGACGTTGTCACACTGGACGCCTTATAATATTTTTGAAGAAACTTATTGAACATCAAGAGTCTCAAACAAGATCAAACATCTAAGTCCAAAAATAAGTTGAGATCCTTCGCGATCATCAATAATTCCTTTGTTACTATAACAGCGCTCAGGATGACAACCATCGGGAATGGTTCTTAAGAGAAGTTGTCATCCCGAGTGTGTACCAAGTTCCTAATTGTGATAATGTCTAACACGAGGGATCTCAAGGTAAGACATAGCTCTTAATTTAGTTTGAAATACCCGTCATCTGGTAACCGGCTTCTTCCACGGCTTTCCTGAAGTCTTCTTCCTTTACTTCATTCTCGTCGTAGTCCACTTCAGCGATGCCCTTTTCCAAATTGGCGATCGCGGTTTTTACTCCAGGCAGAGCGGCAAGGGTATTTTCAACCGTATTCACGCATCCGGAACATCCCATTCCGTCGATATTCAAAGTTATGGATCTCATGGTGCTTCTCGTTTTTTAGTTAAATTTTCTAATCAAAGATACTGAAGCTTCTGTACCCATAAATGCCGAATCCGTACTGAGGTTTATCAAATTTTGCGGAACCGATTAAACCAACTTTTTCAATATTTCTCCCCCAAAGTTTTTATCCTCTTTTCCACAATTAGTCAAATTTGAACCATCAAGATCCTATGAAGCATTTATTTACTGCCCTTGTAATGGTATTGTTTATCGGTGCCGACCTCACTGCACAAGCCCAACAATTTCCGGATGAATTAACCCTGAAGGATATTTTCCACGAACCATTCATCCCGGGAACCCGACCCTCTTTTTCACATTATTCACCCGACGGCAAGACTATCTATTTTAGCTGGAGTGATTCGGCCACTTCAGACCGGGAACTCTTTCAGGTTGGCCTGAGCGGTAAGAATCAAAAGGAAGCCCCGGAGGGTGTGGTCCGGAATTATGAACGGTCACCGGATGGTAAGCATGTATTGTTTACTGAGGATGGGGACCTGATCCTGGCTAACTCCAAGTTTGAAGAACAAAGACTGATCGTCGCTTCCAAGGATTTTGATTATAACCCGGTCTGGAATGCCGATGGTACTCAGTTTGCATTCGTTCAGAGCGGAGATGTTTGGATATCAGGCGTGGAAGAAGCTTTCATCAAGCAGATCACCAATAAAGCAGAAGATGACCCCGGTTACAGCGTAGCCGGATGGGCAGGCAACAAACTCTTGTTGAGTCAATTTGATAGTTCGGATTATACCGAATATTACTTCCCGGAATATGCCGGTCAATACGTAGAAACCGGATCAACCCGACGCGGTATTCCAAACCGAATATTTTCCGTAGCCCCGATCGATAGTGGTGACGTGGAAGTGATCCTGGAACACAAGGGATATGTGAGTTCTGATATCAGCGCTACCGGTAAACATTTTGCCCTGGATATCATCGACGCCCCCATGAAAAAGCGCCGGATCGAGGTGTTCAATACAAACGACCTTAGCTCAAAGGTTCTTTTTGAGGATTCCACCAAAGGCTGGCTCTATGGCACCAACATGGAATTTGCCCCGGCCACCGAACGCCTGATGTTTCAGAGCGAGCAGGATGGATGGAATCACATTTATACCGTCAATCCCGATGGATCAGGTTTTGAACAACATACTTTTGGGGAGTACGATATTCCCTGGGCAACCTGGATGGACGAACGTACCATTGTAATGGCTACCAATGAAATGGATCCGGGTGAAGTGCAATTGTACAGGCTGGATATCATCAACAATCTGCCAACCAAATTAACCTCAGCTGAGGGCTTCCGGCAAGATTTCAACTTAAGCCCTGACAGACGGTATGTTGTATACAGCAAAACCTATTTCAATGAGCCCTTTGATCTGTATATGGTCGATACCAAGATCCCTCAAAGAGAAGTACAGCTGACAAATTCTGTACCTGAGTCATTCTTTGAATATGACTGGCAGAAGGAAGATTACGTTCGGTTCACGGGTAGGGATGGAGAAACCCGTTTATCCATGTCGGTGCTAAAGCCGGAACGCAGAAACCCGGAGGGAAATCCGGTGGTGGTATTTGTTCACGGAGCCGGTTCTCTGCAAAATGTCTATAAAGGATGGTCAAGCAGTTACTGGCGCGAGTACATGTTTCATCAGTTCCTGACGCATGAGGGTTATTACGTGATCGAAGTAGATTACCGACACAGTACCGGATACGGCCGTAAATTCCGGGAGGATGTGACCAACTGGATGGGTAAGTACGAGACCGAGGACATTGAAGATGGTCTTGCCTTCCTGGCCGATAATTATGACAAAGCGGATACCTCCAGAGTAGGTATTTACGGAGGAAGTTATGGTGGATTCATGGCACTTTATGCCGTGGGAGTTTCACCGGAACACTTTGATGCTGCAGCCGCCTTGCGATCGGTCACCAACTGGGAGAACTACTACTACACCAATCCATGGTACACCCTGCCAAGACTGGGTGATCCCGAAGAATTTCCGGAACACTACGAACGCAGTAATCCCTTGACTTATGCGGATTCCCTGCAACGACCGGTCATCCTCCTGCATGGGCTCATTGATAATAATGTCGGGTTTCAGGATGCGGTACAATACATTGAGAGATTGGTTCAAACAGGCAACGAGAACTTTGAGATGATGATGTACCCTACCGAACGTCACAGTTTTCAGGATGAAGATGCCTGGTATGATGAGTATCGCAGGATCTATCAATTCTTTGAGGAGCATTTGAAGCAGAATGGTCAGTGATAAGGAAATAAGTATATAAGGGAACGTAATGAATGGATTTAAGGTCTGTATTACACAGTGCATAATATCACCTATTCCCTTATTTACTTATCCCCAAAAACCTTAAAGCAGCCGTTAAACAAAACCAACCCATGAAACTCATTGGTAAAATCGTGACCATACTTTTGATCCTGCTTATTACAGCCGCACTGTTTATCGCCTCTGTTGGCTGGTATGTATCGGAGCCGGGATATGAGGGTCCGGTCAGTGAGCACTTCAACGGAAATACCTTTGAAAACCCCGGAGAAGTTCCCGATAAATCCTTTATGGATGTCATGAAGTGGTACTTTCAAAGAGATCAGGGAGAATGGAGCCCAATTCCCGAATCTGAGATCACCTTTGCCAAAAAACCGGCTGAAAATGTCACCGATGGAATGACCATCACATATGTGAACCACTCCACCTTTCTGATTCAGGTGGCCGGGGTTAACATTCTGACCGATCCGGTGTGGAGTGATCGTGTGAGTCCGGTTAGTTTTGCTGGCCCCAAACGATTCCGCCCTGCCGGCATCCGATTTGAGGACCTTCCCCGTATCGATCTTATTGTTATCAGCCATAATCACTACGACCACCTGGATATTGAAACCCTTAAAAAGGTCCATAAAGCCTATGAGCCCCGTGTGATCGCCCCTCTTGGCGTTGGTCGCATGCTGAACAGTAACGGCATCTACAAGGTGTTTGAGTTAAACTGGTGGGAGGACAAAGTCATCGACAGCGACATCACGGTTCATGCCGTTCAGGCTCAGCACTTTTCTGCCCGCGGATTATTTGACCGTGATAAGACCTTCTGGAACGGCTATGTGATCGAAACCCCGGCCGGTGATGTTTATTTTGCCGGTGATACCGGTTATGGTCCCTTTTTCACAGAGATCGGTCAGCGTTACCCCGATATCAAAGTGGGGTTGATCCCTATCGGTGCCTACAAACCCCGCTGGTTCATGAAACCCATGCACGTCAATCCGAAAGAGGCCATTCAGGTTCATAAGGATGTGGGAGCTGAGATCAGCTTTGGCATGCACTTTGGTACGTTTCCACTCGCCGACGATGGCATGAAGGATCCTGAAAATGATTTTTCTGCAGCAATGCGCTTAAAGGAAAACCGAGGCGTGAATTTTAAGCTGCTGACGGAGGGAGATTCGTTTAGAGTTCGGTAAACTGCACCCGTTTACTGCAAGGAGAGCACGAGAAAACTCAAATAAAGCAGCACAGCCAATGGTACCCCCATTCTTTTCTCCTTTACACTACCGGTGTTAAAATTGAAAAAGGCACTGATCATGAATACCAACCCTAATACAGGGTAGGTTTCTGCAATACGCAGAAATTCTAAATTAGCGCCAAGAAGTAACAGGACGACTACTGCAAACAAGATGGCTGAAAACAGACTGCCATATCGAAATTTCTTTGGCAGCACTTCATTCTTCCCACCCCATGCATACGCACCAATCGGGTACCCTTTTGCCAGCAGCCCATGAAAAACAATGAATCCAAGCGAAACGAAAGTTGAACCCCAAACCAACCATGCCTTCAGGTCAAAATAATTGACATACGTTCTGCTATTGATGATGTCATTCCCTGCAAATTCTACAGTACACCTGTTCGAATGCAGATCGTAGTTGCTCCATACCATCAATTTATCCCCACTTCGTTCATATTTAAGCAGGTTTCCGGTATTCAGGGTCTTGGTTACATAATCTGCTGACTCCCCGGCATCAAACATCAGGCACAGGATCCGGATCTCTTTTTCAGCTTCGGTCCAGTATATTGCACCGGCCGACAATCCGAGTAGGACCCCGGCAAACAAGATATTTTTAATCAGCTTCAACATCCGCGATCAGAGTAAAAATCCTCAAAGATAGGTTTAGGTTGTAACGACCACAGCTCCTGATTTATGTCCTTTTGATACATACTCAAATGCATCATGGATAGCATCAAGATCATACTTCCGGTCAATGACGGATATAAGCTTTTTTTGATTGAAAAGCTCTGAGATAAAGAGCAAGTCCGCCGTTTTATCCTCATTTTTCCTAAGACCTGTTAAAGCCAGTATGCTTTTCTTATCAGTTCCCTTTGTCATCAACATATCAATCACGGAACCTAAACTCAGCACTGTTGTCAGGTAAATTCCCTGAGGACTAAGTAAGTGTTTCAATACACGCATCGAATACTTCCCAATTGTATCAAAAATGATATCAAACTGATCCTCAATGTCCTCCAATTTGGTTGTTTGATAGTTGATACAGTGATCGGCTCCCAAAGATGAGACCAGCTCTACCTTTTCTGAACTGCAAACGGCCGTTACTTCTGTCTCAAAATATTTTGCCAATTGAACGGCATAAGTACCCACACTGCCTGATGCTCCAATGATCAACACCCGATCTCCCTGTTTTATCTTACCGTGGTCTCTTAAAAACGGTAAAGCTGTGAGAGCTCCATAAGGTACGGCCGCAGCTTCTTCAAAAGAAAGACCTTCCGGTTTATGAACGATCGGATCCTTGTCAGAAACGATCACATACTCCGCATGAGCCCCATAATTTGTCCCACTGTCAGCTATGACCTCATCCCCGATCTTAAAGTCATTAACCTGTTCACCCAGAGCCTCTACCACACCGGATAATTCCGTACCAAGTGTTTTGATCCTGGGTGAAAATAAACCCGTTGCCATTCTGGGAAACAGATCGTTTCCTGACCTGAAAATAGCATCCACAGCTGTAACAGTGGTCGCTTTAACCCTGATGAGTATTTCATGTTCTTTTATTTTCGGAAGCTCAACCTCACTAACCACAATTGAGTCACGACTTCCATACTTTTTGAATAACGCTGCTTTCATTTTACCTGATCTTAAATGACTTGATCGCTCGGGTATCCTACATAGTTTTGATAGAAAAGTTGCACAGAATCATTACATAGACGTTTTTTCGAAATTATTTCAGCTCTCGAAAAAATAATTGACATTTCTATGTAACATATTTTTTACATCACGTAAAGAATACCCGACTCTTAACAACACATTATACTTATGTCAAAACAAGAAATATATGCCTGGACCTCACTGCTTTCATCAATTGCCATTTTAGGTTTTTATGGACTAACTATGTTTGGACTTCCCTCAGAATGGGCTGCCATTGAAGATCAATTATCATCCGTTTTGTTCAAGATCTTTCTGTTTGCCCTTATCGTAGAAGTTGGGATAGGTATCCTGAAAAACAAACATGAGGTAGAAAAAGATGAGCGTGATGAAAAGATAGCCGGTAAAGGATTTAAAAACGCTTATTACTTCCTGGCGATCGCGGTTTCGTTTGTTCTTTTTCAGGTGATCATGGATAACATCTTTTCCTATGCCCCATTTATGTACGGCACCCTATCTCTGATCCACCTGCTGGTGGTCACACTGGTTCTTTCCTCTGTAGTGAATCGTACAACACAGATCTACTTCTATCGAAAGATGTAAGGCAAGGACAAGAAGATGAAAGACAAAAAGATCGCAAATAATATCCGGACACTAAGATTTCAAAACGGGGAGATGACCCAGGCTGAACTGGCTGAAAAAGTGGGTGTAACCCGGCAAACCATTAACGCATTGGAGGCTGCCAAGTACTCCCCTTCCCTGGAACTGGCATTCAAAATTGCTCACGTATTTGGGGTAGGACTGGAAGAAGTATTTCAATATCAGGATTAGTATTTCATATGAACCATAAAAGTATTTCTAAACATAGAAATTTATTTCACACTACGTTTTTAATCCCCCAATTCACCCCAATTTTTTCTGTTCCTTTTTGTACATTGCTTTGATTGAAAAACCGATTTATCAATGTCAGACACTTACCGCGCACTTACCAGAAAATACCGGCCGACTTCCTTTGAGGATATTGTCTCACAGGATCATGTGAGCAACACCATCAAAAATGCGATCAAGCAGAATCGTTTGTCTCATGCGTACATGTTTTGCGGTCCGCGAGGAGTGGGTAAAACCACCATGGCGAGGGTGCTGGCCCGTACCATTAACGAGATCGACAGCAGCATTGACGGGGAGTCGCTGAATCAGACATTGAACATCGTTGAGATGGATGCCGCCTCCAATAATAAGGTGGATGATGTACATCACCTTCGCGAAAGCGTCCGGATCCCTCCGCAAAATGGTAAATACAAGGTCTTTATAGTGGATGAGGTCCATATGCTCAGTAAAGCGGCATTTAATGCCCTGCTAAAAACGCTTGAGGAACCGCCTGAGCACGCTATTTTCATTTTTGCCACCACCGAACCGCACAAGGTTCTGCCTACCATTTTATCCCGCGTTCAGCGGTTCGATTTCAAACGAATTTCAGTAGATGAGATCGTTCAGCGTTTGCGCAAGATCTCCCTGGATGAAGATATTTCCATTGATGAGGAATCCCTGCATGTGATCGCTAAAAAAGCGGACGGAGCCCTGCGCGATGCCCTTGGGCTCATGGATCAGGCTATAGCATTCTGTGGTGATACCATCACTCACAACGAACTGCTGCAGGCACTCAATGTGGTGGGAACCGATCGCCTGTTTGAATTTATGGAGTGCGTTAAGGATCATGATGCCGACCGTGGACTGGAACTGATCAACACGCTGCTTCAGGAAGGCTATGACATTCAGGAATATCTGATAGGGTTGACGGAACACCTCCGGAATTTGTACATCGCTCACGAAACATCTAAGCTGTACCTGGTGGAGGCCTCTGAGGAAACCAAAAAACGGTATCAGCAGACGGCCGGAGATTTTTCACGGGATGACCTGATGCGCATGCTGCATATCATCAGCGAAGCACAGATCAAGTTGAAGGATGCGAGTCAGCCAAGAATACAGTTTGAGATCACCCTGCTGAAGCTCATTCACATGGAGCGGAGTGAGCAACTTTCTGAACTGCTGGCCGGACTTCAGGAGTTAAAAAAAAACTCCGGTAACTTCGTAGCCCCTTCCCAAAACGGTTCAACCCAAAAAGAAGTGAAGCCTGAACCTGAAGAACAGGCCGAAAAAGTATCTGAACCGGTTGATGAGACCGAATCAACTGAGGAAAACCTCGAACCTCAGCCCCTCAACCCCTCAACTGACTCTGAAGCAGTAGGATCGGACGGTAGCTCTCCCGGACCAAAAGAATCTGAAATTGAGGTCGAAGCTGAAGCTGAAGTCGATACTCAAATTGAAGAAGAGGAAGACGATGATTTTGATATTGGCGCTCCTGCTTTGATCACTACCTTAGCCCGAAAGGCCCGTGCATCGGTTCAGTCCGAAAAGCAGAAACAAACGGCACCGTCTAATGGTGCCCCTACGGAAACCTCTTCTGAAAAAGACCTCCCTGAGAAGATCACCACAGAATATGTTCAGGAGATCTGGGTTGAATACCTGGAGTCATTAAAAGGTGATTTCCCTATGCTTTTACATCTGCAGATGGAGCGAACCAAAGTTAAGAAGGTTAAAGGCGGAGAACTTCACCTGGAGTGTGATAACAGTTTTGCCCAGAAAATGCTGGATGAGCAGAGTACGGATCTGCAGTTCAAGCTAAAGGAATTTACAGGCAGCGTACTGCGTTTTAACATCTCCGTGGGTGAGATAGATGAAAAAGACAAACCCATGAGCGTGTACGAGCGCTTTAAACAAATACAACAAAAAGACCCCATCATACGTGATATCGTTGAGATCTTTGGGGCTGAACTTGAATATTAACACCTGCCACCCCATGAATGACCCGTGCTTTTACGCCAGTGGTCAAAGTGGCATTACATCGAATTCACTAAATCAAATCGAAGACTTATGAACAATTTTAACATGGCCGATATGTTTGGCAAGATCCAGGAAATGCAATCGAAAATGCAGGAGGCGCAGGAAGGCCTCAACGACGTGATCGTAGAGGCTGAAGCCGGCGGTGGCATGGTGAAAGTGAAAGCCAACGGCAACAAGCAGATCGTTTCCATTGAAATGGACAATGATGTGGTTGATCCGGCCGACAAAGAAATGCTGGAAGACCTGATCGTGGCCGGTGTTAACAAAGCTCTTGAAAAAGCTGAGGAGGCATCTAAAGAAAAAATGCAGGAAATGTATAAGAATATGATGCCCGGCGGCGGTATTCCCGGAATGGACATGTCTAAATTTGGACTATAAATCAGGTACAAGGTTCAAGGGGTTAGGTTTCAGAAACACTAACACCTAATACCTTGCGCCTTGCCTCTTAAAACATGCAAATAACCTCAGAATATTTAGAACGGGCGATCGAGCAGCTTTCCAAGCTCCCGGGAACCGGCAGAAAATCAGCTCAGCGTATTGCCATCCATCTTTTAAAACAGAATAGCGATTATGCCCTTAGTCTGGCTCAGGCTATCGTTGACCTCAAGGAAAAGGTAACCCGATGTTCCGTTTGTGGAAATGTAAGTGATTCCGATCCTTGCAAGATCTGTGATAACCCCAAAAGAGATCCCTCAGCCATTTGTGTGGTGGAAGAATTCAATGATGTCTATATCATCGAAAAATCGAATGAATTCCGGGGCCGATATCATGTTCTTGGAGGCGTGATCTCTCCTATGGACAACATTGGTCCCGACAAATTACGTATTCAGGAATTACTGAAACGGGTCGGGGAAGATGATCAGATCAATGAAGTGATATTAGCTTTGAACCCGGATGCGGAGGGTGAGGCCACGTCTTACTACATCAACAAATTATTGAAGCAATATGATGTGCAGGTAACGCGTATTGCCTATGGAATTCCTATGGGAACCGAACTGGAGTTCATCGATGAAGCCACTTTAAGCCGTGCCTTCGCCAGCCGGAACTCTTTTTAATCATGGGCTTAGCAAACTCTGCGAAACCCTTGCGTTCTTTGCGGTTTATTTTAACTTGGTCTGTTACCGCAGAGATCGCTGAGATCATGCAAAGTACGCTAAGAACAAACGACCATGACAGAGAATGATATTTCAAAAATAGTTTTGGATTCTGCCATTCAGGTTCACCGGGCGCTTGGTCCCGGCTTGTTAGAATCAGCATACCAAAAATGTTTAGCGTATGAATTGATGCAGCAGAATTTGTTTGTTGAAACAGAAAGAGGACTCCCTTTAGTTTATAAAGAAGTTGAAATGGAAGTTGGCTACAGAGTTGATATCTTTGTTAACCATAAAGTCATTGTAGAGATTAAATCAGTTGATGCCCTCAACGACATTCATTTAGCTCAGGTTTTAACATATTTAAAATTATCTGATTCAAAACTTGGCTTACTTATTAACTTCAATACTAATTTATTAATAAACGGTTTTCGACGAGTTGTAAATAACCTCTAACTCCGCGTGCTTTGCGTAAACTTTGCGCTCTCTGCGGTAAATTTATACTGTATGAAAAAACTACTATCGCTACTACTAATTACCATCTTAACACTGCCTGTTTTGCAGGCTCAGAACCGTGATTACTGGCAACAGCACGTGGATTACACCATGGAGATTGACGTGGATGCTGAAAACCATCAATATGCGGGTAAGCAAACATTGGTTTACACCAATAATTCGCCCCACACCCTGGATCGGGTTTACTACCACCTGTATTTCAATGCCTTCCAGCCGGAAAGCATGATGGATATTCGCTCCAGAACCATCGTTGATCCGGATCGCCGGGTGGGTGACCGCATCTACAATCTTTCCGAAGATGAGATCGGTTACCAAAGAGTGAATTCACTTACACAAAACGGTCGTGCCGTAGATTATGAAACGGACGGCACCGTGCTGGTAGTTGACCTTAACGAGCCGATCGGCCCAGGTGAAAAAGCCACATTCGAAATGGAATGGGATGCTCAGGTTCCCTTGCAGATCCGCCGCTCCGGCTGGAATAACGCTGAGGGTGTTGAGTTCTCAATGAGTCAGTGGTACCCTAAAATGGCTGAATATGACTACCAAGGCTGGCATCCAAATGAGTACGTTGGACGTGAATTCCACGCTCCATTTGGCAATTTTGACGTCAAGATCACCATCGATCAGGATTATGTATTAGGTGGAACCGGTGTTCTCCAAAACCCGAATGAGATCGGCTACGGATATGAAGAAGAAAGTGCACGTGTAGAGCGCCCACGTGGTGATAAAATGACCTGGCACTTTAAGGCCGAAAATGTGATCGATTTCTTCTGGGGAGCCGATCCGGATTTCAAACACGTTACGGCTCAGGTTCCCAACGGACCAAAACTACATTTTCTGTATCAGCAGCCTGCCGTTGTTGAAGGAGCTTCAGACGAAGCCAACGCTCAGTACACAGAGAATTGGGAGCAGCTGGTGGAATACACCATCGGTGCTTTTGAATATGCCAATGAGCACTTTGGTGAGTATCCCTATCCGCAATACACCAACCTGCAAGGTGGTGACGGCGGAATGGAATACCCTATGGGAACCCTTATTACCGGTGGAAGAAGCCTTGGTAGCCTGGTTGGCGTGATGGTTCACGAAATGTATCACAGTTGGTTCCAGAATGTGCTGGCCACCAACGAAAGCCTGCTCGAATGGATGGATGAAGGCTTCACCAGTTTTGCTTCCTCAGAAACCATGGCTCATTTATTTGACCGTGACGGCAATGTTCACTCCGGCTCCTACCGAAGCTACAATTACATTGTTCAAAGCGGCAATGAAGAGCCTATGACCACCCATGCCGATCATTACAATACCAATGGCGCATACAGTGTGGCCGCATATTCCAAAGGAGCTGTATTCCTGAATCAACTGGAGTACATTATCGGTAAAGAAGATTTCCGGAACGGTATGCTGAAATACCATGAAACCTGGAAAATGAAGCATCCTACCGCCCTCGATTTCGTTAACATCATGGAGCAGGAATCCGGTATGATCCTCGACTGGTATTACGAATATTTCGTGCAAACCACGAAGACCATCGATTACGGAATTGAATCGGTAGTGGGAGACGAGAACAAGACCGTTGCCAAACTTGAGCGCAACAAATTGATGCCTATGCCACTCGATATTGTGGTGGAATACACCAATGGTGAAAAGGAATTGTTCTACCTGCCACTGCGTATGATGCGTGGCGAAAAACCAATCGAAACCGACATGAAGCGCACGGTTCTGCGAGACTGGACCTGGGTTGAGCCGACTTACAACCTGGTGATCAACAAACCGGCCTCACAGATCAAGAGCATCACCATTGATCCAACCGAGCGTTTAGCTGATATTAATTCAGATAATAATTCTTTCGATGTGGCTTCAATGTTGAGTGAATAATTCCTTATTTTTAGCAGATCATCTAAAGGCGTTGCTCATTGCAACGCCTTTTTTATTTAATGAACTTTTTAAAACTCACTTTAATTAAGCTTACATACGCTTAAACTCATCATATACCATGTCCCAAAAAGATTACGCCAAACTGGCTCTCGAAGCACACGAAAAATACAAAGGCAAGATCTCTGTTGAACCCAAAATGCCTCTCGAAACCAAAGACGACCTGAGCATTGCCTATACACCCGGTGTGGCCAAACCATGTCAGGAGATCGCTGAAGACAAGGAAAAAGCTTACACATACACAGCTAAAGGAAATATGGTGGCCGTGGTCAGTGACGGCTCTGCGGTTTTAGGTCTTGGAAATATTGGCCCCGAGGCTTCTCTCCCGGTTATGGAAGGAAAATCCGTACTGTTCAAAAAGTTTGCCAATGTAGATGCCTTTCCCATCATCCTTGATACACAGGATACCGACGAGATCATCCATACGGTAAAAAATATTGCTCCCGGTTTTGGCGGTATCAACCTGGAAGACATCTCGGCTCCACGCTGTTTTGAAATTGAAAAGCGACTGAAGCAGGAACTCAACATCCCTGTATTTCATGACGATCAGCATGGTACAGCTATTGTAACGCTGGCCGGAATGTACAACGCTCTTGAACTCACTCATAAAGAAATGAGTGAACTTCAGGTAGTGGTCAATGGAGCGGGCGCAGCCGGTGTGGCTATTGTGAAGTTATTATTTGCCGCCGGAGTTAAAGATGTCATTATGTGCGACAGCCGTGGGATCATTTACAAAGGAAGAAAAAGCCTGAATCACACGAAGAAGGAAATGGCTGAGATCACTAATAAACAAGGGCGTAAAGGGTCTCTGGAAGATGCGGTTAAAGACATGGATGTCTTCATCGGTGTTTCCGTGCCTAATGTATTGTCCGGGGAAATGGTTCGAAGCATGAACGATAATCCCATGATCTTCGCGATGTCGAATCCGGATCCTGAAATTCTGCCGGAAGATGCCAAAGCAGCCGGAGCTGCAGTCGTTGCAACCGGTCGCTCAGACTTCCCTAATCAGATCAATAATGTACTCGCCTTTCCGGGATTGTTCCGCGGTGCCTTGGATGCCCGCATCACGCGCTTGACCACAAAAATGTTCATCACAGCCGCTAAAGCCATTGCCGACTGTGTGGAAGATGTGACCCCGGATAAGATCATCCCAAGTCCCTTTGATGAGCGTGTTCCACAACGTGTAGCAAATGCCATCATCGAAAGTGCCGAATAACTGTGGCTATTCAGACCGGAGGTGTAGCTTCGATATCTTTTTACAAAATGCACCTCCGCCTGATATTCAAAATCTTTACTTTCCCTGACTTCTATCAACAAAAATATCAGGAAAGTAATGAGGTCCATATATTTAGCCGCCTGTGTACTAATTTTCACAGCGTTTTCATTCAGTGCATTCGGGCAAATACAACCACCGGTTCCGGATCCCACCGATTTTGAAGTCACGGCTGTATTCACCGAAAATCCACCTTTTGTAGATGGAGACCTGAGTGACGAGGTTTGGCAGGATATTCAACCCATCACGAACCTGACACAGGTCTGGCCAAACGACGGTGCTGAAGCCACTGAAGACTCTGAGGTCAGGATCGCCTATGACCGCGATCACCTCTATTTCGCATTCCGTTTTTATGATAAGGATCCCGAGCTGATCCGCGCCAAGAACCTGGAACGGGGTGGCCGCAACAACCGGGATGATCACGCCTATATCGGTATCGACACCTATCGCGATGGCCGTAATGCCTACCTGTTTGAAATGAATGCGCTTGGCACTCAGGATGATGCCCTGGTAACCGATGAAAAGATCAGCTACGAAAGTTTTTCGTGGGATGCGGTTTTCATCAGCGAAACCAAGATCGATGAGGAGGGATGGACCCTTGAGGTTTCCATTCCGTTCAGGCAGCTTCGCTTTCCGGAAGGTGATGAACTTGAGTTTGGGCTTATGGTCTCACGTATGATCAACCGTAAGAACGAACGTGTGCTCTGGCCGGCTATCGGGATGGAATACGGGGGCAGTTTTGGCGTGTTGGCCGCCGCCTCCCAATACGGAACTTTGAAAGGCATCCGGAATATTCGGCGTGGGAATAATATTGAGTTAAAGCCTTATGTGATCTCAGGGGTGCAGGAAGTGCGACCGGATCTTCAGAACGAAGCGACCGATACCGATTATACCTACGACATTGGCGGTGATATGAAATGGGGGATCACTTCTAACCTGACTTTGGATATGACCGTAAACACCGACTTTGCTCAGGTGGAATCCGATAATGTACAGCTGAACCTTTCCCGTTTCAGTCTCTTCTTCCCGGAGAAACGGGAGTTTTTCCTGGAACGAGCCGGTCTGTTTGAACATGGTAATGCACGTTCAACCCAAACCTTTTTCTCAAGGCGAATTGGCCTGACCGATCAGATCCTGACCGGGGCCCGCATGACCGGGCAGGTTGGCCGATTCTCGATCGGTGCCATGAATATTGAAACAGGTGACAAACTGAAGCAGGCCTTTGGCAGTCAATCGGTTAATAATTCGGTAGCGAGGATCCGAACCAATGTCTTTCCAAGAGCAACCGTTGGCAGTATCATCACTAACGTGGAGCAGGTTGATGGATATAATCGCGCCCTCGGGTTTGATACAAAATACCGGTTCTGGACTTCCAGTGAATTTAATGCCTGGTACACAAAGGTCTGGGATAACACCGATATCCTGAACGATCAGGCAGGTCATGCCAGCCTTCAGCTTCAGAATGACACCTACGAAGCCGGTGGTTCATTTACAAGTGTGGGAGCAAACTACGCGCCGGCACTTGGGTTTGTGAGACGCCTTGATATGAGGGAATACTCGGGTAATCTGGGATATAACCCAACGGTCGATATCGCGGCCATACCCGGTATCCGGCGATTCAACATAGGAACCGATTATGATTATATAGAAGGACAGAATGGGGTCAAACAATCGACCTATTGGTCCGGAAGTATAAGTGCTGAATTCAGTAGAAATCAAAACATAACCCTTTCTGCTAACCGGGAATTTGAACGTTTATTTTCCCCGTTTTCCATCCGGCCTGATGCTATCATACCGGCCGGTGAATATACTTTCGACAGAGTAGGACTTAGCATTACAACCGATGAAAGTCAGCGTGTTTTTGGGTCGGCATCAGCGGGCATTGGTGAGTTTTTCAATGGAAACAGAACAGAATTTGGTGGCAGTATTGGGTTTCGTCAGTCCAAACATTTACACCTTGAGGCCAATTTAGATCACAGTATCATTGACCTGCCAATCACTAACGGTGAGTTTGAAGCCACCACCGTCTCAACTTCCATTCTGGGCGCCCTGAGCCGCAAGCTCTTTGCCAAAGCTCTGATACAGTACGATAATTTCTCAAGAGATCTTCAGGCAAACCTCAGGGTAAACTGGATCCACACACCCGGCAGTGACCTTTTCTTCGTCATCAATACCTCCTATCACCTAACCGGCGATAACGAAATGCTCTTCGACCCAAGGCGTGATATGATCATGAATAGTCAGGCCGCCGTTGCCAAGATCACGTATTTGATCATGTTGTAATGGGTAGGATAACTCCATCATTCAGTTCCGCTTATACCTAACCTATAAAGTAAGAACCTAAATGGAACCGGGTGATGGAGTGGGTAAAGGGTTAGGTGGTTAAATCAAACTCATCCATCACCCCGTCCATTGCCATAGTCATCTTTCCGATACTTAATTATATAGGACGAAATGATGGATTTTCGTCATTCAGGTTACTTACCTTCGCACCCACATTCATAAACAATAAACTTATCGTTTTGAGCCAGCACATTTACCTTGAAGAGCTTCTCAAGGTGGGTTTTGTAGTTTAGGTGCTGATTGGCTACGCAGACAAACCGGCCGGCGGGTTTTAACTTCTCCGATACCTCCCTGAACAACCGAATGGTGACCTCGATATTTGTTTCGTGACCAAAATGAAAAGGTGGATTACTAACGGCCAGATCTATACTTCGATCGGGGATTTCATCCAGGCGGTCGTTCCAGTAATAGTGTATGCCCGGACCCTCGATATTAAGACGGGCAGATTCTATCGCAAGATACGAATCATCAGTCAGGTAGATCTCTGCTTCCGGTTTCTGAAGCTGTATCGCCTTGGCGATCACCCCATTCCCACAAGCCATATCAAGAATGTGATCTTCTGAATCCCTGACCTTAAGCTGACTGATCAAAAACTGTGTGGCATAATCGATATGATCTGAAGAGAACACCCCATAATGCTGCTGTAGCTTTTGGTTATTTGTACCGTCAAAATCATAATCAAGCCGGTGAACAAGGGGCTTATTGACGGATGGCTTCCTTCCTTTCAACACCAGAACCCTCGATTTCTTTCGCGCCAGGCTTTGTTTAACATGCTCAAAGTAGGTCTCTGCAATACTCAGCATCTGCGGCGTGAAATATTTGGTCATGAATCCGCAGAATACCACTCCGTCATCCTTTAAATGAGTGTGAACCTGATGCAGATACAGCTCAAACAGATCCATCGATTTTGGGGTGTTTAGTACTACCCGGTCAAACTTTTGGGGCGGCTGATCCAAAGGATGCATAAAATGAATCTTACCGGGATCTACCTGATTCGCCTCAAGGTTTTGAAGAATAGACCGCTCCTGACTTTTTCGCTCTAAGATCACGGTTGGCTCAAATCGGTTCAGCAGACAACTTAAAAACCCAAACCGGTCATTCACGATCCCTATGTTGGCATCAGGTTTTAGTTGTTCACCCTCAAAGATATGATCGATCAGATATTCATCGGCTGCACTCCAGGCTCGCAGTGATCGGTTGGTTGTTTTAGGGTAGCGTGAAAAGGAGTAGGTTTTACCCCCGAGATCGTATGTATCCACAAATGTGATCCTTAGAATAAGCTGGTTTGCTCTTTATCTTCTTTCTGAGCCTGCTCGATCTGCGGTTCGTCGGTCGGGGTGAAGGTCTTTAGCATTTCCGGCATGAACCTCTTTTCATAGATGCGCCGGGCAATCCCGTGGAGGGCTTTTTCTCCCCGGGGTGTGATCCTCAAAAACCCGGAATCATCTTCATCCAGAAAACCAAACGAACGCAGGTCATTCACGATCAGATAGGCCAGCTTCTCGGTCACACCGGCACTTTTTTCAACATATTCCCGGTGTGGAGGTTCATCTTCACTGATGTACACCGTTCCCAGTACATTCAATTCAACATCCGTCAGCGGGAAACCTTCACTGCCCTTGGTCAGCATCTCATCCCAGGTACCTTGTGAGTAATACAACCCAAACCACCACTTGGCTTCGCGCAGTAAGTGCCCCGTCGAGGCACATGCAAAGGGCTGCCCGGGCTGAGCTTTTCTCGGTTCACCCCGGCTGCGATACATATTCACCATCGTAGCCAGATCCAGTTCATGGATATTCGGTGGATATCGGAAATAAAAATCGCTGCGTTTTTGCATCAGATCCTTAAGCTGTCTTTATGTTATTGACAGTAGTGAATATAAATCTACAAAAAAAATTATAAAGCCACCGACCAGCGAGTTCGGGGTGAACCGAACGTTCTACCCCTTTTCCTTGATCAGGTCGATCGCCTTAGACATGGTAAAGTCTTCCGGTGCTTCTCCCTTAGGCAAACTGATATTCTTTTTACCATGCTTGATGTATGGGCCATACCGGCCGGTCATCACTTTTATCGGCTTATCGGTATCGGGATGTTTACCCAGATCCTTGATCTCATTACTTCCTCGCCTCGACTGTTTTTTCTGAGCCAGTAACTCTACGGCGCGATCCAGTTCAATATCCAGTACACTGTCTGATTTTGGAATGGATTTGAACTTTCCATCATGCACCACATATGGGCCATACCGTCCTACTCCGGCTCTTACCACCTTGCCGTCTTCCGGATGCTCACCAAGCTTGCGAGGCAGTTTCAGTAACTCAAGCGCGAGGTCAAGATCCACGTCGGCCGGTTCCATTCCTTTCAGTAAGGATACTCTTTTTGGTTTTTTATTGTCTTCAGTTACTTCCCCGCGTTGCACATAGGGTCCGTATCTCCCTGACAGCAGAAAGATCGGATCTTCAGTTTCGGGATCATGCCCAATAGGCTTATCCTGCTCTTCAGAGATCTTGATCAGCTCTTCCAGTTTTTCAGAAGAGATGTCACTGGGATCCATATCATTCGGCAGAGACGTTGTGACTTCTTCACCATTTTTGGTCATCCGGGCATAAGGCCCAAAACGTCCCACTGCCACTTTGATCCCCTCCATACCTTCCAGAGGAAGATCCAGAAGTTTGGCTTCCTGCGGATCGATCTTGTCTTCCTGAGTATCCACTTTGGCTTTCAACCCATTGTCGCCGCTGTAATAATCTTCAAGGTATTTTACCGGGTCCTGTGTTCCTTCGGCCACGGCATCCAGCTTGTTTTCAAGTTCAGAGGTGAAATCACTGTCAACCAACTCAGGGAAATGTTTTTCTAACAGAGAGGATACTGCAAAAGCCGTAAAGGTTGGGATCAGCGTTTTACCCTCACTTTTGGCATACCCGCGATCCTGAATGGTACTTATAATGGATGCATAGGTACTTGGACGCCCTACGCCTCTTTTCTCCAGTTCCTTCACCAAAGTCGCTTCCGTATATCGGGCCGGTGGTTTGGTTTCATGACTCACAAAATTCAGGTCATCCAATCCGGTGCTGTCCCCTTCATTCATTTCAGGAAGAAAGTTTTCCTGATTTTCCAGAGCGGCTTCAGGATCATCGCTACCCTCAACATAAGCCCGGAAATACCCGGGGAACAAGATCTTTTTACCACCCGCTCTGAAGTCTGCATCGGTTCCATTATGGGAAGCACGGATCGTTACGTTGGTGAATTCCAGTTCCGCTTCTGCCATTTGCGTGGCAATAGTCCGTTTCCAGATCAGGTCATACAGTTTGAACTCCCTGCCGCTCAATCCGGCTTTATCCGGTTTTACAAAACGTGAGCCTGAGGGACGTATAGCTTCGTGAGCTTCCTGAGCTCCTTTTCCTTTCTTATTGTAATTCCGTACCCGCTCAAATAAATAGTCTTCACCGTACTCATCGGTCACCGCATCTCGGGCTGCCCCAATGGCCTGTCCGGAAAGTCGGGTAGAATCGGTACGCATGTAGGTGATAAATCCTTTTTCATACAGCTTCTGTGCTACACTCATGGTGTCGCGTGCTGAGAAACCGAATTTACGGTTAGCTTCCTGTTGAAGGGTTGAGGTAATAAATGGAGGGGCGGGATTTCGTTTCTGCGTTTTCACATCCACATTGATGACCGACCATTTGGCTTCTTTCAGGTCATCCACAAGGGCACTCGCTTTGTCCTCATCCAGTAAAACGACGGACTTTGGTTTTTTTAGCTTGCCGGTGTTTTCATCAAAGTCCTTACCGCTGGCCAGCCGTTTTTCATTGAGGTGCGTCAGGTCCGCATCAAATTTATAATCATCACCTTCTTTATGGAGCTGCGCTTTCAGGTCATAATAAGTGGCGCTTCTGAACTTCATTCGCTCACGTTCACGTTCCACCAAAAACTCAACCGCTACCGATTGTACACGTCCTGCAGAAAGACCCGGAGAGATCTTCTTCCATAACAATGGTGATACGGTATACCCTGCCAGGCGGTCTAATATTCGTCGTGTTTCCTGAGCATGCACCAGGTTCATGTCAATGTCGCGGGTATTCTCCAGCGCATTCATCACGGCTTCTTTGGTGATCTCCCGGAATGCCATTCTCTTAACCGGCACTTTGGGTTTCAGGATCTCCATCAGGTGCCATGAAATCGCCTCTCCTTCACGGTCCTCATCCGTTGCCAGTATCAATTCATCGGCATCTTTTAGCAATTTTTTGAGTTTGGTAACTACTTTCTTTTTGGAGGATGGGATCACATACAGGGGATCAAAACGGTCATCCACGTTGATCCCTAAATTTGACCAGCTCTCTTTTTTATACTTGGCCGGAATTTCCTTGGCCGAGGAAGGAAGATCACGAATGTGACCCATAGAGGAGTCCACCACATACCCTTTGGGCAGATACTTCTTAATAGTTTTAGTTTTTGTAGGAGACTCTACAATGACGAGACTTTTCATGTAAAAACAGGATTAATTCAATTCTTCGACCAGCTCTTTTAACTCTCCGGCGTGGTCTTTCGTATTCACTTTTTTGATAGTCCCCAAAATAGTACCATCTGTATCAATAACAAAGGCCGAACGTGAAGGGGCCTCATACTCTCTTCCGTACATCTTTTTCTGAACGATAGAATCTGTCGCTTCTGCAAATTTATAATCAGGATCAGATACCAGGGTAAAATCAATGCCTTGTTTTTCAGCATAGCGTTTATGTGACCCACAGGTATCTTTACTCACCGCCACCAGGTTATATCCCTTTTTGGTAAACCAGTCGGCATGATCCGCAAGGTCTTTGGTTTGGCGATCGCACCCGCCCGTATTATTTTTCATATACACCGATACAATGGTGGGCTTATCCAGCAGATCATTAAAATTGATCTCTTTCTCTTCTCCGTTTTGCACAGCTTTGACTGTAAAATCGAGCTTGGCTTTTTTTCCGGTTTCTAACATAGTCGATTGCGTTGATTTTCTTTGGTCTTTGGATGTGATAACTGAAAGTAAGAAGGGATTCGTTCGATTTCAGTTTTCTAACTACATAACAGCTTACTAAATAATTGAGCCGATCAATAATAACTTTTCGTATTCAAAGGTGTAAAATATTTTAAAGCTGCTTCTAACGTCAAGAATATATTGGCTTTAAACTTTAACGAAGTACTCAAGTGCTTTAAATCAACCTAAGTAAAAATATTAGATCATGAAAAAGAAGCTACTATTTATTACATCCTTCCTGATTTTGGTCACCGGCCTTAACAGTCCTTCAGTTCAGGCCCAACAGACCGACGATCAGATCTTTTATATAGAGGACAGTGGGGTAGGTTCCGTAAAACACCTTAAAAAATATGATATGGAGATAGACAGCTCCATTAACATCATTAATAATTCTGTTTCCTACCGTAATGGATATTATATCCCCAGCGAAGACAGTATGTTGCTGATCAATAATAAAACTATATACAAGTCAGATCGTGCATTCACAACCTTTCGTGAAGCTTACACATTAAACAACTCAGACAATGATATTTATACGGATATCGATCTGGATGGAAATTCCTTGTATGCCACAACCAGTAAACAGGTGCAGCGACTCGATCTTGCCAGCGGTGATATCTATACCGAGATCCAGAAAACAGATACCGGATATATGCTAAATGTCGACTATTCTGAAAGTGGAAAGATATTCTACGCAGAACAAAACGGTAGTACCGATCAACAGTTAGTGGTTAAAGACGGGGAAAACGATCCTGATACCTTGCATACCATCGATATATACACAAAGTACGAACACATAGAATCTGATGCTGCGGGTGAAAATGTTAATTTCGTACTGGATGGCTCTTACGATATTCAACTGATGCAACATGACCTGCTAAATGATACCACAATTGAATTATATAACAGTTCGGTGAATATCAATCAGATCACACTTGATGAAGCTAACGATCGGATTTTGATGCGCACTAATGAAGATAGAAATTCCATTTTTGAATTAGATCTGAGTGATGAAAATGCGGAACCGGTAGCAATAGTTACAGAAGACGTTAGAGTTTCCGGTTTTATACTGGATAGTGTTAATGATGCTCTGATATACAACGGAGGTGAACATGATCTGGCCACTAACACCTTTACATCCTTAACCTATCCATCATTTTTTGAACATGTGCTTGCCATGGATGCGCAACAGGAGTGGCTCTACCTGGTTACCAGAGGAGTAGAATCCCGGATCTTAAGAACTAATTTCGCCGGTGATGATGTGCAATTCATTAGGCCCTTTAATGTATCCGGTACCAGTTTCAGAAAAATGCGATTGGATCAAACCAACAATGATCTGTATCTGATCGATTCCAGAAGCCTATACAAAATAAATCTGGATGATGAACTTCCAGAGGAAAGATTACTTAGCCTCGATTACGGCAATTCGATTGTAGACTTTGACATCAATTACGAGGATAACCTGATCTATTACTACCTGGAAGAAGACGGTATTTATCAGTCTGACATGGACGGTAATAATTACACCCCTGTAACCACAGACGGTTACTACTACACGCGTGGAATAGCCTACAACCCTGATCTGAACAAGATCTACTTTAGCCGATCCACATGGATCGATCAGGTCAATACCGATGGCTCCCAGGTTGAACATCATCATGATGGTTTTAATGGTGTGATCACCCACATTCAGTATGACTCAGATCTGGAACAAATGGTTTATATTGATGAAAATTCCTGGGGAACGGATTACGTGCGTTACAGAAAAACTAATGAAACCGGTGGAACCAATTTATCCGGCATCTATTTTTCTGCACCATCCATCTCGGCTATTCAATTTATGATCAGTCCATCCGATGATATTGGTACTTCAAATGAGGAATTGATCACCGGAATCCCCCAGGCCACTCAGCTCAGTCAAAATTACCCGAATCCATTTAATCCTGTTACTGTCATCAAATACGAGATAGCAAGGCAGGCAGATGTATCACTTGATATATTTGACATGGCCGGGCGAAAGGTCAGAACCCTGGTTAACCAAACGCTTACACCGGGAACTTACGAAGCCACCTTTGATGCAAGTAACCTTGCCAGCGGAATGTACCTCTACCGACTTTCAGTTGGCTCAAATGTGATGACCAAAAAACTTACGCTGATAAAATAAGTTCAAGATTGAATTAGTAGCTAAACACTAAAACCTGTCGGTTTCTTACCGGCAGGTTTTTTTATTTGAACCGATTTGATTTGCAATACAATACCCCTGATGTTAGTTTCATAATACAACCAAAATGAAACCAACATGGCTAATATAACTGTAAAAAATATTCCAAAGCCGATCTATGAAAAGTTAAAGAAACAAGCTGCGGCTAGGCACCGCAGTATGAACAGTGAGATCATTGCTTGCCTTGAAAAGGCCGTTGAGCCAAACCGGGTAACGGATAATGAGATATTGTACCAGGCGCGATTGGCAAGAAAAATGGCACAGAAAGCATTGAATACTGAAGATATTCAGGATGCCATTGATAAAGGCCGTTCATGATCGTTGTGGACACTAATATCATAGCGCATTTCTGGCTTCCTTCCGATCAATCTGATCTTTGCGATCAATTATTTCAAAAGGAACCTCACTGGATCGCACCTCTACTTTGGCGCAGTGAATTTCGTAATGTAGTTTTGTTGTATCTCAGAAAAGATCTGATCTCCCTTTCACAGGCTATGCTTATTACTGAAAAGGCAGAGTCTCAAATGTTTGAACGTGAATATCATGTGCACTCAAACAGTATCCTTGAGTTAAGCAGCAGATCTTCCTGTTCAGCTTACGACTGTGAGTTTGTAAGCCTGGCCAAAGAGCTCAACATTCAATTAGTTACCCTGGATAAGCAGATTTTAAAAGATTTTTCCGGTATTTCTTCTCACCCTGAAGACTTTGTTTAAAAAGCTTCACGCTTATTCCTTGTCTCTTCTCCAAAGCAAGTACTTAGCCACAGCCGCTACCACCAGGGAATGATGTACTGTTCCTTCATGCACCAATTCCATAAAATTATCCAAAGGCATGGTATGAATATTGATGCGTTCATTCCCATCCAACTGTTGCTCCTGCACCTTTTGGCAGTTCTGAACTACGTATAAATGTGTATAGTTGGTCAGGAAAGCAGGATTCGAGCTAACCTTACCTAAATAACTCCAGGTATCACCCGCATATCCTGTTTCCTCAAGTAATTCCCGTCGAGCCGTTTCATCATGGGTTTCCCCCGCATCCACCATGCCACCCGGTAATTCCAGGGTTGGTTCTTCGATGCCATACCTGTACTGTTCCACCAACACGATCTCATTATCCGAAGTGAGTGGGATCACATTCATCCACTCAGGTGCTTCAACGATCGAAAACGTCGCTGAATGATCTTCGGACTCTAATTTCATGTCGCGACTTAAAAGTTTGAAGATATTCGTCGTATATTTGAGCTCTTCTTTCGTGGTGACCCACGGCTCAATCGAAAATTTAAAATCACGGGTATTCATAGATGTCAGACACGCTCAAATTAGTTAAAGATCAGTTTGCATCGGAGGCGGAACTTAAAAAAGCTATCGATAAAGCGTTGGATCTGATGGAGGATATTTATCGATCCGGCAAATATCCCAAGATGATCGTTGAGCGTACATGGAGTAAACACAACCCCGTCATCGATGGAGAGCTGGCCCAGCCTGAAGCCTATCGCTGGTACCTGAAACGGGAGATCGAACGACTGGTGACTCATGGTGCCACCGTTTTCATCAAGCCTTCCCGGGATGTTTTGCCTCTGCATGAGCCTGTCCTTTTTGATAACCTGGATGAGAACGACTGGAACATCACCCAAAAGAAGCTGTTCCTCTTCCGGGCAGAGCGGATCGATATCTCACTGGACCGACTACAGCACTACACGGGCACCAAACCCGAAGATTTTCAGCGCTACATTATGTTTACCAATTACGACATGCATGTGGACGTATTTCTGGAGATGTTTCCCAATTGTACGAAACCTGCTCGTGAAGGCGTACAAATGCCGGCCTATCACCACAAGATGGATAACAACTCCGGCGTAACCCTGGTCAATATCGGTGTGGGGCCTTCCAATGCAAAAACCATAACCGACCATGTTGGCGTACTCAGGCCCGATGCCATGGTCATGGTGGGACATTGCGGTGGACTCCGAAATCACCAGGATATCGGAGATTTTGTGTTAGCCAACGGGTACTACCGGGCGGATCAGGTTCTGGATGATCTGTTTCCGATCGGTATTCCGATATCACCAAATTACATTCTGAACCGATACATGCAGGAAGTGTTGGATCAGAACCACATGACACACCGTATTGGCACGGTGTACACCACCGCCAACCGAAACTGGGAATTTTCTAAAGCTAAGACGGTTGAGGAAATTCACATGAGCCGAAGTGTGGCCGTTGATATGGAATCAGCCACGGTAGCCACCAACGGGTTTCGATACAGAATTCCACACGCCACTCTGCTTTGTGTAAGTGACAAACCGCTTCACGGCAAACCCAAGTTATCCGGAGCAGCCCAGTCCTTCTACCAGAACTCCAAAGAGATGCACCTCAAGATGGTGATCGATGCGCTCCAAATGGTGAAGGATAATTATCCCGAAGGTTTACCGAACTCCAGTATCCGTGCCTTTAATGAACCACTGATGGGCGGCCCCGAGTAAGGAATGGCGATCTCAAACACTCAATATTGGACATTCAATATTGGGTGGTCATTAGTTATATATATATATATATATATATTCGATATTTGCATAAACCTTCAATTCATCAACTCTTTAATTTCTGGCCGTCCTATTGAAACCATTTATTTTACTATTCTCCCTGATACTGTTCATAAGCTGCAATTCTAAAAAACAGAATGATACAAATTCATTAAAAGAACTCTCCTTTAGTAAGGAGCTGCTTGTCGATGCTGATCACCCCGATATCTTGATTGGTGACTTTTCAGGAATGGCTGTTGACGATGAGGATCAAATTTATATAGCTGACACCCGGCTCCAACAAATACACAAATTTTCGCCTGAAGGAAATTACTTAGTTTCTATTGGGCGTGAGGGCAAAGGGCCAGGAGAGTTTGATGGCCTAAATCCCGCAATAAAAGTTCATGAAAATCGGCTTTTCGTACTGCAAAATAATGCCAGGAAAATTGATGTTTTTGATGCTCAAACCAATAAATACTTATCTACTATTAGCATCGAAAATATAAAGATAAATAGTAAACCCATCGGAACACCACGTAACATCTTCCCTTCAGAGAATGGAAATGTGTTAGTATCATTTGTAGACCCATATTTCTTCAAGCCTGAAGAAGGTGAGGCTCAAAAATTTGTCACTCTATCAGAAGTTGATCTACATGGTAGATTCACCAATGAAAAGCTTTTACAGATTCCCATCCTCTTTCCGACCAATAACAGGCTGGTTTATATGGAAGACAACAGTATTAATATTTTTACAGCCGATATGTATCCTGATCTGAAGATCAGTTCTAATGAAGGAAAGATCGTTATAGCTAAAAGTGACTCTCTTCACTTTTCAGAATACGATTTAGCTGGATCAAGGATCTCTGATTTTAAAGACCAAAACTCCCTGATTCCGTTCACTAATGTTGACCTTGATAGTTTAAGCAATAGTAGGGGTGATAAGATCATAAAAGCTATTAACAGTACGGGCAAACCATCCTATTGGCCTGCTTTTGAAGAATTTACAGTAGATCAGGACGGCCGGTACTGGATTAAACAACATGATCCCTGGAGTGATACGCAACCATGGCTGATCATTGATAAAAGCAGTGATGCTAAATGGACCGTCAATCTGCCTTCCGATATCAAACTTTATCCCGGAGTTCGCGGCAGTGCTTACGCCATTCATGAATCACCCAATGGTTTAGCTTCTGTTTATCGATATACCTTTGAGTTTTAGATTTAAACCTAATATCACCCCATCCCCGGTCATTCCCGCAAAGGCGGGAATCCAAATACCTGCCATGGAATCAACTTTTGATTCCTCCTCACATTATTAAATCTCAGGCCAACCAATCAGCATGGTTAAGCATTCGCCGTGAGATGATTTTGCTTCGGTTAGCGTAAGGGCGTATCGCATACGCCCTTACTGCACAACTACCTACTAGTTTTTATCTGAAAGAAAAAAATTTGTAAGGATTTCCTTTTTCATCGCTCTCACTGTAAAAGAAAACAAACTGAGAGATATGACAAACCAAGAATCCTTTTCCGTTGAACACTTCCATAACCGCACCGTCAAAGAGATGCTGCCCGATGAACAGCCCCGTGAAAAACTCATGAACTACGGGGCCGACTCCCTGTCCGATGCTGAACTCCTCGCCATTCTGATCCGTACGGGAACCAAAAAGCTCAATGTGATCGATACGGCCAAAGCCCTGCTAACACAGTTCGGTGGCTTGCACAATCTGGTTCGGAAAGACTGGAAATCCTTGAAAGTGATCCCCGGTATCGCCAAAGTAAAGGCCATAACCCTGGAAGCTTCTTTCGAGTTGGCTCGCCGACTGCAAGTTGCGGCGCTCGGTGAGGAGATACGGATCACCTCGCCCGAAGACGTCAATGCTTATTTTGCCCCCAAACTCCGGCACCTTACAAAAGAAACTTTCATCGTCGGTTTTCTGGATAATGCCAAAAAACTGATGGGATTTTCCAGGATCAGCAATGGCGGGAAAACAGCCACTATCGTAGATACAGCCGAAGTGATGCGGCAGGCCGTGCTGAACGAAGCCAACTCCATCATCCTCATCCACAATCACCCCTCAGGACACAATAAAGCCTCCACAGCCGATATCCAGCTCACCAAACGTATCGCAGAATGCGGCAAACTCTTCGGCATCCCGGTGGATGACCATGTCATCATTGCCGGTTATAATTTTGTGAGTTTGAGAAGCGAGGGGCTTTTTTGAATATCCAAAACTCAACACGGAATATTCAATATCCAGGTAATAACTTGGCCATTCCTGTAGATGTCAGGTAATTCGAGGACAGTATATTAAACATGTTCTTGTACGACCCTGAAGGGGTCACTTACGAATAGCCTCGGCCAATGAAATGCAGTAGCATTGAAGCAGGCCTGGGTTAGAAATATGAATACACAAAGCTTCGCCCATAAGGTGATTTAGTCTATACCGTTTAACGAAGCTTGGGCAACGAACTTTTTAGTGGCTTTGGTGCCCGCATGCCCCAACCCTGCGATAGCCATGTGATATTATGGCACCTTTCGTTGCTTGGGTTTTTACTATTTCGGGGATGTACCCCAGGGTTGCACCCGCTTACGCGTATTTACCCCGGGCTATTCATATGTGACCCCTTCAGGGTCTTCATCTTAACCAACATTGTCCTCGAATTACCTGACATCTACAATTCCGTGATGGATATTGGTTATTGGATATTCATACCTTAGGTAAAATTCAACAAACCACCGTTCCCATGATCCACGAATTCTTAGGCCGAACTCCTCAGTACAATGATTCCGTTTTTATTGCAGGTAATGCCGAGATCATCGGAGATGTTACACTTGGTAATGAAAGCAGTGTGTGGTTCAATGTTACCATTCGTGGAGATGTCAACTATATCAAGATCGGTGATCGCAGTAATGTTCAGGATAACGTCTGCATTCATGTGATGAATCAGACCGGACCCACCAACATTGGGAATGAGGTTACGATCGGTCACGGAGCCGTGGTACATGGGTGCACCATCAATGATCGCGTATTGGTGGGGATCAATGCAACAATTCTCGATAAAGCCGTCATTGAATCGGATGTGATCGTTGCTGCAGGCACGCTGGTTCCACCCGGAAAAACTTTAGAAAGTGGCTATTTGTACATGGGTTCCCCGGCTACAAAAGCCCGCAAACTTTCTTTAGAGGAGATCGCCTCTATAAAAAAATATGCCTCCAACTACGTAAAATACTCCCGTGCCTATCAGGGCAAAGACCAATACGACCAAAACCCATTCTACACTAAATAATTTTTACTTTTAAGTGCTTACTCAGCACTTAAAACAAGCACCCAAAAACTCCCATGGCAGGTCTTTACATACACATCCCCTTTTGCAAGCAAGCCTGTTCATACTGCGATTTCTATTTCGTGACACAGCAAAAGTATAAACAGGAGTTCGTGGATGAATTGATCCGTGAGATCTACTCCCATAAAGATACCCGTTTTACCACAGACCCAATTCAAACGATCTATTTTGGGGGAGGCACTCCCTCACTCCTAACTCCGGCCCAGACTGGATCCATCCTCGAAGCCATATATTCTGTGTTTGATGTTCAGGCCGAAGAGATCACCCTTGAAATGAATCCGGATGATGTGACCCGCGATTTTCTATCGGGAGTAAAAAGCGCCGGCATCGATCGTGCAAGTATGGGAGTTCAGAGTTTCGATACCGATCTTCTGAACTTTATGCATCGGGCACATACCTCAGGAGAAGCCCTCCGCTGCCTGGAGTTACTACAATCCTCTGATTTCAACGTCTTCACCGTAGATCTGATCTACGGCAATCCGGGGCAATCCCTTGAGGTTTTGGAAAAGGATATTGAAACCATCCTTCAGTTTGATCCTCCCCATATCTCAGCGTACTCGCTCACCGTGGAGCCCCAAACCAGGCTTGGTAAACAGGTTAAATTAGGGCGGATCGTCCCGCCTGAAGATGATAAGGTCGCCCGGCATTTTGATCTGGTGGTCAATAAGCTGAAGGAGGCCGGCATCATGCAATATGAAGTGAGCAACTATGCAAAACCTGGCAAGGAGGCGATTCACAACTCAAACTATTGGGATCATGTGAACTACCTGGGGCTGGGCCCGGGAGCACATTCTTTTTGGTGGGAGGAAGATCTGAAAACAGCTCATAGGTGGAGTAACAAACCGGACCTCAGGTCTTATTTAAAACAGGAATGGGAACAGCCTTTCGAACAGGAAACTTTAAACATGCAAGCACTGGCTGAGGAACGGTTAATGCTTGGCCTGCGAACCCGAAAGGGCGTTGCGAGTGAAGAACTCAAAAGTCGGTATCAGTTCTCATTTTCAGAAGAACAGCTTCAGTATATCGATCGGTTAAGTGACGAGGGAAAAGCCATTTTTGATCAAAACCTCAGACTCACAACAAAAGGTTTAAAGATCGCAGACACGATCCTATTAGACATTCTGACCAAATAAGAGTTCAGGCACCCATCTTCTCCCACATGCGGGCAAATTTTTCATACTCGTCAGCCTTCTCGGACTTTCCTGCCTTTTTATACGCTTCTGCCACCATTTTTGTGGCTGCTGCCAGATCCTTGTAATCATTACTGGTAGGGTTATCTGCCGATCCTTCCATAGCCGGCACGCTGATGTTAGTCAGTTTTAAAAGGCTGTCAGGATCTTCATTAACCGAATGATTTTCCATGAATAACAATGGCCAGAATCGGGGTTTTCCGTACAGTTTTTCTGATATCACCCAATACCATTCTCCCTGCTGCACCTCATATCTTTTATTTACTGATCGTTCCTCATTTGTATCTGAAACCTGATTGGACGGTTCATCAGCGGACACCTTTTCAGAAACTGGATTTTCTTCTGTTTCTGCGGGTCTGATACTCTGTTCGCTTTGTTGTGCTCTGAGTCTTTCTGCTTGCTGGGTCAGGGCTTTGATCCGTTTTTCAAGTTCATCTGCTTCACTCTTAATGGATTCATAAGTTCTCAATGATACCTTCTGCCCGACTTCACTACCCTGAGCTACAGCACCGGTCTGAATATTGTTTTGTGAACCGTTTACAGCCTGCTTTTTTTCTCCCGAACCGTTATCCACCAGGAACCAAACGGTGGTGATGGCAATGACCGTCAGCATTAATACGGCCATTATCGATAGTACATTGGTATAGTTTCGCTCACTCCCATCAGATGCATCTGAATCGGTCACTGCATGCTCAGGTTCCACATCCTCTTCAGCTTCATCTGACTCGACATCATCTTCAGGCTCTGTTTCACCGGTATTGGTATCTCCCTCAGTTTGCTCAGGTGTATCATCTTCGATCTCATTCTCTATCTGATCGTCTGATTTCTCATCATCTCCCGATGC
The DNA here is from genome assembly GCF_002911695.1 of Gracilimonas amylolytica. GTDB lineage: Bacteria > Bacteroidota > Rhodothermia > Balneolales > Balneolaceae > Gracilimonas > Gracilimonas amylolytica. The sequence continues at coordinate 105,712 of NZ_PQBS01000010.1, forward strand.
TTCCTCTTTTGCATCCGGATCGGTTGAAATCGCAAACACATCATCCGCCTGCTCTTCTTCAGGATACTCAGGTTCTGTAGTTTCATTGGGCTGAGTATCCTGTGTTAGATCCGTGGTACTTTCATCGGTCTGCTTCCCCTCTTCTTCTTCATTGATCAGCTCACTTTCCAGGTGACCATATTTTGCATTCACATTCTCACGAAGTGATTTATATGGTGAAAAAGAAACCCTTTTATGCGCGGGAATAACGATGGGATCGCCTGTCTGCGGGTTTTTACCTTGGCGCTCGGCAACTTCTTTAACCTTAAAACTCCCGAAATTAGTGATCGAGGCTTTTCCGGATTCCCGTAATTCGTCTTTAACCTGATTTAGCAGGGCCTTTACAAAAGCCTCGCTTTTTTGCTTACTGAAACCGGTTTTTGAAGACAGTGCATTGACGATATCGGAATAGGTGACTTTTTTATTCATCGCTATCCCGGTTTATTTCGTCTTTCAGGGTGCTGCTTTGGCTGAAATGAACCACATTTTTAGGCGGGATAAGCATCATCTGCTCATAATGGGGGTTGTATGATTTGTGCGCATCCCGTAGTTCCGTACTGAAACTGCCCACGCCCGGCAGGGTAAAACCCACGTTATTGGAAAGCAGTGTATTCATCCCATTCACAAAGGAATCATACAACTGTTCCGTTTCGGCAATGGTCAGATCCAGTTCCTTGGATATCGACTTAAGCACCTCCGATTTTGTCATAAAACAAATCCTTAGTTTGTACCAACGTTCTACTGAATAAATGTTAAAAGAACAAAATATGCAATTTTCGCTGATATTCTGCTATTCCGCATTATTTAAGATTTTGGGATACATTAAGGTTTGTTATCATTGCATGAAATTATAAATATCTAAGAAACCCGGGTATGCTCAGATCTTTCATAGACGTCGATCCTGACTCACATTTTCCAATTCAAAACCTGCCATATGGGGCATTCATCACGGATCAGGGGGAGATCCACCTCTGTACTGCTATTGGTGATCGGGTGTCAGATCTGTTCGTTCTGGATGAAGAGGGCCTGTTCAACGGACCTGAACTAAGCGGACAAATGGCCTTTCAGGATTCGTCCCTCAATTACTTTATGAGCTTGGGAAAAGCAGCCTGGAACGAAGCCCGAAGCACCCTCCAATCTTTGCTATCAGCTGATGAGCCCACACTCAGAGATAATGAAATGTTGAAAGACCGGGTGTTTTTCAAGCAAAGTGAGATTCAACTCGTTTTTCCGGTCGAAGTGGGTGACTATACTGATTTCTACTCATCTGAACAGCATGCCCGAAACGTGGGAGCTATGTTTCGGGATCCTGAGAATGCCCTCTTACCAAACTGGAAACACCTGCCCGTTGCCTACCACGGAAGAGCCAGTTCCATAGTTATGAGCGGTACCGATGTCCACCGCCCAAAAGGACAAATACTGCCTGATGGCGGCTCATCACCGAAATTCTCACCCACCAAACGGGTTGATTTTGAATTGGAGGTCGGCTTCCTGGCCGGTCCTGAAAATACACTCGGGCAGCCCATCCCAATCGATAAAGCTGCCGATCATATCTTTGGCTTGGTTTTAATAAATGACTGGAGTGCGCGGGATATCCAAAAATGGGAATATCAGCCTCTTGGCCCTTTTCTCGCCAAGAATTGGGCTACGTCGGTTTCCCCCTGGGTGGTCACTTTACAAGCTCTTGAGCCTTTTAAAACTAAAGCACCCCGGCAAGATCCATCCCCATTAGCCTACCTGAATTCAGATCAGAGGTCTGCCTACGACCTTCAGCTTGACGTTCACCTTAAAACGGCCCAAATGGCTCAGCCTTATAAGATCTGTATGTCTAATTACAAGAATCTCTATTGGAGTATGGAACAGCAGCTGGCTCATCATACCGTTAATGGTTGTAATATCAGAACCGGCGATCTGTTTGGCTCAGGCACTATCAGCGGAGATGAAAAGCACAGTTACGGAAGCATGCTGGAACTGGCATGGATGGGGACTGACCCCATTATACTGCCCAACGGTGAGGAACGAAGCTATCTTGAAGATGGAGATGAGGTGATCATGAGCGGCTTTGGTCAGGCAGATGGATATCGAGTCGGTTTTGGGGAAGTCCGTGGAAAAGTATTACCGCCTTACTCCTGAACTATTTGATGTACATCATTTTTTTAGTGAACACTTCCCCATCGATCCTGAGCCGATAGATATACATACCTGAGCTCAATCCTTCAGCATTGAAGGTGTATTCATAAGGCCTGCTTCTTGGATTTAATGTTTCATTGGCCAGTGTCTGAACCTTTCTGCCCATGATATCAAACACTTCAAGATTCACAAAAGCTGACTGTGGGAGTTCAAAACTGATTTTAGTAGAGGGGTTGAAGGGATTCGGGTAGTTTTGAAAAACTGCGATCTGTTCCGGGATATCCCCGTACTCCGGATCGCGAATATCGACAACCTGCCCGGTCTTGCCAAATTGAATACTCAGATCTCGAGTTGTAAGTGCATTGCTGTAGTTGGCGATCACCAGGCCTAACCGATCGATATCGGCCCAGTTGACCTGTGAGGGCACAAAAAGCTGTGCTTTATTTTCGCCGGTTGCGATCAGGTCGGTCATTCTACCATCTTTATGATAAAAAAGAAGGCCAACCCCAACCTGAGTGGTATCAAAATCGACCGCTACTTCTATGGTGCCCATATCTCCGGGGGATGGAATGACCTCGTAATAACGCGCAGCCATGCGGCTTACACTGTTCAGGTTCACACTGCTTTCCGGAACGGAGTTAAAGGTCGCCTCCAGATTAGAATTCGGGTACTCCTCTTTTTCCCTAAAACCGTAGGAATCTGTTCCTGTCCGAGAGCCTGAGGCTAGGTGCCACAAATGATTTTGAACAAAGCTCTCACTGAAATCTTCTTCCTGAGCGGGAAGGATTCGACGCAGGGCATCATCAATACTGAGGTTATTCTCCGATTCAATCTCCTGCCACACTTCGTGCCAAACCGTGGAGCCGAATTTCTCATAATAATAGATCATCCAGCTTACGTGCCAGTAAGCTCCCGGTGTACCGGAGCCCGGGGAGAAGAATATCGAACTTGAATTAGGGTTATCAGAATTGATCCCATTTTTGATGTAATTGTAATAATCGTTTACATCATCATAAACGACTTCTTCCATGAGTGTAGCGTCCATCTCAGACCAGTTAAACGCTCCCGACGGTGATGACCAGTTATTCTGTGCGTATTGAATAGCATGCTTGAATTCATGTGCCATGGTTACATAGATGGCTCCGATCTGATCTCCATCCGGATGGGTGTTTTCAGGAAATCCATCAAAATTTGATTCAATGACAATGAAGGTTCCCCCCGGCGAAGTGGAGGAAGTATTTGTTAACCCATACGCCCCACCCGACAGGTCATCTTCCACACGCACCTTGTACGTTTGTCCCGGAGGAATGGGATCTGTAAACCCAATGGTCAATACCTCATGGCGATACGATGAGTCGGCCGCTTCCGCCACATGATCGATATAATCCGGTACTCCGTTTCCATCATCATCGGTAATTGACACGGAATCGGGGCCCGAGGTTTGGTAAATGATCTCAAATTTACCGGAAGGTGAGATGTAAGACTCTTCGGCCATGGTAGAATTCTGTGACTCAACCAGTCCTAGGCTCTGCGCTTTGGCCAGGATATCGCTATCCAGTTCATCCCGGTGCTGATGCAAAAACATGGTGGCCGGTGTGAGACATTTGTTGATGGCATGCGTATTTGAAACGGGTCGCTCCAGCAATTCTAATTGCTGCAGTGCTGCTGATCGCACATCCAATTCTCCCCTCTCAAACGATGACTGCACCGATAACAAGGTTTCCTGTACCGGCCGGACCTGAGCCAACAGAATTCCCGGGATAAACAGGATGCACAAAAACGCTCTCTTGAATCTTTTATTTATAAATCCGGACTTATGCATTGTTTGTATTTTGCTTAACTTTCAGGTTCGCCCAAATGATGAACGTCAAGACCTGACACTTCTTATACTTATAATTTAAGAGAAAAATGTATCAAGTAATACTCTACTACAACTTCCAGAAGATCGATGAGCCGGACAGGTTCTGCAAAGCCCATAAAAAATTCTGTAAAGAGATCGGTTTAAAAGGCCGCATTTATATTTCTGAAGAGGGACTGAATGGAACGGCCGCAGGAACCGAACAACAGATCGAGGAATACAAGAATTTTGTGTGGTCCATACCCGGTTTTTCTGATACAGCTTTCAAACAGGATGAATGTGAGTACATACCCTTTCCGCGGCTGACCTGCAAAGTACGTGAAGAGATCGTTTCTCTGCACATGGACGGTGTGGATCCCAAAAACGGAGGAAATTACCTGGAACCGAAAGAATGGCGACGCGTGATCGAAGAAGAAGATCATGTTATGATCGATGTGCGTAACAATTATGAATCAAAAGTTGGCCATTTTGAAGGCGCCATCAAACCGGACCTTGAGAATTTCTATGACTTCCCGCAATGGCTGGATGATGCGGATATCCCGAAGAACAAAAAAGTACTGATGTACTGCACCGGTGGTATTCGATGTGAAAAATTCTCCGTATTAATGAAAGAGAAAGGCTGGGAAGACGTGAATCAGCTGCATGGCGGCATTTTACGATATGGCAAGCAAGAAGGCGGTAAGCATTTTAAAGGAAAATGCTTTGTATTTGATGACCGGTTGGTTGTGCCTGTTAATCCTCAGGACCTGGAGCCTATCGCACGTTGTGAGATCACCGGAAAGCCGGCTGACACCTACATCAACTGTGCAAACATGGAGTGCAACAAGCTTTTTGTGTGCTCTGAAGAAGGTGCCCATCAAATGGAAGGCTGCTGCAGCGAAGAATGTAAGGAAAGTGAATACAAGCGCCCTTTCGACCCTGAAAATGCTTTCAAACCATTCCGAAAATGGTACAATTATTTTGGAGAAGATTTCAAGGAACGACCCGTTGGATGCGCGTAAGATCCGCATTGTATCCCCCTATCCTATAACCTATCGTTTTAAGGTAAACGAGGAGTTTCACGGAAAAACCCTGCTTGAGACGATGAGCACGCGGTTCCCTTTTCACGGAAGGCAGGTTTGGGAAGATAAGATCAACAACGGCCTGGTTGGGGTGAACGGAGAACATACCGACCCCGAACAGCTCCTCAAGCGACAGGATGAAGTGTATCATCACAATCCAAAGGTTGTTGAGCCAACCGTGCCTGATGAAGTACTGGTGCTTGAAACTCAACCCGATTACTTGATCGCCTATAAACCGGCCCCCCTGCCTATGCATCCCGGAGGACGGTACAATAAAAATTCCATGACAGAGATCCTGAAAGATCAGGGGTATGGCGACCTGAGAATTGTACATCGGCTGGATGCGGTTACTTCCGGTCTCGTCCTATTTGCCCGCAATAAAGAATTTGCAAAGCAGGCGATGCTTAACTTCAGCCGATCTGAAGTCCGGAAAACCTATTATGCCAAAGTTGCGGGAACACCCAAGCAACGCACCATGACGATCGATGCCCCCATTCGGCGTAAAACAGGCTTTGTGTTTGAATCCAAACTGGGCTTAACCCGGGCTAAAGAAGCCATCACTGAATTTGAGGTCGTTGAAAAAAGCACAGATTCTTCCATCATAAAGTGCCACCCAAAAACAGGGCGTACCCATCAGATACGCCTGCACCTGGAGCAGTGGGGCTACCCCATCATTGACGATCCGATATATGGCCTGAATGGAGACAAAAGTAGTCAAACCGCTCAAAAGAAAGCCATAAGTTTACTGAATGCGGGCCTGGAGATCGAGTCACTCGGGATCAAAGCTGAGCTGGATATTCCGGATAATTGGAGAGAATAAGGTGTTAGATGCAAGGTGTTAGGTGTTAGAGTGCACTTGCACCTTGAACCTAACACCTAAAACCTATTTAAAAAACGCCTCCGCTATTCTGGCAAACTGTTTGGGTTTATCGAGGAAGGCATAGTGGCCGGCATCTTCAATAATAACCAAAGCCGCATGCTCAATACCCTTTTCAATACGCTGACCCTGGTAGACCGGAGTGGCATCGTCATTACGTCCCCAGATCAACAGCACCTCGTGTGGTATATCAGGCAGGCATGGCTCCAGGTATTCGGTCACGGATCTCACAAAGGTCTCCCTCATCACCCCGGATAATTCGCTGTATTCGCTTGAACCGAGGCTTTTCCAGAGCGATGTGCTTCTCAGCCAGCTCAAGGCTTTTTCTCTTAGGCTTCCGGGAAGAACCATGAATGGAGCCTTTAGTGTTTTAGCCGTATATTTTCTGAAGTAAAATTTCATGGATCGTTTTGGTTTCATCCCGGCTCCACCCGTGATCAACACCTTATCGACATGGCTTTTTCCAAATTCACGAGACAGTAGTTTCAGGACGATCCTGCCGCCAAAGGAATGCACCAACAGATCCACTTTTTCATATGGGAGATCATTAATAAAAGCCTCAACCGCGTCGGCATAATCATCGATCGACCAACCGCGATCCGGTTCGGGAGATTCTCCAAAACCGGGAAGGTCCAGTACGTAGCTTTTCCGTAAGCGTGAAAGGTGTTTAGCTACCGGCATCATCACACGCTTACTACTCCCCCAGCCGTGCAGTACCACCAAAGGTTTGCCATCCCCAATGGTTTGATAGATGATAGATTGGTCGCCGTAATTAAAAGTGTGATTTTCTGCCATGATCTGAATTTTGCCAAACTTCACACTTCCTGCAGACTGAAACAAGAATATTATTGAGTTTTTCCTTCCTCAAACTCATATTACTCAGATGAAGCTCAATAATTTCAAAAGAAAGGCCTTTTTCTGGATCGACAAGTTACAGATCACGCGAAAAGAGCGTGTTTCTTTCACCATATTGCTGTTTATTTTGAGCCTGATGTTTCTGAGTTCATTCTTCATCAAACAAAAATTGAATTATCAGCAGGAGGAGTATGATGAGATCCTTGCTCTGTTTGAAGAACGAACCAAATTAGCCGAGCAGGAACAGGCCGCCATTGCCGAAAAATATAATCCTGATTTTACAGTTAGTAACGATGAAAATACCGATACTGAACCGGCTGTGACTCAATCGGCGGCCTCAGAACCGATGGATTCGGAAGAGACTCCCGGGCAGGAGATCGAACCGGTTCCTGAGATCATTAATATTAACACAGCCGGACTTGAAGAACTTCAAACCCTGGATGGAATTGGTCCCGCTTACGCCGGCAGGATCATTGAATACCGAGAGTCGAATGGTGGATTCAAGACTATTGAGGAACTCATAAACATAAAGGGCATTGGTGAAAAACGACTGGAAGCCATCCGCCCGTATGTAACTTTAGAGCCATAAAAGAGGTTAGACAACAGGCTTATGCCAAAAATACTATGGGCTGATGATGAGATCGATCATCTGCAATCACACATCATTTTTTTAGAGAAAAAGGGATTTGATATCACTCCGGTAACCAATGGAGCCGATGCCATCAGCCTTATTGAAAGCGAGGCGTTTGATATCGTATATCTGGATGAACAAATGCCCGGTATGGGCGGCATCGAAACGCTTGAGAAGATCAAGGCCTTGCAACCATCGCTTCCCGTGGTCATGATCACCAAGAGTGAGGAAGAATCCATCATGGAAGATGCCATTGGGGGCAAGATCTCGGACTACCTTATCAAACCTGTTAATCCAAATCAGATATTACTAACCACCAAGCGACTATTGGAACGCGGGCGGCTCCAATCAGAGAAATCGGCTCAAACCTACCTGAGGCAATTCAATGAGCTTTCTTCACGCATTCACCCCGGCACACACTGGAAAGAATGGATCGATGTGTACAAAGAACTGACGCAATGGGAGATCGATCTCGGTGATGGCGATGAAGGATTGAAGCAGGTCCTGTCAGATCAGTTTCAGCAGGCTAACAAGGAATTCGGAAAGTTCATGGATCAGGAGTATCGGGAATGGATGCGAACGGGTGAAAACCGGCCTATGCTTTCTCCCGAAGTCATAAAAAAGTACGTGAATCCTCATCTGGACAAAGGGGAAAACGTCATGTTCTTTATCATCGATTGTATGCGTTATGACCAATGGCTGTTGTTTGAGCCGTTCTTGTCTAACCACTATTCCATCGACACCGATTTTTACTATTCCATTTTACCCACGGCCACACCCTATTCCCGAAATGCTATCTTCTCCGGACTGTACCCGGCTGATATTGAACGCATGTATCCTGAATTGTGGCAGCAGGGGCAGGATGAATCCTCCCTGAACCGGCATGAAGAGGAATTACTGAAGCGACAGCTGGACCGCCACGGCATCGATATCAACTTCAAATATGAGAAGATCTTGAATGCCGATGCCGGCCGTAAAGTGGCTGACAGGATCGGAAGCTACGCTCAGTCGCGTTTGGCGGCTTTTGTCTTCAATTTTGTGGATACCCTGGTTCATTCTCGTTCTGATTCCGATGTCATCAAAGAGCTGGCTCCGGATGTATCTGCTTTCCGTTCTGTGACCGAAGCCTGGTTTCAGCACTCTACCCTGCTTCAGATGTTCAAGGGACTGGCGAAGGAAGATGTTACCCTGATCATTACCACCGATCACGGATCAGTGCGTGCTCTCCGGGATACCAAGGTGTATGGCGACAAGGATACGGCCACAAATTTGCGCTATAAGTATGGCCGCAATCTGAAAGCTGATGAGCCCGAGACCGTCATCTTCATGGATGATCCAGAGCAATTCAGATTACCAAAAGTAGGTGCCGTCAATAATTATATGGTGGCACGGGAGGATTACTATTTCGTCTATCCCACCAACTATCACAAATATCAAAATATGTACCGCGATACCTTTCAACATGGCGGATCATCCATGGAGGAAGTTATTTTACCAATTGCCACGTTGAAGCCGAAGTAGAGTTAGGAATATTGAATAACGAACCTGCCTCGCTAGCAGGCAGGCAAGGAATAACGAATCCTGAAGTTTCTGACCTATCCTGGTGAACTCGTTCCCAACCTCCCCGATATAATCGGGAGAATGCCTGACAGAACCTCCGGTTCGAGTAGTTGTCATCCTGAGCGAAGTGAGGTTTGATGTAGATTTGGGAGTTTTGCCGCGAAGGATCTCAAAGTTTGATCTGGCAAATAGTGCATGCTTTGAGATCCCTCGTGTTAGACTGATTCTCCTTTGTGACTAGGTACGCACTCGGGATGACAACTTCTTACTTTAAACTCGTTCCCAACATCCGAAATACCACCCATACCGTATCACCCACCGGGCGGAGGTTCTTTTATTCTCATTTTTACCCCGGGATAAATCCCGGGGCTATTGATTTCATCCAGTTGGGATGAATCCACAATAATACCGCCCTGAGCCTAAGTCTTCAATCCATTTACAAATCGGTCGCTCGGTCCATCGCTGATCGGTGAATCGGTCGTTCAAGTGACTCAATCCTAATCCGTGACCATCCGCAAGAACCGCGTAATCCGTGTTCCACTCCGAAGTGTTTTACTAATGAATGTACCATTTGTGAATCGCGGATTCAGGGGATTTTTGGATTTCGCAGATGTCTGATCTTCCACCGCCCCTCCACCGGTCATCCCCGCGCAGGCGGGGATCTAATAGCTTGATAATGCACCACCATTCAACTTAGCACTAGCGCGGGCGTCTCGCCTGTGCGGTGGCAGAATAAAGTTTGTTACTTAATCATAAGTAAATCCCGTAGGGGCAATTCATGAATTGCCCCTACGGGATTTATCTTCTCGAATCCATGCCCCACATTTTTCCCAAAGATGTTGACAAAGGGTATTATCTTTGGGTGTTTTTGAATTAAATAATTACGCAATAAGGTATGGACCTAAGTACTCCTTTTAGATCGCAATCTGTGGATGAAACCATTCGGGCCGGATCTGAGTTTGGTAAGCAACTCAGTGCCGGAGACGTGGTTTGCCTGACCGGTGATCTTGGAGCCGGCAAGACACATTTTGTGAAAGGTGTGGCCTCACATTTTGGAGTGCCCCCGGGCAAGGTCCATTCACCGACCTATACCCTGATCAACGAGTATCACGGGGATATGCCGGTGTACCATTTTGACTGTTACCGCCTTGAGCATGAAGAGGAAGCCCTGGAGATCGGAGCCGAGGAATATTTTTACGGCGACGGCGTTTGTTTGGTCGAATGGCCCGAAAAGATCGACTCTCTCATCCCCGACGATGCGATTTGGATCAAAATTTCACATCTTTCGGGCACTGAACGCGAAATACATATTCATCAGAAGAACCCAGAGTGATGGCACTCTCCAAAAAACGAAAATTATCATACCGGCTTGACCTGCTTCCCGTGATCAAACCCTATCACCGGCGGGCGAATAATACCCTGAAGACAGGTGACCTGGTCTATTATGGCCCCAGTCCTGAGTATTATGGCATCGGCGAGGTGGTTCAAACGGCCGAAAAAGTGTGTATGGTCGATTTCAGAGGAACGGGTGAGCTGGGTATCCATAAAGATGAAATGCTTTCTTCTTATCTCATTCCTATTCATAAGCTGAATCTTTCCGGTGTTTTGAAAGGGCGGTGAAAATTGGGAACATTCAACACTCAACATTGAAGTTTGGGGTTGATGTTGTTTTGTGTTTGTGCAGATAATTCATGCCTGAACAGCCTTATCGGTTATGCTGATCCGCCAGCCGGCGGAAAAGCACCTTCAAAAGGTTGGTGTTACTTCGCACTTTTGCAGGTCCTTCGGTTCCTCAGGATGACCCTCTTTCGTTATTGGTGTCTTATCCATACCTATCTATCCTTATCAGTCATGCTGAGGGTACCCCCGAAGCATCTTGCATATTTAAGGTTGCCAACTAAGCCCGGCAACAATCTATACACTACAACTACTGTTGGTGCAAAGAACATCCATGCTTCGCTAAAAGCAAGATCTTTCGGAGGTATCCTCAAGATGACTCTGGGGGCAATGTTTTATATGGTGGCCACTCCCCAAGAACATTCTCATTCAATGAATTCCAATAAGGATTACGCTTTCTGATCAAATCTTCTTTCCACTTTCTGTTCTTCCCCTTTATCAATTTCTCTGCTTGAATAGCTTCATTCATGGTAGGAAAGGCTTCATACCAAATGAGAAGATAACAATAATACTTCCCTGCAAAGGATTTGGACGTCCCGCGGTCCATGTAATGCTCTACAATCCTCCTTCTCAGGTCATTGGTTACCCCGGTATAAAGTGTGGTCTTTTTAGGATTGGTTACTATATATGTATAGGCTTTCATAGCTAAATAAAATAAAAAAAGTCATTCTGAGGGTACTCCCGAAGAACCTTGCATATTTAAGACTGCGCACATAAACCCAGCATCAAACTATCCACTGCAACTATTAATACTGCAAACCGCATCTATGCTTCGCTAAAAGCAAGATCTTTCGGAGGCATCCTCAGGATGACCTTTTTTCGTTATTGGTGTCTTATCCATACCTGATCAGCCTTATCGGTTATGCTGATCCGCCAACTGGCGGAGCAGGATGACTCGTTGGTTGTTTTTGTTTTCATTGAAAACTGATTGGTCTTTTTAGATAATATCCACAGGGCTTTTTATATAGTTTCCGCCTTTGTTGATGACGTAGGCCTCGTTAGAAATTAATCCTCACCAAAATACCTTTTGAGCCTTGAGCCTATTTCTGATATTTCTTTTTCCAGCACTTGAGATTCTAAACTGTTTATGTCCTTACTTTTGGCTTGATCCGCCGAATTTCGGACAGGCTCCAAAAGTAACAAAAGGTCAAGGCTGCGAAAAAAGAGCTAAAGATGTCTTCATTCCGCTATAATAAATCAATGCTCCTTAACAGGGCTTGCAAGTAATTTAATTGCCACGCGGTATGATTTATTTCTTAACGCTCTTTTTTCTGAGGCCGAATTAATAACTCTCGACGTCCAACTTTAAAGATTTCGGCTTTTCAGTATGAAATTAAACAATTTCACAAATCGGTCATTCGGTCCATCGGTTAATCGTTATTCTTAATGATTGACGAAAGACCGAATCACCGAACTACGATGAACGATCTATAAAATATCCACAGGGCTTTTAATATAGTTGCCCCCTTTATTGATGACATGGGTATATATCATGGTGGTCTTGAGGTTTTTGTGGCCGAGGAGTTCCTGGACGGTTCGGATGTCGTAGCCGTTTTGGAGGAGATGGGTGGCAAAGGAATGGCGCAGGGTGTGGCAGGTTATTTTTTTGTTGAGCCCTGCTTTTTTAGCGGCTCTTTTCAGTCTCCGTTGCACGAAACGATCCGAAATATGATACCTGTGTTTTAATCCGCTTCGGGGATCTTTAGAAATTCGTTTTGAGGGAAATAAGTATTGCCACCGGAGCTGTATCTGTTCGTCCTGATATTTCCTGGCGAGTGCTTTAGGCAGTAAGGCTCGCCCATGTCCTTTGGACAGGTCTTTTTTATGTAATGTATCTACCTTGTTGATCTGTTCTTTGAGTTTAGGAATACATGTTTGCGGAAGAAGTGCCACACGATCTTTTTGTCCCTTTCCTGAGCGAACCCAAATTTGCTCCATATCAAAATCAATGTCCTGTACCCGTAACCTCAGGCATTCTGATATCCTCAGGCCGCTGCCGTAAAGCAGTTCACAAATAAGCAATGCCAAACCGTCCAGCTTTTTCAAAAGAGCTGATGCTTCTGCAGAAGACAATACCACCGGTAATCTTTTTGGTTTCTTCGCCCGTTCGAGATGATGAAGGGTCAACTCTTCTTTACCTAAAACCTCTTTATAGAGAAATACCAGAGCGGCTAAAGCCTGGTTCTGAGTACCGGCTGCCACATTTTGTTCATTTGCGAGATGATTCAGAAACTGCTCCACATCCTGATCAGTTAATTTTAAAGGATGGACCGTACCGTGGAATTTCACAAAACGAACCACCCACTGTGTGTAGGCCTGTTCAGTCTTGAAGCTGTAATTTCTTCTTCTGATCTCTCTTCTAACCTTCTCTAACAATTCAGACTTAGCCATATCACCCGTTGACTTTATAGATTATGGTATTATCTTGTTAGAGCGATGAGGAAGCAATTCCTTACAAAAAATGTTGTTATCCGGCGACTTTATCCGCCTAATGAGACGGATAACATCCCAATATCACCGAATAATGTGTGTGAATGGCGATTCGTGGATCTTATCCACCGCGTCCTAACAAAACCCTTGTTCGGATAATATTATGTTAGGCATATTTCATATATCTACTTTTAAAAAACTGAAATGAGACATCGAATCAATCATGAAGCGGAAAGAATACATTAAGAGTTTTTTGGGAATTTTAATCGGAATAATGTTTTATGAATTTTTCATTGATATTTCAGAGCCTTTCCAAAACGCTTGGGCAAACTATTTCACCGAAATAGGGATACTTTTAGCTTGTATCTACGGAGGTATAGGTATCATAACATTCCTCTCAAATAAATATTCTCATTTCCAGGCTAAAGAAAATGCCTAACAAAGCTTTTTAAATCGGACGCGGACGGGGTGCGATGGAAACTTGTTCCTAAAAATTTAATTTCGCTACTTCAAAAGAACTCATAATCCCCGCGCCGTTTAAACGCGGGGTCGTTATACGTACCTGTTTCTAATCTGTCAAAATTTGTAAGCAATACATCATGAATAAGCTCATAGTTATTATTGGTTCAGTTTTTACTTTTTGCAGTTGCGCATCAATTCAGACAGAGAATGTTAACGTGAAAAAACTTTACTCCATTGAACATTATACATCAGCTTCTTATGGGTCAACTTATTTAAATCTTCAATCTTTCAGTTTTGAAGATAAAGACCAATTAATTCCAGCCGCTTATCACATTAATAATATTCCATTTTATGATAGAGATAATCCAGTTAACAAAGTTCTACCTGTACTACCGGGTCAATTTAAAATAAGAGCGCTGGCTATTGGTAAAGAACCTACAGAACTAATGATAGAATTGGAGAAACGTGATTCAGTTGTCGTAACCATATATTTAAAAGACGATACTGAACCTTTGCATAAGTATGAAAAGATCGGTACGTATAACAATGCGCATTAACAGGGGACGCGGACGTGCTGTTGGTTTCCAAAGTTGCTTGTTTAAAATTTTTAACCGTTTATTAACCCATAATCTCCGCGCCCGTTATGCGCTGGGTCGTTATAATGCTTGCCAGTTAAGAACTTTTATTCACTTTTTGGTATATTAGAGGCATGAAATCAAAGAAAAATATCGAGTCTATTTCCCGTGGAGCTATGAAATCACAGCGGGCATCTTTTCGTATTGAAGGGATTAATATATCCAAAAAGAAAGCTGAGCAAATCCGCCGAGAAGTAGTTCAGGAATTTCAGCAAAAGGTTACTTCTCCAACATCCTGAAAAGCTCGATCATCGGCTGGTAATTCTTTTCTGCTGCCGATTGCACAGCTTTTATGTATTCCGTCATCTTCTTCTCTGTAATCTTTCCGAAGCTGAATTTTTCGAAATCAAACTTTTCCGCAATTAAATCTACGAAGAGTCGAGCTGTACGTCCATTCCCCTCTCTGAATGGATGAATAAATAGTAATTCTGCGTGTATTGGGGCAACATATTGTATGAGCTCTTCATATCCTTCTACATGCTTTGGAAGATCACCAAGAAACTCAGTTTCAAATTCCTGAATAATGTCTGGCAGAAATTTAGCCGTTGGAAAAGTAAATCCACCTTTGGACATATTCACTTGTCTGAGTTCTCCTGCAAATTCGTATAAATGATGTAGAGCAGTCTTGTGAATTTCCGAGATCAAATTCCAATCGAAGGAATCCACTTTATCTAATTCGGATTCAAACTTAATTTCAGCTCTAAGAAATCCCCGATACTCTTCTTCTGCGATCTTATCAGGATCGGTTAGTCCAAGTTTGTTGGGCAGGATTTCATCTTCTGATTTTGGCGTTTGATATTTCATGTCTAAAAGATAAGCCGAAACGAAGTAAAGCGCATTATAACAAGGCGTTTCAAATCGGACGCGGACGAAGATCGATCAAACTTGTTTGTATGGTATTAATTTCGCTACTTCAAAAGAAACTCATAATCTCCGCGCCCGTTATGCGCTGGGTCGTTATACCCACTACATTAATGTATCTCGCTTCCACTTCTCTTCAGTAATAATTACATTCAAGTAAACCAACTCATTTATTATGATTACCGACTTCAAAGAGATAGAAATTTCTGCCTTAAATCTTGACCGGAAGAATAAAGCCCGTCTGGCTGATAAATTATTACAAAGTATTCATGGTAAAATTGATCCTGAAATAGAACAGGCTTGGATTGATGAAGTTCAAAAGAGAAAAGAATCGCTTAAATCTGGCGAAGCCTCCCTTCATTCAGCTACTGACGTTTTAAAAGAAGCAAGAAAACGTATTCAAAAATGACTATTAAATTTCATTCAGAAGCTAGGAAAGAGTTTTTTGAAGCTTCAGAATATTATGAAGAACAAGTAGTAGGGCTTGGCGATGATTTTATTGATGAGATAGAAAAAGTTTTGGATGTCATTGAACAACAACCTTCCTCAGGAACTAAAATCACTAAAACAGAACGAAGATTTTTAGTTTCCCGCTTTCCGTACGGAATCATCTATTCGGTAGAAGATAAACTTATTACGATATTTGCATTTATGAATTTAAAGCGGAAGCCAGGGTATTGGAAGTCTCGAACATAAAATCGTGGGTATAACAAGTGTTACAAGCGGATGAGACGGAGTTCTTCGAAATTTTTATCCGTTAAAGAATTGAGTTACTTTCCTAAAATCATAATCCCCGCGCCGTTTAAACGCTGGGTCGTTATGTGGTTTTCAAAGCTTCCTAATAGATCGATTTTCCTTATATTGATTTGTAAGTACATTGTAATTATATTTGCACATGTGTTCACAAATAACCAAAGCTATGAAAACCAAGATAATTCGTATTGGTAACTCTCAAGGAGTTCGGATTCCAAAACCTTTAATTGAAGAAAGTGGGATAACCAAAGAAATTGAAATGATTCTCAGAGACAATGAAATTGTTCTTCGCTCGGCTGAAACTATTCGAAAGGGTTGGGATTCGTCTTTCAAAAAAATGGCTGAACAAAGTGATGATGTTTTATTGGATCAAAATGAGATTGAAAAATCTTCAGACTGGGATGATACTGAGTGGACATGGTAAAAGCAGATCCAGTTCAAAGGTTTGAAGTTCATCTGATTTCACTTGATCCAACAAAAGGCTCTGAAATTAAAAAAACTCGCCCCTGTTTGATCATTTCTCCTAATGAAATGAACAAATATATTAGAACTGTTATCATTGCTCCAATGACTTCTACAATCAAAAATTATCCAACGCGTGTCACTACTACATTTCAAGGCAAGAAAGGACAAATTGTATTAGATCAAATTCGAACAGTCGATAAAAGCAGATTGATTAAAAGCCTTGGGACAATCAGTTCTTCAGCTGAAGAAAAGGTATTGAGTACATTACAAGAAATGTTTGCCCCATAGATTCGCCACCTAACAATGCTTTTCAAATCGCACGCGGACGGTGTGCGATGAAACTTGACTACCAAGAATTAATTTCGCTACTTCAAAAAAAGCCCCCAAACACCGCTTAATTGCCAAACTGTTTACCCTAATAACCTTTCCCTTCTTAGACCTTTTTATTGAAACCAGTGTGATCTACAAGAATGATCTGCTTGATGATTGCAGTACTCATTAATTTTGTATCATGATCGTTCTTTTCACAAAATATTCTTCAATAAGAGCTGTATTTTTCTAACTTACCTGCATAAAAATACAGACAATATGCGCCTGACTTATTCCTTTACCTTACTTTTTCTTTTTCTACTCGCTTCGTACGGTTGTTCAGATCAGGAATCGGTTCAGGTTAAAAAAATGGATCTCGTTCAGGGGGTTTATGCTTCGGGAAATGTGATGCCGTTCGGACATTATGAGGTAACGAGTAAAGTTTCGGGGATTGTGGATGAGATCTTAGTAAAGGTGGGTGAGAAGGTGGAAGTGGGCTCTCCGCTGGTAACCTTGAAAAATGAACCGAATGAAGCCAATCTTCAGATCGCCAGAAATCAGATGGAGCTGGCCCGGAGTAAAGCCCGTGATGGTTCAGACATCCTAAGTCAGCTTTCGAAACAGGTTGAGATATCGCGAGCTACTTTTTCGCAGGATTCTGTCGAGTATGTGCGATATCAAAAGCTTCGGGATGATGACATCGGTTCCGAACTTGAGTTTGACCGGATCCGGCTTCGCTATCAAAACTCAAAGAATAATTTACAGATCGCACAAAGCAAGTATCAGGAAACCAAAGAGCGCCTTCAGATCGAACTGGATAATGCCCAAAACAACTTTCTAGCTCAACAAAGTATGACCGGCGACTATACCATACTATCGGCCATTGATGGAAAAGTATATGACATCATTCCGGAAGAGGGAGAACTTATTGCCGGCAATCGGCCGATCATGGAGATCGGAGCCACTGATCGTTTTGAAACCGAACTTCAGGTAGATGAAACCGATATCGTTATGGTGAAAGAAGGTCAACCCGTGTTTTATGATCTGGATGCCATAGAGGATACTGTGCTGAGCGGCGTGGTAAGCCTGATCTACCCACGGATCAACACCATTGAACGTACGGCTAAAGTGATCGCTTCTATCGACCCTGCTCAGTTTCCGATGTATCCGGGAATGGCACTGGAGGCAAACATTGTGATCAACGAAAAAGACAGCGTTCTGGTGCTTCCGATCACCTATATCAATGAGAATAATGAAGTGATCTTGGAAAACGGAGATCTGAAACAGATAACCACCGGCATCCGTGACCTGAACTATGTTGAGATCCTCTCCGGGCTTGAAGAAGGCGATGTTGTTTTAAAACCTGAGTCATGAACCGCTTCCCCATCCTAAAGATCGTACTTACGCATCTCACCAGCCGAAAGCGGCAGACCATCGTTTCCATGTTGGGTGTTACCTTTGGCATTACGGTATTTATCTTTCAGGCAGGTGTGATCACCGGACTTCAGGATTTTTTTATTGAGAAGACCATCAACTCCACGGCTCATATTCATATCTATCAGGATAAGAATCAAAAATCACCTCCCGTTCTCCTGGATGTTTATGATGCTGACAAAACCTGGATATCGGTACCCAACATCAAAAGCAAAGAGGAGCTCCCAAAACTAAAGCGTGGGTTGCAGATCGTGGAAATACTGGAGTCCTATCCTGAGGTGACCGGAGTTTCACCCAGCCTAAGTACACAGGCAATTTTGAAACTCGGGGTGGCCGATATATCGGGTATCATAAACGGGGTTAATGTCCGCAAGGAAAACCGATTGTTTGACCTTGAGCAGGATATGGTGAGTGGTTCCATCATTCGGCTTGAAACGGTGAATAACGGCATCATCTTAGGTTCGGGTCTGGCAGAATCACTGGGGGCGATATTGAATGATAACATTACGGTGGTTTCGCCCGGTGGCGTAGCCCTTCAAATGAAGGTTGTGGGTATTTTAGATACCGGCCTTCGGGATCTTGACAACAACCGTGCTTACAGCAGTATCCGAAATACCCAAAAGCTGATGAATGTAACCGGAAGCTATATCACCGACATTAAGATCAAGCTGGAGAATGTTGAGCGATCCGGAACACTGGCCCGTGAGTTTCAATCCCGTTTCGGTTATACCGCTGAAGACTGGAAAGAGGCTAATGAAGGCATTTTCAGCGTCTTCAGGATTCAGAACATCGTCACGTATCTGGTCATCATATCCATTTTGCTGGTCTCGGGTTTTGGGATATTCAATATCCTTTCAATGATGATCTACGAGAAAATGAATGATATCGCCATATTGAAATCTATTGGTTACACGGATGTTGATATCAGAAATGTATTCCTTCTGGAAGCCTTGATCATCGGTTTTATTGGCGGGTTGATCGGATTACTGATCGGGTTCGTGTTCTCCTGGATCACCTCCATCATACCGACCAATATTGAAGGATTTGTCTCATCTGAATACCTGAACATCAATTTTGACCCGGCCTTTTACCTGCTGGCATTGGTGTTTGGATTGGTGGCTACAGGTATAGCCGGTTATCTGCCTGCCAAAAAAGCCTCTAAGATCGACCCGATCAACATCATCAGATCACAGTAGTCATGAAGAAAGTAATAGAAGCCAAACACCTGAATAAATATTTCTACAAGCCTGTAGAATTTCATGTGTTGAAGGATATTGATCTTTCTATCTATTCCGGGGAGTTTGCTGCCATAGTAGGCCCCTCGGGAAGCGGTAAATCCACTTTGTTATATGCTCTTTCTTCATTGGATCGTGAATATGAGGGAGAGGTTTTATTTAATGATGTAGAACTAAAGACACTGACCAACCAAAAACTGGCCTATCTCAGAAACAGATCCATAGGCTTTATTTTTCAGTTTCATTATCTGCTGGCTGATTTTACTGCCCTGGATAATGTAATGCTGCCAGGACTCAAACTTGGTGAACTCCCTCCTGAAGAGCTGAAGGAAAAAGCTATGCAAAAGCTTGATCTGCTTGGGATCGCAGACCAGGCTATGAAAAAAGTGAACCGATTGTCCGGAGGGCAACAGCAGCGGGTATCTATAGCCAGAGCCCTGATCAACGAACCGCGCATCATTTTTTGTGATGAACCGACCGGCAACCTTGATTCTAAAAACGCTATGGTGGTATTCGATATGCTCAAAAACCTGACCCGTGAGTATGACCAAACCATTCTGATGGTAACCCACGACGATTCCTTTTCATCCAAAACAGACCGGCAGATACAGCTATTGGATGGGAAGATCATTGACAGGGAAACTCCATAAATATCAATTACGCCATACCCATTTGATGAAAACCTTGCTTTTACTCGCCACAGCACTGCTATTCTTTTTCCTGCAACTCATCAGATCCAAAGCCAATACCGCATGGAACCTGAATCGGTTATCTGATCTCGATAAACCATCCTAACATGAAAAATGAGGTCAGTTACAACGTCCATAACATTGAAGGCGAGCTTCAAATTGAACTTACAGGACCGGGTTGAGCCCCTATCCAAACCGACACTCCTAAGTTAAACAATGACTCCCTTTTTTATATATTCAATGAGCCGGAGGAAGGCGTAACTTTGACCTGCGATCTGGCACGATCAGAAACCGGAACCTTCGAAGGTCGATGCACCGATCCTTCCGGGAAATGGGCCCTGTTTTCTATGATTCCCCCTGAAACCCAATGACCTTAAAATATCATCGGTTTTTTATGTTCAACTCTCTTCCGCACTTGTTATCTTCACGGCTCAATTTCCCGCAATCATCACTATGGAATTTTTAGATTACATCATTGACGGTATCATCACCGGAGTTATTAATACCACCCTGCTTGAGTGGATAGCCGTTGCTACCGGACTGGCCAGCGTCTGGTATTCCATGAAGGAAAATATCCTGGTTTACCCTACGGGAATTGTCAGCGTACTCATCTATGTGTACATCGCTTTTCAATACAAGCTGTACGCCGACATGGGAGTGAATTTCTACTACTTTGTGGTGAGTGTATATGGCTGGTATTACTGGGTTCATCCAAAAAGCGATTCGAGGGAACAAGTACCGGTTACCATGAATTCACGTAACGAAAACCTATTTTCTGTGGCCCTGACGGTCGGTTCTTTCAGTATCCTGTATTTCGTGCTTTCCAATTTTACAGACAGTGATGTGGCTTTTTGGGATTCCCTGACCACTTGTTTCGCCATCCTCGGTATGTTTTTGATGGCCCGAAAAAAACTGGAGAGCTGGGTGGCATGGATCATTACAGACCTGATCTCAATTCCTCTTTATTTCTACAAGGGATTGGTCCTTACCAGTTTTCAGTTCCTGGTATTTACAGGCATTGCCTTTGCCGGCTATTTTGCCTGGAAGAAATCGATGGAGAAGGAGCAGGAATCCAAAAAAAGCAATTCGAACTCAATGGCTTCCACATCAACGTAAGGAAGTGGCATCAGCGCTCAAAGAAAAGCACTAACTCCCCCTTTTGTATCTGAATAGATATCTCATCCGAAATGGATTCATTGGAAGTGCCGTCACGCACACCGTTTTTCAGGCTTTCGTTATCAAGTGCGTATTTAAGTCCCTCAGTGGTGATCCCGGTCACCTCACCCGAGATGGGAAATAATGATACTATATTCCCAACCGGAAGCCGCTTTCTCACCTCATCCTGAACCAGAATGGCATCAAACACCTCACCCCTAAAAACAAGCTGCCTGAACCGGGAATGAAACTGGTTCAGAACGGACAGGTTTTTCAGGGAATGATCCATTCGCCGGCCGAATGCGCCCAATACCACACAGGTTTCTACACCCTGTTTGAGGGCATAAGTGAGAGCCTTTTCCAGGTCGTTGGTTTCCTGATCAGGTTTGTGGATCACTTTAAAAGCAGGACTCTCAGGAGCTTCAAAACTATCTAAATCACCGATCACCGCATCCGGGGTATAGCCATGCTTGAGAATGGTCCGGCTCCCGCCATCGGCTCCAAATAACAGGTCAGCGGTTTCAATTTCCTGCTCCAGAAGTTCTTTGGTCGGGGGAAATCCGTTACTAACTATAACTGCATGCATCAGGTTAATTCTGTTCCTTTAATTCGTCTTAAAATACATGGATTTGTGCCAATCTTCGCCTATTTTTGGTGCAAGGAGAACTTATGTTTAAAGAATTTATATCAAAAGTATTACAACACGATAAAGTAGCCATTTTTTCACACCTCAGGCCGGATGGAGATTGCCTTGGTTCGCAGGTCGCCCTGGCGCTTTGGCTGAAGAAAAACGGAGTGGAGGTATCAGCCTATAATGAAGATGCGATCCCCGAGAATATGAGCTGGCTGCTCAACTCGGTTTCCATCAAAAAACCCAGACCGGCAGACCTTGAAAATTATGATGCCTTCATTCTGGTAGATGGTAATGCCCTGCATCGGTTTGGTGGTGTAGCCGAACAGATCCTGAAAACGGATAAACCGGTGTATATGATCGATCATCACCCTGAACCTGATGATATCTTTGAGGTGCCGGTATCCGTCGTTTCGGCATCATCTACCTGCGAGCTGATTTACCATTTATATGCGGACCATAATGTGGATCAAATTGATGAGGAAGCCGCAAAAGCCATGTACCTCGGCATGGTCACCGATACCGGTTCCTTCCAGTTCGACAGCGTTAAACCGGCTACCATGCATGCCGCGGCCGACCTGCTGGAACGCGGACGGTTCACCCCAAATCTGATCGCGGAAAAGATCTACTCATCCCGGCCCCTGAGGCAGCTTAAGTTATTAAGTCAGGCTTTGGATACCATCACTTTGCATGAAAATGGAGTTTTCGCCTCCATCACCATCACACAAGAAATGTTCAGGCTGACAGACACCAGCAGTGAGGATACTGAAGGGTTTGTTCAATATCCGCTGAGCGTGGAAGGCGTAAAGGCCTGCATTCTCTTCAGAGAAGATGATAACGGCAGGATCAAGCTGAGCCTGCGCTCACAAAGTGATGACATTGACGTTAACAAATGGGCCCGAAATTTTAATGGCGGAGGACATCAGAAAGCAGCCGGAGCTCATTATGAGGGAACCCTTGCGGATGCAATAAAGGATGTGATCGCTGTTGGTGCTGAACAATTATAAACACAGCCTTATATTCCTTTAACACACTGGTACCAAGAAATTTAAACAACCCCTGACAGATGGATAAGGATTATACCCTTTTGATAATTGATGATGACCCGGCTATGCATATTATGCTTAAAACCATGCTGGGTACAGATTATAATATCATCAACGCAAATACCGCACAGGAAGGGATCAATAAGCTGGCAGAAGAGAAGATCCATTTTATCCTGACCGATATTCATATGCCCGGAATGAGTGGCCTGGAATTCCTGGAGGCCTTGATGGCCGACGCAGAAATGCAGAACATTCCGGTCCTGATCATGACCAGCCTGCCTACTATTGATAAGGAGCAAAAGGCCCTGGGACTTGGAGCAGCTGATTTCATCGACAAATCCCTGTTTAACTCAGACCGGGAAGAGCTGATCAATCGCATACGTATGAAGCTGGTGGCCAATGTGGACATCCCGGATCTGCCTGAAAAGCTTGAGCTTGATAAGAAAGAGATCACTAAAAGCGTGTTGTTTGAGGTTTCATCCGGTGATTTTGTTAGCACAGCCCAGAAACTTTGTAAGATCATCTTCAATAAGCTGGAAGCTGACCACCTTTCCTTCTGGACCTTAAACGAGGAAAACGTACAAATGCTTCTTGCTTATGGAATTCAACTTCCCCGAAAATATGGCCCCAAAGACCTTAAAGAGGAGCCTACCTTTAAGCTGGTTCAGGAGCAAAAAAGGCCCTATCTGGTGAATAATGTGTTCAATTCTGAGAAAGGGATCCTTCCGGAACTTTCGGAGGATGAAGGTTTGCCGGCAGAGATCGGTATTCCATTGTTTGCCCTCACAGAAAAGGAACTGATACAGAATAAAATGAAGATCCCGCCAAATGTGGCTTTGTTTGGCTATGTGGTCATTAAAAGAAAACGTGTATTCACCTCGCATGAGTATAAACTGACCACTCTTATGATGATGCAACTCGGCACCACACTTTGGCGACTTTACAAAGACCTGTAAGAATCTCTGCCTGTTATGGCAATTGTATGACGAATTTCTCGTTTGTAATATCCATTCAGCCAAAACATTTGAATAAGGCACGCAACCGTTATCATGATCAAATACAGTTTTAAAGTCCTATTACTTCTGATATTCGCCGCATGTTCAGCTCAGGAACCTGCCCCGGCTGATAAACCCATACCTGTCGCATCCCTAAGCCCGGCCACCGAACCACAGGAAGTGCGATCTGAGGAGGCGGCTCAGGATGAAGGAACCCCACAGATCGAAGTGGATGATTCGCGCCGGAATGCCATAACCAATGCCGTGCAAAAAGCTGGACCTGCCGTTGTAAGTATCACCGTTACAGAATTACAACGTGGATACACCCGGGAATTCGATTCCTTCTTCTTCCGATATTTTGACGTCCCCATTCAGCGTGAAGTGCAGAGTGTGGGATCCGGATTCATTATCTCTGAGGATGGTTTGATCGTGACCAACGAACATGTAGCCAGTAAAAATTCAAAGACCATCATGGTGGCTTTATCTGATGGCAATACGTATGAAGCTGAACTATTAGGCTCAGACGAACTCGCCGACCTTTCCCTTTTAAGGATCAAAGATCAAGACAGAAGCTATCCATTTGTTGAATTTGCAGATTCTGAAAATATCATGGTGGGCGAGTGGAGTATTGCCATGGGTAATCCTTTTGGATTATTTGCTGATGGGCAACCTTCCGTAACCGTTGGCGTAGTGAGTGCCAAGGAACGTGATTTCCGTCCCGACCCACAGGATCCACGTGTTTATGTTGAAATGATCCAAACCGATGCGGCCATTAACCGGGGAAATTCCGGCGGTCCTTTAGTGAATAGCAATGGAGAAGTGATGGGGGTGAATACCTTCATCTTTACGGGAGGAACCAGCAGTGGTTTTGTGGGGCTTGGGTTTGCCATTCCCAGCAATCGCGTACAAAAGATCATCTCTCAGCTTAAGGAATCAGGAACCGTTTCACTGGATTATGATCCCGGTATGAAGTTTGTGCCTGTGACCCGACAGCTTATTATGCAGTACCCCGGCATTCCGCGCGTATTGGGATTATTCGTCACAGAAGTAAACAAAAACGGGCCTGCTTATGAAAGCGGGGTCATGCCCGGCGATGTTATTGTTCAGATCGGGGAGGAACGGGTAACAAGTGATATGCACGCCTGGGCTCTTATGCGGGAATATGGTGAAGGTGAAACAATGGAGTTACACCTCATTCGTGATAATAAGCAGTATAAGACCGAAATGACCCTTAGAAAAAGAGTACAGGGCCGGTAACAAACACCCGCCCTGTTCACCGGTCAGATTGTTAACGATCACTGATCCCACTTTTCAAAAAAGACCCCTCTGGTTCTGCCGTTTGAAGCTTCAAAACCTGTGATATTTCCGGCTTCATCACGAATAAAAATAACTTCAGATATTGGGAACCCGGCACTGAATTTATCTTCGGTCGTGGGGGAAAGCGGCATGTTATCCTCGATCAGGAATGTCTTCATGGCCAGGGTACTATCATCCATGATGATATCATAAATGGTGTCAATTTCCTCACTGAAGTAACGGCCTACGTAGGTTTTCAGCTCATCGATGGAAGGTTCAAACTCGATCTTTTTCGCCAGATGATTTCCATTTTGATGTAATGTCAAAGAATCGGCCGAACCATCTTCATTCCTGTGAAAAGTAATAGAGGCATTTACCCCAACCAAACTAAAGGTAGAATCGCTGGTGGCTGTGAGATTAACCTCCGGCTGATTCGTTGCCTGAGTGTAGATCCGGTCACCCTCCCGGTCAAACTTCAAAATAAAGCCCGGCATAATGCTTAATTCGTACCGACCGGCGAGAGGATCAAATTTTTCAGGATCATATTCAAAGGCTGCCATGTCTTCGTTGGCAACCTCTTCATTTTCTTCTTCCTGAAGATGACCTGAGAAATATATGTCCGCTACTTTGTTCGCAATGCTGCCATCAAAATTCGAGAAGTTACTTTGAGTTACAACAGCTCCGTTGATCTCAGGAAATACCATGAGCATTGATCGGTGTGCAACGTCAGCTCCACTATGCTCAAACCGCTTGAGTCCTTTATATTCGCCAACAAACAATCCAAGTCCATAGCCTGTTTCTGTTCCGCTATTCAGCTTAAACGAGGTGGTCATCTCCTGAATCATACCTTCTGTTCCAACCTGAGGGTCTAACAAATTTTCGATCCATTTTTTCAGGTCCCCCATTGTGGAATGAATACCCCCTGCCCCGGCTCCACCGCCCAGGTCAGTCACTTCCTGATATCCTCCGTCTTCTGCGTAGGTGTACCCATGAGACCGATTTTCAACAATTTGATACGGACCATTTCGGACCACCGTGTGAGACATGCCAATCGGTTCAAACACATTCTGTTTCATCCAGGTGGGGAAATCCAATTCGGTCACACGCTCGATCACTTCCGTCATTAGCACATACCCGGTGTTATTGTAATTGAATTCTGCCCCGGGTACGTTTTGTAATTCAGGTTGATTTTGTACGATCTCGATAACCTTTTCCTGAGATAAATTCTGACTCATACTCTGTCCGGTCATAGCCATAAGGTTCAGGAATTCACGATACCCACTGGTGTGATTCACCAGATGGCGTAAAGTTACAACGTGTTCGAATTCCGGCAACTCAGGTATGTATTTCCTTACATCATCATCCAGCGATATCTTCCCCTGCTCTTGTAAAAGCAAGAGCCCGAAGGTCAGGAACTGTTTTGAGGTTGACCCAATATTATGCAAGGTCTGCTCATCCATTTTCAGATCGTAGGCTAAATTTTCCATCCCGTATGATCTTTGTAATACTACCTCTCCATCCTGAATGACCATGACCGCCGCTCCCGGAACCTCTCCCGAATATTCTGCCATCATCTGGTCAACTTTACCTACCGGGGTCTCGGCAACCGGCTCAATTATTGGAATTAAAATTGAGTAATCACCTTCACCCTGCTCAAAGGGTGTGATCTGTATTACATACCTGCCTTCTTGTTCAGTACTGAACCGAAATGTTTCTTTCCCACGTGCCGGGCCGTCAAACTGAGCTGCTAATTCCCCATTCGGATCAGTGATCTTAACGACCACGTCAACTGTTTTTTGATCAGCATGACCAAATACAAATATACCTGCATCTAGATCAAGTGTGTAAATGTGTTCATCACTTTTTGTTAACGACCTGTTGATCTCTTCTCCCTGTTTCAACTGAGTCGTATCCTGAGCCATCCCGTTCACCGAGAAAATGACTGCAACTATTAGTATCCATATACACCGTTTCATAAACTATCCCTGTATTTGATTAATGACGCCGTAAACGTTTGGTTTGAACACCCTAAAATGAATGCTCGGGTTTTATTCGGTCAACGTCAAATTATGTTTCAAAGCTCACCTTTTCAGGTATATCATTTGTAATAACCACTTATTGAAAACCTAAATCTTTAGTACATTCAGCCTACTCACTCACACATAATGTTTTTACCTAAACTATGGCTCAAGAAACCGACGACCTCTCCTACCCTAAAGATCAGATCAAAGTCCTTTTACTGGAAGGCATTCACCCCAAAGCTCTCGAAAATTTCAATCAGAACGGGTTTTATAATGTAGAAACCCATGATGTAGCTTTTAGCGAAGAGGAGCTTCTCGATAAGATCGAAGATGTACAATTGATCGGTATTCGCTCCAAGACCCACATCACAGAAAAGGTGATCAGGAAGGCCAGTAAATTAAAAGCCATCGGCTGTTTTTGTATCGGCACCAATCAGGTTGATCTGAAAGCCGCAACCCTGGATGGTATTACGGTATTCAACTCACCCTATTCTAATACACGCTCTGTGGCAGAATTGGTGATCGCCGAGTCCATCATGCTGATGCGTCGAATCCCGCTTCGCGATAAAAAAGCTCATGAGGGAGTCTGGCTTAAAGATGCCAATGAAAGCTATGAAGTCCGTGGCAAGAAGATCGGGATCATCGGATATGGGCATATCGGCTCACAGGTTTCCGTACTGGCAGAAAATATGGGAATGGATGTGTTCTATTATGATATCGAACCCAAACTTCCTATGGGAAATGCCACCCGGGTCGATTCCCTTAAAGAACTGCTTTCCATTTCTGACATTATCACCCTTCACGTGCCTGCCACCCCCGATACTTATATGATGATCGGCAAACAGGAACTGGCTCAAATGAAGGAAAAAAGCATTCTTCTGAACCTGGCAAGAGGCTCCGTTGTTGATATCGATGCCCTGAAGGAAGCCATAGCATCCGGCCACATTGCGGGTGCAGGTATTGATGTATATCCGGAAGAACCTGAATCGAAAGGGGAAACCTTCACGTCTGAACTTCAGAATATGCCCAATGTCATCTTAACTCCACATATTGGGGGATCTACGCTTGAGGCTCAATACAATATCGGGCTCGATGTCTCTACCAAACTTATCAAACTGATCGATAATGGCACCACGGTCGATTCGCATACGGTTCCATCGCTAAATCTTCCGGTTCAGAAAGATGCACACCGCATTCTTCATATCCACGAGAACAAACCGGGGGTGCTTTCGGAGATCAACAGCTGCCTGTCTGATATGGATATTAACATCCTTGGGCAGTACCTGAAAACCAACGAGTACATCGGTTATGTGGTCCTGGATATCGACAAGGATTACAACGATGAAGTTCTCAACGAGCTTAATAATGTGAAGCACACTATTAAGACACGGATCTTGTATTGATACTTGTTCATTCAGCCTGATTGGCTGTTTTAACAAGCTCCTTAAAGATATTGCGCTGGCGGGCTATCTGAATCAGATACTCGGGATGCCACTGCACCCCGATCACAAAAGGATACTCCGAATGCTCAATAGCCTGCCTGACTTCCGTATTCAATTCACGTGCCACGATCTGCAGTCCTTCACCCGGTTCATCGATGGCCTGATTATGAAGGGCATTTACATTACAGACATCTGTTTTCAGGATCTCACAAAGCTTACTTCCATCTTTGATCATCACCCGTTTTTTAGGAAATATGGACGACACCTGTGACTTTTCGCCATAAAACCCTCGTATATCCTGATGCAAGGTTCCATTAAAGTGCACATTCATCAGCTGCATACCACGGCATATACCCAGTACGGGGAGTCCTCTTTCAATAGCCTGACCCAACAGTTTGAATTCCAGATCATCCCGTTTTGGGTCGACGGGAGAACGCTTGGTATGCTGAAAATACCTGGCCAGCCAGTACACCGGAAAGAAGATTATGGATAACAACCACTCGAAGATGGTCCGCTTATTCCGAACCAATTTTGCCCGCTCAATTCGTTGCTGACCGTATTTCATGGGTTCCACATCGGCCCCGCCTCCCAATATCAGGGCATCTACTTCATCGATCTCTTTGGGGTTTTCGGGGGTGATGCGAAGCGGTTTACCACCCGCAAGCCTTACTGACAAGGCTGTGAACAGCCACGCCCCACCGCCACCTTCATCCGGACCTGTGATACCAACAACCGGTTTTTTATTCCACATTCTGTACCCACCTGTCCATCAATTCTACCCATTTCTTTTTCATGCTGAATACAGACTTGTCGTCCATATTTAAAAATGCTCTTGAATATTGACTTAGGGATTGTTCGTCATCTGCCAGCTTTTCTACCAACACCCAACGGTTCCATTCTGCTGCCAGCGACCATGACTTATCACCGAGTGAACAATTTGGAAGTCGGTAATGGAAAGTTGGCCGGGCAGAAGTGAGTTCCTCCTTCATCAGTCCGGAGGTAAATTCCTTCTCCATAAACATAAAGACCGGCAGCATATCCAGTGGGCGATTTCTTGAATTTTTGAAAGTAAAATAATCCCTGATCAATTCTTTTAACGCTGGCTGATAATCCTCACGAAGGATATACCTGATATAATCCATCTCATACTCATTGATATACGGAGTGAGTTTGCGGGATATATTCACATCAGCATCCTTACGGATCCACCCATCCAGCATCACATACGCCTTCAGGTGGCGAAGCAAACTATCAGCACTTAATTCCGGCACTTCAGGATTGAGATGTAACCCAAATGCATAAAAAAACGAGTCTCCTGTCCCCTTTGCTTTCCATTCGCGTAACCGATCTACCAGTTCGTTCAACCGTTTCAAATCAGAAAATCCTATGGGTGGTGTTATGATCTCAAATGGAACCACGGTCGATGCCATATCGCGCAGAGCCTCTTCAAGCTTTTCCTTGTTTTTCAGCTTGTTCACATCCAAACCAACTGTTTTAAGGACCTTCTCATATTTTTTATTCAGGAACAAACTGGCATCCAGTTCCAGTGAAAATTCACCGAATTCAGTGTCTTTTACTTTGTATTCGTATCCGCTGATCTGTTCAACTTTACCTCCATACAGCTCACAGATCATCTCGGCGGCATCATTCATTTCCACACCGGTGAATTCAAACTCGAATCCGACCGAGCGTTCTTGCCCATCCTGATTGTTTATAATTGGCGGTGTTTTAAATGTCACGTTCTTTTTCCTTTGATTTCCATCACTTTAAACAGATAGAAGGTGAGTTTCAATCCTAAAAAATTAAGATACCTGTATCCTTAAATGTTCCCGCACTTTCCTTATTTTAATGTTTCATCAACAGAGTTTTTAACTGAACGTTTTACATGACCTACCTCTCCACCGAAAACCTTTCCAAGACCTTTGGGATCAAGCCACTTTTTGAAGATCTGACCTTTGGGATCTCTCAGGGTGATAAAACCGCATTGATCGCTCCCAACGGTACCGGTAAATCCACTTTATTAAAGATCCTGGCGGGAGAAATGGAACCGGATTCAGGTAAGGTCATGACCCAGAAAGGCATTCAGATTGGATATCTTGCGCAGGAGCCGGAGCTGGATGAAAACATGACCATCAGTGAATTCATCGCTCACGGTGACTCTGACAAGATCAAGGTGGTGCAGCGTTATGAGAAAGCTGTTCAGGCTCAGGCTGAAAATTTCAATGAACAAACTCAAAAGCAGTTCGAAAAAGCATCAGCCGCCATGGATGCAGCCGAAGCCTGGGATGTGGAACAACAAATGGAGCAGATCCTGAGTGCGTTGAATATTCACGATCTGGATCAATCGATCAGCTCCTTATCAGGCGGTGAGCGCAAAAGAGTGGCTCTTGCATTTGTACTGTTGGATGAACCGGACCTGCTGATCCTGGATGAGCCCACCAACCACCTGGATGTGGAGATGATCGAATGGCTGGAACAGTATCTGGCTAAAAGTAAAATGACCTTATTGATGGTGACTCACGATCGCTACTTCCTGGACAGAGTGTGTAATCATATTCTGGAACTGGATTATGGCAAGCTCTATCACCACAAGGGGAATTACGAATATTATCTGAAGAAGAAGGCGGAACGGGAAGAGATCGAAGCGACCGAGATCGCCAAGGCCGGCAAGCTGATGAAGAAGGAACTGGAATGGATGCGCCGGGGACCGAAAGCCCGTACCACGAAATCCAAGTCCCGCATCAAGGCCTTTTATGAGACGAAAGATAAAGCCAACTCTGCCCGCGAGGAAACAGAGATGCAGCTGGATGTGAATATGAGCCGCATGGGCGGGAAGGTATTGGAAGTGGAACATCTCTCAAAAGCCTTTGACGACACTGTGATCCTGGATGATTTCAGTTATCAGTTTCTGCAAGGCGAACGCATCGGTATTCTTGGAAAGAATGGAGTTGGTAAGAGTACTTTCCTGAAAATTCTGATGGGTGAGATGAAACCAGATTCAGGCACCATCGACACCGGCGAGACCATTATATTTGGGCATTATCAGCAAAAGGGCTTTCCGATCGATGAGAGTAAGCGGGTGATCGAGGTGATCAAGGAAGTGGCTGAGGTCATCGAACTGGCGAACGGAGATAAGATCACGGCTTCACAGTTTTTAGAGCATTTCATGTTTCCCGGCAAAATGCAGTACACTCCGGTTGAGAAACTAAGCGGTGGTGAAAAACGCCGGCTCATGCTGATGATGGTTCTGATCAAAAATCCCAATTTCCTGATATTGGATGAGCCAACTAATGATCTGGATCTGCTTACTCTGAACAAACTGGAAGATTTCCTTCAGAACTTTGGTGGCTGCCTTATCATCGTTTCTCATGACAGGTTTTTCATGGATAAACTGGTCGACCACTATTTTGTATTTGAGGGACAGGGCGTGATCAGGGACTTTCACGGCACTTATGACGAATACCGTGATGAGATCCTAAGCCGTATTTCTGATGAAGACAAATCCAAACCTCAGTCTAAATCGTCTCCACAAAAAACCAAAGAAGATAAACCCGCTTCGGAATCGGTTCAAAAACTCACCTACAACGAGAGACGGGAGTTCAATAAACTGGAAAAAGAGATCGCAAAATTAGAGAAACAGAAAACCACTCTGGAAAAAGAGATGGCTGACGGGAATCTGGAATATGGCGAACTGAATGAACTGTCTAAAGAATTTGAGGCTCTTAAAGAAGAACTTGAAGAAAAAGAATTAACCTGGCTGGAAATGGCAGAGCGTGCCTGATTCTGAGTTCTGAAACATATTTCCGTATCAAACACTAAAACCTATTCAAATCCGTATCTTCCATACACTTTAAAATTTTATATACACATCATGGATATTCAAAGTAATCGTGGACTTACCATTATCGGGGCAGCCATTTTTTTAGGATTGATCGCCTTTGGGTTTATTCTTGGCAATGCAGCCATCACTTTTAAGGAATATGAGCGAACGGTAACCGTAAAAGGGCTGGCAGAGGAAGAGCATCTCGCTGATATCGTAATATGGCCCATTCAGTTTACGGAAGCCAGTAATCAGCTCGAGGACATCTACCAACAGCTTGAAAACAGTGGCGAGAAAGTGCGAAACTTTCTGACCGAACGCGGAGTGAGTGAGGATGAGATCTCGATCTCAACCCCTTTAGTGACTGATAAATCGGCACAGCGATGGGGTGGGCAACAGGATGCACAGTTTCGGTACGTTGCCGATCAGACCGTTACTATTTATTCAGAGGATGTGGAGAAAGTACGTGAGGTCATGAGCCAGCTGGCTGACCTGGGTAAACAGGGCATCACTCTTTCAGGTGACGAATATCAGGTGCGGCCGGAATACATTTTCAACAGCCTGAATGACATCAAGCCTCAGATGATCGAAGCAGCTACCAAAGAAGCACGGGCCGTGGCTGAGAAATTCGCGGAAGATTCCAACAGTCAGCTGGGTAAGATCAAAACCGCCTATCAGGGTCAGTTCAGTATCTCTCCAAGAGACAATAACAACCCACACATCAAGAATGTGAGAGTGGTTTCTACCGTGGTCTATTATTTGTCAGACTGATGTGATGTTAAAAGCTATTTCACCCAGAACATCAGATTGTGAACTCAGGCAAATCACGTTATCTTAGCAGTAAATTAAGACTTTAAAAATCAGTTCATATGCCAACGGTAAAACTCCTGAAAATTGCACACGGTCGCAGTGGCGACAAAGGAAATGGAAGTAATGTCGGGATCATTGCACGTCACCCTGAGATCTATTCCTTTCTTGAAAAAAACCTGACAGCCGACCGTGTAAAAGATCACATGAAACATGTGTGCAAGGGTGAAGTTGAACGCTATGAAATGCCAAATATCGGTGCCCTTAATTTTATACTGAATGAAAGTCTTGGCGGTGGTGGAACCGTATCCCTGAAACTAGATGCCCAGGGTAAAACCCATGCCTCTCAGGTTTTAAGAATGGATATTGACGTACCTGAAGAACTCCTGAAGCTGGTAGAAAATTAAGTTTCTGCCCATAGCCTATCACCACTTCTCATAAACGGCCGCTTTTATTTGAATTTTCAAATAGATTAAACAGTTCTATTATTTTATAATAATAGCGTACTGATTTTAAATAACTTCAATAAAAGCTACACCTCCTTGTTCTATAGGCTGCTGACGCTGAACTGGCGTATCTTTATTTCTAACCTGAACCGATTTCAGCTTTTGCTGACCATCGGCTACATCCTGTTTCTGGGGATCATGCTGGTGAACCTGATCGGTACGGCCATCGTGGTGGTATTGATGGATAGCCGCCCATGGATGCAGGTGGAACTGCCATGGCTGACTCCGGATATTTATAAGTTCATCCTCCTTGTCTTTGGAAATGCGTATTGGCTCATGCATTTCTCGTTCACCAACATGAGGCTCCTCAACATCGAAGAAAACCGGAAGCTTCTGGGATTTGGCTTTCCGCTGAAACGGCTGGCAAAATATCTGACCATCATTGGCTTTTGTCACCCCGTAAATATTATTTACAATTTTACCTGGGTGGTCTTCCTGATGATACAGGTCGACTTTGCCTATCAGATCCCGGTTGGGCTGGCGGCCATTGCCCTCAATTATGTACTTATCTATTCTGTGAAGCACCGCTTTATACGCGTGGTGGAAAAGAGATTCATTGCCGTAGTGATCGGTTTTCTCTTCCTAATCTTTGGACTGTTTCAGCTGGTTTCCCTTTTTGCCTCTAACTCAAGCCGCATCTTTGCAGAGTTCATACCCCAGGTAGAAACGGTGAATTATTTTCTTGGCTGGTTGCCGGGTGGTCTCATGATCCAAACGGTCACAGTAGAGTATGGTTGGCTGAATGCCGGTATCATATTTGTGTTTTCGACCATATTGGTTGGTCTTACCGTGATCGATCATTTCAACAAGACCAAGGAGGGATTGTTGAATCCGGGGCTCAAAAAAGCGGAAGAGGAAAGCAGTAAGCTCTGGCTCTTTCTCAGAAAGGTACTGGGAAGGAATGCCGGTAAATATTATTTCTATGTGATGAAGCATCCTTACAACCGGTTGCAGGTGCTTACGCTAACCGTTATTCCCATTGTGTACGTCCCGCTGTTATTGAACGTAGATTTTGAGATCGCCAAGACCATTCTCATACCAACCATACTTGCCGGCATACCGGTGGCCCTTTTAGCCATGGGTATGGCCAATATGTACGGCTAT
The DNA here is from genome assembly GCF_002911695.1 of Gracilimonas amylolytica. GTDB lineage: Bacteria > Bacteroidota > Rhodothermia > Balneolales > Balneolaceae > Gracilimonas > Gracilimonas amylolytica. The sequence goes on from NZ_PQBS01000010.1 coordinate 140,496, forward strand.
GAGAACCGGGAATTTCTTCTGCATCTTCAGTTTCCGATTAACCTGGAAAAGCAACTAAAAGAGCGATTTCTCGGAGTGATCGTTTTGCCACTGCTGGTGTTTTATTTGATCACCGTGTTTGAATTGCTCGTTATCCCCAAGATCGGTTCACCCTTGCAAATTTTTGTAGCCAATACTTTTTTCTTTTTGATGTTCATGCTGCTTTTTGTGTGGAGTTCTTACTTTCAATATCAACGGGCAACCTACTCCTCCTTCAGTTACAAACACCCGATCATTCCTCAGAAAGTTACCTTTGCCATCTCTTTCCTCATTTTTTCGATGGGTTACCTGGTGTTTGTACCCCTGGAAGGACTGGAATGGTACCGGCTCACGATTATGAGTACCGTTATTGTGATCATGGTGATCTACCTGTGGCGGCACATGGAAGTTTTAGTTAACCTGTTTAAAAACCGAGTATTGATGAGATTATGGAACGAGCTATAGAGATCAAACATCTGGTTAAATGTTATGAGGATGAACCGGTACTGAAAGACCTGAATCTTGAGGTCCCCAAAGGAAATATCTTCGGCTTGATCGGCCCAAATGGCGCCGGAAAAAGCACCCTGATCGGAGTGCTGACCGGTTTATTGAGTTTTGAGGAAGGATCTGTGGCTATCCACGATATGGAGCTGAATGCCAGAAACGAGCTGGAGATCAAGAAGATCATTGCTTCGGTCCTGCAGCCCCCCCTGTTATTTGAACAATTCACGAGCCTGGAGTTCATCGAATACGTTTGTGAGATCTACGAGATCGACAAGGATGGTTTGGTTGAAAAGGCCTATTCACTGATGGACTTTTTTGACATCAAGGACTTTGCCAAGATCAAGATCAACAAACTCTCATCAGGCAGCCGAAAGAAACTCGCTTTTGTCACGGCTGTTTTGGTTGAACCGAAATTAATGCTGCTGGATGAGCCCTTTGAATCGGTGGACGTCATTTCCATTGAGCGCATGAAGACGGTGATCAGGCGGCTGAAGGAAAAAGGAGTGACCATCATCATCACAAGCCACATTCTGGAAGTGGTTGAAAACCTGTGTGATGACATCGCCATTCTGCATCAGGGCAAGATCAAAGCCTATCTGGATTCAGTAAGTCGCAAGGAATTACAAAAAGATTCGAGCTTGCACGAGATCTTTGAAAAATATGTAGAGATTGAAAAGAAAGATCAGATCGTAGACTGGTTGTAGTCTTACACATCTCCCTCAAATATTGTATAATGGTCAGGTACGATCATTTAATAAAAATGGGGAGAATCATGAAATTTCTTATTCAATCAACTGTATTGGCCTTGCTTTGCTCATCGTTTGCGCTGGCTCAAAACCGACCTGATCCCGAGGTGCCACAGGGAGAAAATCTTGATGTTCCTGAGGGATGGGAAGTTCGTTTAGACCGTGATATGGACGATTTAGTCATAGGGTCAGATCCGGAATCATCTGACATTTATTTTGTGAATATGACTCCCGGCTGGCATATTACTTCAGGTCCTGCTGCAATTTACCACCACCCATCCAACACCGCTTCTGGTAGTTACGATATCTCTGCGGTTCTGCACCTGTTTGACCCCGGTGAGAGGAACAGAGAAGCCTTCGGTATTTTTATGGGAGGAAACGATCTTGATAACAACAATCAAAATTACCTCTATTTCCTGATCCGCAATACCGGAGAATTTCTGATCAAAGAGCGGATAGGCAGTGAAACTGAGGTCATTCAGAACTGGACCTCTAATGAATCCATTAATCTCTACACAGACGACCTGGAGGATTCATCCGCTCAAAACACACTAAGTGTATCAGTCACGGATTCAGATATTAAGTTTTATATCAATGACACAGAAGTTGCCTCTGTGCCGACTGATAATTACACAACCGACGGCCTTTATGGATTGAGGGTTAACCACAGTATTAACCTGCATATTTCAGACCTGACTTATACCTCACTTGATTAACTGATACATGACCTCATTTCGAGAAAAATTCGAGACCCAGATTCAACAGATCATTGAGTCTTTTCCTCAGATCCTTGGAGCGGTCGTGGCCATCATCATCTTCTTTTTTCTTGGAAGGCTGGTTAGCAATGGCATACATCAGATCCTCGGGAAGCGAAAAAGTACTGCTACCAAACAGACGCGTCAGATTCGCCGCATAATTCGCTGGGGATTCAATCTCATTGGCTTTTACATTGCCCTCAATATTCTCGGATTAACACAGGTAGCTATGAGTTTTTTAGCAGCCGGTGGTGTCGTGGCTGTGGTTCTTGGATTTGCCTTCCGTGAGATCGGCGAAAACCTGCTGGCCGGGTTTTTTCTCTCGTTCAGCCGGTCCTTTGATGTTGGCGATCTGATCGAAAGTAATGGATTGAGAGGCATTGTTAAAAGGATCGAGATCCGCGATGTGCACATCCGAACGGCGGACGGATGTGATATTTATATTCCAAGTGCCACCATCTACAAAAACCCGCTCCATAATTTTACCCGGGATGGGCTTCGCAGAACCGACTTCACCATTGGCATTGACTATGGGGACGACTTGGGGGAGGCCATTCAATTACTGCATAATACTCTCAGAAACAATCCATTGGTCTTGGATGATCCTGCCCCCGCTATTCAGATCTCGAATTTCACTCCCACCTACGTTGAGCTTCAGATCTATTTTTGGGTGAACCTCTTTGATACAGACCTGGATTTGTATGAAGTAAGATCTCGCATCATGGATGCAAGCCATCAGTCCCTTTCAGATAAAAAATATACTTTCAGCTCTAATGTTACCACCGCTATCGATATGCTGCCTGTTCAGGTACAGATCGGGGACAAGAAAGATCAGAATTCGGATTCTACCAGTTGAGCGATCTGTTCCAGCAGTGTTCGTTGCGCTTTGGTGATCGAGCCGCGGGTATTGGAATCAATATCGATCTGAGCTACAAAGGTATCACCCTTCATTATCGGAACCACGATCTCAGATTGCACATCCACGCTGCAGGCTATGTAGTTATCTTCTTCATGCACATTCTGAGAGATAAAGGTCTCGTGTGATACAGCTACCTGCCCGCAAATTCCACGCCCAAAGGGAATGCGTGCATGATCCGTAGGTTCCCCCACATAAGGACCTAAATGCAACTCTTCTTTTCCCTCCGGATCTGCAAAATAAAAGCCTACCCAGTCGAAGGTATCTACCTCCCTCTCAAGTAACTTACAGATCTCAAGCAGTTTTTCATCCCGGGCTGTGTTTTGGCAGAGAATGGTTTTAGTCTCAGTTAAGATGTGATCAATAGTTTGTTCTGTCAGGCTCATTCTTTTAATCAAAAAGTATAGAATAAAAAGGAGTTCAGGTATTTCAACCCGGTTAAATAATATAAAGCCAAAGTTAAGCTTTACCGGATGCAAAAACATCTTCTTTAAAATCAAAAAAAGCTCCTTATCTTTGGAGCTCTATGGAAGAATTTTTTAAAGATATCATTCCCTTTTCCACACTCTTTATGAGTGCGCTTGGGCTGTTTGCAGCGAGCTTTTCCTCCCTGTTCTCAGTGGTCAATCCCTTTGCGGCCATGCCTATCTATATTTCGCTGATGGAAGGGCACACGGACTCAGAAAAAATTCGCACGGCCCGAAAAGCCAGCACGTACATGTTCTTCGTGCTCATCATCTTTTTGTTGATCGGTACTTTTATCCTGAGCTTTTTCGGTATCAGCCTGCCCGGTATTCAAATTGCCGGCGGACTTGTGATCGTGCGTTCAGGATTCTCCATGTTAAGTCCCCAGAACGGTGGCAAGAAACTCACCAAAAAGGATCAGGAAGCCGCCATGGAAAAAGAGGACGTCTCTTTCAGCCCGCTTGCCATGCCCCTGCTTTCAGGACCGGGAAGTATCGCGGTTGTGATCGGTTTTGGCTCCGAAGCACAGGGGATCACTGATTATATCGTCAATGGCGTGGCGGTATTTGCCACAGCCTTTCTGGCTTATCTTATTCTTAGAGTTTCACCTAAACTCGTTAAATACATTGGCAGTTCAGGCATGTCGGTCATCACGCGTATGATGGGTTTCATTGTACTTGCCATTGGTGTGCAGTTTGTGATAAACGGTATTTCCAAGTTTTACGGCATTGGGTGATGGATCCCGAAAAAATGCTGAGATACGACAACTGGGCAAACACCCGTATCTTTAGAGCATTTAGTAACCTTGATCCTTCACAAGAAAAAAGTGAGATCCGAAAATTACTGGCCCATCTGTTAACGGCACAACGCGTTTGGGTGAACCGCATAAAAGGCGAACCCGCTCCCACTGAGATCTGGCCTGATCTTTCCGTTGAAGAACTGGTAAACCTTCTGAATGAAAATCCACCTTTGCTCCTGTCACTCATTCCTGACAAGGATCTGTCGGTCGAATATCAAAACTCAAGGGGTGAGTCCTTTCAGAATTCTGTCGAGGATATTTTGATGCACCTTATCATTCATGGTCAGCACCACCGTGCTCAAATCGCCAGCTTATTGAGAACCACAGGTGCAACCCCACCGGCAACTGATTTCATCTTTTTTCTTCGCACATTAGAAAATTAGCTGTCCGTTAGTTAGTTTCTATGCTTAATTGCAATTAAACGGACATCACTCTGCAACTGCTCGAAGAATATTTAGCGGCCTTTTCCTCTTTCATGTGGGGATACCCCCTCGTCATCCTATTGGTTGGTGGCGGACTTTGGTTTTTGATCTACTCCGGTTTCACCCCTTTCAAATTCTTCTTCCATGCCATTGATCTGGTTCGGGGAAGGTATGATAATCCGGACGATCCCGGTGATATCAATCACTTTGAAGCACTTTCAACGGCCCTGGCTTCCACGGTTGGTATGGGGAACATCAGTGGGGTTGCCGTAGCTATCTTTATGGGTGGGCCCGGGGCTCTCTTCTGGATGTGGATGAGTGCCATTGTTGGAATGGCCACCAAATTCTTTACCTGTACGCTTTCCATCATGTACCGGGGTGAAGACAGCAAAGGTAAAATTCAGGGTGGGCCCATGTACGTTATCCGGGAAGGCCTGAACAAAAAATGGATGCCCCTGGCGTATTTATTTGCCCTGGCCGGACTATTTGGTCCCCTACCCATCTTTCAAACCAATCAGCTGGTTCAGATCTTAAGAGATTTTGTGTATATCCCGAATGGCTGGGTTGAAGCTGATGCAGCCTTTTCCGGAAACCTGATCACCGGAATTGCTTTGGTCGGGCTGGTATCACTCGTGATATTTGGCGGGATCACCAAGATCGGTAAAGTGGCCTCCAAACTCGTACCTGCCATGGTGGTGATCTACTTTGTATCCGTGGTATTTATTCTGGCCGTTCATATCGGAGATGTTCCATACTATCTGGGACTGATCGTTTCAGATGCCTTTACCGGTAAAGCAGTAATGGGCGGAGCTGTTGGACAGCTGATCATCATCGGTATTCAGCGTGCAGCTTTCTCAAACGAAGCAGGAATCGGTACGGAGTCACTGGCTCACGGTGCATCCAAAACCAAAGAACCGGTCAGGGAAGGACTCGTAGCCATGATGGAGCCGGCCATCGATACGCTGATCGTATGTACGATGACCGCTCTTGCCATTCTGGTAACCGGAGTGTGGCAAACCACCGAAGCCAACGGTGTCACACTCACCCTGAATGCCTTCAATGAAGCCTTACCCACCTTTGGAACCTATCTGCTGATGATCTCAGTATTTACCTTCAGCGTCAGTTCGATGCTGTCCTATTCCTACTATGGCTCCAAATGCCTTGGGTTTCTCATCGGTGCCGAGAAGCAACATCTTTACAATTACTTCTATGTGTTCTCCATCATCTTCGGTGCCGTAGCCTCGCTTGATGCCGTGATCAATCTGATCGATGGAATGTTTGCCCTGATGGCGGTCCCTACAATGATCTCAGCCCTGCTGTTGTCTCCAAAAGTCAGAGCTGCGTCTGTAGATTACTTCAAGAGACTCAGAGCCGGCGAGTTTAAAGAATTCAAGAAGTGATGTAAATTGCCCCGGCCTTCAGGCCGGTGGTGCTAAAGAAACCCATATTACATCGAGTTTTTTTTAAAAGGACTGAAGTCCTGAAGGGCGGAGCAATTTTTTGGGGCCAATACTTTACTTTTATTTTATTCATTCTATTTTTCCTGAGGGTACAAATAATAATCAGGAGTAAGAGATATGCCTTATATAAGAATGTATGGACACTTTGTGTGGGCTACAAAGAGTCGAAAAAAGCTACTCAGTATTGAAAACAAAGATCTATTGTGTGAACACATCAGGGAATATGCCAGATCTAAAAATATTCAACTCCTGAACATTAATGGCTGGCATGATCATTTGCATGCTATCATTTCCCTTTCATCCGATCAGAATATTGCTACAATCATGAACCTGATCAAAGGTGAATCATCATTTTGGGCCAATAGAAACTTAAAGCTCCCTGAAAAATTTGGCTGGCAGGAAGAATATTTTGCCGTTTCAGTAAGTCAATCACAGCTCAAACAATTAAATCAATACATAGATCGTCAGGAAGAGCACCATATGATCAAATCATTCAAAAATGAGTATGATGAATTCATTAAAAAGTACAATTTCGATGTTATGATTTGAATTGATCATTTTTGCTCCTGTCTTAAGTTTTGCTCCGGCCTTCAGGCCGGTGATGACTATAATTGAATAGTGTAGGGCTTTAGCCCTTTACGGTTGTTAAACTCTGTACCCGAAGTTTTTGCCACTTTCCTTACCGCTTCATCTTTTGCATATTCTGAGCTGATTCTCTATTCAACATTCATCCCGTGCATTCGGGGATAATTCCAAATTCTCAGTCTTATGAAGCGAACACTACTTTTCCTGATCATGGCTTTGGTTTCATTTCAGGCCTTTGCCCAACTCCCAACTATTTCAGAAAAAACTGAAGGACTAACCAAAACCGAAGGCTTTTTCGATTACTATTATGATGAAGCCAAAGATCAGCTGTGGCTCGAGATCGATAAACTGGAAACAGAGTTCATCTACGTAAATTCGCTTACAGCAGGAATTGGATCGAATGATATCGGACTGGATCGTGGGCAGCTCGGCGATACCCGCATTGTTTATTTTGAGCGACGCGGGCCAAAGGTGATGATGATACAACCCAATTATGGCTTCAGGGCAGAGACGGATAATGCTCTTGAGAAAAAATCCGTACAGGAAGCCTTTGCCAAATCCATTCTCGGCGGATTTGAGATCGCGGCTGAAGAAAATGGAAAAGTACTCATCGACCTCACCCCATTTTTGATACAGGATGCTCATGGTGTCACTAATTCACTGCGCCGCTCCAATCAGGGTTCGTACAGTTTGGATAAGAATCGCTCGGCCTTGTACTCCGAAGGAACCATGAACTTCCCGAAGAACACCGAATTTGAAGTCACCTTAACCTTTGCCGGAAGTAATCCCGGTGGCTGGGTTCGCTCCGTGGTTCCAACCCCAGAGGCGATCACGGTTCGCCAGCATCATTCATTTGTACAACTCCCCGATGACGGTTACGAAAAAAGAGAATATGACCCACGTGCCGGCTATTTCGGGATCACCTATCAGGATTATGGCACCCCTATTGATGAGCCGCTTGTAAAACGATATATCTCCCGCCATCGTCTTGAGAAGAAAGATCCCGGTGCACGTTTAAGTGAACCTGTAGAACCGATCGTGTATTACCTGGATAACGGAACGCCCGAACCGGTCAGAAGCGCCCTCCTGGATGGTGCCCGCTGGTGGAATCAGGCTTTTGAAGCAGCCGGCTATAAAGATGCTTTTATCGTTAAGGTACTTCCTGAAGATGCTCACCCCCTGGATGTTCGATATAATGTCATACAGTGGATCCACCGCTCAACCCGTGGCTGGTCGTATGGTTCGTCCGTGCGTGATCCGCGAACGGGTGAGATCATTAAAGGGCATGTATCACTCGGTTCACTCCGTGTCCGTCAGGATTTCCTGATCGCGGAAGGGCTTCTCGCTCCTTATGCCGATGAATCTAAGGAAAACACTATGATGCAAGAAATGGCCCTCGCCCGGATCCGACAGCTTTCAGCCCACGAAGTGGGTCATACCATCGGGATCGCGCACAACTTTGCGGCGAGTGTTACCAACGATGCGTCCGTGATGGATTACCCACATCCCCAACCCAAAATTGTGAATGGCGAGATCGACCTTTCTGATCCGTATGATGTTGGGATCGGTGAATGGGATAAGATGGCGGTTTCCTACGGTTATCAGGACTTCCCGGATGGAACCGATGAAAAAGCAGCTCTTAACGAAATTCTGAATGAAGCCTACAATTCAGGCTTAAAGTACATCTCTGATCAGGATGCACGCCCACAGAGCGGAGCTCACCCCTATGCGCACCTATGGGAGTTTGGGAGTGATCCGGTTGAACAACTTCCAACCATCATGGAGATCCGCAAAACCGCCCTTGATAATTTTGGGGAAGCAAATCTTGAAAACGGACGACCCCTGGCTGAACTTCAGGATGTGCTCGTGCCCATTTACCTGTTCCATCGGTATCAGGTTGAGGCCACTTCTAAACTGATCGGCGGACTGGATTATACTTATAAAGTTAAAGGAGATGATCAGGCATATCCTGAAATTGTGGAACGCACAACACAAGAAGAAGCCCTGAATGCCATGCTGGCTACTATTTCTCCTGAAGCATTGGCATTACCGGAAGAGCTTTTGGAGATCATTCCTCCGCGGCCGGCCGGACTTGGATATTCCCGTGAGTTATTCAGTGGGAATACCGGACCTGCCCTTGATGTGCTCGGCATTGCTGAAACGGCTGCCGATCTGCCGGTCAGCTTAATACTGAATCCGGATAGAGCCAATCGTCTGGTGGAATATTCTGCCAGAACCGGCAACCTAAGCCTTGATGAGGTATTAGATGCACTCATCAATACAAGCTGGGATCAAAATTCACCAGAAGGATATTTGGGTTCCGTTCACCGTGTGGTGAAACATGTGGTCCTTAAAAATATGATCGCACTGGCCACATCAAACAGTGCCAACCCGGTAACAAAGGCTATTGTATTTGATAAGCTCACCGATCTAAAGGTCGAGCTTTCACTAAACTCAAATAATATTGCTGATAACAAGTATGCGGTTCATTTGATCGATCAATTTCTAAATAATCCTGAAGAATTTGAGGTTGAAGATGCTCCGGCTCCCCCTCCAGGTTCCCCTATCGGCAGTGGCGGCATGTACTATTGTGAGTTTTAAAAAAATATGGTGTTACAGTTCGAAGGTGTTGCGGTGTTATGGTATGCTTTGGCAGTACCATAACACCGTAACACCAAAACACCATCGCACTAACCACTAACTATGCGCATCCTTCCACCCGAAAATCTGCTTGAAGCTTATGCACAGGGCATCTTCCCTATGGCAGAAAGTAAGGAGGCTGAAGATGTCACCTGGTACACGGCCAGAAAGCGGGGCATTATTCCCATCGGCAAATTTCACACTTCGGATAACCTGGCTCGTATCATTCGTCAAAAGCGTTTCGAGGTTCGGATCAATCATAACTTTCGTGAGGTCGTCAAACAATGTGCTAATCGGGATTCCACCTGGATCAACGACCTGATCATCAATTCCTACGATGTGTTGAATCAGTATGGCAATGCCTTTAGTGTGGAATGTTATAGGGATGGCCAATTGGTGGGCGGTTTGTATGGAGTAAAACTCAAAGCTGCTTTTTTCGGGGAGAGCATGTTCAAAAAAGAGAAATGGGCTGATAAAGTAGCTTTGTTCTACTGCCATGAAATTCTTCAGAAGAATGGGTTCTTGCTGTGGGATACTCAGTTTTACACCGATCACCTGGCTCAATTCGGCTGCATTGAAATTGAAGCTGGAGAATATGACCAAATGCTGGATGAGGCCTTGAAAAAAGATTGTGAGTTTAAATTTTAGTGTTAATGTGCGAAGGTGTTACAGTGTTATGGTTGTTGCCTTTAGCACACCATAACACTGTAACACCAAAACACCATCGCACTCAAATACATAAAAAAAGCCACCCCGGAGTATAAATCAAAAACTCACCTCCGAAGCAGCTATTTGGATAGGATACTCATTACACTGATATTAAAACGAATGGTTACACCAAAAATGTAAAACTATTTTCACCCATGAATCTCAGGTACAAACCAAACAGGCACCTGGATCGATTGCACAAGATCCTGAACTTTGATGTCAGTGACAGCTTTCCAGGACCCTCTTTTCTGTTTCTGGATGCTGTATCCCGAGCGGGAATTTTTGCAGCGGTGATCTCGACTCCAGTCATATTATGGGATCTGTATAAGTTAAACCGATACGGCTGGCTGATCTCTTTTGTCCTGTTTATAGTTTTACCGACCCTTGCGTTCTACACCATGTTTGATCTCATCGGATGGCTGAATGTATTGGTCCTTTTTCCCCTGCTTTTTTTGGGAGTGTACTATTACATCCTTCGCCTCACCATTCCCAACTGGCGGGAACCGATCTTTACCACCACCCCCGGTTCAGATTACGAGTAAGTTCAGGAGTAGGTTATTCATAAACGAGATAATTCCATCATTCGGCTCAGCCTGATGAAGAGAAGTTTTTATTTTGAGAGAGCCGGGTGATGGAATGCGTTATGGGCTCGGATGGGCAATCAACCACCATCCATCACCCCGTTTTTCATCGGTACTATAACAGACCTCCGCTTCGGGAAAACGGAATGATGGATTATAGCACCCCTCTAGAACACCAGCCTTAAGCGGTACACATTTTTTCTAATTTTACAATGATACCGTCCCTAGCGGGACGAACGTTAGTCGTCAGATAAACTCAGGGATTTGATATGAACATTTTGATCTTTTTCCCGAATCAAATTCCATCATTCGGCTCAGTTCAAATGGAAAAAGTAATTTGACTCTGCGAGAGCCGGGTGATGGAATGGGCTAACTTAAGGTAAGAAGTCTTAATCGAGTTACTGATTACGTTGGGTTACTACCCCATTTTCATCTGATATAATGATCTCAACCCTTCTGTTTTGTTGTCGCCCTGCCTCATTCATATTCGTTGCTACCGGATATTGTTCACCATACCCAATGGTTTGAATTCGCTGTGCTGAGATACCATTCCTGACGATGGCCATTTTCAAAGCATCAGCCCGCCGCTGAGATAAAGTTCTATTGTATTCTTCCGAACCGACACTGTCTGTGAAGCCCTCGATCTGTATGGTCCGTTCGGGATACTCGTTCAGGAAATTTGATAACTCCTGAACCACATTTGAAGCACCGGGTTTAAGGTTCGCACTGTCAAAGTCGAAGAGTACATCCCTCAGTGTTAGCACCATCCCTCTTTCGCTTTGTTTAGCTTCCATCTCGCTCAACCGATTTGCCAGATCTTCGGCCTCACTTCTTGTTTTTTCCACTTCTTCGAGAGCTTCCTTGGCTCGCTGTTCTGCTGCCACAGCTTCTGCCCTTCGTGCTTCGATCAAAACTCTTTGGCGTTCTGCTTCGGCACGCCCCACTTCATCCTGAGCTGCATTTAGTTTAGCCGTCTCCCGTGCAATTTTAGTTTTTTGCTGGGCAATGTATGCGTAGTGTTCCACATATTTCGCATCCCCTTTCTCTCTCCATATCTGCTGACTCTGTTCCAGGGCTTCTTCAGCTTCCTTCAAAGCTACCGGAGCTTTCATCACAATCAGTGAATCATTTTCAGCCACCCGATAAGATTCCTCAGCCTGAACAAGCAGTGGATTGTTTTGAGGTGGGCCGCCACAGCCAATTAAGATCACACTTAATGTTACTATTGCCCCGTAGAGTAGTTTGTGTGAATAATCCATGATCAATTTTGCTCCCTGTTAATGTTTTTCCGAATCTCTTCCTGAAGTACCCGAATGCTTTCCCTTAGCTGATCCACGGCCTGCTGCGATTTAGAGGACAGAGTTTTAATCTGAGCCAGCTCCGCATCAACCATCGCTTTCTCAGCTACTAATTCCGCTTCCTCGTACTCTTCCTCATTGACCAGCTCCCTGGCTTTTTCCAGTTTTTTGCGGGCTTCGCGAAGTTCAAGCGGAGCATAATTCTCTGCGCCCACCTGTTCTGCCTGCTTTATGGATGTTTCAAGTTGTGTGAGTTGCTGTGAGGGAGGTTTGGTACTTGCACATGCCCCCATTATCAGGAAAAGAACTGCCGGTATAATCCAGTGTTTTATCATTTGTATCCGTTTGATCTGAGAGTTATTTATCTCTAATCCAACTTTCCTGAGTTTGTTCCCGGATGGTTTGGCAAGTACCTCTCTTCGTGCCGACCTGTCTCCCGACAAAGGCAATCGCAGAGCATCTGCACTAGGCGATGTGTTGGTGCAGGGGCTCAATCCCGGCAAGCCTCCATCATTTGAAATATGTCCCATAGGGACATTATGTTTGTAAAAAAGAGAACCTAAAGACCGTGTGCCGTAGGTACACTATGAAGTCTTTGAGGCCTAAGCATATCGTACCTCCGGCACGAGCATCATAGCTGGAAGGTCTTTTTTACAATTATACCGTCCTTAGCGGGACGAAAATCAGTCATCAGATAAACTCAAGAGTTTGATCTTACCATCCTGACCGTTTCTCCAAATCAATTCCATCATTCGGCTCAGTTCAAATGGAAAAAGTAATATGAATCTGCGGGAGCCGGGTGATGGAATGGACTAAAGGGCTCCGAGGTTGAATCAACCACCATCCATCACCCGGTTTCTCATCGATACTACAACAGATCTCCGCTTCGGGGAAACGGAATGATGGATTTGATGCTGATTGGCCTTTTAGTATTCAAGCAAGGTCTTGGTTATCCCAACACTTAATTCCGCGACGATCCGCAGAATCAACGTCATCCGTGTTCCATTCGGGTATCACCACCAACTTTGATTCTCACTCAAAAACATTTATCCACATTGTTGTTGATAACGCGGGAAAGAACTCGTATTTTTACAGGCTCTGTAATTGGCGGAGAAAAATCGATTTGATACAATACCATGTTTGAAGATCTGTCCTCAAAATTAGATAAAGCATTTCAATCCCTGAAAGGGGAAGCTCGCATCACGGATGTGAATATAGCGGAGACTGTCCGTGAAATTCGCCGTGCCCTGCTTGATGCTGACGTTAATTATGAGGTTGCCCGCCAGTTTACGGATGATATTAAGGAGCAGGTGCTCGGTTCTGATGTACTCACCAGTGTTAATCCCGGCCAACAGTTCACGAAGATCGTGCACGACAAGCTGGTTGAAACATTCGGTGGTGAGAAGGCCGATATTGCACTCGCTCAAACCCCACCTACTGTCATTCTTATAGCCGGACTTCAGGGTTCGGGTAAAACGACCTTTACCGGTAAGTTAGCCCGACACTTAAAGCAGGAGCATAAAAGGAATCCTCTTCTTGCTGCCGCCGATGTTTATCGCCCTGCCGCTGTTGACCAGCTTAAGACACTCGCATCTCAAATTGATGTTCCGGTGTATTCCATCGAACAGAAAGATGCCGTTCGCGTTGCCAAAGAGGCTGTTTCCATGGCCAAAAGTCTGGCACTCGACACGGTTATTATTGATACCGCGGGTCGTTTACATGTAGATGAGGATATGATGAACGAGGTTGCGGAGATCAAGAAGGCCGTAAATCCTCATGAGATCCTGTTTGTGGTCGATTCAATGACCGGACAGGATGCTGTTAACACAGCCAAAGAATTCAACGAACGTATTGATTTCGACGGTGTGATTCTTACCAAACTGGATGGTGACACCCGTGGTGGTGCTGCCCTCTCCATTAAGTCCGTTGTAAACAAGCCTATCAAATTTGTGAGTACCGGTGAAAAACTGGATGCTCTCTCTCCTTTTTACCCTGACCGTATGGCTCAGCGTATTCTGGGCATGGGTGATGTGGTTTCGTTTGTTGAAAAAGCTCAAAAAGAATTTGACGAGAAAGAAGCTGAAAAACTTCAAAAGAAAATACGATCGGATAAATTCGATCTGAATGACTTTCTCGAGCAAATTCAGAAGATCAAGAAAATGGGAGATTTCTCTGATCTCGTTAATATGATACCCGGCGCCAGCAAAGCATTGGATGATGCAGAGATCGATGACGATGCGTTCAAACCGATTGAAGCTATAATCTTATCAATGACGCCGGAGGAGCGCCAGGAACCAGAGCTATTGAATGGAAGTCGAAGACGACGAATAGCAAAAGGATCTGGCACCACAGTTCGTGAGATCAATCAACTCATGAAGCAGTTCGATCAAATGAAAAGTATGATGAAGACCATGTCAAAAATGGGTAAAGCCGGACGTGCGCTTCAAGGACTGAAAAATCTGCCTATCGGCCGATAAGAACTTATAACTTAAACACACATAGTGGAGAACAGCATTGTTAAGAATCAGATTACAACGCAAAGGACGTAAGAAACGCCCAATCTGGCATATCGTAGTTGCAGAGCGACATGAAGCACGCGATGGCCGTATTGTTGAGCGTGTGGGACGTTATGACAACGTTACCGAGAAAAAAGAAGTGATCTTAAATGAAGATCGTATTCTGTATTGGTTAGACACCGGTGCACAACCTACCGACACCGTACGTAAAATTCTTCGCAGAGAAGGTATTCTGTACAAGCGTCACCTCATGAGCTGGGGCAAGAGCGAAGAAGAAATTGAAGCAGCCATGTCAGAATGGAGAGAATACCGCGATTCCAAGAAAGAAGACGCTGCCAGCCGTAAAGAAGACCACAAGGCCGTTCTTGCTGCTGAAGAAAAAGAATACAAAAAGCAGATCCAGGAAAAATCCAAGCAGGCTGCTGCTGAAGTAAAAGCTGAGAAAGCTGCCGGCGAACTGGAGAAAGAAGAAGGACCTAAGTCTGACGCCGACAAAATTGAAGAAGCTTTGGAAAAGGCCGAATCAAAAGACGCTGAAGAGTCTGTAGAAGAAACAGCTGAAGTTGAAGAAAAAGCAGCTGAAGTTGAAGAAAAAGCAGCTGAAGAAACTCAGGACGAATCTGCTGAGACCCCGGTAGCAGAAGCGGAAACCGCAGAAGATGAAGCCACCGAAGAAGATGCAGAACCTGAAGCAGCTGATGCCAAAGAGGCAGCCGAAGCCGTAGAAGAGAATATCGCTGAGGCAGACGAAGAGCCTGCTGTTGAAGAAGCTGAAGCTGAGGAAGAAACCAAAGACGAAGCCCCTGAAGAAGAGGAAGCTGACGAGAAGGAAGAAGAAAAAGAAGAAACTTCCGGACAGGTTTCAACCGACATGACTGCCAAAGAGGCCATCGATCATATCAATGATACCGATCTGGAAGACCTCAAAGGATTTGTACCCGACGATGAAGACCGTGTAACGGTTCAGCGTGCCTGGGAAAGTAAACAAGAAGGATAATTAAACGATCCGGCGCCTATGAATCGGGACGCCATTACACCGGGTTTTGTACAGGTGGGGCATGTTGAACGCTCCCATGGGCTTGAAGGCAACCTGAGGGTTTTCTTTGATGTCGATGATCCTGCTAAAGTAGAAGACCTGACCCTGGTGTACTTGCGAAACGATCGGGGCGATTTTATCCCTGCCCGCATTACAGATTTACGGGTTGAAGGGAAGAGAAATCAATTTTCGTTCTTTGTACAATTTGACCATATCGCTGATCGCACAGCCGCAGAAGCACTGAAAGGCAAAGGCATCTTTCTGGAAGCAGAACACGCCGAAACCCTCTCAGATGATGATGCTCAAGCCGATGACACCCTCATTGATCATGAAGTATTCGATGACCGGGATGAATCGCTTGGCCTGGTGATCGATGTAATGGAGAATCCGGCTCACCCCATATTGGTGGTAGCAACTACCTCGGGCAGCCGGCTCATACCTTATATCGAACACTTTGTGCGAGACACCCGCGATGGAAACATCTATTGCCAGAATCTGGATGAACTGGAAGGCGTCTGATATGATGAGAATCGATATCATATCCGCTGTTCCGGCTCTGCTTGAAAGTCCGCTTAACCACAGTATTGTGAAACGGGCTATCGATAAAGAACTGGTGGAGATCCATGTGCATGACCTTCGGGACTATACTGAGGACAAGCACAAAAAAATAGATGACTATCCATATGGCGGGGAGCCCGGAATGGTGCTGACACCGCAGCCAATATTCAGTTGCATAGAGAAGCTCCGGTCTGAACGTGAGTATGACGAGATCATATTTACAGCACCCGATGGCGATGTTTTTGAGCAGGGAGATGCCAATGCGCTGTCTCTCAAACAAAACATCATTATCTTGTGCGGGCATTACAAAGGTGTTGATCAGCGTGTGAGAGATGAATTGATCACCAGGGAATTTTCCATTGGCGATTATGTGCTTTCGGGAGGTGAGATCCCGGCCCTGGCTATCACTGATGCTGTGGTCCGACTTCTTCCCGGTGTGTTGGGAGATGCGGGAAGCGCACTGAATGATTCATTTCAGGATGGATTGCTGGAAGCGCCGGTCTATACCCGGCCTTCTGAATTCAAGGGGTTGAAAGTACCCGATGTACTGCTATCAGGTGACCACAATAAAGTGGCTGAATGGAAGCACGAGCAATCCCTCAAAAGAACCAAAGAACGAAGAGAAGATCTGTACAACAAATTTAAGAAAGAACATTAATAACTGAACCTCCGATGGTCGGAGGTTAAAAATCAGAGATCATGGATAAGCTAAAACTTGTAGAGCAAAGCCTAATAAACGAGGAAGTTCCTCATTTTACTGCAGGCGACACGGTTAATGTACACTACCGTGTGCGTGAGGGCGAGAAAGAACGTATTCAGCAGTATGAAGGCGTTGTACTTTCTGAGCGTGGAAGCGGGCCAAACAAAACCTTTACTGTGCGTAAGATCAGCAGTAATGTAGGTGTTGAGCGTGTTTTCCCACTGAATTCCCCGTTCATTGCTAAGATCGATGTGAAGAAGAAAGGTAAGGTAAGACGTTCAAAACTATTCTATCTGAGAGACCTGCGCGGTAAAGCAGCTCGTATCAAGGATAAAGAAGTACAGAAGTAATCGTACCGGTTACCCTGTTCTGAACCCTTATTTATTTACAGCGATCTCATAGTTTCAGTTTTGAGGCTTAAGAGGTCGCTATTTTCTCTATATCAGGTAATTTGATGCCTGATATCCCAAGCACGATCTAAATCAGAAAACACACATTTTCTCATGAACATCATTTTATTCGGACCTCCCGGTGCAGGTAAAGGAACGCAAGCCAAAAAATTGCAGGATGAATTCAATATTCCTCAATTATCAACCGGTGATATTTTCCGTTCAGCCATAAAAAATGAAACACCTCTTGGTGTGAAAGTAAAGTCTATCTTAGACAATGGCGAACTGGTTCCGGATGAGACCGTTGTGGATCTCGTGGCAGATGAACTGTCAAAAGAGAAGTATCAGGATGGATATATCCTTGATGGATTTCCAAGAACCGTGGCACAGGCCGAGGCCTTTGATCAGTATCTTGAAAACCACTATGACGAACTCGATGCCTTTATTTCACTATCGGTTCCTGAAGAAGAATTAGTGAAACGCATCCTTTCAAGAGGAGAAGGACGGTCGGATGATACCGAAGAGAAAGTAAAAACACGGCTCGAGGTTTACCAAAAGGAAACCAAGCCGGTTCTGGATCATTATCAAAAACAGGATAAGGTTCAGGAAGTGAACGGACTTGGAACTATTGATGAGATCTTCGATCGTATTAAAGAGGCACTGAAGTAAACCTCACAGTCGCTGACCACTTTTAAAAGCCCTGTACATATTGAATGTGCAGGGCTTTTGTATTTTTGAACGAATCCCACCCATTTTCGTGTATATTAGAGTGCGTCAATTCATTTAACCAACCGAAAGAACACATGACAAGCTATACCGGAATGCGACTGATCGTTTATGGAACTATACTTGCCATCCTTGGCGCTCTTTCGGTATTACTATCCGGTTACGGTTATCAGTGGGGATGGTGGTCCTTTGGCTTTGGGTTCAGCATCATTCCATGGGGAACCGGAGCGGCTGTTCTGGGCGGCATTATTTCCAGCATCGGATTTTTCAGGATCCCGGACCGCACCAAGAATCAAACCATTGTCGGTGCCATTGGTATCGGCCTCGCACTCATTGCATTGGCAAATATTGGTTATTGGTATATGGAGGTTCAAAAAGGATACCCGCCTATTCATGACATTACCACCGATATACAGGATCCTCCCCAATTCAAAGCGATCGTGCCGTTACGGGCTGATGCCCCTAATCCATCTGAATACATTCGCGACAACGGCACACCTGAATCACAGCGTTCTTTTTACGGAGAAATCGAACCTATAATCGTAAACATGCCTTATGAAGAGGCTTTCGAGCGTGCCCTTAAAGCCGTCAATGAACTATCGTGGACGCTTGTGGATGAAAACAAAGAGGAGGGACGGATCGAGGCCTACGAAAAATTAGCCTGGTATGGTTTTATTGATGACGTAGTCATCCGAGTGGACACTACTGAAACGGGAGTCGAAATTGATATCCGGTCGAAATCACGTATAGGCCGTGGCGACCTTGGGGTTAATGCCAAACGGATCAGGGCTTACAAAAAAGCATTCAATAATTAATCAGCCCTCCGGTCGAGTTGAGCTATCACTGCGTCCGCCATTAGGTCAGCTGATTCCGGTTTAAACCTGAACCATAACTCCGGCTCAATAAGCTCCAGTTCAGAAACAGCGAGGTTCCCATCATTGTCTTTCATAATATCTACCCGGGCATAAGCCGGTTGTTCGGGGCAGGCTTTTACGGCTTGTAAAGCAAGTTCGATCTCTTCTCCGGTGGCTTCATGTTCATGAACCGTACCTCCAAAATCATCCTGAACCCTAAAATCTCCCGCTTTGGCTTTTTTGAGTATCGCATGACTGTACACTCCACCAAACACCATCAATGAGATCTCTCCTTCATCGGGAATGGAGTACTGAAAAGGCTGAAGCATAAAATCTTCCTGTTCCATCAGGTGTTTCAGGTGTTCCTCCACTTCATTCATGTTCCTTTCGGTGATCTGAAAGGTGTGCCTTGCCGCCCCACCTATGGCCGGCTTGACCACCGTGTGATTCCACCCCGTCAGGTTATGAAGCTCAGTCAGCGACAATAACGATCGGCGCGGAATGAACCGGGTTGGAATGATGGGTACACCTTTCTTTCCTAAGTCTCCCAGATAATGCTTATCAATGTTCCAGTTCAGAATATCTATGGAATTGATGAATTGGGTGTGCTCAGAAATGTTTTGAACCCAGCCGTAAAACTCTGCAAACCGATCAAAGTAATCCCAATTCGTTCGAAACAATACGGCTGAAGTTTCTTTCCAGTCAAAATCAGGATCTGACCAGGACCTTCTCCCAACACTTAAGCCCTTCTTTTCCAGGGCTGCCTTCACCAGTCCGTCTTCGGTCAGAATATTCTGTACATATTGATCCGGATCTTTAGGAGCCACGTATCTTGAATCCGTCAGGACGATCACATCATATTTTGCCATAGCATCTCATTAACTGCCAACATTTATCATTTCCTTAAGAACGAGATACCTAATCTAAAATCCAATACCTCTATTTCCTATTATTTTAGCGTTAAATTGTTTTTATTGGAAAAAAGGTTTTTCACAAATAGAGGTCACTTATGCGAATTCTCCTGATCATCTTATACACACTACTCCCCTTGTCTTTTTTACAGGCACAAACCATCGATACCTCAGAACTGAATAAGCTTCAGAACGGAGAATATTCCATTGCGGAGGGTCAGCTTCAGGTTCTGTTTTCCGATACCACCACAAGGGCCTTTGCGCTTCAGGAAATGCATAATATGGGTGTAGAGGTTAAAAGTACCGATTTTAATAGCATTTTGATGATCATTGAGAATCACCCTGAAAAGGAACACATTCGGTCTATTCAAAAGGATGAGTCCGTGTTTCTGGTACTTAATGAAGCCTCCTACGTCAATTCCGGTGAGGATCTCATGAGCACGGAAAGGAGTATCATGGAAGGAAATATTGACCCTGAATCCGTCAGCGATTTTAAGTTCAAAGATGAGTATAAAGCGGTGATGGTGCATCTAAAAGAGACCGCCACCATGAAGGATGCCAACCGGATCATGGACCGGCATCCGGACCTGAAATTGCGGGTTTTATTTGAACCAAGACGGTCTGCCGTTATTCAAACCGATCCTGATGCAGAGGATAACATCATCACTCTTCTCGAAAGCAAACCATACGTTAAGAGTGTGGCTTTTATGGGTGTTTTAGAATAAATATTCGCTTCAGAAAAGACCAAGCTGCGTATCCTGCCTGTCAGCCGGCTTGGTATGAAGAGGTGGCAGATCGACCAATTCAGACAGCAGTTCATGAAAGTACCGGCACAGTTCAGCCTGTGATACCCGGTCGGGTGAATGGATGAACACATAAGGATGTAAACCCTCACCTATCCATTCTGCCACAATGATAGCCCATTCCTTCAGGTAAGGTTCGTTATTCAGTTTATCATTCGAGCCCACATAGCGTAAAACGGGTCGCGTTCCGGTGGTATCGAATCGAACAGGCACTTTGGGTTTTTTATTTTGGGCTTCAATAATTGATGATTCGGTGGCTTTCATGGAATGAAGTTTCCGGGTATCGAAAATAACCCGGTCCACATCATAACTTTTCAGCAGCGAGATCAGGTTTCGCTCGTTCCTTCCGTGATCAAAGAAATCCTTATGCCTCATTTCCACGGAATAGCTAAAAGCTTTGGGCAAAATCGAAAAGACATCCTCCAGGCGGTATAATTCACTGGGCGAAAAAGTTTCGGGAAACTGGATCATAAACGGCCCAAGTTTTTCCCGGATCGGCTCAAACAACCTGACAAAATCGAGCACCTCCCCCTTCACATTGTACATCCTTTTTTCGTGAGTAATGTGCTTGGGGAACTTAAAGCAGAACTTGAAGTCCCTGGGCGTTTGCTGACCCCATTTTTCGATCACCGATCTTCCCGGAATGTTATAGAAGGTTGAGTTCCCCTCCACGGCATTAAAAACAGAGGCAAACTGTGACAGAAACTGAGCCGGTTTGGCATCCTCAGAATAGAAAACCCCTTTCCACTCCGGCAAACTCCAGAGGGAACACCCCAAGTGATATGGCATTACATGCTTACTCATAAAGATAATTAACAAAAATATTTATCATCATGGTATGTAAACTTTTAGGGGATAAATAAAATTTCATTATACTCTGCTCAACTTTAAAAATTTCAAACAGCCAAAGCACTTGACCATTCATGCCTTTTGAACTTTTAGATTATCTCGTTGTTGCCGGATATGTTTTACTGATGGTTGGCGTTGCCTGGGTGGCTAAAGTGCGCGGACAGGAATCCCTCGATGATTTCTTTGCCGGCGGAAAAAACCTGCCCTGGTGGCTGGTTGGGGTTTCCATGGTAGCCACCACCTTTGCCGCGGATACTCCGTTAGCCATTACAGGCATTGTTGCCCGACAGGGAATTGCCGGTAACTGGTTCTGGTGGAACTGGATGATCTCAGGGATCGTGACGGTCTTCATTTATGCCAAATTATGGAAACGGGCGGATGTACTCACCGATGTGGAATTCATTGAACTCCGTTATGGAGGAAAGCCCGCCAGTTTTCTAAGAGGATTCAGGGCCCTCTATTTTGCCTTCCCGTTCAACTGTATCATCATGGGTTGGGTAACGGTCGGTATGGCTAAGATCCTCACCGTGATCACCGGGGCAGATCAGTGGATCGTGATCATCATCTTGTACGCCCTGATCGGACTCTATATCGCCATCTCGGGTTTGTGGGGAGTTATCGTGACCGATTTTGTACAGTTTATCCTTGCCATGATCGGAACCATTGCACTCGCCTATTTTGCGGTTGATCATGTGGGAGGACTCGCTGAACTAAAGGCACAGCTGATCGATACGGTCGATTATGATGTGTTCAGCTTTAACCCGTTTACCAATCCTGAGATCGCCCTGACCACCGCCCTGATCTGGGTTGGCATGAACTGGTGGGCAGCCTGGTATCCGGGGGCAGAACCGGGCGGTGGTGGGTATATTGCTCAGCGCATGTTCTCTGCAAAGGATGAAAAAAATGCGGTAGGCGGCACGCTTCTTTTCAACATCCTGATGTATGCCGTGCGACCCTGGCCATGGATCCTCGTTGCCCTGGTTGCCATGGTGGTATTTCCAAACCTGGAAGATCCTGAAACCGGATACCCACTCATGATGCTGGAGGTACTGCCGGTTGGCTGGATGGGTCTTCTGATGGTCGCCTTTTTGTCTGCATTCGTCTCAACCATCTCTACGCAGCTGAACTGGGGAACCTCTTATGTGGTCAACGATTTCTACAAACGCTTCATCAAAACACCCGGGGAATTTGAATCGCAGGACTCGGCTCAAAAGCATTATGTGCTGATCTCCCGTATTGCCACATTACTGATGGCCGCACTTGGGGTGGGAGTCTCCTATTTCTTTGATTCGGTGTCAGGCGGTTGGGAATTCATCTTGTCACTTAGCGCCGGAATTGGAGGGGTTCTTTTATTACGATGGTTCTGGTGGCGCATCAATGCTTGGAGTGAGATCACAGCCATGGTCGCGGCCATGATCGGAGCCGTTTATTCCAATCAGATGGGATATGATTTTGCAGGCGGAATGATCTTTACGACCACCTTTTCAACAATTGTATGGCTGATCACTACCTTTATCACCAAACCGGAGTCTGACGAAACCCTAACCAAATTCTACAGTAAGGTGACTCCCATGGGTAACTGGAGTCGGTTTTCCGGAGGTAAGAAATCACCGGATGAACTGCTGCCATCCTTGATCAATATTGTTTTATCCATCGGAGCCATCTTCGGATTCCTGTTTGGACTGGGACAGATCTTCTTTGGAAATATTCTGCTTGGGATCGGATGTATCTTAGCAGGTTGTATATTGGTGTGGTCAGTTGTCAGAAAGATCTGAGTTGGTGGCTCGTATTGGAAGTCGAAGACATCCTGAACTGATACTTTTCAGTCTCCGCTTCGCTCAAGACTGAAAAGTTGAGTGAGTGGTTAAAAAGTGTGTTTAAGTGCCTTATTATAACTCTCTATTCTACTTTAGATTCTTCCAATATTGAGTGAAAGAAAAAGAGTCTTTTGTATCTTTGATACAGATTTTTAAGTATAATTTGTACGACACTTAATTTACTCCCTTGATGAGTAAACATTCATCAGTTTTTGGCCGTTTAATATTTACAGGTTTCCTCACACTGCTGGCGGTTTTGCCTTTCTCTGCCCAGGCTCAAACTACACCCACCGATACAGTTTCAATATGGTCCTTTGACCGGATACGACAAGACCTGAACGGCGATCAGGTTCCAGATCATAAGGGAGAAAATGTAGTTGTAACCGGTATTGCGAACATCAACAGTGGAATACTTCATGAAAAATTCCTGCAAGCTTTCATTCAAAACGACAGTTCGGGAATGTCTATTTTTGCCCAGGATATCGAAACCCCATTTCAGGCAGGCGACAGCCTTGTCGTTATGGGTTATATCGATCAGTACAATGGGCTCATAGAAGTACAGGTCAACTCCTATTCTGTTTATTCAGGCGAATCAAAATTACCTGTCCCCATCCCACTCACAACGGTTGCTGAGAAACCATCCGATTACCTGGGAATGATGTCAGAAGGAACCGGTCGCGTGATCGAAAAAGGTTCCACCTTCAACGGTAAATATCTGATCATATCTCTGGAGGAATCCATAAAAAGCATGATGGTGTACGTTTCAAACTTCCATCTGCATTATCAGGATTTTGATTTTGAGCTCATTAGTCCGGGAGATGTCATCCATGTTAAAGGCATAATCACCGAATATAATCCGGAATTTCCTGAGCAGAGGTCTTATAAGTTATTCCTCAGAACCCCGGCTGATCTTGAGTTTGAACGGATCCCGCGATTTTACTGGTATTTGATACTGGCCGGTTTGGGCATCCTTGTTTTAGGAACAGCCGGATGGATCTTTGGTCTAAGGCGCCGGGTCGATACCAAAACCAGGGATATTCAGAAATCTCTGCAGGAAAAAGATATGCTCCTTCGGGAGATCCATCACAGGGTAAAAAACAGTCTTGCCATTGTTTCCGGCCTGATCGAACTGCAACTGGGAAGCACTGACAGTGAAAAAGCCATCAACGTGCTTCAGGATAGTCAAAACCGGATCCATTCTGTGGGTCTTATTCACGAAAAATTATATCAGACCGAATCACTTTCCGACATTGACCTCGGTAACTACATCAAAGACCTGGTGGAAGCCATCCACGGAACCTTTACGGAGTTTAAGGATGATGTAATTCTGAACTTTGACCTCGATACCATCGAAGCTGATCCGGACATGGTCATCCCTTGTGGTTTACTTGTTAACGAACTTGTTGTTAATACGTATAAGCACGCATTTAAAAAAGGCAAACAGGGCAGTCTCAATGTAATCCTCAAACAAAAGAATGGGAAGATCCTGCTTCAAATATCCGATAATGGCCCCGGCCTCCCCTCTAATTTTCAAATGGAACAGGATGGCAGTTTAGGAACTATGCTCATAAGCTCATTTGCGGATCAGTTGAATGCTGAGATGAAGATCGACTCCGGGGAGGGAACAGGAATTACCTTCACCTTTACAATACCCAAAAGCTGAAGGGACTTAACTACTTGTACATCTCTGCGATGTCCAGTAACCTGCTAAGGTCTTCAACCCGCTCCATTTCCTTTTTTCGCTCATAACTATGTATGAGGTTACGCAGGCACCGCAGTACAATATCCAGGTTGGTGGCCATCTGAAAGTGCTCGGGCCTCGGTTCCACATTATTCTTCTTCAAAAAGAAATAACACTGATCATAGGTCACAATAGCTCCATTATCGTAGGGGTCAATGAGTAGTTCTTCCTTATCGCCCACATAATTCAGCATAAAATGAATGGGCATGTTGATCCCAAAAAATGGTAATTCGAGTCGCCTGGCCATGAACATGACGATCAAACTCAGCGAAATGGGGAGTCCCTTACGGCGGTCTATCACCTGATCGAGAAAGCAATTTTGCGGTGCGTGGTAGTTTTCCGCATCGCCCTGAAAATTCAGGTCCTCAAAGATGAAAGTAAGTAACCGCTTCAACTTACGCTTTTCATCCAGCTTATATTTGATCTGCGGCTCCACCATCTGCACAAAATGATCCAGCTTTTTCTGGTATTCACTGATCCGCAGGGTCGGGTTACCAAACCGTGCGATCGTCAGAACAGCCTCTTCAAGGGACCTCCGGGTTTTGAGCCCGCCTTCCAGGACCTCGATGAAATCCGACTCAAGCGTACTGAAGGTCAGTTTATGGATCACATCGTTCACCTTCTCCCTGGCATCGGCTCCCTTTACAGTCGATTTATACTGATCTAAAAGCGGAACCGCCTGTTCTCCCAGTTCCTGAAGCCTGTTTTGCACACTTTCCTGTACAAATGGATCGGGATCATCCATTAAAAATAAAAGCGACTCTATCTCTGATTTTGAGGTCATAGTAAAGGTTTTAAATTGGCCATAAAGATATTAATTCAACCGCCCAATTACTTCTTATAAATGCTCTTGTTATCCTTTATATTTAACGGTTCTGATAATCAACTTAGACAACCATAATATGGACATTAATGTTTCTTCTGAGATCGGTCACCTGCAGGGAGTGATCGTTCATACCCCCGGACACGAAGTATCTCTGGTTAACCCCGAACTTAAGGATGAACTGCTTTTTGATGATATCATTTTTGAGGAAGACGCTCGGGGAGAACACCTCGACATGCTTGATATCTTTAAGGCAGCTATGCCAAAAGATGGTAAGGTCATCGAGATCGTGGATCTTTTTAAAGACGTATTCAAAAAAGAAGATGCCCGTTCATATTTCATTGAACAGCTGATCAAGGAATTTCCCGAGGAAAACCTGCATGTCATAGAAAAGGAACTGCACCGACTCTCACCCGACGACCTGCTGAAGTTTGTGATACAGGGCTACCTCGAAAAATCCAAGGGATTTACCCTGCATCCATCCCCCAACCTGCTTTTTACCCGCGACCTCGCTGCGGTAGTCGGAAATGGAATACTGATCTCGCGGGCAGCCAAAAAAGCCCGCCTTCGGGAGTCGTTGATGATGGAAACCCTGGTTGAGTATCATCCCATGTTTGAATCCGTAAGAGATAACGCGATCCGGATCTCCGGGCATCAATCTATTGAGGGCGGTGATGTGTTGGTGGTGTCAGATAAACTGGTGCTGATCGGGATGAGTGAGCGAACTTCGTTCAGTGGACTTATGAAAGGAACCGAAGGCCTGCTTCAGCGGGGTGTGGAAACGGTATTGGCTGTGGATATCCCCAAACAACGATCTTCCATGCACCTCGATACCATCTTTACCTTTGCTGATGAAAGCGAATGTATCGCCTTTCCACCTGCCATCATGGAGCAACAAGACAATGTGGTGGCTCTTTTTAAAGATGGCGACACCATCAAGTCCGAAACCCGTCACTCCCTTAAGCAAGCGCTTGAAGAAGAAACCGGGCGTGACTTTACCTTCATCAAATGCGGGGGTGAAAACCGCACCAATCAGTTCAGGGAACAATGGACCGACGGTGCCAACGTATTTGCCCTGGCTCCGGGAATAATTGTCGGTTATGAACGTAATACCAACACTTTTAACACGCTTGTGGATCATGGCTATGATCTGATGACCCAATTTGAATTCGTGGAAGAATTTGCCGACAAGGAATTCAATCCGGGTAAAGACCAAAAGATCGCTATCAGCTTTCAGGGACATGAATTATGTCGCGGTCGTGGCGGTGCCCGGTGTATGACCATGCCGATCTCACGCAAGCCTTTAATCCAGTAAATTCAACAGAGACTTTTGAGCGAATACCCCTATCAGGAAGAGATCAATACAGACTATGAGGTACTATCTACCAAAGAGGAACCTAAGAACAAGCTGGATACAAGGACCATATTAAAGCACCTTGGCCTGTTTTTACTCACGGTTTTCTTTGTGACGATGACCGGAGCCAATTTTGTGGGGCTCGACCCGGTTCTGTTTCCCTTTGCCTTACCAAACACCACTGACATTTTCAGAGGATTGGTATTTGCAGGACTGCTTCTTGGCTTTTTAACGTTTCATGAATTTGGGCATTATTTTGCAGCGGTTCATCATAAAGTTAAAGTCACCTTGCCCTACTACATCCCCATTCCGTTGGGTATCGGTACGCTTGGGGCCGTGATCCGTATCAAGGAACGCATACGCAAAATGCATCAGCTCTTCGACATCGGTGCCTCCGGCCCAGTGGCGGGATTTATCGTTGCTCTTGTGGTCCTGCTTGTTGGTTTTGCCACCCTGCCGGAACCTGATTACGTGATGAATTTTGCCGGACATGACGAATTGAAGGAGTATGTTTCTGAACACGGAGCCTACCCTGAACACATTACGGACCGAACGGAACAGGGGGTGCTCACCATTGGCAATACCATCCTGTATACCGCACTTGCTTCCATGTTTGATAACGTGCCCCCCATGTGGGAGATGTATCACTTCCCATTTCTTTTTGCAGGATGGCTCGGTTTATTTTTTACGGCTCTCAACCTCATGCCGGTGGGTCAGCTTGATGGAGGACACATCCTCTACTCCCTGATCGGATACAGGCGGCATCGCGTGGTGGCGCGACTGTTTTTTACAGTGGTAACGGCCCTGGCCGGAGCGGAAGCCATGCCATTTCTGGATTCTTATCTCACCGAATATATCCCGTTGCCATTTATTGGATGGGTTGCCTGGGCCTTCATTTTGCAACTGCTCATGAATAAAGCCTTTCGCACAGACAGAGGCTGGATCTACAGCATGATGGCCGTTTCTTTAGCCGGCTCAGCCTTGTACAGTTACCTGTTGGGCGGCATCGAACCCGGGCAGGGTTCACTTATATGGCTTGTATGGAGCTTTTTCATAGCTTTTGCGGTTGGAGTGGAACATCCTCCCGTTGATATGGAAGAAAAATTATCCCCCACACGACGCGTGATAGGCTGGCTAAGTATGCTTATCTTCATACTCTGTATCAGCCCGAACCCTATTTACATGAACTAACTACTATGATGAAAAAAGTATTATTAGCTATTACCCTTCTTGGTTTTATGACCGCTTGCTCACAATCTGATGACAAGACACAAATGACCCTCGATCAGCAGGTCGACCAATTGGTTACGGAAGCCAAATTCGATGAAGCTATGGAACTGCTGGACGAGACTTCATCAGAAGAGGCTCTTAAGCTTCGTGAAGATGTACATTTACGGCATGGCATTTATCTGATCTATAATGCAGACCCTTCTCAAATGAGAGAAAATGCCAATAATGCCCTAAGAGAGTTTATTGCCGTTCTTGAACTCAATCCTGACAATGAAAAAGCAAGAGCCGAGATCGAACAGATCTTAGGTATTTATCGCAGCTTCCCTGACCGACAACCCGCTGAGGATGTATTGGAACAACTGCGTGATTTCGGCTTTCAAATATAATTAAAAGGCCTGTAATGAGGGCGTATCGCATACGCCCCAAACCGCCACAATGATCAAATAAGCCCATTCACTTCAAATAGCTCCCATGAGCGATAAAGAAAAAAAGACCACTCCCACCATTCAAAACCGAAAGGCTCGTCACGACTTTAACGTGGAAGAGACCTATGAGGCCGGTTTGGTTCTGAAAGGAACCGAGGTGAAATCGTTGCGGCAGGGCAAAGCCAGTTTCACGGATTCCTTCGCCTACCTTCAGGATGGTGAAGTGTGGCTGAGGGAGTTATATATTAAACCCTATGAGCATGGATCTTATTATAATCATGACCCCAGGCGGCCACGAAAGTTGCTGCTTCACAAAAAAGAGATCCGTGCACTCGATAAAGCCACTCAGCAAAAAGGGTATACCATTGTACCCCTGAAGTTGTATTTCAAGAATGGAAATGCCAAGGTTCTGATCGGTGTGGCCAAAGGTAAGAAGCAATTTGACAAGAGAGATTCCATCAAAGAAAAAGATGTAAAGCGACAGATCGAGCGCAATGTGAAAGGCAACTACAAGATCAATATGTAGCTCTCAATTTTAAAGGCTTTTGCTTATCATTAAGCATGGAGCCTCAACTTGATATCATCTGGAAATTACTTGCCTCCCTTGGGGTTGGACTCCTCATTGGAACCGAACGGGGCTGGTATGGGCGTAAGGAAGATGAAGGCGACCGCGTGGCCGGTATCAGAACCTTCAGCCTGACCGGATTATTAGGAGGTATCACGGCATCCCTCGTTCCCTTTGGTGGCGAGCTGATGATCCCACTCGCTTTTCTGGCCTTTACCGCTTTGGTCATTGCCTCCTACATTTATGAGATCAAAGTAAATGAAAATGATGATATCGGGATCACAACAGAAGTCGCACTCATAACCACTTTTGTACTTGGGATATGGGCCGGAATAGGGCAATATGCTGAAGCTCTTGGCAGTGCTGTTGCCGTGATGGCCATTTTAAGCCTGAAGCCGATCCTCCATAAATGGCTCAACAAAATTGAGATCGAGGTGATCTATGCCGGCATCAAATTGCTGGTGATCTCGGTCATACTCTTGCCACTTTTACCCAATCAGGGATACGGTCCCTGGAATACGCTGAATCCCTATTGGATCTGGTGGATGGTAGTTCTCATTTCCGGCTTGTCATTTTTAGGGTATATTTTAGTAAAGTATGCCGGTGAAGGAAAAGGCACTATTCTGACGGCTATCATAGGCGGACTGGCTTCCTCAACGGCTGTTACCATCAGCCTGGCTCAACTCAGCAAACAAAGTCATCGTGACAAAAACAGATTATATATAGCAGGCATTCTTGTGGCCTCTTCCATTATGCTGATCCGGGTCTTTATAGAAGTATCTGTGGTGAACCGGGACCTGCTGCATCCACTCTGGATGCCTCTGGCTGCCATGCTGATCATCACCTTAGGATGCGTTGCCTGGCTGTATTTCAGCGGTGATGCGGACACCGGGGATGACAATCCGGACCTGGACCTCGGCAATCCCCTTCAGCTTAAAACGGCTCTTCAATTTGGAGCCCTGCTCGGGGTGATCCTGATACTCTCAACCGCTTTAAAAGAATGGTTTGGCGATCAGGGTATTTACCTGCTGGCACTTCTATCGGGACTGATGGATGTGGATGCCATCACCCTTTCTCTATCTAAAATGGCACAATCAGAGATCAGT
The DNA here is from genome assembly GCF_002911695.1 of Gracilimonas amylolytica. GTDB lineage: Bacteria > Bacteroidota > Rhodothermia > Balneolales > Balneolaceae > Gracilimonas > Gracilimonas amylolytica. The sequence goes on from NZ_PQBS01000010.1 coordinate 170,796, forward strand.
GATGCAGTAGCAACACTGGGTATCATCATTTCGGTGATCTCCAACACCCTGGTAAAAGCCGGTTTCTTTATTTTCATCGCCGGTTGGAAAAAAAGCATGGAGCTGCTGTGGCTCATTCTATTGATCTCAGCAGGTGGAGTTCTCAGTTTCTGGCTGTTTGTGTGATAAGGCAGGTATCAAAAAACAAAACCCTACTCCTTTGGGGAGCAGGGTTTCGGTCTAATTTGTAGCAGGAAAGCCTGTAAGCCGGATTCTGTCGAGGATGATCATTTATCTGTCGCGTCCCACCCGATGGCGTCACGACAAGCGGCATATACCATCTGCATGAACTTTCTCCCCGCGAGGTTTACCGTGCCCCCGACCTCACGATACGGGGCGGTGAGCTCTTACCTCACCTTTTCACCCTTACTCCGCGCATAATTGCTTATGCATGGAGCGGTCTGTTTTCTGTTGCACTGTCTGTCATCACGCCATTCCTGACGTGAAGCCTCCCCTTCGCCGGCTGAACCGGATCGGGGAGCGCGGTGCTTGTTGGAGTCCGGACTTTCCTCCCAGCACATACTTAATGGTTTGAACTAAAGATCAACCAGATATCCTGAAATAAACGTTGAGATCCTTCGCGGTAAACCTTGTACTCACAAATAGACTTGGTTGCGCTCAGGATGACAACATTGATGGGTGAAAGTGGTTGCCGTATCGAACCATCAAGTATGTACCGGGCGATCACCCGGCTTTCCTGCTGTCTTAAAATACGTGTTTTCTTTGGTTATTACATCATATTCAGGATCTGTATCCAATATATCATTCTTCACAGAATTAACATGGGTTTGCACGGGACGGTAGGTCATGCGTCTATTACCATTTGGGTTATCATGACGCTATTTGCACAAGTGTTCTGCAAGATTCTAAATCGAGCTTATAGAAATCTTAAACCCTAAATGAGAAGATCTTGCTAAGGATTGGTTTTCTTAATTACACTCGATTGTTGTCATCTTTGCCTCGGTGGCAGGCAGAGCGCCCGGCCGGTTATATTCGATATGGTATGGTAAACGCGATAGATCTCAAAATCAGAATGACATTCCAAATATGACTTTGAGATCCCTCGTGTTCAAGAGCTTATTCTTTTGATTATTTTGAGGCACTCGGGATGACAACGTTTGAGGTTGGGCACCATTGTTTTGGAAGTTTTAGAACTGATCAACACATTTTTGCCCTCGAATTACCTGACATCTACAATTCAGTAACCCGGTGAATCACAGTTCACCACTTCTTTATTTTCGATTCACCGAACGACCGATCAGCGATGGACGATCGAACCATATAGGGAAATGAATTACCCGAAATATTAACCTGTGGAGTTTTAAAACACCGATTGGTATCAACAAAAAAAGGGAAGACGCAGCTTCCCTTTTCCAAAAATTAACGATCAATGTATAATGAGTTGTCTTAGATGGACAATTCTTCTTTGGCTTTATCGAAGAATGACTGATCCACTACAATACGTCCGCTGTTCTCATCAATGATGATCTTGTTCTTGCGGCGTACTTCAACCTGTGTTTGCGGAGGCAGAGCCATTCCAAGTGCGGCACCGCGATCCATAGCCACAACGGCCATGCCGTTATTCAGGCCATCACGAAGTCGTTTGTAGCTGCGCATGTAGCGGTCGTCGATCTCTTCTTCAACTTCCTTACGCTTCTTGAGCAGCTTGTCTTCTTCTTCCTGAGTGGATTTAACCACATCATCCAGGCTGCTGCTTTTTTCGTCATGCATCTTTTGGGCAGCTTCCAGTTCATTTTCAGCGACTTCCAGCTCAGGCTCGATCTCTTCCTGTCTTTTTTCGATCTCTTTGATGCGCGATTCTGCATTTTCGATCACCTGTTTCTGAGCTTCGATCTCTTTGGTCAGTGCGTCGTACTCACGGTTATTACGAACACTCAGCTGCTGATCTTCATATTTTTCGATCTTCTCTTTTGAGCCCTGAAGATCCAGCTTCAGGTTATCCAGTTCAACCTGCAGGTTTTGCTTCTCTTCGGTCAGGCTGTTTAGTTTTGCCTCTTTTCGGGCAATATCAGTTTCCAGATCGAGTACTTCTTCAGGCAGGTCACCTCTTAACTGTTTTAGCTCGTCAATTCGGCTGTCAATGTATTGCAGGTTCGCTAATTTTTGTAATACTTCATTCATGGAGTGAGGGTCAACTTTGTTGAATAGTTTTAGGTTCAGGATCCGACACATAGATCTGCATCGGATTTGTTACTGTGCGAGTGACCGATACTTCCACATCTTCAAATGCTTCGGTCAGCTCATTTTTCAGGGCTTCAGCAATAGGGAATTCACTTTCATAATGACCTACATCAACGAGCAGAAAATCGTCCTTCTCGGTGAAATAGTCATGATATTTGATATCAGCAGTCACAAAAGCCTGTGCCCCTGCTTGGATGGCTTTATTTTTCAGAAAGACACCGGCACCACCACAAACCGCCACCTTTTTGATCTTATCCACATCGCCGGAATACCGGATGGCTTTAACATCCAGTGCTTTTGAAACCAGGTGCAGAAATTCATTCTTACCAATGCCTTCCTCAGGATATTCGCCGATCACACCCATCCCAAAATTCTGAGTGGTGGATGCGAGATCGATCACCTGAAAACTGCCTTCCTTCAGCATGCCTTCTTTTTTGAGAGCCTTCTTCAGTACCGAGACATTATGCTGATCGATGATAGCCTCAAAACATTTCAAGCCATCCTTACGGTTATTCACCTCAAAGTAATGGGCTTCCTCAGCGGAATGGTAATTCAGCAGTTTCAGAACAGCATCGCTGTCGGCATGGGAGGTGATCAACCTGATCTTACGGCTGATGGAATAGTTCTTATCGAGGAACCGAAGATTATCGAGTCCTAAAATATTGGCCAGTACAAAAGAGACGCCATCGAGAGCGGCATCCAGATTTGTGTGTGCCACCAGCAGGCCAATATCGTTCTTGATCAGTTTGTAAATGATACGCCCTTGTTCATCGGTGGGATTGATACTGCCGATCTTACTGAAGATCAGCGGATGGTGGGCAACAATGATTTCACAACCTTTTTCGATGGCTTCAGCCACTACGGCATCGGTCACGTCAAGGCAGGTTAATACTGAGGAAACGGAGGCATTGGGGTCTCCGACAAGTAATCCGACATTATCATAATCCATTTTTACCTGGGGTGGTGCCCACTGATCAAGGAAGGTAGATATTTGTCGGATTCGGGTTGACATGCTATCTATCCCCTTGTTTTATTGAATCCGACCTTTGGGTCGAAGAATAATGTTGAATTATGACTTTGAGCGTTATCAATCTCAATAAATAACCATTAATTACAATGTCTTTAGAGCTTCCAAAAATAAGGCTTATTGATGAATGATAAAAGCTTATCTTACAGTTAATTACTTAGAATCTTAAAAAACCACCCTTTTTTTGCCATGAGTAACGAGGATATCTCCCAAAATCTCAGTTCCATTCAAGAACAGATCGCTGAAACCTGTGAATCTTCCGGGCGCGATCCGAAAGAGATCACCCTGGTTACGGTCAGTAAAACCAAACCAAATGAAGATATACTGGAAGCCATAAAAGCCGGACAGCTTCATTTTGGGGAGAACCGCATGAAAGAACTTGAAGATAAGATGGCAAGCATTGCCAACCCGGATGTGGTCTGGCATTTCATCGGAAATCTTCAAACCAATAAGATCAAGTACATTGCCGATCGGGTGAATTGGATCCATTCTGTTGAAAAAGCCAAATACCTGAAAGAGATCGACAAACGAGCAGGTCAGGCAAATCGGGTGGTCAACGCCCATATTCAGGTCAACATCAGTGATGAGAAACAAAAAGGTGGCTGCAAACCGGATGACCTGGCCAGGATCCTGGAATCGGCTCAGAATTATGAACACGTGAAGGTAAAAGGACTGATGGGCATGGCCACTTTTACGGATGACCCTGAAGATGTAAGAAGTGAATTCAAATTATTAAAAGAATTATTTGATTCTCATCAATCGTACAATGGTGGGAGCGTTCAGCTTGAGCATGTTTCGATGGGAATGACCAACGACTTTAAAGTCGCCATTGAAGAAGGAGCCACAATGGTTAGAATAGGAAGTGCCATCTTCGGTGAACGCAACTATGGCTGAGTTTTTCACGTAAGCTCGACCATCGTTCTGAACAAAAACTGAAATCATTATAAAATTTAGGGCTTATGTTATTTGGATTACCATGGTATGCGATCGTAGCTATCGTCTCAATTGCGGGCGGACTCTTTTATGCTTTCAAGGAGAAAGAAATTGAAATGGAGTCGAAGAGAATGACCAACGTAAGGGAACTCAACGAACTTCGGAAAGTGGTGCACAATCTGAAATCACGGATCGAAACGCTTGAATCTGACCTGAAAACCAGGAGCAAGAATACATCCAATCATTCCTCTAATCCTTTAGGGGAGATCGAAATTGATGATGAAGTTGAGGGGCAAAATTCCGATAATTCAACAAATAAAAGTAGAAACCGCAGTTAAATAATGGATCTATGTCAGGTGAAGAATTTGTTTTAGCGATGATCGGGATATTGGGAGGGCTTGGATTTGCAGGATTTATATTTTGGAATATATTCAGCATCATCAAACAGTGGATCCACAGAAAGAGTGGCAACTCACAATTAGACCCCCAGTTTTTCAGGGCTTTGGGTGAATTCAAAAAAAATACGGAAAGAAAGATCTCTGAGCTTGAGGCTAAGATCAATGAACTTGAGGAAGAACGGTATCGTGTGGGGGAAGGGGAACATGAAAGCATGGGAGACATTGAAATAGAAGAGGAAGAGATCCGTTCATCATCCAAGCAAGACCGCGACAACAGCAATTTGCGTAACATGTTAAATGAATAAATGTTACTTTAAATAAGCTTAAGGACGACTAAAATCACTGATTTATGAAACTTACTCCGTTAGAGATCAAACAACAGACCTTTGAGAAAAACCTCCGGGGATATGACACCGCAGATGTACAGGCTTTTCTGACTCTTGTTTCCAATGAATTTGAACACCTGCTGAACAAGAATAAGGAACTTGAACAGGAAATTGACAAGCTTCAGGATCGGGTCAAGCACTATGAGCGCGTAGAGGATGCCCTTCATGAAACCCTTCAAACCGCCAAGGAATCGGTCGAGCAAAAGATGACCGGTGCCCGGCAGGAAGCCAAAAGCACCATCGAAAAAGCCGAGATGGAAGCGAATGCCATCATTCAGGAGGCCAACCACAACCGTCAGCAGATCCGTCAAAGTATCCTTCGTCTGCTCGATCGCCGGGAAGAGATCATCAACGGTATCTCAGCTTATCTGGATAACGCCAAGAAATCTATTGAGCAATTCGGAAACGATGAAATGGATGTCTTCAAGTTACCCAAAGAGGTAAACCTTGAGGAAGCCATAGATAACACCGGTAACGGTGGCGGTGCCCGATTTGTGCTGGATGAAGAGGCCGACAACGACCTTGAGGAAGATATGGATGATGAAACCACTTCCCGAAAAGAAGACGAAGATCACGCCTTCCCTCCCGGAAGTGACAGGCTTGACGACATTCTTGACGAAATAGATTAAAACAGAACGGCTCCCGTTCTATCATTGAACAACCGTTCCGCCTACAACCTTTAGAGTTTATATGAAATACGATACCGTTGAAGAATTCCGCGCCAAAAGAGATGAAGCGGTCAATTTTATCAAAGGCCAAACTGATTTTCAACCTGAGTATTTGATCATTTTGGGAACCGGATTCGGTCAGCTGGCCGACGAGATCGAAACGGTCCACACCCTGGCATACAAAGACATTCCGCACTTTCCGGAAGCCACGGTAGAATTACACCCGGGTGAACTCATCTTCGGAAAGCTCAGTGGTAAGGATGTAGTAGCCATGCATGGGCGCACTCATTATTACGAAGGTTACACCATGCAGCAGATCGTTTTTCCGGTCAGAGTGGCTAAATCGATCGGGGCCCAGACCCTGATCGTCAGTAATGCCTCGGGTGGACTGAATCCCGCTTACAAAAGTGGGGATATCATGCTCATCACCGACCATATCAATTTCCTGGGTGACAATCCCCTTATTGGCCCCAATGATGATGAATTAGGACCCCGTTTCCCGGATATGAGTGAGCCTTATACTGAACGCCTGCTCGAACTGGCTGAAAATGTGGCCCTCGAACATGCCATCAAAATGCATCAGGGAGTTTACCTCTCTGCAACCGGGCCTATGCTTGAGACCAAAGCGGAATATCGCTATATGCGCCGACTTGGAGCCGATGCCGTGGGAATGAGCACAGTGCCTGAAGTGATCGCTGCCGTACATATGGGCATGGATGTTTTGGGCATTTCTGTGATCACCGATGAATGCTTCCCCGACGCACTGGAGGCTATCAACATCGAAGATATCATGGCCGCTGCCGCCATGGCTGAACCTAAATTGACACAGGTTATCACCGAAGTACTTGCCAGGCTCTGATTTACCCATAAAAGTAAGCATCCTGATCCGCCGGCTGGCGGAGAAGGATCTTCACAGACCCATTCGTACCTCCTTGCCCCATTCACGACCTCCTCTGTCTCCTCCTTAACAAGGAGGAGGACGCCTGATTAAATCTGGTTGTCCAAATTCACTACCCTACCTGTCATTTCGACCGGAAGGAACGAGCCCCTAGGCGAGTGAGTGAAGCGGGTAATCACCCCTTTATTCGCAACGACGCAGAGCGATCGTAGTGAGATTAATTATCCAATTACCAAAACTATAAAATATGACTATTTCAATATAGGGTAATCTCTACTTGAGGGGAGAGGGCAAATCAGCTTGCTGATTTGACCGAGGGGTGTACGGGAGCGGATGCAAGTACACCTGCCCGATTCGAGCAACTGAACTCACATAACATAAAAGCAACCGGGTCGGCACAATCTATCTGTCAGACGACTCTTTGCAGGTTTCAAATACCTGCCCATGTTTCAGTCGTCAGACGGGACCTGGATATTAATTCTACAATAATTCATCGATATTCAACGGGTCATCCTGATCTGCCTGCCGATGAGGTTGGGCAGACAGAGTGCCCTGTCGGTTATATTCGATATGGTATGGTGAACGCGATGGATCTCAAAGGTTGAATAAATGATTCACCGATTAGCGATTGACCGAAGGTAGTTTCAGATGGCAACCTATGCCCATGATTGCTCGACCTCTTTACTTGATCTCACCCAAACATTAGAATTTCAAATTGATGGTTTTATTTACATCTCAGACAGATTAATTATCCACAAAAAGCGTTATTTTTCCACAAAGTATTGCATAACTATTCACAATTCTTTTCTTATAACAAACAGTAACTAATGGCCTGCTTATATGCCTCAGCATTTTGATGGATTCGATGACGAACAATGGGATGAATTCAAGTGGGAAGCTCACCTGAACGAAGTTGAGAGAAAAAGTGAACAGTTGCGAAAATTTATCACTTCTGACCCTAAGGGTAATGTACCGCGATGGCTTACTTTGTTAAAGGAAAGTCAGGATGAGGATGATGCCTTTGAGGCCTATGTAGAAGAAGAACTGCTGATGGACGAGGCCTATTTCCCGGAAGACGAAGATGACTGGGAAGATGAGGAGGACGACGACTGGGACGACGAAGACTTTTTGTTTGGCAATGCAGCCGATCATTTCATGGATATGGGTCCTGATGAGGACGATGAATTCGATGATTTTGAAGATGGTGACGAATGGAAGAGCCTCAGTGATGATTACATGTACTCGGATTACTCCGATATCGATGACCTCGGTATTTTTGTAGATGCCAAAGACCTGGCTGTGGATGTGTTAAAATGGGCTGAGACCATCCACCCGAAATATCAGACACAGGAATTTCAGGATTTTGTGGATGAAACGCTTAAGATCGGTGCCAAGATCGCCGGCGGACATTCTTTCGGGTTTGAACCGGAATATATCGGAGCCAATATTGCCTATTCCAAGAAAGCCCTCAAATGTGCCAACCACGGATTAGAGCTGATGCCCCTCTTCAAAAAGAAAAAACTACTCAAAACCCACCAATACCTGGATCTCCATGCCCGCCTCTTTGAGCTCCGAAACGATATTGGTGTCTATATTCAGGAATTGAGAGATCAATTTAGACTCGGGCTAGACTAAGTTGATTAAATATCCAATATCCAACAAGGAATATTGAATTTCGAAGTGAACAGAAGCTCTTCCTTCTATTCTTAGGTTGGTTTCGAAGTATATTCATACTCAAATTAAACACCCAAACTCTCTCACAGATAAGGTGTCATTCAGAGGCACCGAAGGACCTTGCCTATTCGTACCTTGTTACCCTAATCACGACCTCCTCTGTCTCCTCCTTAACAAGGAGGAGGACGCCTAATTATTTATAGTCACCCATATTCACCTCCCACTGCAACTCGTTACGAAGGTTCCCTTCGTAACGCCTTCTGTGAAACCTGCTTACCGGCGAGGCAGGCTCCGGCTTCACATTTTTTGTTTGAATGAACGAATTACCGATTTGCGATGGACCGACAGACCGATTTTTTACTCTAGGACATGCTCGATATAGAGTCACGGGGACCGGGAGCCTGCCTGCCGGTTGAGGTAGGGGCCCGCCATGCGTTCTCCCGATTACATCGGGAAGGTTGGGAACGAGGTAAAATATGACTATTTCAATATGGGGTAATCTCCCCTTGAGGGGAGAGGGTAAATCAGCTTGCTGATTTGACCGAGGGGTGTAAGGGAGCGGATGCAAGTACACCTAACCGATTCGAGCAACTAAACTCGCATGACAAAAAAGCAACCGGGTCTGCACAAGCTATCGGCCGGACGACTCTTAACTGGATTCGGTTGCCTGCCCTGTTAAAATGCGTAAGACAGAGCTCTCCATTCGCTACGACGCAAAGCGATCGTAGCGAGTCTTAAAAAAGTATTCAGCCCCACTCAGCACTAAAAATTAATCACTTAACACTACCAACTACTCCCAGATACCTACTTCTTTGTTGCCATCTGAATCAGTAGCAGCACGGAACATGGAACCTGTGTTTGTTTTCATGGAGTAGTTGCCATATTTATCGACTGCAATGAAGCCGGCATCACCGGGTTCAAGGACCTCATCCACCAGGTAATCCATAGATTCCTGCAGGGTAGCTCCTTTTAGCTTATAAAACATGGCAAGGGTGTGAGCCGAAACATTCAGCATGATCTTCTCTCCCCAACCGGTCGCTGAAACCGCTACTTCATCATTGGCATAGGTTCCGGATCCGATGATCGGCACATCGCCCACACGACCATATTTTTTGTTGGTCATACCACCGGTGGAAGTCGCTGCTGCCAGGTTTCCATTCACATCTTTGGCAACTGCGCCAACGGTTCCATATTTCCAGGCTTTTTGCTCGTCAGTAAGTGGCGTCAGGCCGGATTGCTCCTCTTCCTGTTCAAGGGCACGCTGAAGTGACTGATAGCGACTTTCTGTATAGAAATAAGAAGGATCTACGCGTTCAACATCGGTTTCATCCGCAAAGGTCTCCGCTCCATCTGCTGAAAAGAAGACGTGTTTGGAATCGGTCATAACTTTACGCGCCAGGGAGATCGGGTTTTTCACGGTGGTCACCCCAGTGATGGCGCCCGCATTCAGGGTAGATCCGTCCATGATAGCCGCATCCAGTTCGTTGCGACCCTCTGAAGTGAATACCGCCCCTTTTCCGGCATTATAGAGTTCATTATCCTCGAGGTAATTCACGGTCTTTTCAATAGCATCCAGTGCTGAACCGCCATTGGCAAGGATCTCTGAACCAATTGACAGAGCTTCTTCCAGGGAAGCCATATAAGCCTCTTTGCGATCTTCGGGCATATTCTCGGAAACATAGCCGGCTCCGCCATGTAAAGCGATCGACCATTCTTTGGTTTCCTGTGGTTCAGAATTCGTCTGCTCTGCCGGCTGGCAAGCAGTGGCAAGCATGAGAAGTGAGAATATGGTTAAGAGAGATAGATATTTTTTCATAACGATCATTGAGTTTTGTTTTGCAGATTATACTGCACTCTCAGCGATTATTAAAGAACTGATTTATGCTTTTACTGTTTTTAGCAGCAAATCCCTTTTTAACCCCTTAATCTCGTGACGCAATTCTGCTTCAAACCGAGTATCTCTAAAATTAATCACAGTGATTGAACGGTGAGTCCTACCATAGCAATGAATGGAACGCGGATGACTCAGATAATGCAGATGGCATAATATAAAAAAAGGCGTCCTTGTTAAAACAGGGACACCTTTCGGAGATCAAATAAACAATATTGTCAGGTCAGTTTTCAATGCTTCATCTATTCTAATTTGAGGCTTAGGTTCTACACCTGCATTTGTTATAATCATAGGATTCCTGTTTTCACGGGAATGACTAAATTACATTGCAGTTTTTAAACCTAACTGACCAACAAGTAGCCGGAATTACTCCGCTTCCACTACCTGAACGTTCATGAGCAGTTTCACTTCGTCGCCTACCACTACGCTGCCGGCTTCTGTTACGGCGCTCCATTTCAGGCCAAATTCTTTGCGGTTCAGGGATCCATTGAGCTCAAAACCGGCTTTAGTTTGTCCGTATGGATCTTCAACGGTTCCGCCATGGGTAACATCGAGGGTGATCTCTTTGGTGACGTCACGGATGGTCATGTTACCGGTTAGTTCGTAGTTGTCTCCACCGGTGTTTTTGAAAGAAGTAGATTCAAACTTCATTTTTGGATACGCCTCTGCATTGAAGAAATCATCTGATTTCAGGTGAGTGTCGCGATCTTCATTGTTGGTATCCACGCTATCGATATCCGCCTCAAAAGTGATCTTTGCGCCTTCAAAGGAGTCTCCTTCCGATTCAACGGTTCCGTTAAAAGAACGGAAATATCCGGTCACGGTAGAGATCACAAGGTGCTTTACTTTAAACTGAATTTCTGAGTGAGTTGGGTCAATATTCCAGGTCGACATAGTTAATAATATTAGGTTAGTATTAAATTGTTTAATGTTGAACTAAATATACGCACCCGAAGTTCCGACTGCAATAGATAAAAATGATCGGGGTTATTAAGGAATTGATAATTTTGTGAAATGAGATGCGAATATATTCCCGAAATTTTATTTTATTAGTTCAAAATTAAACCAATAAGCCCAAGCGACATGTTCAAGAAGTTACTCTCAACCGATCCAAGCAAATTCATTGACGTAAACCTATCCATATTGCTTCTCCGTATTGGAGCCGGCGGTATTTTGTTCACACACGGTCTCCCAAAGTTGATGAAGGTTTTTTCCGGTGATTTTTCTTTTGCGGATCCGATCGGCCTGGGCCCGGAGATCTCGCTCATTCTTGCGGCTTTTGCAGAAGGTATTTGCAGTCTTTTTGTTGTGCTGGGTTTTGGCACGCGTCTTTCCTCACTTGTGATTGCCATTAACATGGCGGTGGCCTTTTTTATTCAGCACTCCGGCGACCCATTTGGCCAAAAAGAACTCGCTCTTATCTTTCTGATGATGTTCGTCATCACCTTTTTCACAGGCGGCGGCAAGTATTCTGTGGATAAGAAGATCGCATAGTAGGCTCGTTCCCAACCTTCCCGATGTAATCGGGAGAACGCATGTCAGGACCCTACCTCAACCGGCAGGCAGGCTGAAGGACGGGGCTATTGGGGTCATCCCTCAGGATCCCGGTGCACGTGGATAGATAATACCCTATTGGGTTTCACGATCGAGTGTATCATTTGTGAATCGCGGATTCAGGGGATTTTGGGATTTCGCGGATGTTCGATCTTACAGCGTCACCTCCACCAGTCATCCCCGTTGTACATCTTCAATTAGTATAAAATTCGGTCGTTCGGTCCATCGCACATCGGTGAATCGGTCTATCATATCCCGTAATCCTAACCCGTGTTCATCAGCAGGATCCGTGTCATCCGCGTTCAATTTCGATAGGTTTAGCTCATTCCCAACCTCCGAGCACCCTCCGAATCTTTACCACCCACCGGGCGTAGGTTCTTTGGTCTGTCATTCTAACCCCGCCCCTGCCTCGCCGGCAGGCAGGCTGAAGGACGGGGCTAATGATTTCATCCCTAAGAGATGAACCCACAAATGAATACAATCCCCGTTGTACATCTTCAATTAGTATAAAATTCGGTCGTTCGGTCCATCGCCGATCGGTGAATCGGTCTATCAAATCCCGTAACCCTAACCCGTGATCATCTGCCGGATCCGTGTCATCCGCGTTCAATTCCGATAGGTTCAACAATTAAAAACCAAAAATACTGTCCCCTTTACTCCATCTTACCGCCTCATCCCCTACAAACACTATATATATTACCTGTAAATTCTTATTTTATTGAAAATAGGTTAACAATCAACGTATCGTTTCTTGAGATGAAGGATAGGCTTGTCCGTCTAATCATTACTTTAGGGCTTTTTGTTTTTGGTGTGTTGAATGCGCCCGCTTATGCATTTTCATATCACGATTATGAAATACCCACGAGCCTGCTTCAAGATGGTGAATTGCCTGAGGAAAACGCGTATCCCGTACTGATCGGAAGGGATGGGATCTACGCAGATATCGACACGGTGAACCGGGTTTTATACGTGATGGTACGGAATGAACTATGGGATTATGACCTGAATTCCAAGCAATGGACTCAACGCCACGTCTTTGAACAGGAAGAGATGGACAGACTCTTTCAGGACCCCAAGGAGTTTGGTTACGATCACGTAACGGGTACTATCTATTTTTGGTCGACGGGCGTAGGCCTGGTTTTTGAGCTCGACCTTAAAACCCACTCTCTGGTACGCATCGACCGGTCATTCGATCATAAAAATCAGTTTGGTCATGTCCCTTTTTTCTACAACGGAATGATCCACGCTTTCGGCGGATATGGCTACTGGCAGGATAAAAACCTGATCACTTATTATCTCCCGAACCTGAGGGAATGGAAGATCCTCACACCGGCCAAGGGATCGGATTATCCCCCCGAGATCGTAGGTGCCAAAGGAATCTATGTTGAAGAGGAACAGGCCTTTTTTATTTACGGAGGATCCTACATTCAAAACAGAGGCCACGATGACGGAAATTCAAACCGGGTCGCGAATCAGTCTCTCTGGAAATTTGATTTCGAAACGATGCTTTGGTCGCGTGAAATGACCATTGACCTGACTGATGGCAAGATCCCTCAAGCCTTCGGAGCATTTAATGAAAATGGCATTGGACGCAGTTCGGTGTCGGCAAGTGCCTACAGTCGTCAAACAGGAAATTGGTATCTGCCGGTTCAAACATCTGAAGGAAACAGGCCTGCCATTTCAATAAAGACCATTGGGCTCACGCAGATGCAAAACTACGAGTTGTTTGAACTGGAGCAAACCCTGGAGGCAGAGGTTATTACCACCAATATTTTGTTTGATCAGAAAAGTCAGGAATTGATCTTACTGGGATTTCAAAATATCACCAATGATAACGCTCACCCAATTGTAGTATTGAAGATCCCGGAACAGGATCTCATCAGCAAGCTTACTCCCGTTAATGATAACTCTATTCTGCTTTTCGGGTCACTTGTGGGATTAGGCCTACTGCTGATCCTTGGCTTTGTGGTCATGAGGTACAGAGGTTCGGTTCCGGGTATAAACGGCCGGACACCCACTGTGCAAATTGAAGAGTTGATGGTTGACCTTAATAAAACTGAGAAATTGCTTCTCAAAACGATCATGGATGCTGACCAAATGCCGGAAACCAGTGACCTGGAAGAGATGGTGTGGCCTGAAGTGGATAATTATGATTATCGGCGAAAATTAAGGAACGAGACGATACGGTCGATCAATAAGAAAACTCAGGATGCCTTTGGCGTGCACGAAAAGCTCATCATCCGCCAGCGTGACACAGAAGACAGCCGCCGTTTCCGCTATGGCATCAACGATGAGCTTATGAATATTGAACATTGAACCTGCCTCACCGGCAGGCAGGTAAGGAACATTCAATTTCGAAGTGGGTTTTCTGTCCGAATTAAGCAGCCTGGTTTACACAACAAAAAAGCCGTCATACTGATCCGCCGGCTGGCGGAGAAAGACCTTGCCTATTCTTACCTCCTTGCCCCAATCACGACCTCTCTATGAATATCCAATATCCAACAAGGAACATTCAATTTCGAAGTGGTTATACTGCCTTAATTTAGCAACCAAACTTACACAACATAAGAGGCCGTCTTCCTGAGGGAGCGAAGGATCTTCACAGGCCTATTCTTGCCCAACTGCCCCAATCACGACCTCCTCTGTCTCCTCCTTAACAAGGAGGAGGACGCCTGATTATACATAGTTGCCCATATTCACCCCCTCATTGTCATTTCGACCGGAAGGAACGAGCCCCAAAGGCGAGTGAGTGAAGCGGAGAAATCTATGGTAGTTTTAGATGGGCAACCAACTTTGCTCTAACTAGCCACCGCATCCCGACTTTCGGGATAACGCCTGCGCTAGTTCCAGGTTTGAGATTGGTTTATGCCTGAATTAGGCAACCAAAACCACACAACCACAAAAAGCCGTCATACTGATCCGCCGGCTGGCGGAGAGGGACCTTGTCTATTCTTACCTACTTGCCCCAATCACGACCTCCTCTGCCTGCCTGCCGATTTGGTAGGTCTCCTCCTTAACAAGGAGGAGGACGCCTGTTATACTTGGTTAATTGATTGCAAACCATGGGCTTTGGTTACTGCCTCGTTTTGAACCGGGATTGATGGGATTGGCAAGGAATTTACAGGATTCACGTCGAAATATATCTGAATTTTTTCAGTTACCACCGCAGGATAAGGGAACGCCTTTGTTAATACGACGTACCGTCTGACGACTTAAACATGGGCATGAAGGAAAATCTTGCAAAGAGTCGTCTGACGGAGAGCTTATTTTCTGCACAGCATCCCGACTTTCGGGACGACGCCTGCGCTAGTTCAAGGTTTGATGTCGGTTTATGCCTGAATTGTGCACCCAAACTCACAAAACATAAAAAGCCCGTCTTCCTGATCCGCCGGCTGGCGGAGAAGGATCTTGCCTATTCATACTTGGTTGCCCGTATCCGCAACCCCTCTTTGTTTCTCCCCTATTCTTAGGGGAGAAGACGCTGTAACAACCTCATTCCTCATATTCACCATCCTTCTTTGTCATTTCGAGCGGAGAAATCTATGGTGGTTATTGAACGACCGGTTCACCGATCGGCGATGGACCGGTGGTCCTGGCATGCGTTCTCCCGATTATATCGGGATGGTTGGGAACGAGTATCTACGCTGTATTTACCTCATTGCTTGTATTCACCAAAACCCTTGATCATTCGATATTGGAGATTCAACTGTGGAAATTCCAATTAGCCACATGCACAAAATTGTAAAAATGGAATAAATCCGATTTAGATGGAGAATGATTCCAACGGTGAGTTCGTAGTTTTAGTTGTGAAAGCCCTATGAACCAACTTATAACTATGACTTCACGACTTTCAGTCACGTTTTCAACACTAATTACCTTACTTTTACTGCTGCCGGCGTCGGTATTTTCTCAGGATGTTCAGATCACCGGACAGGTGGTTGATAATGAGTCGGAACCCCTGATCAATGCTACCGTGGCGGTGTATGATGAGGATGCCCCGGAAACCCCACTATCCGGTACGGTGACCGATGTAAACGGCGACTTCAACCTTGAGGTAGATCCCGGGAATTACCTGCTTCGCATTTCTTTTTTATCGTTTCAGGATCATGAACAACCACTTGAGGTGGCATCCGGGCAGGATATTGACCTGGGGACCATCCGTCTGCAACCCACACAATCTGAGTTGGGTGAGGTGGAAGTTCAGGGGCAGCGTTCTTACATGGAAATGAATTTCGACAGCCGGACTTTCAATGTGGAGGAAGATGTGACGAGTCTTGGCGGTTCAGCCCTGGATGTGTTGGATAACGTGCCTTCCATCACCACTGATTTTGAAGGAAATGTGAGCCTACGGGGTAATCAGGGCGTGCAGATACTCATCAATGGGCGGCCATCCAATCTGGTTCGAAATGGAACTGATGCCCTCAGCAGTATTCCGGCCGGACTGATCGAAGAAGTGAAGATCATCACCAATCCCTCTGCACGGTACTCGGCCAACGGCACGGGCGGTATTATTGATATCATCCTGGTAGATAATGCCGAGTTAGGATTTAATGGCAGCGTTCGGCTCAACACCGGTATTCCACAAGATCATTCGGTTGGGGTGAACCTGAATTATCAGCGAAAGAACATCAACTGGTTCGTGAATACACAGCTTGAATATGAACAGGATCCGCGCTCAAGCCGAACCTTTCAGAGTTTCAGTGCCGATACCACCTTTGCCTATTCCGAAAGCAGTGACTGGGATGAGAAAGAGATCGAAGGAAGCATAGACCTTGGGGCCGATATCTTTCTTCCGGCAGATCAGGTCCTGACCGTGGAGGGTCGCCTTAACCTTGAGACAGGCGAGGAAGACCGAAACGTGAATTACACGGATTACGACCCGCTGAATGACGAGGTCTATCGATCTGTAAATAGCAGCTGGCCGGTCATAGCGGAAAGTATCCGGGAAGTCAATGATGAGCAAAATGAATCTGATTACGAAGCCCGCATACAGTACGAAAAGATCTTTGGCGGGAATGACGATCACATGCTAAGAGCGGATGCCGATTTCGAATGGGGCGTGGAAGATGAAAATTCCCTTTTGGATCAGCGGATCGTGTCCGGAACCGGAGATGAGGAGCGACAGCGCACCTTTGGTAACGAAACCTACCGTGACCTCCGGATGGATGTGGATTATGAGCGTCCCATTCGGGAAAACGATAAATTTGAGGCCGGATTTCGGTTCAACTATGAAACTGAGGACAGTGATTACCTGGTGGAAGAATTTGTGAATAATAACTGGGTGGAAGCCTCTGAAGAATTTGGCGCCACGGACAACTTCGAGTATCTGGAAAATGTAAATTCTGCCTATGCGATCTATTCCGGTGAACTGAAGCCTTTCACCTATCAAATGGGTGTGCGGGCCGAAAATACGCGTATTGAAACGGAACTCACCAACAGTGGTCAGGGCAGTGACCAAAATTATCTGGACTTGTTTCCAAGCTTATTTCTTTCCTATACTTTGAACGAACAAAATTCCGTTCAGGCGAGTTACAGCCGCAGGATCTCGCGCCCGAGGTCATGGTACCTGTTACCCTACACCGAGATCACCGATAACAGAAATCGAAGAACCGGAAACCCTGATCTCAAACCTGAATTCGGCGATTCCTATGAGGTCGGATACCTGAGATATTGGGAGACCGGTTCTTTACTTACCAGCTTTTATTACCGCCACCGCACGCAGGTGATCGAGCGGGTTTCCATTATTGAGGAAAACGGTATTACAACGCGAACGCCCATCAACCTGGCTACGGAAGATGCCTGGGGGATCGAACTTTCAGCCGATCAGGATATCACTGAAAACCTGCAGCTTTCGGGCAGCGTGAATCTGTATCAGTCGGAATCGGAAGGAGAATTTCAGGGCGTGGTGTACGACAGTGAGTCGGATAATTTCACGAGCCGGCTCAGAGTCCGCTGGACTTTCCTAGATAACTGGAATTTTCAATCCTATTTCTACTACCGCGGGGCAAGTGCCACCACACAGGGCCGCCGGCCGTCTCGTTCATTTGTGGGAAGCGGCCTGTCCCGCAAGCTTTTGGATGATAAAGCCACTATTTCGGTCAACGTGCGTGACCTCTTTAACACCAGAAATGGCGACCGTGAGATCATTGAGCCGTTTACTTACACAAGAAGCGATTTCAGCTGGTCAAGCCGAACAATTCGGGTCAATTTCAGATATAACTTCGGGAGATAGGGTGGGGAGTTTTTAGTGTTTAGGTTTTAGTGATAAGTGATAAGTGATAAGTAATTAGGTTTTAGTGGTATGTACTGAGCAAACAAATTCAAACAACCAAAAGAAGCTGTCATCCTGATCCGCCGGTTGGCGGAGAAGGATCTTGCCTATTCGTAGCTGGTTGCCTCAATCACGACCTCCTCTGTCTCCTCCTTAACAAGGAGGAGGACGCCTGATTATACCTCATTGCCAATATTCACTCACCTGCTGTCGAAGGAACGAGCCCACAAGGCGAGTGAGTGGAGCGGAGAAATCTATGGTGGTTTTAGATGAGCAACCAAATTTACACAAGCACAAAAAGCCCGTCATCCAGAGGTAACGATGGACCTTGCCTATTCATAGCTGGTTGCCCTATTCACGACCTCCTCTGGCTCCTCCTTAACAAGGAGGAGGACGCCTGATTATACCTCATTCCCAATATTCACTCACCTGCTGTCGAAGGAACGAACCCTAAGGTGAGTGAATGGAGCGGAGAAATCTATGGTGATTAAAAATGAGCAACCAAAACCACACAAGCACAAAAAGCCGTCATCCAGAGGCAACGATGGACCTTGCCTATTCATACCTCCTTGCCCCAATCACGACCTCCTCTGTCTCCTCCTTAACAAGGAGGAGGACGCCTGATTATACCTCATTGCCAATATTCACTCCCCTGCTTGTCATTTCGACCGGAAGGAACGAGCCCCTAAGGCGAGTGAGTGGAGCGGAGAAATCTTTGGTGGTTATTGAACGACCGGTTCACCGAATGGCGATGGACTGAACGAACGAATTTTTATTAGACCTTAGACGGATGACCAGAAACCATATTATTTCGTGGTCTCATCCCAACGGGATGACATCTTTAGCCCCGGGATTTATCCCGGGGTAAGAAAGAAAAACAAAGAACCTCTGCGTGGCAGGTGAAACAGTATAGGATGTCGTTCAGAGGTTGGGCTATAGACTCGATTATAAAACTCACCGGGCTATCACCCAATCCGTCAGACGACTCTTTGCGAATTTATACTGCCTGTCTATGTATTAGTCTCAGACAGAGAATTTATATTCTGTACCGCACAAACGAGGATATAGCACCCTCAGCTAATATAAAAACCATTCAAGGAAGCAACTAAAAGGTCCATATCCGCCTTTTCTATGGGATGTGGAGAATTTGGAAGCACTACTAACTCCCCATTCGGAAGTGCGTTGTAAACGTCGATACTTTGAGCAAGTCCTGCCGTTTGATCCCGGTCTCCTACGTGTATTCTCACTTTATTTTTAATATCTGACCAATCTGAATCCTTAATTCGGTGTTCCTTGCCCAGGTCTGTTAACAGCTCTTTGGTTTTGGAAGTAACCTGCTTCCAGCTGCCCGGGTGACGTCTGTCCAGCTCTTGCGCAAACTGTGGCACTTTCTCTGTGATCTTCGCGGGGTTCAGGAATTTAACCTCCCGGCCGGCAACCTCAGGCGACCACTTCAATACCGTCCCCAGGGTTGAGATCTTTCCAATCCGATCCCCGTGATGTAATCCTAACAACAATGCTACATAACCTCCCATGCTATACCCAAACAAATCAGCTTTTTCGATTGAGTTTTCCTCCATATAATTCAGCACGTTTTCGGCAAAGTGCTCCATCCGGAATGGTCGCTCCAAAACCGCTTCTGTACCATGACCTTCAAAATTAAGCAAATGTACGGGGCGATCCGCATTCAGCTTATCGGCTAAAGGCTTCACTTGATCGGAGGTCCCCAATGCCCCATGCAATAGTATCAGTTGATTCATTTTTTGATCAAATTTTAGGTTTACTTTTCGCCAAGAGTATAAAATTTGTGGAAGAAATTCATTTCAATATTCAATAAACAAGGCCGTCATCCTGATCCGCCGGCTGGCGGAGAAGGATCTTGCCTATTCATAGCTGGATGCCCCAATCACGACCTCCTCTGTCTCCTCCTTAACAAGGAGGAGGACGCTTGATTAAATATGGCTGCCCGTATTCACCACCCATAGAGCCTCGTTACGAAGGTCCTCCTTCGTAACGACTACTGTGAAGCTCCAGCTTCACTCCCCTGCTTGTCATTTCGACCGGAAGGAACGAGCCCTAAGGCGAGTGAGTGGAGCGGAGAAATCTATGGTGGTTTTAGATGAGCAACCAATTTGCTCTAACTAGCCACCGCATCCCGACTTTCGGGACGACGCCTGCGCTAATTCCAGGTTTGAGATTGGTTTATGCCTGAATTAGGCAACCAAGCTTACAAAACATAAAAAACCCGTCATCCTGAGGGAGCGAAGGATCTTGCATATTCATACCCGGTTGCCCATATCTGCAACCCCTCTTTGTTTCTCCCCTAAACTTAGGGGAGAAGACGCGGTAATTACACCATTGCCCCCTATTCACTCCCCCGCTTGTCATTTCGACCGGAAGGAACGAGCCCCAAAGGCGAGTGAGTGGAGCGGAGAAATCTTTGGTAGTTTTAGATGGGCAACCAACTTTGCTCTAACTAGCCACCGCATCCCGACTTTCGGGACGACGCCTGCGCTAATTCCAGGTTTGATATTCAACGAGTACCCACTTAATCCAGAACTACCACCATTTTTGCGCCGCCTTTGTCGAAGCGTTGAATGCGATCCACATAACGATTGGTGTCGGCATCCAGATCAAAGGCACCGAACAGCTGCAGTTTGAATTTTCTGTGCAAATGCATGTTGATATGCAGTGTCACCCTGTTATCTACCCTGCGGCCGGTATTGATATAAAACTGTCCCCAGTTGCGCACGAGGTTATGAATTTCTTCTGATGCTTGCAGAGCATTCAGGTCTTCATTGGTAGTTCGCAATTGTGACTGATATCGCGAAGCGATGGACAACTTAGGACTTACCTTGTACATCAGTCCGGCATCCAGCATCCAGCGGCGTTCTTTCAGGTCAAATTCCTGATCGACTACCGAAACCCCGCCATTTTCGCCAGACTGAAAATCGTTATAATATTCTCGTGAGATCCTGAGCAATGGAGTCCATTTCCAGGCCTTGCCTTTTGCCACCAATCCCACTTTATAGTTATTCTGCTTTGCGGTGTAATCCACCCGGTTTTGATCTGCCACTCCGTTTCTTTCCTCATTGTTGAAGGTCTTGTATCCAAACACTCCAACGGTGACCGGCCCCACATTTACATCCACGACTCCATTCAGCACATAAAGCCACTCCCTGCTATCCACCGAAAATTCATCTTCTGCATTATTGAAGATATTCTTCTTGACCGGCGGCTGAACGATAAAACTCAGATCCCAATGGAATCTCTGATCACCCGGACTGTTCCACCTTCCCAGAAAAAGGGTATTGGGTGATTTGATCTGCTCCTGAAAATTCATGGCCGCTTCTTCCGGCGTCTGGAAATAGGCATCATTCCCCACTTTGTTAACCACGTTGTTCAGGTAATCCTGATAAGTGAAATCAAATCGAAAGTCACCCATCTCACCTCCCTGATACCGGTACGACAACGTCAGGTCCAGGTCACGCTTGAATTCAGCCACCGTGTGTTGAAAATAGAGACTCTGTCTTTCTGAGAGTTTCCTTTTGTAGGTAAATTCAAACAAGGCTCTTTCCGCTCTTCCATGTTGCTGAAGGTGGGTACTTAGCCCAATGGCTGATTTATCTGATAACTCACTGTCTACATGAAGTTCTGTAAATACCGCCCATCGACCCTTATCATAACTGGAGAACCGGCTTCTTAAACCTTGTTGGCCATTTTTATGCCAGGCAAACTGATCCCCAAAGAAATACTCCTGCCCCATCATATCGAGCTCATATTCATGCTTGGTCAACGGAGTAAGGACTCTTGAAAATCCACGATCATACAAGATAGTCCCGTAGGCATGACTCTTATCAAGGATCTGAAACCTCAGATTTTGGGTCCAGTCAAAAGTGGAAAAGTGTTCGGTGTCCTGATAGAGAATCTGTGCCTGAATGGAGCCATTCAACAGGCAAAAAGTGAGTAAAAGTATCCCTGTAATTACTTTTAAATTTTTTATAGGCAAAACTTCTCTGTGCTATTTTAATTTTTGGAAACGATAATCCTAACAATGTTATCATCTTAGTTCAATTAAAACAAACCGATTTACTTCTGATTTAGATATTCAAATATCTTTTATACCGATCAAATTTCTTTTGCATGACGGCTCAAATCAAAGAAACCATCAAATATGAGGGAAGAACCCTCAGTATGGCTGCTGAACCGCTGAATTCATATCTAAGAAATAGATACGATCTTCAGGTCCAATTGAATTCACTTGGAACAGCATGCCGGCGGGGTTACATGGGCGAGTGGGAAGTAAAGGATGACAAACTCTACCTGACAAATTTAAAGATCAACCTATCTCATGATTCCAGGAAGGGAGTTGAAACTCTCTTCCCGGGTCAACAAGAAGTATTTGCTGAATGGTTTACCGGTGAAGTACGAATCCCAACCGGATATAGGCTGCAATATGTACATATGGGATATGCTTCAGTTTATGAAAAGGACCTCTTTTTAATGTTTGAAGAGGGTAAACTTATCGATAAAAGGATTGTGGATAATCGGAAATCTAATGATCAATCTTCTTAGTTTTATGCACTTCCTAAAAACACAAAAACCCTAAGACATTGTAAGTAAATATCTTAGAGCTTGGCGTTAGTACGTCTATGTACGCCCGGAAGAAAGCAAAAGTGTTCATTCTATTACACTTAAACACCCTTTATTGATCATTAGAAACAGATTCAGTTTTTCGTTTAAGTGGGTGAAGTGAAGGCAAATGAAAGATTTGATTACAAATTACTTCACTTACACTGCCTATTAATGTCCGTTACCGTCCGATAGCTTGTCCGAAAATTTAATTTCAAGAAACACGACACTCAGCGCCTCTGATACTTTCCAAGAATCTTAACTTAATCACTTTATAGTTGTATTTAAGCCGTCTTTTTTAGTTCTTAACTGCAAAACGGGTGGAACTTCAACCCTTTTTGCAGTTAGAAACTAAAATTTATGAGTGATACTCACTACGAATATTTAGACGTTTATCTGGATGAAATGAGAAGCCGGGGCCGGTTTACCTTTACTTCTAATGAAGTAATTGAAAAATTTCATCTCACTGAAAATGCGTTTAAAAAAACAATACAGCGGTTATTACATAAAAACCGAGTGGCTAGACTGCGAAATGAATTCTACCTAATCATCCCTCCGGAATACGCATCCCGCCAAACCCTGCCATTGAGCTATTTCATTGATGACCTGATGAAATTCTTGGAAAGGGATTATTATGTGGGACTCCTAACCGCAGCTATGTATTATGGAGCCGCTCATCAACAGCCACAAACACAATTCGTAGTCTCTGAGCCTCCTTATTTAAGACCAATCAAAAACAAGCAGCAATCTATTGTCTTTTGCCTGAAAAAAGGTTGGAATACTGATTTTGTATCTCAGCAGAAAACAGATGCGGGTTACATAAATATTTCGAGTCCGGCATTAACGGCTCTTGATTTAGTCTTTTACTCAGACCGTATCGGGGGCATAAACCGAGCCACCACGGTTTTGGCCGAATTAGTCATTGAGCTGAAACCAGACACACTGACAAAAACCGCAGAGGATTTTTCTCAAACGACAACCCTTCAACGCTTAGGTTTTTTGCTTGATGAGGTTCTTCAGGAAACCACACTGGCTGATGCCATACATATTGTATTAGACAGCCGGAAATACTACCCAGCTCAGTTAAATCCCAAGACAGAAAGTGAGAATCAAAAAACACCAAACCGTTGGAAAATAATACCAAATATGAAGGTAGAGGTTGACGAACTATGATCCCTAAAGCGTATATAGATGCCTGGCGGTCTGTAGCTCCCTGGACTGAATCTTCACAGGTTGAACAGGATTTGGTTATTTCCAGAGCCGTTGTAGAGATCTTTTCCAATGATTTTTTGAAGAAAAACCTCGCATTCCGTGGAGGTACAGCTCTCCATAAATTATTCTTAAGCCCACAGGCAAGGTATTCTGAAGATATTGATTTGGTACAGTTACATTCTGGTCCTGCCAAACCCATGCTTGAAGCTATTCGGGATCAATTAATATTCCTGGGTGGGAAAGATGACCGGCAAGTAAAACTGAATGAACATAACTGTACGGTATATTATCAATTTGAGACGGAAGTAAGTCCCCCACCGAGCATGAGGGTAAAAATTGAAATCAATACACGGGAACACTTCAATGTGTTGGGGTTACAGAAAGAAATTTTTTCAGTGGATAACCCTTGGTATCAGGGCAGTGCAGAAGTGACAAGCTACCTGCCGGAAGAGCTTTTAGGCACCAAACTCAGAGCGTTATACCAGCGAAAGAAGGGACGAGATTTATTTGATCTACATTATGCTATTGAGAACCTTGATCTGGACATCGACAAAATCATTGAGTGTTTTCATGCCTACATGGATCAGGAAGACAACAAAGCACCTACAGCCCGTGAATTTGAGCTTAATCTGGAAGAGAAGATGCAGGATAATGAATTTACCGGGGATATTATGGCTTTGCTACGACCAGAGATTAGGTATGAACAAGAACAAGCTTACACAAAAGTCATGACCGAAATTATTAGTCAGATATAAGGTATTGTTACAATACACTCTAAAAATAATTGGGAAATTATGTATTCAACTTATTTTAGAATGACTCCTTTTTCAGATAATACTTCAAGGACGCAATGAAAATCATTTAAGTGAAAATGTTTGCCATATGTTGGCCGCTCTTAAAAACACAAAAGCCCTAAGATATTGTAAGTAAATATCTTAGAGCTTGGCGTTAGTACGTCTATGTACGCCCGGAAGGATTCGAACCCTCAACCTTCTGATCCGAAGTCACGATAAATATTTGGTTTAAAGCACTTTAGAGGTTGATTTCAAATTTCGTGTACTACTAAATGTACCCCCGTTATTGAAGCATTTGAACGGGGTTCACATGAATTCAATTCACAAACGCTTCCCTCTTTCCCGAAATTCTGAGCGTGAATTCTTGTCCTTCCTGAACCGAAAATTGTTGGCCACCTTCCATCTTTTTATAAACATATATTGTTAACTTAGTTAACAACTAAGATGATTTTTATCGGAATAATTCGTATGTTCAATCATCATGAATCCAGAAGAAATCACACAATTAAGGGAAGAGTTAGGCTGGAGTTTAGCCAAATTTGGCAAGTACTTCGGTGTTACCGCACAAGCAGTTCTTAAATGGGAACGAGGCACAGCCCTTCCTAATGATTTTGCCTTGGCATCCATGATACAGCTCAAGCGAAGGTTGGATGAGGCCAAAGGAAATAATCAAAAACAACAATTCATTAATGGGTTAAAGCAAGCGCTGCTTACCGGCGGTATCATTGCTCTACTAACCTACTTATTTAATCAGGATGATTCATTATGAAAACAAACGATACAACCATCTCATCTACCGATACCCGAATCTTTCTAAAAGGAAAACAATTGGCCGAAGTTTTAGGGGTTACACCTCCAACTTTATCAGAAGCCGTAAAGAAAGGCTATAACTGTATGGGATACCCCGTGGGGGATTGGGCCATCGAAACAAAATCAGGTCGGGTGAAAGGATTTGAAGTTCCTGGGCATATTCTTTCCGGTAAACCGGATAGCATTAAAAGAGAGAATCCCACTCAAAGCCACCCTAATTTGCCTAATTTCAACCTAAATAAGGCTAAGAAACCAAAGAATGATCGACCAAACATCGTAAATCACAACTATTCTCTTCTACCTGAAGGAGAAGATTATGTTAGACCGGTTGGCATGATTACCCTTCCGTTAATTTTAAAGAAAGCGTTAGAAAACGATACCCCACAGAGCAGGGCAATTATCGCAGGTGGACTGACAGCCTTAGGTGCGATCGTTGGTCAGGCCGTGACAGATAATGCTTCAGGTGCAGGAATTGGAGCCGGTACCGGATTGGCCATCACCTTATTAGTCTATAAATACTTCAATCCTTCGATGAACCCGCAGTTACAGGGGTTCAATGTAAACCAATTCGTTAAACAAAAAGCCATGGCTGTACAGACCAACCTCCCTAATCAGTCCGGTTTTCTGCCTAATTAAGGCTAATTAGCTGCGATCTAATAGATCCTACATCTTCATTATCATAACAATTAGATATTCCTGTTTTTAAGCCCTAGAAACAACGCCCGACTTGTATTGTACAAATCGGGCTTGTTGATTATTCAATCTGTTCATACTGGAATAAATTGATCTATTATTAATAAAAAGGCTGAGTTTCTCAGCCTTTTTACTTTTTTTATTCCGTCTCAAACTGTGCCAACAGGGCCGGGATGACGACCATGTTCAGCAAAGTTGAACTCAATAGTCCACCAAGAATTACCTGTGCCATAGGAGATTGTATTTCATTGCCAGGTTCTCCGGCAGCAAGTGCCAGCGGTATAAGGGCGAGCCCTGCGGTAAGTGCGGTCATCAGGATAGGATTGAGTCGTTCCATCGCGCCCTGACGTATGGCTTGCAGAAATTCTTTCCCTTCTTTCCGTAACTGTTGGTAATGGGATACCATCAGAATACCGTTCCTTGTGGCAATCCCAAATAAGGTGATAAAGCCGACTAATGAGGCAATGGAAATGATACCGCTGGTAAACAGTACCGTGTAAATTCCGCCGATTAATGCAAATGGAAGGTTTACCATGACCAACAAGGCGGTTTTGAGAGAACCAAATTCCAGGTACAATAACAGATAAATCGCCGCGATAGCAATAATGCTTAGCAACGAAATAGTCCGGGTGGCCTGTGCTTCGCTTTCAAACTGTCCGCCGTATTCAACAAAATAGCTCTGCGGGAAGCTTACGTTCTGAGCTACATTGGCCCGGATCTCATCCACGGTACCACGCAGATCTCTACCCGCGACATTAGCTGAGACCACGATCTTGCGCTGCACATTCTCTCGGCTGATGGTATTAGGACCACTTCGGGATGTCACCGAAGCCAGTTCAGCTAGCGGCACAATGGTTCCGTCTTCTAGGTTAAAGGTTGCTTTCTGTACTGCTTCTATACTCCCCCGATGATCTTCATCGAAGCGAACCAGCAGGTCGAACATCTTGTCGCCTTCCAGTATCTGCGAGACCACTTCACCAGCAAAAGCCACATCCACCATCTCAGCAAGTTGTTGAATGGTAATTCCGTAGCGAGCCAATGCCCGGCGATCGGGACGAATTTGAATTTGTGGCACATTCTGTTGCTGCTCTACCGACAGATCAACCACACCTTCTACCGTTTCCATTTGTCCGCGCACTTCCTCAGCTAGTGCCCGAAGCCTGAATAAATCCGTACCAAAGATTTTCACGGCAATGTTGGCGCGCGTCCCGGAAAGCATGTGGTCAATGCGGTGGCCAATGGGCTGACCAATAGTGATGTTGGTTCCTGAAACTACACTCAGGTCTTCCCGAATCTCAGCCAACACTTGTTCTTTGGTCGTTCCTTCCGGAATATCCAGTTCCGCATCGATCTCAGAAGCATTCACGCCCTGTGCGTGTTCATCCAGTTCGGCTCGACCGGTACGTCGAGAGGTTGATTCAATGGCCGGGTGCTCCAGCAGGATCTCCTCAATTCGTTTTCCAATGGCATTGGATTCGGTTAGTGAGGTTCCTGGAATGGTCACTGCACTGATCACCAACGTACCTTCATTGAACTCGGGGAGGAATGACCTTCCCAGAAATGGCAACACCACTAATGTTCCAAGAAACAGCACCAAGGTTCCAATCAGAACGGTCTTCTTGACGCGAAGTACTACATTCAACACATGCTCATAGCCTGATTTTAACTTGTTGGTGAACCAGCTTTCTTCCAGTTTTCCTTTGGAGGCCTGGCTCGGTAGCAGGTAATAACACATGGCCGGAGTAACGGTCATGGCAATGACTAATGAAGCCCCGATGGAAATGATATAAGCCAGTCCCAATGGTTGTAGCATGCGTCCTTCGATTCCACTTAAAAAGAATAGCGGTAGAAAAACGATCATAATGATCAGTGTGGCATTAATGATGGATGATCGAATTTCCTTCGACCCTTCAAATACCACGTCAATGGCCGGTTTCTGCTTAGCTTCCGGCAGTTTTGAGTTTTCCCTGAGCCGCCTGAACACGTTTTCCACATCAATAATGGCATCATCCACGATCACCCCAATGGCAATAGCCATCCCGCCCAAGGTCATCGTGTTGATCGTAATATCAAAGAATTCCAGCACGAAGATCGAAAAGATCAGTGCTAATGGAATGGCGGTAAGTGATATCAAGGTGGTGCGGAAATTCCCCAAGAACAGAAACAGGATCACGATCACCAAAAAGGCCCCATCCCGCAGGGCTTCAATGACGTTATCTATTGCGAGTTCAATAAATTCAGCCTGTCGAAACAGGTGGGTGTTGATCTCAAAACCGGCAGGCAGGCTCGACTCAATCTGTGCTAAGGTTTCATCTACGCGGGAAGTTAGTTCCAGGGTATTTGCACCGGGCTGTTTTTGGATGGAAATAATGACCGCCGGCTCAGCATTCACCGAGGCATCCCCGATCTTTTGAGCGGCTGCAATCTCAACCGTAGCTACATCGCCGATCGTGATCGGAATGTTATTGCGCTGAGTGATGACCGACTGCTCCAGGTCCTCCACCGAATACGCCCGGCCTATACCACGAATAGTGTACTCCTGACTGTATTCCCTGAAAAAACCTCCGGAAAAGTTTTCATTGGCCTGCTCAGTTGCCTGAAGTACCTGATCTAAGGTGATGTTGTATTGCTTCAGTTTTTCAGGGCTAACCCGCACCTGATATTGTTTCTGCCCACCCCCGATGGGGATGACCTGAGCCACTCCTGGAATAGCCAAAAGCCTTCTTCTGATTTCCCAGTCGGCGGCTGTTCGCACTTCCAACTCAGAGTGCTCATCGCTGTTCACACTCACCAGCATGATCTCTCCCATAATGGAGGAGATCGGTGCCATAATGGGCGGCGGGACTTCTTCGGGCAGACTGGTTGCTACCAGCTGCAGTTTCTCATTCACAATTTGACGGGCCCTGAAAATATCGGTGCCCCAGTCAAATTCGACCCATACAATGGATATACCTTTTGCGGTGGACGAGCGAACCCGTCGCACGCCCGTCGCTCCATTTACCGACGTCTCGACCGGGATGGTTACCAGTCGTTCTACTTCTTCCGGGGCCAGCCCATGGGCTTCGGTCATTACCGTTACGGTGGGAGCCGTGAGATCCGGAAATACGTCTACCGGCATCCGGTCCACGATATAAATTCCGGCGGCCAAAATGACCACCGAACTCACCAGCACAATTAGCCGGTATTTTAACGATCCTCTGATTATTGCATCTAACATAATATAATTTCCTTAGTCTGATTAATGAGCATGTCCGTGTGCAGGCGCTTCAGAAGACAACGAAGCCAATTTGACCTGGTAGGCATTGGTCGTTACGATGTGTTCATCTTCTTCCAGGCCAGAAATTACTTCCACCCAGCCGCGGTTTCTGATGCCTGTTGTAATTGGGCGTTTCTCAAATGACTCCCCGGCTACATGCACGTACACCACAAAGTTTCCTTCCTCTTCTATAAGGGCTGATTCCGGGATGGCGACCACGTTTTCTTTTTGATCGGTGTCGATTTCAGCGGTTACAAAGAGTCCGCTATGTAATCCTTCTCGATTATCAATTTCATAGATCAGCGAAAGCGTTCGTGTTTGGGGTTCCACTTGCTTGCCCGCGCTAAGCAAGCGTCCGTTAACCTCGTCCATACCGTACATTTTCTCATTCCCCTGCACATAAAAAACAGCAGCGCCGGGATTTTGAATAGCTGTTCGTTCAGCAGCCGGAACATGCACACTCAGCCACATTTTGCTCATATCGACAATTCGAAACAGAGGCTCTCCGGCTTTTACCTGCATACCGGGTCGTACATAGGTTTCTACCACGGTTCCGGAGATCGGTGCTTTCATTTCAAATCGGTAAGAGGACTCTGAGTCGCCATAGGTATCTACCGTTGAAGTATCAATTTGAGCGATCTCGTTGATCGTCTGAAACTGAGTGAGCGCCTGACGGTATTCAATCCGGGCTTTTTCCAGTTCTACTTCCGGTATGGCCTCTTTTTCATATAACCGCTTCGACCTCTCCAGGTTCTTTTGGGCCAAAGACAGTTGTGAATGCGCATTGATAAACTGCTGGGCATAGTTTTCTCCATCGGCAGATTGAATGGATGGATTTAACTGCACTAGCGAGGTACCTTTGCTGATGTCTTGCCCTTCAACGGGTAGGCTTTGATTGGCGCTGCTCAGGATGATCCCTGAAAAAGGTGCCGAAACCGTAACTTCTCTGCTTTGTACCGGCTTGAGTTCTCCGTGTGCATCTACACTTTCAGATAAAGTATGCCGTCCAACTTTTTGAGTGGCAAAAGGGATCTTCCACTGTTGTTCTTTCAAAAAGGAAATCAGATTTGGATCTTCTTCCTCATGAGCTGCTGGAACATCTTCTGCGGATGCATAAACGGGAATACCATTCACCTGAAGGGTATCATCTACCATCCCTTGAATAATTATGGTAAGGTCATATCGTCCTGCCCGGTCAAAAACTACATCCGGTCCATAAATGCCCGGAATTTGCACTTCCGTTTCCGTAAGAGAACCTTCGTTGCCCCTTTCAGAGCTAAACACAAACTGCACTTCGGATTCAGAAATGGGTTTGAAATCTGAAAGGCGAGTCAGGTGAACGGCGAAGGTGGCTTCCTGACCTACAATCAGTTCGGGATATTCCATGAACAGTTCGGTTTTATCCGTCCATTGTGTGATCACTCCGGCTCCCTCCAGTTGGGCATCCTCCCCATGACTATGGGCGTCTTCACCTTCATGGGAATGGCTGTCTTCTTCCTGTGCTTGCTGGGCGGGCTGCTCGTGGGTATGGTCACCGTCTTCTCCATGGCTATGATCTTCGTCACTGCCACCACCGCACCCCATCATCAACAGGGATGTACTTAGAATTAGTAATGTTATAAGATGTTTCATTGCTTCAAAATTTGTGCGTGATAAGTTTGTTGAATGGTTGGGATTTAGTGGCTGTGTTCTTCATCACCGTGAGAATGGGTATCTTCTTCGTGCGTATGATCCCCATCTTCCTCATGACTATGGTCGCCTTCTTCATCGTGAGCATGAGTTGAGTCATCTTCTGCTGAATGGTGGTCTCCACCTCCAATACGAACAGCATCACTGTCATCACCTGATGATTGTTGAGCCGGAGCTTCATGGGTGTGATCCCCGTCCTCGCCATGACTGTGTGATTCTTGTTCTGAGCCGCAACCGGTGATAATAAATGCAATGCTTACAAAGAGTACTGTGAATAAATTTTTCATTGTTCTGAAGTGTTTTGAGTTGAGAATATTTTTCCTGAAGTGATGGTATCGAGCATAAAAAGAGCTTGTTGGTAATCTGCAGTGATTCGATGCTGAAGGCTACGACCATCTACGTAAGCCTTGGTGGCATCCAGCAATTCAACCAGCGAATAACGTCCTTCCTGATAAGCAGATCGTGCCGTTTCCAACATTTCAGCAGAAAGTGAATGCTGTTGCATCTCCTGCCACTGCGTGTATAAATTCTGAACGCGTTGATAGGCCACATCCACCTGATCGCGAATAGCTCGTCGTTGAATATGTAGAGACGTTTCTACACTTCTTTGTTCTGCCTTCGCTACGGTGATATTTCCACTGTTTCGGTTAAAGATGGGCAGTTGTATGCCCCCGCCAATTACAAAACCTTCCGAGCCGTCCGACTGATTTTTATAGCCGAAATTCACCTTTAAGTCCGGCAGACGTTCTCGTTTTTCGACTTTGTATTTAAGTCCGAGAGCTTCTGCTTCCAGCTCAATAGCTTGTAAATCGGCCCGGTATTCCAGGGCGTACTGTTTCAGTGTTTCCGAATCTTCCATGATCGGCTCCACCGGCAAATCAGCTTCCACCTGAAAGTCAAAGCCGGCTTCTTCCGAAGTAGTGATCATAGAAGCCAGTTGCTTCCCTGTTTGCATCATTTCCAGCTCAACTTCATTGCGCATACGCAAGTACCGATTTTTTTCCACCGTAAAACGCTGCACCTGAAGACCTGACTCAGTGCCTTCCGTTTGTCGGGCTATGGCTGATGCCAACACTTCGTGAATAACATCAAGTGCTTGGTTATATACCTGAAATTTGTGCTGTAAAAACCAATATTCGGCATACAAGCTTTTTACTTGTTGTATGAGAACCGAGCGGTTATACTCATAGCTAAATTCAGCGGCCTCACTGCTTTTATTAGCACTTTTGTTTCGGAGGAACGGCTGACCCAGCAGTTCAATCGGCTGCGAGATCTGGTAGGTCGTTTCATCATAATCGAGCGTGCCGGAATTGAGCTGCTCGCTGAAGATGCTGACCTCGGGATTCATGTACGATTTATACTGTTGAGCCGTTCCCTGCTTTCGAAGCTTGTCAAGCTCTGCCAGTTCTTGCTGGAGACTGTGTTGCTTGAACCGTTCAACAACGTCCTCTAAGGAAAGGGTTTGGGATTGGGCGTGAACCTGTAATGGTACCCATAGGAATACCAAAAACAAGATCCACCACTTGGATGAATTCATAAATTTGATGTATTAATGGTTATAGAATGTTAATGGAGATAGCTGATAAGAGATGCTATCTGGTAAAGGGAAGTATTATCCCAGAGGTGGGCCGCGTAAAAAGAGAGGAGGAAAATCTTCGGGTGAGTTGATAAAGTCCGGCGGGGGTAAATCCAGTAATTCCGGGTTCTGATCTATAATCTTGGGTACTCGTGGAGATTCAACAAATTCAAAAAGGATATTTCTTTCGCTGAATGCTTTAGTAGAAGTTTTCTGAGTCAACGTACCCGTTAAATCAACAGTAGCCGTTGGATGTTGGTGGGCATCTTTATCATCAAACTCTAAGTTGTGGCTATGATCTGTATCAACCGGATGTACATGTACATACGTATGAATGTCTCCATGATCGAACAAATGATTAAAAACGGAGTGCAGATGTAGGCCATTGCCAAATAGGGTACATAGAAATAGCGCAATCAAAACAAGATTGATTGTGAACTTTTTATATGTAGTCGATTTTTTTGACATTACTCTTAATATAGCCTCTGTATTAAGTAATCACAAGCTTTGGAGCTTGCGGTATGTTATAATTGAATCCGCACTTACAAGGATTCAATGTAAACCAATTCGTTAAACAACAGCCTATGGCTGTACAGCACAATCTGCCTAATCAGTCAGGTTTTTTGCCTAATTAAGCCTAATTAGTCTCGATCAAGTATATTATCGTCAATGGAAATGACGATGATGTGCTTTTGATTTTCGATTTCATGGCTAATATCCCTGACTTTAAAGTAGCCACCTCCACTCATATTATTCCGTAAGAAAGGAATAGTAATCCGGTCACCCACATTCGGCAAGAAACCCAGTCTTTCGGGGCTTATCATCCAATAATCTTCGTGCATGTTTGATGCACAGATAAGTATCTCTACTTCTTCAATTGGATAATTCCCATGTCTTGATATCCCGGAACAGAATTTATCATACATTTCTCGCATCAAAGCAATGAGTGCTTTACGTTTTATGCCCAAAGTTTTTAAAAGATCTTTCTGTTTTGGCAAAGGCTCATCGTCATCAATGTCGTACTTGCTGATTTCACTTAAAAGTTTGTCATACTTTTCTTGTCCTTTCAGAACTTTAGCTATGGCTTTTTTCTCTGAAATAAGGGCTATGAGTAGTTGTCTGAAATTAAGCTCAGTACCTTCCATGTGTAATTTAATTTTTTGTCCTTTCTATTTAATTAGATAGAACCATTTTTCATACTTATTTGGGATTTATTATAATTTATGCTCTTTTTTAATCTACCTTGGACGATGATACATATAACTGTTACCCTTCCAGTAGATCCTGAGCAAGGTTCAAATGAAAATAGTAATAGAAAAAAATTTAGACTTAATAACTTAGCCTTCACCCATGCCCGATAACCACACCGATCACATTAATTTCATCTGGACCATTGCTAACCTTTTAAGGGGGCCATACCGACCTCCTCAATACCGAAAGGTCATGCTGCCAATGACGGTTTTAAAGCGCTTGGATTCGGTTCTTAAGCCTACCAAGGATAAAGTAATTGCCAAGTACGAAGAAATTAAAGATGAGGGCTATCCGCAGAAGACCTTAGATAAGATGTTGGAGAAAGAGGCTGGGCATAAATTTTATAACACGAGCCCTCTAACTTTTGATAAGATGGTGGCTGCACATGAAAACATTGGGCAGGACCTAAAGAATTACATCAAGAGCTTTTCACCCAATGCTCAGAAAATTATAGAGCGGTTTAAATTTGAGGCAGAAATTGACAAGCTGGATGAATCAAATCGCCTGTTTAAGGTAATGAAGGAGTTTGCCAAAATTGACCTCAGTCCAGATGCGGTAAGCAACCTTCAAATGGGTTATATATTTGAAGAACTCATTCGAAAATTTAATGAGCAGGCGAATGAAGAAGCCGGAGATTATTTCACACCTCGTGAAGTTATCCGCCTCATGACCCATTCGCTATATGCTTATGATGATGACTTCTTTAATACCGAAGGTCTTGTAGTCAAGATTTATGATCCAACCTGTGGTACAGGAGGAATGCTTTCAATTTCTGAAGAATATATTCACGAGCATAGTGAAGGTTTGAATATTGGACTATTTGGCCAAGAGTATAATGACGAATCATGGGCTATTTGTGCTGCTGATATGTTGATTAAGGGTGAAAATCCCGAAAACATTAAATACGGTGATACCTTAGGTGATGGAAAAACAGAAGATCAGTTTCCTGATGAAACGTTTCACTATATGCTTGCCAATCCTCCTTATGGTGTAGAATGGAAGCCGGAAGAAGATGTTGTAAAGAACGAATACGATAAGAAAGGCTTCAACGGACGATTTGGCGCTGGGCTTCCTCCAATTAATGATGGCTCGCTACTCTTCCTACAACACATGATTTCTAAAATGGACCGTCCACCTGAAAAAGGTGGTCGTGGTTCCCGCATAGGAATAGTCTTTAACGGTTCTCCGCTTTTTTCTGGAGACGCAGGTTCCGGGCCAAGTAACATCCGTCGCTGGATTATTGAAAATGACTGGCTGGAAACCATCATCGCTATGCCGGATCAGCTTTTCTATAACACCGGTATCTATACTTATATCTGGATTGTCACGAATCGAAAAGAAGAAAACCGTAAGGGAAAAATTCAGCTTATTAATGCGGTCGATTATTATGAGAAGATGTCCAAAAGCCTTGGTCATAAGCGTAATGAAATTTCGGATGACCAAATTGATGAAATTACACGGATCTATGGAGCTTTTGAGGAGAATGATCACAGCAAGATTTTCAGTAATCATGAGTTTGGATATATTAAATTAACCGTGGAACGCCCTCTGCGCTTAAACTTTCAGGTTACCCCGGAAAGACTTCAGAAACTGTGGGAAGAAACCAGTTTTAAAAACCTGGCAAAATCAAAGAAACGTAAAGACAAGGCAGCCCGAAAAAAAGAAATTGCTGAGGGAGAACAATTGCAACAGTCTATCATTGATGCCTTATCCTCCCTCGATACCGGATATTTGTACATGGATCGAGAAAAGTTCCTGGATGACGTGGAAGAGGCTATGAAGAAAGCAGACATCAAGCTGAAAGCAAATATCAAAAAAGCCATCTGGAAGGCCATCGGTGAACAGGATCAAAATGCTGAAATTTGCAGAGACAGCAAGGGGAACCCTGAATCTGATACCGATCTTAGAGACTCTGAAAACATCCCTCTCCCTGAGGATATTTCTTTACCGCTTCCCTATGGGTACGACAAAGATTCGGATTTATCTGAGTTGTTACCTCTGATTAAGCCTTATTGCGAAGCTTATATGAAAGAAGAGGTCCTTCCGCATGTACCGGATGCATGGGTGGACTGGGATAGAACAAGAATTGGCTATGAAATCCCAATTAACCGCCACTTCTATGAATATAAACCACCTCGTGAGCTCAGTGAAATAGAGTCTGATATTAAGTCCATAGAACGTGAAATAGTGGATAGTCTGGCTGAAATAACCGGGTCAAACCTTTCATAATCAGTAATAGAAGGCATGAGCAGATACAAAAAGTTAGAAATGCAGAGGGCGGCTTTTTAAAGTCCCATATTTTGCTATTACCTTGAGTAATCACTTGGGTTTTTCGTATTACCATCAATTACAAATAGAAATGCTTTTGAAGGGAACCTTTTCTCTTCATCATGGCCTCCATGAGTTTCAACATCAGTAATTAGAATGTTATTTCGAATATCACCAACTGGCTTGGTTTTTTCTGTTAAATCAAGTACAACCACAATACTAACTTGTTTTCCTTCACTTCCTTGATACTGAACAGGTTGACCAGTGTATTTTTTTAATAAATATTGTCTGTTACCATTCTCTTTTTCGACTTTAAGTTCAATCACAATTCCTTTATAAACTAAATCTGTAAATCCTCCTCCTTGCTTTTTATGTTCTTCAACTTTCTTACCCAATAGCCCTCTTAAATCATCTCTTAATTTGTTTTGGAATTCAGGTTCAGATATTATTTCTGATTCCTTGAATACAGCTCCTTGTGTATAAGTTCCAAGTAAGTTGTTTAAGCTTATTAATACCTCTAATAAATCGTCAATATAATCATTGATACTTGTATTCTTCTCAATCAATTCTGTGATTAGATTATAGATATGAGAGTCTAAGACGGAATAACCACTATCGATTTTCATCGACTTTTTGCTGAGAACGCGAAATTTAAGTTCAGAATGTCCAATTATTTTAACTTCTTTCTCTTCTCCATTCTCAAGTTGAAATGCCCCTCTAGTTTTAAAAATTACTTTATCCGAAAGAATTCCTTGCTCTGATCGAAATATAATGTTGCCATGTAGTTTAGCTTTAAACTTATTCTCTTTATCAAGTGTAGGTTTAGGTAGCTTTAAAGCAGAAATTGAATATTCATCTTTTTGATATGTTGTCAAAAAATCAAATTCTAAACTTTTAGCATTCTTTGGCCAATTTATACCCTCAATTTCAATTTCTAAGTCATGATTTATTCTCGGTTGTACTATTTGTGGGCTTACATGAGGAGTTTTGTCAATAAAAGCTATTAATTTAATTAGAGGTAAGCCTGAATTATTATTTTTATTAATCTTGTTTTTCGGAAACCGAGTAGAATTTTTGTGATTATTCTTTTCAGTAAAATAGAGGCTAGGATAATCTAAGTTCAGTAAAAAACTTTTCATTTCTGACAAATTAAAATCTGTCTCTTCTTCCTTATTAAAGACTGCTTGAATGTGAGACTCCAGATGAAAAGTCTTGCAGGCGCTCCTGAAAGTTGTTTTAAGAATCTTAAATTTTTCTTTCTCACTTAGAATATTTCCATCATCATTTTCAGCAATTTTGATTAATGCTAAACGTGATCTCATGAGATTCAATCCGGATGATAAAACCTTCCAGTTGTTTGTCGTCGTCGTTTCGGGTAATTTAAGAAGTAGATTTTGCACGCTTTCAGTAGCCTCGTCTAATTCTTTTAAAATCAAGTCTCCTTCAAGTAAAGCTCTGATTTTACTAATTATTTTTGCGGAATTTTCAGCTTTTTTTAAGTCAACTAGCATTGGAAATTAACTCTGAATTGGATTTTGCATTCTCTCTTAGTTGCTTATATATCTCTAATAAATCATCATGCCTAGTTACCCCTTTATATTCTTCGATTACATGGTTGAGCAATGACAGTTCTTCTTGATAACATTTGAATTTTGCAAAAACAGCTACAAAATACCTTACTATAAAAATGTCTCTTTTTGCGATCTTTTTTCCTGAGTCAAGGAACAATTCTGAATATTTTGTAAACTTGTCCTGCTCTAATTCAATCAACCAGTTAAAAATCTTTTCTTCTATTGAGACTCCAATCGAATTATAACTGCGTTTATAGTTTATTAAGAAGTTGATTAAATGGGGTACTAAACGTTCTGCTTCTTTTTCTTTTGGAGTCAGATATCTTAAAAGTTCTTCGATCAGATCTTTATCGATATAATATTCATTAGTAGGAAGACAATCTATTACTTCCGTAATACACTTCGTTTTGCCAACATTTAAACGATTAGATATTGATAAAAGACTTGTAACAATATCTTTTATTTCAAAAGGTGATGCTCTATATACATCTAACAAATTGAGTAGCCTTAATAAAACATTATAGGCTAGCTCTCCATCAAACCAGTAAGTATGGTGTTTAACACATCGTATAGCAGCTTTGTGAACAATTACGTATTGATCTCCTAGATGTAATACGATCATTTCTATAACATTTTTAGGAGGATTATTCTTTGCCCTCTTGAATAGATCGTATAAACTATCTAATGCTGTTGCTCTCAATAATTGCGATTCAAAATCTACTAAGGCTTTCATTATATAAGGCAATGCATCTTTTCTGAGATCATAGTCTGAACCGACTACTCCCAATAACTTTATTACGGCTGATTTAAAATTTTGGTGTTTTTTTGAATCTAACCTATCGTAGGTATTTGTAAGTGTTGTAACTAAACTGTCTGGAAATCTTTTGGCAGTTTTCTTTACTATTGCAAGAATATTGGACTTCAGCCTTGCCCAGGTAAGATCGTTATTTTGCTTATCTAAGGCTTTTAAATATGGATCTGTTTTATCTGAAGGAAGAAATATTTTGGGCTTCTCCTTATAGTCTTCTTCAGATATTAAAGCATAGTAGCCTAGAATTGAATCAATATTTTTATTGACTATACTACCCCCATAAATAGCTAACATTCCTAGAGCTTCTGCAGCTTCTGCACGAGTTTCAAGCTCTAAAGAGTCATTCTTTGCAGTTTCAAATGTGAATGCATAGATTCTTTTTTCAATATTTTCTCTTATTTCTTCATCAATTTCTAGTTTTTCTATTTTAAAAACTAACCTTCTATAAATGTTTACTATCTCATCTTGTACAGCTTCTCTCTTCTGCACAAATTTAGCTCTAATCCTTTTATCAACTTTTTCAGGCATTTTGATATAGGCCTCAATTATACAGTCTTTTGCTCGACTATCGGCTGAGTCATAGTCTAGTGATAATGGTTTATCTATAGAGTCGATTAAGTTGTCAACTAAATTTAAACCAATGTCGGGCTCAATCTTCTGGAGTTGTAGCAAAGAACCGCATGCATTTATACGTACTCCGTCTCTATCACTATTTAAATACTCCTCATATCTATTAAGTATTTGTTTTGGGTTTTCTCTATATGAGTTTAGTAAAAGCTCAGTACAATTAGGATAGAGACTTACACCCATACCCATTAACCCTCTGACATGTGATTGCCCCAATATGAGACTTTCAATAATTTCTTTTTTTAGTGGGTATTCTGGGAAGCACTTTAAATAAATGCCTGATGATAGTTCTAAGTCTTTTCTTTTTATTATTAATTTTTCTATTTCTACTTTAAATCTTTTTACTGAATAGTCTGACTCAGATAATTGAGATATAATTCTTAAGAAAATAGAGGTGTAGCCTTCTAGACTTAAATTTTCCTCAATTATCTCAATCAAGCTATCTGAAAATAGATCACTTGCAATCTTGGCTGCATTCATTATCGACTCTAAACTTTCAGTTCTTTCTTGGTCTTCATCAGAGAATAGTCCTGTAAACAGATTAAAGATTTCCTTTTGGGTAATGTCAGCTTCATTCTTTTTCTCTTCTGGAAGTGCTTTTAATCTTTCTCTTATCTCTCTTTTTCTTTCCTTTTCACTTTCTTCCCTTTCGTAATTTTTTTGCTCTCTAATATTATTTTCTCTTATGAGTTTTTCTCCCCATTCAGCTCCCCCATTTGGTTTGTGATAGCTACATCCGTCGCAATTCTTAATTACAAACTCAGGTAAAATCCATGGTAAGTTCATCGATTCCGATGATTGCTTTGCATGTTTACATGAGAGTTTTATGGAGCCGATTGGTAATCCAGTCATTTCCGCAAGCAATCCTGCACTAGTCATTTTGCATTCGAGGTGCTCACACCATTTTTTAGCTTTTTCGATGCAATCTACATTCTTTCTCCCAAGCTCTATCGCCTCTTCATTTCTTTTGTCGAATGACTCGTTGCGTTTATTCATTTGTACACTATAGATTTATCGCTTAGTATAACAAAAGTGTACTATTTGTTCTCCTTGAAATGCACTTTAATTATCAATAAATGTAGATCCTGTTTTCAGTTTAGGCAGGTGAATTGGAAGGAAGTTACAGATTTTTTTACCGGGTCTTTCTTCCTGAGTTATCAGGTTGTACTTATCCATACTCGGACCAGGAGGTCCAAACAAGCTTCTCCAACTAGGAAGTTGGCAACAAAATTAAAGCAGATCAGTTACTTAATACTTGTGTTTAATCAAGCTTTTTTAGTTCTTAACTGCATAACTGGATGAATTCCGTCCAGTAATGCAGTTGAAAACTAAAATGAACAACGGGAACACATACGAATACCTTAGCCGATACTTAGACCAACTCCGAAGCAGAGGGCGATATACGTTTACCGGTGATGAAGTAATTTCGGAGTTTAATTTATCTGATGAGGCCTATCAAAAAGTTATTCAGCGCTTATCCGATAAAGAACGGATCTCAAGGCTCCGGCAAAATTTCTACCTAATCATCCCTCCGGAATACGTATCCCGCCAAACCCTACCGTTGGGCTATTTCATTGATGATCTGATGAAATTCTTGGAAAGGGATTATTATGTAGGACTCCTAACCGCAGCTATGTATCATGGAGCTGCTCATCAACAGCCACAAACACAATTCGTGGTCTCTGAGCCTCCTTATTTAAGACCTATCAAAAACAGGCAGCAATCTATTGTCTTTTGCCTGAAAAAAGGTTGGAATGCTGATTTTGTAACTCAGCAGAAAACAGATGCTGGGTACATCAATATTTCGAGTCCGGCATTAACGGCTCTTGATTTGGTTTTTTATTCAGACCGTATCGGGGGAATAAATCGAGCTGCAACGGTTTTAGCAGAATTAGTTCATGAAGTTGAACCCAAAATATTGGAAAAAGTGGCAGAGAGTTTTCCCCAAACCACTACTCTGCAAAGATTAGGCTATTTACTGGAAGAAATACTTCAGGAGGCTCCATTGGCGGATACTTTATCTAGCGCATTAAACAACAGAAAATTTTATCCGACTCAATTGAACCCCAAAACAGACAGCGAAAACCAAAAAGCACCAAATCGTTGGAAAATAATACCAAACATGACTGTAGAGGTTGACGAACTATGATCCCTAAAGCGTATATAGATGCATGGCGGTCAATAGCTCCCTGGAGCGAATCCTCTCAGGTTGAACAGGATTTGGTTATTTCCAGAGCCGTTGTAGAGATATTTTCCAATGATTTTTTGAAGGAAAACCTTGCATTCCGAGGTGGCACAGCTCTCCATAAATTATTCTTGAGTCCACAGGCAAGGTATTCTGAAGATATTGATTTGGTACAGCTACGTTCTGGTCCTGCCAAACCCATGCTTGAGGCTATTCGGGATCAATTACTTTTCCTGGGTGGGAAAGATGACCGGCAAGTAAAACTGAATGAGCATAATTGCACCGTGTATTATCAATTTGAGACGGAAGTAAGTCCCCCTCCAAGTATGCGGGTAAAAATTGAAATCAATACACGGGAGCACTTCAATGTGTTGGGGTTACAGAAAGAAACGTTTTCAGTGGATAATCCTTGGTATAAGGGAAGTGCAGAAGTAACGACGTACCAGCCGGAAGA
Source organism: Gracilimonas amylolytica (assembly GCF_002911695.1). Taxonomy (GTDB): domain Bacteria; phylum Bacteroidota; class Rhodothermia; order Balneolales; family Balneolaceae; genus Gracilimonas; species Gracilimonas amylolytica. The sequence continues at coordinate 212,566 of NZ_PQBS01000010.1, forward strand.
GCTTTTAGGCACCAAACTCAGAGCATTATACCAGCGAAAGAAGGGGCGGGATTTATTTGACCTTCACTATGCTATTGAAAACCTGGATCTGGATATCGCCAAAATCATTGATTGCTTTCATGCCTACATGGATCAGGAAGACAACAAAGCCCCTACAGCTCGTGAATTCGAGCTAAATCTGGAAGAGAAGATGCAAGATGATGAATTTACCGGGGATATTATGGCTTTGCTACGACCTGAAATTGAATACGATCAGGATAAAGCATATGAAATGGTGAGCACTAAAATAATACAGAAACTATAAGCTGATTAAAAATGCCACACTTATTTGAAATAGATGAAATTCAAGAGGCTTACTTAAAGCTTAAACAGCATATGTATTATGATTCTTCCAATACGAATCTCCCTTTGCGTAAATCAATATCAGAATTTGAAAACCTTGGCAAAGAGAAAAAAGAAAAATTGTATGTAGAAATTCAAAAAGCTTTTTTGACGAAAAAACAAATGGATAGTTTTTTAAATAAGTACCTATCTGAAATTGGCTATAATCTTATTCCTAAAAGCATAAAACCAGAAAATGGCACTGACGACTCTGTAATAACAAACAATAGAAAGTTCAAAAGTAAGAACATTGCCGACCGATACAATCTGATTATTGATGCCCCAATAAGCATACACCTAATTTCAGTTTTGTGGATTATGCAAAAAGGGCCTGATTTCGATAATAAACTATCAGATACATGTTATGGGAACCGATTAATTCTAAAGGAAAATGAATCCGGAGTCGTTAGTGGACGTGGTTGTTTTAAACCTTACATAAAACAGTATCAATCTTGGCGAGACGATGGTGTAGAAAAAGCAAAAGCCAATTTGGATGCTGGAATTGATGTGGCTTTTGTGAATTTAGATATCACAGAATACTACTATCATATAAAATTGAATTGGAATGATTTACCTAAAAGTGATTTCAAAGCTCTAAATAAAATTAATTACCCCTTAAAAAGAATTCATCAATACTATTCAAATCTTCTATTCGATGATTTTGAGGGTGAATTCCAATTCTCAAGTAGGAAAAAAGAGAAAGAGACTGATATTAAAGAAACCATTCTTCCTATTGGGCTAATGTCATCATATGTGTTAGCAAATTACTATCTATTAAAATGGGACAAATTAGTTAAAAATGAACTTAAACCACTCTACTATGGTCGTTATGTCGATGACATTTTAATGGTAATCTCAAACCCAAATTCAGACTACAAAGAAATTGAATCCTTACTCAAAGATAAAATTAAAGGATTTAACAGTGAGGTATCCGAGGTTCCCGATAGTGTAAAGTTTGTAGTAAAAAACTTGCCAACTGTACTAAATATCGAACAGTTCCAATCTGGTGAGAAAAGTCGAGAAACTGACTATAGAATCAGGTTGAAAGAATTAGATGAGTTATTCCTTCAGCCTAATAAGATGATGCTTTATGAATTCAAAGCAGATCAAAGTCTTTCAGTGATAGAAAAGCTGAAGAAAGATTTGGAGGAGAAGAGTAGTGAATTCCGGTTTTTAGCAACTGACATGGATGGATCATTTGATTCCAAGGCGTTTGAACTGCTATATGACAATTCGTTCGGTAAGCCTAAAACCTTAAAAGATTATAAAGAAAACAGATATGGTATTTCGGCATTCCTTGCAAAAAGGATAAATGCATCCCTAAGGGTTGAGAGAGAGCACGTTGTACATGAATCTGAAAAAATTCTGGCCTTTTTTCAAGGTGTTAATGCAATTCGATTTTATCAGCAATGGGAACGTATTTTTACTTATTTGATAGTTAACCAAAGGAAAATGGAGTTGCTCAAGTTCTACAAAATTGTTCTTAAAGAAATTGATCAAGTTAGGATCAGAAAAGATGACGAAAATTATGACGATGATTTATCACAGAATATCAAAAGGTCTCTCTTTAAATACTTAAATATCTCTTTGTCTTTAGCCCTTTCTCTTGATCCTGGTTTTTTTAAAGGCTACCTACAGAAGCAGTTTAATTTTATAGAGAATAATCCTGAATATCGTATCGGGCAGTACAATGAATAATTTCACAGATAAAATACTTGAAGACGCTAATGGGTTTCGTAAGTCAAACTTACTTCGTCATCATTATGTAGTTCAACCGCTACTAAACTTCACTAAGTATAGTGTCACAAAGCAAGAAGGGATTTATCCCTCTCTTATTGAGCCAAAATTCAATTTTGGTAATATTGAACCTCCTATGTTGGAGCTTATGGATAATTTAGAGTCCCCAAGAAGGATAAAATTTTATGAAGCCTGTTTAAGTACGTTAGATCAAAAAATTGCCTCATATAATACTTACGAAAAATCAGAAGGAATTCTTGAAGTGTCAGATATCCATGAGATTGACATTTTAAAACGAGCTTATGAAAGGTATAAGAGAATAAACACTCCTGACTATATTCCAGACCAAGATGAATTTTATCAAACATTTCCTGAAGAAAAAACCTTAGGTGAAGAAGAAAATATTACGGATGAACCAGTAATCGAGATTAGTTGTAAACATGAAAAATCTTATAAAAAAGACTTTAAAGTAGCCTTAGCAAACACTGTTGTTGATTGGAAAAATCAAGCAAGCAAGGCTTTACTGGGGCAACCTGATTTATCAAATATTCGAAGGCGTAAGTTTGCTGAATTCATCAATAAGTTTGAAGAAGAGTACATTGGTTCAGACAACTCTAATACAGCGGATCTCCTTGTACTTCCAGAAATAAGTGTCCCTCATGCTTGGGTATTTGAATTAGCTGGATTTTGTTCACCGCGGCAAAAAGCAATGATATTTGGAACCGAGCACATTAAATCTTGCAATGTCTGCTTTAATTTTATTTTCACAATTCTTCCGATCGAAGTTGAAACAATAAATGGGCATGGCAAAATTAAGGATGCAATAGTCATTCCTCGCTTAAAGAATCATTATTCACATGAAGAAAAGCAGCAAATTAATGGACACCAAATGGCTGTAGCAGTACCTAAAGTTAATCACTATGATTTATTTCATTGGTGTGACTTATACTTCACAGCATTCTATTGCTTTGAACTTTGTGATATTGTCCATAGATCATGGTTTAGGGGGAAAGTAGATTTTATTGCTGCTCCTGAATATAATTCTGATACGAACTACTTCTCTTCGATAGTTGAGTCCACTGCAAGAGACTTAAGTTGTTATGTAGTACAAGTAAACAGCTCAGATTACGGAGACTCAAGAGTAACCATTCCGGCCAAAACAGAGGCACGAGATCCTCTTAAGGTTAAAGGTGGAAAAAATGATGTGGTTTTAATTGAGTCCATTAATTTTGAAAAATTCAGAGAACATCAGTTTAAAACATATCCTTTGCAAAAAGAGGGTGGCAAAAAGAATAAATTAAAACCTTCACCCCCTGACTTTGATGTAGACTTAGTTAAAAGAAGAATGAAAAATCTTACAATATTGGATTCAGAAAGCGAGGTTTGCTAAAGTGAATATAAGTGACGACCACTCAACAGGAAAAACTTACAGAAATTCTTTAGGCTACTAATGAAATTAAACTCAAAAAAATATCCAGACTATAAGAATACCGATATCGAGTGGATGGGAGAGGTTCCAAAACATTGGGAAATAGACCGCTTAAAATGGGCCACGGAGCTTCCTGTTAATGGTACATGGGGAAGTGAAGCAAATAATGATGAACATGATACTCTTTGTATTCGAGTTGCTGACTTTGATCGACAAAGACTTATCGTTGATAGACAAAACGAGAAAACCTATCGTGAAATTGAAGAGAAAGACTTAAAAAACCGTTCTTTAGAAACGGGGGATCTTCTTTTAGAAAAATCAGGTGGAGGAGAAAAACAATTGGTCGGAGCGGTTATTCAATATGATTTAGATGAGAGAGCTGTTTGCTCGAACTTTGTTGCCCGAATGAGACCCCGAGAGAATTTTGATTCTCGTTTTCTTACTTACCTCTATGATCATTTGTATTCTGGAAAAGTTAATTACTGTTCGATAAAGCAGACTACTGGCATTCAAAACTTAGATTCTCAAGCCTATCTGGATGAAAAAGTAGCATACCCACCTCTTCCCGAACAAAAGGCCATCGCCACCTTCCTCGATCAACAAACCACCCGCATCGACCAACTCATTGAAAAGAAGAAGCGGATTTTAGATCTGCTGGATGAGCAGCGACAGGCCATCATCACTCGTGCCGTAACCAAAGGTATTGACTCTAATGCCAAGATGAAGGACTCAGGTATTGAATGGCTGGGTGAAGTACCGGAGCATTGGGAGTTCAAGCCAATCAAATATTTAGTCGATATTGACAGTGAAAAGTTGAAAGAATCAGAAGACCCAGATCTTGAATTAGAATATATTGATATAGGAAGTGTTGATTCAGAAGGAAACATTAATAATAGAGAATCGATGAGATTCGAAAAGGCTCCCTCAAGAGCTCGAAGGATAGTTAAGAAAGGAGATACGATATTAGCCACTGTCAGAACGTATTTAAAGGCAATTGCTCAAATTGATTATGATTTCAACACGCTTCAAATTTGCTCTACTGGGTTTGCAGTTTTAAGACCTAAAGAAGTTTTTCCTCGGTTTTTATTCTATTGGGTAAGATCCGATTATTTTATTGGTGAAATTGTTTCAAGATCAGTAGGTGTTAGTTATCCAGCTATCAGTTCATCTGAGATAGGAAAACTACCTATCCCAGATTTGGCAGTTAATGAACAGAAACAAATCGCTTCTCTAATTGACAAAGAAATTGTCCGTATCGATAGAATTAAAGAAAAGATAAAAACAGCAATTAACCATCTCGAAGAATACCGTTCTTCTCTCATCACACAGGCTGTGACTGGAAAGATTGACGTTCGGAATGAAGTTTCGGAACAAGAATTAAGTTACGCAGCCGAAGAAGGAGAATCGTACACAACAAACTAAATTGGGGTTCTATGCCGGTAAATTACAAAGAAATTGCATTTGAACAGGCTATCGAAGCCTTTTTGCTAACCGAGGAAGGCGGATATGACAGCGTTCATTCTAAAGCCTTTGACAAGGAATCGGCTTTATTTCCAACTATTCTGTTACCCTTCATACAAGAAACTCAGCCTAAAGCCTGGAAAGCCATTGAAAGCTTTCACGGTAAAGATACCGAAAGCTTTATCCTCAAAGAGCTGCGCTTAGCCATCGATCATCAGGGACTGTTGGATGTCATCCGTCATGGCTTTAAATGTTTTGGTAAGCGGCTTCGGGTGGCATGGTTCCGGTCTCCCCATGGAATGAATCCTGAAGCTGAAAAGCTGTATAAACGAAATAAGCTAACCATCACCCGGCAGCTTGTGTACAGTTCGGCACACAGTAAATCCATTGATGTGGTACTCTCCTTAAATGGCATTCCGGTCATAACCGCAGAGCTTAAAAATCCTTATACCGGACAAACGGTTGAACATGCCAAAAAACAGTATGAAAACGACCGAAGTCCAAAAGACCGGGTGCTTTCCTTCAATAAAGGAGCCTTCGTACACTTTGCCCTTGATCCTGATCTCGCTTATATGGCCACTAAGCTGGAAGGTAAAGACACCTACTTCCTTCCGTTCAATAAAGGACATAACCATGCTGCCGGAAACCCTCCTAATACGGATGGATACCGAACTCAATACGTGTGGGAAGAAGTACTGCAAAAAGACAGCCTGATGGATATCATTCATCGTTTTCTTCATTTGGAAGTGGAAGAGAAAGAGCTTGAAACGGCAAAAGGACTCAAAAAGATTCGAAAGGAAAAGCTCATTTTCCCGAGATACCATCAATTAGATTGTGTTCGCAAGCTGATTGCAGACACCACAAGTGAAGGGGTCGGGAAAAACTACTTGGTCCATCACTCAGCCGGATCAGGAAAAAGTAACTCCATTGCCTGGCTCGCACACCGGCTATCCAGTCTTCATAATGAGAAAGACGAAAAAATATTCAGTTCCATTGTTGTTATCACCGACCGGGTGGTACTCGACAAACAGCTACAGGACACTATTTATCAGTTTGAACACAAGCAAGGCGTCGTCCAAAAAATTGAAAAGGATTCAACCCAACTTGCTGAAGCGATTGATGCACGGACTCCTATTATCATCACGACCCTTCAGAAATTTCCGTTCATCCATGAAAAAATCGGGAATTTAAAAGGCCGTACGTTTGCGGTAATTGTGGATGAGGCACATAGTTCTCAATCCGGTGAGACCGCAGCGGAAATGAAATCTATTCTAAACAAAGAGGGCATTGAAAAACGAGTAAAAGAACAGGCAGAAGAGGAAGATTTAGATGCTCACGACCTGTTTGTATTGCGGGAAATGGAGAAGCGTGGAAAACAAAACAACCTCAGCTTTTACGCCTTTACGGCTACTCCAAAATACAAAACAGAGAAACTGTTTGATGCTCCCGGTTCAGATGGAAAGCCACCTTTTCATCTTTACTCCATGCGGCAAGCCATCGAAGAAGGCTTCATCATGGATGTGCTTAAGCACTATACGACCTATAAGAGTTACTATGGCTTGATCAAGAAAATAGAAGATGATCCTGAACTGGATAAGAAAAAAGCAGCAAGAGCACTGGCACGTTTTCTTAAGCTTCATCCTTACAGCATTGCGCAGAAAACAGAAGTAATGATTGAGCATTTCAGGAATAAAACCATGCATAAAATTGGAGGCCGGGCCAAAGCTATGGTGGTAACGGGATCACGCCTCGAAGCCGTTCGGTACAAAAAATCCTTTGATAAATATATCGCTGAAAAAGGTTACGACGATATCCGAACCTTGGTCGCTTTTTCCGGCTCTGTAGAAGATCCTGATGTGCCGGATATGCATTACACCGAAGTCCAAATGAATAATGGCATTCGGGAAAAAGAATTGCCGGAGAAATTCGGTACAGATGAATTCCAGGTATTGCTTGTAGCTGAAAAATACCAAACGGGTTTCGACCAGCCCTTACTTCATACCATGTATGTGGATAAGCGCTTATCAGGCATTCAGGCTGTACAAACGCTTTCTCGGTTAAACCGTGTCCACCCCGGTAAAGAAAATACCTTTGTGCTCGACTTTGTGAATGATGAGGAAGAGATCTACAACTCATTTAAGCCTTATTACGAACGAACTCCCTTTGCTGATGATGTGGAACCCAGAAAACTGTATGAAATTCAGCATCGCTTAACAGAATACAAGCTATTCGATGACACAGATATTGAGGCCTTCTTTCAAATTTACTCTCGTCCTGGCTTTAAAGGAACCGAAAAAGATCATGCAAAACTATACAGTGTAATTGATCCGGTGGTAGAACGGTTTGATACACTGGAAGAGGAAGAACAAGATGATTTTAAATCCACTCTTACCAGCTTTCGGAATTTGTACGGCTTTATGTCACAAATCATCCCCTTTCAGGATTCAGACTTGGAGAAGCTATACATCTTTGGCCGCTTTTTATTAGCTCGACTCCCGAAAAGAGACACAGGGGGTGGATATGAGTTTGATGATGAAGTTTCACTCAAGTACTATCGCCTGCAAAAAGTAAGCGAAGGCTCTATCGACCTTACTGATGGTGAAGCGGATGAAATCAAAGGACCTGATGAAGTTGGAACGGGGCGGGTTCAGGAAGAATATGTAGCTCTTTCAGAATTAGTAGAAATCCTGAATGATCGTTTTGGGACAGATTTTACCGAAGCTGATCAACTTTTCTTTGATCAACTGGAGGTTGAGGCTGCCGACAATGAAAAGCTCCAGAAAGCAGCTAAAGCTAATACCCTTGAGGACTTCAAATTTGTATTCGACCGAGAATTCGAAGATCTGATTATTGGCCGCATGGAAGGCAACGAAGACATCTCCACAAAACTCTTAAAAGATCAAGACCTAAGAGAAGTGGCCATGTTGCACATGCTTCAAAACGTATATAAGAAGATACGGGATGAGGAGAGTTTGAGGTATTGAATTAAATAGTAAGTTTCTCAAAAAATACTGGCTCGAAATTTCACTTCTAAGCCCCGATCTCAAGCCCCATTAATACTAAACCATGTCTCTGATATTACTGAAATTCACCCAAACTTCGGGTTATCAAATAATCAGCCAAATCTAATCCCTTATTTTTTTCAAAAACTCCGGATTTTGATTCTAAAAGATTCGAGATTGAGATGTCGCAAAAAGCTGAAAAGCTTTCCAACTTTGCAGACCAATCTTGGTAAGCTCCGATGTCTGGAAACAGAGTAACCGACCTACTCTCAAGTGCTTGGGCATACTCTGGTTTTAGTGTGGACTTAGTACCAGTGGCCAACCATACAAATTTCGGGAAATAGATACTGGCAATGACTGCCGTTTTCTCTGACTCAACAATAGCTACCGGTTTGTCATTATCTTTGAGAAGATGTTCTCCAAAAAATCGCCATTTGGGATAATACTGCTTATCAATATTTAGTTGACAGTGCACGGAGTTTATCGCCCCTCGATTCCCAGTCTCAGAATTATAGACCATAATTTTACCTCTCCTGACCTTGCCTTTAATATCAATCTGATAAAAGATGCATCCACCCGTAATCTTAAGTGAGGTTCCTATTTTGTAGGTATCATTTACCTTACTAATGGTCTCACTATCAAAATGCCTTCTCATGAATCTGATGAAATTATTTTGATCATAGTTACCCAGGCTTTTCTCAAATAGCGCCTTTGGAATATATTTTGGTGGGTATTTAACCTCTGAGGGTTTTTGATAGTTTATCTGTTCTCTCTTAAAGCTGTCCACTTGATAGGGGGAATGGAAATAGCCGCAATTCTGCTCTCGATCGCATCTCCCAAATTTAAGCTCAAGATAATCTCTTGTTTCCTGGTCAATAAATCGTACTAATCTTTTTCTGTTACAGCCAGGACATTCAAATTTCCTACTGGAATCGTCTAACTGGTACCGGAAAGAATTCATAAAAAAGTTTTTAAATCATCAGCAGTATTGACAGTAACATCAGAAAACGGCCTTTTATGGGTGTTGGGGCGAGTCGCTGATGTTACTGCTGTTCATGTCACTCATTTTGAACCTTTTTTATTTTTGGATGAGGTAGAACACTTTGCCGTATTCTTTTCGCTCGGAGTTAAAGCCTGCATTAGTCAAGCGGGAGCTGAATGTTCGGCTTCCACAAGCCCGGTATCCTTCATCTTCACAAAAGCGACGGTAGCTTTGGTATAATTCTTTTAGACTTGTATAAGCCGTGAAGCTTTGCTGATAGGAACGCTCGCTTATAAATGATAGCACGCTGTCTGAATTTCTTCGGAACGATTCGATTTGCTCTTCCACTTCTTTACAGTGCGTAAAACCCTTTTGGTTCAAAAGCCTTTTCAATCCATTCAATACCCAGTTAAAAACACCGGATAACTCACTGGCTATAATTTTTTGCGAAAGTTGCCGGTCTTGGTGTTCTTCTGGAATAGTTACATCAAAGGGAACGATCAAAAATCTTCTAAAGAATGCATTGGTATGCTCCACGTCGGTGGGAAGTTCGTTACAGTTGAAGATTAGCTTCGCATAATTTGTGAGAGTAAATGGATCTTTATAAGGAAGTCGGGCTTCTACAGGTTCACCGGATACCAACTGTTTAAAAATGGCAGTCTCCAATTGTCCGTCAATCTCGGAGGCATAGTTAACCAGTCGATTGGCGATCTTTGCCCTATGATATCCATTGTTATCGGTTAAACTTCTGATGGTAAAGTTTGAAACATTAACCTCTCCAAGTAACGCATTCACAATTTCAAAGAATACCGACTTGCCATTTGCTCCACTGCCATAGAGAAGCAGTGCTTTTTCCAGCTTCAAAGTCGAAGTTCGTACAAACACATAGCCGATGTATTCAGCCATAAGCTTTTGAAGGTTCTCACTCGGCAGTACTTCATTGAGGTATTTTTGAAATAATGGAGCCCTTGCGTGTGGATTGTAAGCAAATGGAAGCTGATAGGTTAAAAAGTCTGAGCCTTCTGGGTTTCTCAGTACAACCGCTTCTTCATTTTGGGGATTTATTTCCACTGTTCCATTCTGCAGGTTTATCAAAACAACGGAGTTGTGGAATTCCGGTGCCGGAATGTGAGCAGTACTCATGAATTGTTTAACGAGTTCATCCCGGAACCGGTGATATTTTGATTCAAACTTATTCACGCCCATCTTTTGGGCAGCTTTGCCTAAAAAAATTTGTAAATCATCATCCTCAACCGGACTCCAGAAGGCTCCATTATAGAGGTAAATGAAACCGTTTCGTTTAGAAAGACCCCAGTTGTGGTCATTGGCCAGCTCCAGGATCTTTTCGATGGTTATGACTACATAGTGCTTTTTTTGAAGTTTTTTATCCGTATTGGCTTCACTCTGGAAATCAATTTCCTCGATTTCTTCTAAAAGTTTGTCCAATACCTGCTTATGAGGAGTGAAATTAGGGCCTAATTTAGCCTTATTAGGCGCTCTTAATTGATGCATCATCTCTTCCTTGATGTCTTTGGGAGAAATACTCAGCTCCATGATTATCGTCTCCTTCTTTTGTATAGCGATGTTGGCTCCAACAGGCGTTCAATCACTTTACGCTCAAAATACTTTCGCCGACCTTTGCCACTTATTTTAAGGCTGGGGATAAATCCGTTTTGGCTCGGATGCATGTTGCTTCGATTGAGAACAGTGCGTTGATCTATTCCGAATTCGGCTTCAATATCTTGTGCCGTCAAGTATTTAGTAGCATCTCTTTTCTTTTGAAGGGCGCTAACAACGAAGTCTAGCTTGTCTTCAATATTGGTGATTTTATTGATAAGGGTTTGTTCAATTGTCATGATCTTAAGTTTGCGTTCGTGTTTAATTACGCAATAAAGATCTCGGTCTTATGAACTATAAGCTATTGATTTCACTTGTTTAAGGTTCACTTTTTAATACCAAGCCCCGTGTTTTAACCCTCATTTTTATTAAAAAGTTGAATGCTTTAAAAAAGATGGATCCTCTTCTCCTGAATAGGGTAATGATCCCTCTGAGCTTTCAACTTTTTAAACCCTAATTAGCCTAACTTTTGCCTAATTTAGCCTTAAAACTGTTATAGACTGACTGGTAGTACAGCTTATTGTTTAACAAAAAGTCTGTTTTGTTCTCAATTTCATACTCTCTTATAGCTTTATTTACCAGTTCTTTTAAAGATTCTTTCTTTTGGAGCCCCGGACTTCCCATCAGGTGATAGATTTCATCTACACTTTTGGCAATTTGTTTAAAGGAATAGCTACCATTGAGATCAATATGTAGCTGAACATGATCATATGCATCCAATTTAGCCTGATTAACTGCTACTTTATTCACTAAAGACCTCAATTCTTTTAAAAGATAGTCAGGAAGCGAACATAGGATCACTAAATCTTCTTCATTTGACCTACTTTCCATCAATTTTTTAAAAGGTTCGTACTGAATGTGGGCGTTTTCAATTCGATGAAACTTTAATGATGTGGCTCGTCCCGCAAACTCTTTCAATAAAAACTGATATAAATCCTCCACGGCTTGTTGCAACTCTCTTATCGCAATATCAGTAATCCTTTTTTTAAACGAATCGGTGAATCGTTCTGCCTTAGTTCCATCCATTTTTCGTAATTCCACATGAAGCATTTTCTGATTTTCTTCAAAAAAAGAGACATAACTCTTACATAGTTTGATGGGTACGGAATAATACTCATCCGGATAATGAGCTGAGTGATGTTTGTATAAGGAATAAGCTACCAGCAGCAGATATCCATCTTTTATTGTAATCTTTTGAGGGGTTCCATTCGCCTCTTTGGTATATAATTGCTCTTCTTTCATTTAACTGCCGAAATTAGGCCTAATTCTTTTGCTCTTCGTTTACGATCATTCACTACCAAGCTTACATATCGCATGGTCACCTCAATGCTTCTGTGGCCAAGCATGTCTTTCACCATAGTTACATCAAATCCCTTACGTATCATGTAAGTAGCACACGAGTGTCTAAGTCCATGGAAGTGGATGGATTTAGGTAATTCAGCTTCTTCACTAACATAATATTTGAAGGTTCTGGATACATTATTACCAATTAGTTTGATCTCCAGCTTATCTGTTGATCTCGGACTTGGAAAAACCAATCCCTTTTTGGGAGAGCCACAGAATTTATGCCATTTCTTTAGAGCCAAATAGGCCGTATCAAAGATCACTACCGTTCGCTCTAATCCATTTTTAGTATCCGTCACATGAATTTCCCGTTCTTTTAAATTCACCTGCTCCCAACGTAGTTGCACCAGTTCTTTTCTACGCAAGCCGGTATAGTAAGCGGTTGTAACGAGTGGTTTAAACCAAAGCTGTTGATGAGATGGATGTTCGTTTTTCTTGTCTTTTCTTAGCTTTGCATGGTATTTATCAAATGCCTTAAAAATGGCTTCAAGAGTCTTTTCATCAAAGATCTTATCGACCAATTTATCCTTTTTCTTTGGAGGCTTTATTTCCTTGCAAGGGTTTTCTTCAATGATTTCCTCTTTTTCCATCCAGTTAAAGAACGCTTTTAAATGACGAAGATAATTTCTCTGTGTTGCATTAGAGTATTTACTATTGAAACAGAAGGTTCGGATATCACTAGGCCTAATTAGGTTGGCTGTCATTGATTGACCTACATGCCCAATGAATAATTTAATGACTGACTTATATCCTTTCTCCGTGGCTGAACTCACATGTGATTTGTACTCCAGGAATTCTTCTTTCAAGTCGGTCAGATAAAAATTTCCTGAAATGGCATTTGAGGCACCGGAAGATTGAGACAGCTCATAATCTTTCAGACTCCAGTTTGGGTCAAAGGGATCAATCTCTCCCCGTTGATATAATTTCTCGTACTCGGTCTTTTTGTGCTCAGCTATTTGTTTGTAGGTAGTACCTAATGCATAGGTCTTTGTTATCGTCTTACCGTCAATCGTTGCCTTGAAAATTAATGAGTAATTTTTTCCCCGCTTTTTGAGACTTGCCATATAGTACATTTAAGGATTTTTGTTCACTAAAAATGTACCACCATTTGTACCACTGAATCCAGATTAATTGCCTAATTTGTGAAAATATTTACCGAAAAAAGCTCCCTAAATTTGGCTAAAAAGCATTAAAAAACCCGCTTTAACGTGTATTAAAGCGGGTTTTTGTAAGTGTACGCCCGGAAGGATTCGAACCCTCAACCTTCTGATCCGAAGTCAGACGCTCTATCCGGTTGAGCTACGGGCGCATATTGAAAATCGAAACTTACCAAGGTACTTTTAATGAAGCACCTGATTGTGGTTAGTCTTTCAAAGGGCAACAAATATAAGAAGAGTTGTGGTCACATACACCCGAAATTCTTATGCGATTATTGCTGTTTGGTATATAAATCCCGAACTTTAGGTCCACTAAATCAAGAGGAAATTATGTTAGAGTTTATAGTTGCAGTTGGATTGATCGGCATCGGTTTTGCCGGAATTGCCGTTAAGATATGGGCTAAGGAAGATGGTGAATTTTCCGGTACTTGTGCCAGTCAAAGTCCCTTCCTGAACAAAGAGGGTGAAGCCTGTGGGTTTTGTGGAGCTACACCTGAACAGAAGTGTAAGAGCCCGAATTCTTCCAAAAAGAATGACGATGGCTTCAGTCCGTTTGTCGGCTAATAAAATCGGCTTTTCTAATTTACAATATACTGCTCGAAGCCTTCGGTAGTAAATGTTGTCCAGTTACCTGGATCAACGTCGTATACAAGGTATCCCTCTAAATTGTCTTTAGAGTTTAGAAATTCCTTACACCCCTCTACTCCTCTGACCATACACACAGTCGCGTAAGCATCTGCATCCATGGATGAGCCCGATATGATGGATACACTCAATAGCCGGTTCCTGGCGGGATAACCGGTTTTTGGATCTATGGTATGAGAATATCGTTCACCTGTTTCCTCGTCCACCCAAAACTTTCTGTAACTTCCGGAAGTAGCCAGTGCTTTATTTTCCAATTCTAATATAAACTGGAACCTTCCTTCAGGGTCTATCTCCTCAGATGGTTTGTCAACCCCTATCCTCCATACCTCACCTTTCTGATTTACCCCTCTTGCTCTAACTTCTCCCCCAACTTCAACCATGTAATTCGTTACCTCATACCCTTCCAGATAGTCCGCAATGTAATCTACTGTGTACCCCTGAGCAATGGCATGAAAATCGATCTGAAACCCTTCGGGTATCCTTACACTGTCACCCTTGATTTCGATCTGCTTATACCCTACCCGTTCTAACCTATCATTGACCATCTCCCGGTTTACATCTTGCCTGACCTCCTCAAATCCGAAACCCCATAAACTGACCAGCGGACCAATCGTCGGGTCAAAATCACCGTTTGATTCATTAGCTATTTCAATTGATCGGTCAAGTACTTCCAGGAACAGTGTATCTACATGTACAAGTGTATCTCCTTTATTGACGGTGGAGATCAGTGAGGTTGGCACATACGTGCTCATAGATAGATCTATGCGCTTAAAGATCGCTTCAATATCATCCTTAAAATTCTTGCCATTGGGAGCTTCATACTTGATCTGATAAGTCGTTCCCTGGGCTCTTCCGTTTAACTCAATATATGTGGAATCCTGTATTTGAGTACAGGATATAACAAATATTGATAATAGCAGTATTGATAAGATCTTCTTCATATATGTGTTAGGATAAAGCTTAAACAAAAAAACCCCGTATCAAATACGGGGTTTTTTAAAATTAAAAGGTTGACCTTAGCCGCCAAAGTCATCAAATGAAACGTTCTCTTCAGGAACACCCCATTCGTCGCACATTTGCAGTACGGCCTGGTTCATCAGAGGAGGGCCACAGAAATAGAATTCTATTTCTTCCGGCTCCGGATGATTAACCAGGTACTGATCGATCACAGCCTGGTGAACAAATCCTAAGAAGCCATCGCCTTCTTCATCATGTATATCTTTTTTCTCAACCCAATTATCTTCTTCAAGCGGCTCAGACAGAACCACGAAGAACTGGAAGTTGTCAAATTTTTCTTCAAGCTGACGGAAATGATCCAGATAGAAAAGTTCACGCTTGGAACGTCCACCGTACCAATAAGTCACTTTTCGACCGGTTTCCAGAGTCTTGAATAACTCATATAGGTGAGAACGCATTGGAGCCATTCCGGCACCACCGCCTATGTATAGCATTTCCTTATCACTTTCTTCCTTGATAAAGAACTCTCCGTATGGACCTGAGATCGTTACTTTGTCACCCGGTTTTCTGGAGAAAATATAGGATGAGGCAATACCGGGGTTCACGTCCATCCAGGTATTTTTCTCACGATCCCATGGTGGAGTAGCCACACGTACATTCAGCATGATCCTGCGTCCCTCTGCAGGGTAGCTGGCCATAGAATAGGCACGTTCAACAAACTCGGTATTTTTCATCTTCAGGTCCCAAAGGCCATATCCATCCCATTCTTTCTGGAATTTATCCGGCTCACCGGGGTGCTCTTCAGGATGCGCAGTGATGTCAATATCCTTATAATCAATTTCGCACGGCGGGATCTCGATCTGAATGTATCCACCGGCTTTGTAGTCCATATCCTCAGGGATCTCAACCACAAATTCCTTAATAAATGAAGCCACATTGTAGTTTGAAACCACTTCTGCTTCCCACTTCTTGATCCCGAATACCTCTTCAGGCACCTTGATCTTCATGTTGTCTTTCACCTTCACCTGACAACTCAAGCGCCAGTTGTCTTTGATCTCTGCACGGGTAAAGTGAGGCTCTTCAGTAGGAAGGATCTCTCCACCGCCTTCAAGAACCTGACATTTACATTGAATACAGGTACCTCCACCACCGCAGGCAGATGGCAAAAAGATCTTATTATCACCCAGGGTACTTAAAAGTGTACTTCCGGAATCTACTTCCAGATCCACTTCATCATTGATCTTAATGTGAACCGGACCGGAGGGTGCTAAATATGCTTTCGCCGTTAACAGGATGGATACCAGTATAAATATCACCATAAAAAATACGATGATACTTGCTGATACGATCAGGGTTGTATTTGCTAATGTTGCTAATATCATTTTTAAAAGCTCTTCTTATATAATGATTATAACTTGATACCCATGAACGACATGAAGGCAATGCCCATCAGGCCAGTTACAATGAATGTGATTCCTAAACCTCTTAGGGGTCCCGGAACGTTCGAATACTGGATCTTCTCCCGGATGGCGGCAATAGCTACAATAGCCAGAAACCAGCCGACTCCACTTCCCAATCCAAATACAGACGCTTCGGCAATGTTGGCGTAGTTTCTTTCCTGCATGAATAATGAACCACCAAGAATGGCACAGTTCACAGCGATCAATGGCAGGAATATTCCCAGCGAGTTATACAGTGCCGGAGCAAATTTCTCTACCGTCATCTCTACCAGTTGTACCATCGAGGCGATGATCGCGATAAAGAGGATAAAGGAAAGGAAGCTAAGATCTACATCCGCAAACTCAGGGCTGAGCCACGCCAGGGCTCCTTCTGATAACACATAGTTATCGAGGAGGTAGTTGGCCGGAACCGTGATTCCCAATACGAAGATCACAGCTAAACCCAAACCTACACCGGTTGATACTTTTTTAGATACGGCGAGATATGAACACATGCCCAGGAAATAGGCAAAGATCATATTCTCAACAAAAACGGCTTTTACAAATATGTTAATTAACTCTTGCATAGTTCTCTTAAGCCTCCTCAATCAATTTGGTATTTCTTGCACGCTGCACCCAGATAATGATACCCACCACAATAAGTGCCATAGGTGGAAGTAACATGAACCCGTTGTTCACATAATAACCGCCATTGGCAGCATACCATGCATCCGGTATCACCTGATAACCGAACAGGGTTCCTGAGCCGAGTAATTCCCGGAAAAAGGCAACCGCAATAAGTATGGCACCGTATCCGAAGGCATTACCCAATCCATCAAGAAATGATTTCCAGACTCCGTTACCAAGGGCAAAGGCCTCAAGGCGACCCATGATGATACAGTTTGTGATGATCAAACCGACGAACACTGAGAGTTCTTTCGAAACATCAAAGGCGTAGGCTTTCAGCACCTGATCTACTAATACTACTAAGGACGCGATCACAACCAGCTGTACAATGATACGAATCCGGTTAGGGATCAGATTTCGCATCAGTGATACAATCACGTTGGCCGATACCATAACAAATACTACGGATATCGCCATTACCAATGCCGGATAAAGCTTAACGGTGATCGCCAAAGCCGAACAGATCCCCAACACCTGCACGGTGATCGGGTTGTCATCATTGAACGGGTCCGTTATTAATTTTCTATTCTTCTTGGAAAATAAAGGTTCTTTCGGGGCTTCAATTACTTCAGCCTCGTCCTTTACTCCTTCTTCAATTGATTCTGTTGCTTCTGCCATAACGCTAAATAGTTAAGTTGCGCCTTAGTTTGTGAACTTAATTGGATTAATTTTCTTCGGTTTGATCCGCGGAGGCTGTTGAGCCAGCGTTTCCTGTATATTCTTTCAGGAATGGAATATAAGCCTGCAGGTTATCTGCGATCATTGCTTCCACACCATCGGATGTAATGGTACCGCCACTGATCCCGTCTACTTCATTGGCTTCATTGGCATCTCCTTTTCTCACATCAATGCCCACCAAATTACCATCATCACCCAGGATCTCTTTGCCCTTGAACTGATTTTGTAAAGCATCGGTGTTGATCTCAGCACCCAAACCCGGTGTCTCAGCCTGGTGATCAAATACGGCTCCGTATATTGTGGACAGGTCCTCTTGCAGTGAGATATATCCCCAGATCGGGCCCCAAAGTCCGGTTCCTCTTAATGGAATGATATAAAAGGTTTCCCCTTCTTTATCAGCTACGTAAAGAGGAGCCTGACGCTCAGAGATCGGTTTACGGATCTCTTTCGCCATATCAATGTTAAAGGCATCTCCTTCAATTTGCTCGTTGTTTTGGAGCAGTAACTGACTGGTGATGTAATCATTATATACTTCAGCCGCTTCTTCACGGGTCTTCTCCACTTCTATGGAGCGCAGAATACTCTGCATCTTTTCCATTTCGACATTTCTGTCCTGAAGTGGTTTTAACTGCGTTGCAGCAAATGATAACAGGGCTGCTACCACAACCACCATCACCGCCGCAAACATAAATGTGTAACTGTTCTTATTTACGTCCATCGGAATTAACCCTCAGCAGTTTTTAAAGTTCTTTTTTGACGTCTCTTAATGTTCGCCTGTAATACATAGTGGTCGACCAACGGTGCCATCGTGTTCATAAACAGAATGGCCAACATCACGCCTTCCGGATAGGCCGGGTTAAAGACGCGGATCATAATAGCCAGGAATCCGATGAGGAATCCGTAGATCCACTTTCCGGTATTGGTGCGGGCACCGGTAACCGGGTCAGTTGCCATAAAGACAATACCAAAGGCAAATCCTCCTACGATCAGCTGCTCCCAGAAAGGGACTGCCATAAATTGTTGTTGTACTTCTGTGATCGCATAAGGGGCTACAGCATTAAAAATAAGTCCCATTGCAGCACCACCGGCTAATGCACTCAACATAATCCTCCAGCTTCCGATGCCGGTAAAGATCAGTAAGCCGGCTCCGATCAATATCATGATCACAGAGGTCTCCCCAACTGAGCCCGGTATGGTTCCTATAAATGCCTGCATAGCTGAATAAGAGGTTGAACCGGTTGTTGCAAGTTCACCAAGAATGGTTGCCCCTGAAAAGCCATCCACAACGGACTGCCCTTCACTTACGGAAGTATTGATCCACACGCTGTCACCTGACATATATGCCGGGTAAGCAAAGAATGCAAAGGCGCGCGCGATCAGCGCCGGGTTAAAGATGTTCATCCCGGTTCCACCAAACACCTCTTTACCGATCACAACGGCAAAGGCTGCTGAAAGTCCAAGCATCCATAGCGGAAGGTCAACCGGCATGATCAGCGGTATCAACATACCGGTCACGAGGTATCCCTCATTGATCTGATGCCCTTTGACGACACAGAACAGGAACTCAACACCGAGTCCAACTCCATATGACACCACGACCATCGGCAACACTTTAATGGCACCGAACAGGAATTCCTGCATAAAGGTGGCATCCATGCCTAAGGCTATGTAATGCTGATATCCCACGTTCCACATCCCGAACAAGAGCGCCGGAATTAGGGCCATGATCACCGTATTCATGGTTCGTTTCAGATCTATTCCATCCCTGATATGGGCACCGCTGCTTGCGGTTTTGCCCGGAACGAACAGAAAGGTTTCGAAACCATCGTATACCGGCCAGAGCTTTTCAAACTTTCCGCCCTCTTCAAAGGTGGGCTTAACGTTTTTCTCTAAAAAATTGTGTAATGCTTTCATCCGTTACTTCTGTATAACTTCGCTTATTATAAAATCACTAACCTAATTCTTTACGCATCATATCGAGACCTTCCCGAAGTATGCTTTGAACCGGCATTTTGGAGGTACATACCACTTCACAAAGTGCCATATCTTCTTCAACCACTTCGTAAATACCCAGGTTTTCCATTCTTTCGATATCCTGTGTGATCACTGCTTTTAACAGCTGAACCGGATAGATATCAAATGGAAATACCTGCTCGTACTCACCGGATACTACAAATGCTCTTCGTTCACCGTGAGTATTGGTATCCAATTCGTATTTTTTATCTCCAAATTTCCTTTGAATCCATGACGGGAGCGTACGCGAAATGCTGAACTTATCTGTTTTCGGCAATAGCCAGCCAAACAGCTCGGGTTCATCACCTTCCGGTATTACAGTTATCTGTCGCTCGTATATACTTAGGTAACCTTCATCATCCAGCTTGGTACCCGTAAGTACGTTACCTGAAATAATGCGATTCTTGCCTTCGGTCATGTTTCCTTTCACAAAATTGGCAACCGGGGCTCCAATGATCGTGTTGTGATACTTTCTGTCTTTTACCTCAGAGCCTGTTACCGCAACCCGGATCCTTGCATCAAATTTTCCTTCAAGGAATAACCGGCCAATGATCGCCACGTGTTCAGGGTTGACCGTCCATACAGTCTCGCCGCGATTGATCGGATCAACCTGCGCGATCTGAACACCGACCACTCCGGCAGGATGCGGCCCATCATATTTGGTAATGGTCACCCCTTCTGCATTGGCAAGCACGGGACTCGGTGTCTCACGAGCGCTCAATCCTAAGTGGATCTTTCCATCTGTCAGTTTTTTAAGAGCATTGATCCCTGCCTGAAATTCTTTTTCCAGGCCTTCCATCAACAGAGACATGTCCGGCGCAAGTGGTGCAGAATCAAATCCGGAGATGAATATAGCTTTTGGAGTTTTCTCAGGATCAGCGACTACATTATAAGGGCGCTGCTTCAGGAATGGCCAGCAACCGGAAGCGGTCATTTTTTCGACAATATCTTCCCGGTCAAGCGTATTTGGATCCGCTGCACCAAAATCTTCGTAGTCAATATTTTCATCAGCGATCACACGGATCTCAAGGAGCCTTCTCTTTGCTCCGCGCACCACCTGTGCCACTTCACCGCTTACCGTAGAGCAAAACTTGACCTGCTCGCTGTCTTTATGGTATAGCAGTGGGGTTCCGGCTTTTACTTCATCACCTTCTTTTACGACGGGCTTGAACCGGACACCATTAAAATCTACAGGTTTGATCGCGATCGTTTTTACGGACTTATCCGGAGCAAATTCTTTATCAGCTTCACCAACAAGCTTGATATCAACTCCGCGCTTAATCTTTTTCACATCAGACATTTATAATTCAAATAATCGATTAATTGAAAATGGAATTGAGATAAAAACTATCTCCCTTCATGAATTAGTCTCTAACAAACAATACTTGCTTAATGAAACAAGGGCAGAAAGGTACTTAATTTTTAAACTCATTTCGAGTAAAAAACACAATTACTTTACAGTAATTTACGGCCAGGCAGAATCATGCAGGCTACTCTTAAAAAATTATCAGCGGGAAGCTATCCCTCTAACATGAAGAGTACGTTAAGTCTATAAAATTAGCATGGCGTCTCCAAATGAGTAAAACCGATATTCATTTTCAATAGCATGCTTATACACTTTTTTCATTTCATCAAACCCCATGAATGCCGATACCAGCATAAGCAACGTACTTTTGGGAAGGTGAAAGTTGGTTATGAGCGCGTCCACGGCCTTGAAGTCATATCCAGGTGTAATAAAGATATCTGTATCCATCGACCGCGGCTCAAAGTGACGCTGTTCATCAGAAGCGGTTTCCAATACCCGAACACTGGTGGTACCTACAGCCGTGATGTGTTCTGCCTTGTTCAAAGTTTTGCATTGCTCCTCTTCAAGCTGAAACCACTCGCTGTGCATCTTATGCTCTGAAATGTCTTCTGTCTTTACCGGAGCGAAGGTTCCAAGCCCTACATGAAGAGTCACTTCTATTTTGGCAATACCCTGATCATCGAGCTTTTTTAGCAGTGGATCTGTAAAGTGAAGTCCGGCCGTTGGAGCCGCTTTACTGCCAAGGTCTTTGGCATATACGGTTTGGTATTCGCCTGACAGGGATTCATCCTGATCGATATATGGTGGAAAGGGCGTGTGCTTAAAGGGCTCAAGCCTTGGGTCATCCAGGTCGCAGGAAAGCTCAATGGTTCGCAACCCATCGTCTGCAACATGGGTTACAGTTGCTGTGACTCCTTCAGCCAGCTTTACCGTTTTACCGGCTTTGAATTTCTTACCGGGCCTTACCAGCGCCTCAACCATTCTGTTATTGCGGGCAGAGGTCACAAAAATTTCTTTTTTGCCCTCATCAAATAGCAGGCGGCATTTTTCGACCTTGCTGTTGTTAACCACAAGATTGGTATGATCAGGCAGGTAATTACCAATATTATAGAAATGATCGTCTGTGATCTTTCCGGTTTCCCGGTCATACACCAACAATCGGGCATGGTCTCTTGGGTTGGCGGGAGATTGAGCGATCAGCTTTTCGGGTAGATCGAAGTCAAAATCAGATAGGGTATAATTCATGTAATCGTAAAACGTTTAGGGAAGCGAGATCTCAAAGAAGTTATCCTGATTGGGCGGAACTCTAACTTTGCGGGTTTTCACAAGTACGCTATCAACCACAATATTGAATTCCAGGCTGTCAGATACCACAAATTCACTGTTGTCTGATGTGAGGAAATCCAGTCCAAATGCCAGCATGTTAGGGTTGATAAAGAACTCACCATCAGCATTGGTGGTGGTAATCGGTTCCGACTGGTTCAACAGGGAATCGGATTTACTGGTAAATAACAATTGATAGGGGCTGTCACCGCCCGGCGTCACGATCTCAAATACGTAAATGCCATTGCTAAGCAGTTCGGCCGGGATGGTCACCGTATGTTCACCGGAATCCAGCTCGGCAGTGTAAAAATTAGATAGCAAAGAATCTGCCCGATAACGGTACAGGTTGCCATTGAACTCACCTGAAGATGTGGAATTAAAGCTAAACTCATACCCCTCATCAACATTCTGTGGTGAAAAAACATCATCAGGGGTGTAGAAGTTTTTGATGTGGATCTCTGCTCCCTGAACCGGTCCGTTTTCATCTACCACTACGCCCTGTACGGGACGATAAATGTCCGGTTGTGAATCATTCAGGCATCCTGTTAGAATAAATGCCGTAACTAAAAACGCTATACTTAAATTTCTGATACTCAAACTTTGATCTCTTTTTGATGGTAATATGTTCTGATCGTTTCGGTCAACCCCTGAACTCCTATTCCTATCTCATCATGAAGTTCTTCCTGGGTACCGTGTTCTACTATACGATCCGGAACGCCCATTATTTTAAGGGTCGGGCTGTCTGACTTTTCAGCTATATACTCAGCCACCGCACTTCCAAATCCTCCCATTTTTGCACCATCTTCCAGCGTGATGATATGATCGTATGCTTCACAGACTTTGTCTATCAACTCTGCATCCAGTGGTTTGGCGAATCGCATGTCATAGTGCCCGATCCGGATTCCTTCCTGTTCAAGTTTTTCGGAAGCCTGAGTCACATATTTACCGATAGGACCAAAACTGAGCACCGCAACTTCATCACCCTGTTTCAATTCGATGCCTTTTCCGATCGCCATTTCATTAAATCCCTCGGCCTTCATTCCGGTTGCCCGCCCCCTTGGATATCGAATAGCCCAGGATCCTTCCGTGAAATTTGAAGCCGTAAACATCATATCCCTCAGGTCCTGTTCGTTGAGCGGAGATGATATCACCATATTAGGGATCGTTCGCATAAAGGCCACGTCATATAATCCATGGTGCGTCGGCCCATCGGCTCCCACCAAACCGGCCCGGTCTATACAAAACACAACGGGTAATTTCTGAATGGCAACATCGTGGACGAGCTGATCATAGCCTCGCTGCAGGAATGAGGAATAGATCGCACAAAATGGTTTTTTGCCTTCCGCAGCTAATCCTGCCGCAAAGGTTACAGCGTGCTGCTCTGCAATACCTACATCAAATGCGCGCTCAGGGAACGCCTTCATCATAGGCAACAAGCTGGATCCGCTGGGCATGGCCGGCGTCATACTGACGATCTCTTCATCCTGCTCAGCCAGCTCCACCAGGGCTTCACCAAATACATCCTGATATTTAGGTGCCGGCTGTATCGTAGCAGAAACGGGTTTGGCCAATGATTTTCCGGTGATCTTATCAAACGGACTGCTGGAGGCATGCCATTTGGTTTGTTCCTTTTCGGCCGGACCAAAGCCCTTTCCTTTCACCGTCACAATATGCAACAGTTTGGGGCCTTTAACTTCTTTCAGGTCTTCAAGGATCGATCTCAATCCTTCCACATCATGCCCATCGGTCGGCCCATAGTACTTGAAGCCAAGGGCCCGGAAAAGCCCGCCCGGTGTAAGGGCAGCCGTAACGGCATTTTCGAGTTTTGAGGCCACCTTCCGCATTTTTTCACCGGCCGATTTGAAATGACCGAGCATGTCGTAGATCTCATCCCTCATCTTGTTGAAGGTCCTACTGGTCGTAATATCTGCCAGGTATTCCTTCAAAGCCCCCACATTGGGGTCAATGGACATGTTGTTATCATTCAGGATCACCAGAATATCACTGTTCATAGCGCCGGCATTGTTCATGGCTTCAAAAGCCAGGCCGGCAGTCATGGCGCCGTCACCGATCACCGCCACAACTTTTTTATCGGACTGATCCAGGTCTCTTGCCACAGCCATTCCCAAAGCGGCTGAAATGGAGGTACTGGAATGACCCACTCCAAAGGTATCATACTCACTTTCCGATCGTTTTGGGAAACCCGACAATCCCCCATATTGGCGGTTCGTATGAAACTGATCTCTTCGACCGGTCAGGATCTTATGCCCGTATGCCTGATGCCCTACATCCCATACCAAAAGATCTTTGGGAGTATCGTACACGTAATGCAGTGCTGTGGTAAGTTCAACTACTCCAAGACTGGCTCCAAAATGTCCGCCATTTACTGAAACCTGGTCGATGATATATTGCCGAAGTTCGTCGCAGACATCCTGCAACTGTTCAGGATTTAATTTTTTTAGATCGGCAGGAGAATCAATGCTCGCAAGCAGTGTTCCCGGCTTCGGCTGTAAGCTCTCCATAATGTCTCATTTGAAATTATTGGGTATCAGCTTCGTTCACTTGTTCGATTCGCAGTTCAGCTTGTTCCAATATCTCGGTGCAGAACCGAGACATTTTGACTCCCTCTTCATACAATTTAACGGAGTCTTCAAGTGTGATCTCCTCATTTTCAAGCTCTTCAACTATGCTTTCCAGCTTCTTTAAAGCTTCTTCAAAGCTTGGTCGTTCCTGATCAGCCATTAAGTTCTTTTGGTGCGTTTATGTAATTATTTCTTCTGCCCTAATAATACCGGTTATTTCCCAAAAAGACATGCATTAAAGCTTACTTGCCGGTATCAGAAAACGCACTCCTGAATTGAACTTTAAATCACTCCGATATCTGAAAAGGCAATCGGTTAAAGACCATGTGCCCGTTACTCATAACGAGGATCACATCCTGTGTTGCCTTCATATCCTCTATCGGATTACTGTTCAACACCACCAGGTCTGCCTCATATCCGGGCGCTAATTGACCTGTTTCGTCCTGAATTCTAAGTAACTCAGCCGCTACCGTTGTAGCACTGCGAATGGCTTCATACGGGGTGAAACCCAGTTCTACAAAAAAGGTCATTTCATGACTTATCCGGGTGAGGCTGTTTGGGCCATAACCGGTGTCAGCCCCAGTCACGATCTTCACTCCTTTTTCGCGGGCGCGTTGTACCGTATTACCCAGCTCCGGTAGCATATGGCGACCTCTGTTTCTCAGGATCGGATTATCGTAGTCACCACCCGGCTGGGTCAGGTCATACACCGTACTGTAAGTTGGCACAAAAAAGGTTCCTTTCTGCACCATCAGGTCAAGGGTTCTATCACTCAGGTATGTTCCGTGTTCAATACTTCTGGCGCCGGCACTCACAGCTGCATAAGATCCTTCATCACCGTGACCGTGAATCTGAATAGGTACATCATATTTTGCAGCTTCTTCTACCACGATCCGGAGCTGCTCATCGGTATAGGTCTGTTTTCTTGGATCGGTATTGGGCAAGCCGGCTCTTTCCGTGCCCCGTGTTTTGATAAATTCCGCACCCCGGTCCACATTGATCTGAACTAATTTCCGAAGGGCTTCTTCTGAGGTCACACCTCCTGAAAGCTCAGCGAGCCTTGGATCGGCTAAAATGGATTCCCCCAGATCAGGCGTGACAAATACACCGGCCGGGATCATATCCGGCCCCGGAATATAATTTTCATCAACCAGGTTCTTGATGGATACATCCTGAAAGTAGGGTACACTTGAGCTCCGAACGGTGGTTACTCCGGATCTGAGAGCCCGGTCAGCGGATGATAATGAATTCAAGTGCGTATGAGCATCAATAAAACCTGACATCACATACTTCCCTTCCAGATCAACAACCTCATAATCTGACGGGATGGTACTGCCTCTTTGCAGAATGCTTTCGATCTTACCTTCTGAGATCAGGATGGTGGAATTTCTGAAGATCTGTTCAGCTTCCTGATCGATGATGTTACCGTTAGTGAGGGCATACTTGTTATGCGTCAATTTAGACTGAGCATGTGAGTGGGCAGTCATTAAAATGGAACAAATCGTGAGGAGTAGAAACGAGCGGATCATGCAAGAATAGGCTTAATTTAGAGTTTCGCCTATTATAGTAAAAGTAGAACAGGAATCCATTTACCGGGTCATGCAAAAACTTTCTTTAACAACTATTCCCAGAATACCCGCCTGATCTTCTCTCCATCTGTCTTCAAAATTACCGCCTTCTCTAAGCTTGTGAATAACAATCTGGAATTGGTGCTCGAAAGTCTCCTGACTGCTTCCCTATGCGGATGCCGATATCGGTTCGGTTCAGAAAGTGAAACTATGGAATAATCAGGGGTCACCTTACTCAAAAAATCGAGACCGGAACTCGTTCTGCTTCCGTGATGCCCTACTTTCAGTACATCAGTGTCCAGCAGATCATCATATTTTGCTAAAACCCGTTCTTCCTGATGCATACCCGCATCTCCTGTAAACAAAAACTCAGATTCCCCATAGATCACATTCAGCATCACGGAATGTTCATTCGGATCCGAATTATACACGGTCTCTTCCGGGCCTAAAACCAATATCAAAAGCGCAGGGTCTATCCCCAAAGTATCCCCTTCTTTTAACGCTTTTACAGGGATCTCTTTTTCCATGGCCAACTCCAGATAGCTATGATATAATTCAGAATCATACTTGAAACCGGAGTTGTATATCGTTTCGATCTCTATCTCATTTATAAGATCAATGATGCCTCCTATATGATCTGAATGAGGATGACTCAAGACCACCGCATCTAATTTTGACACACCACTTGCCCGCAAATGAGGAAGGATCACACCCCGGCCGGAATTAAAACCGGGTGACCATACTCCCGCATCGATCAGGATATGCTTTCCGGTAGGGGTTTGTAACAATGCAGCATCACCCTGACCAACATCAAAATATGTGACCGTCAATTCAGCCGGCTTTAATTGTTTAGCCAGACCCCAGATCATCAGCATACACCCGGCTACCATCAACCCATTAAGCATCTTCCACCTTAACCTTGCAATGTGCCATGACGCAATTGTCAGGATCAGGATCAGCCAGAACACAAAGAAAAAGGAACTCTCAAGCGTGGCGGTGGTCCAGGCCCAATCCCATGATGCGGCCGACATCACAAAACTCCTCATCCCTTCAAGAAAATAATATGATGGAGCATTGACCCAATAACCAACTGCAGGCACTATAGCTGACATTCCAAGGGCCAGTAACGAAAGCGGCACGATGAGTCCCAAAAGGGGCACAAAAAGGGCATTTGCCAGTGGACTGACCAGCGATATCTCCCCAAAATAATACACTTGTAAAGGGTATAACCCGAACTGAACCACCAGCGAAACGATCACCACCATGAGTGGCTTTCCATACCAACGGATCCTCACCCAATATGGCAGCATATTCTGCACAACCGGCAGAATCAGCAATATGATGAGTACGGCAGAAAATGAAAGCTGAAATCCGATCTGAAAAAGCTGCTCCGGGTCAATGATCAATAAAGTGATGGCGGCAGCAGCAGTTAGGTTTATAGAATCGTTGATCTTGTGATATAACTTACCATAGGTCAGAAAAAAGGCCATGACCGATGCACGGCTCACAGAAAGTGAGAATCCGGTGATTCCGGCATAACAGATCAGTATCGCAACCAGTAAAAATAACCCATACGCTTTCCCAAACCTCCGGGTCCAGAAGTAGGGAATGATCACCCAGAAGGGTGCAATGATGAACCCCACATGCAAACCTGATACCGCCATGATATGCGACAAACCCGCTCTTGCAAAGGCTGACTTTGATTGGGTATCCAGGTCTTGCTTAAAGCCTATGAGCAGTGCCTTGGCAATGGGAGCTGTTTGTTCCGAGAAATTACGATCAACCAGCTCCAGGGCCTGTTCTCTCCACCATATCCACTCTGCCATTGTAGTATTTCGGGAAACATGTATCAAGCTGTCTGCCTTCAATTGCAGCACAATTCCCTGAGATTCTAAAAAGGCTTTATAGTTAAAATCCAGGGGATTTCTTTTTTCTGTGATCGGGATGTTGGTGGCTCTGAATTGGACCCTATCTCCCAATGTAACTTCCTCTCTACGACCGATCTCATCCGCCAGTATTCTTGCTTTGTAAGCCTGCAAGATCCTGACTCCATCATAGTAGGTGGTATCTACCTCCACATCCCATCTCTCTTTTCCGGCTGTTGTGTATGAAATGGAAACAACCTGTCCGGTGGCTACTACTTCTTCCCAATCCAGATTCTTTAAGAGGGAAATGGCTGTACTGCTTTCACTTTTGTGAAGCACACCCATCCTGAAGACGCCAAAACTCATGATGAGAAACAGAAAAAGTCCGGTTGAGACCCTCGACCAAATAGTGAGAGTAAACCTTTTTCCTATCCACTCTGAAACAAGATATAACAGTATTATTCCTGCCAACACATACAGAGTGAGCGTGAACCCCGGTTCATAAAAATAAAAAAGCAGAATACCTGCAATTAAGAACAATGCTATTCTCACTGCAGGATATCTGCTAAATGGAAATCGATATGTCCCCCGTCGCTCCATAACAGTTAGAGCGACTTAAGGGCAATTCCTTACAAAAAAATTTTACCGTTTTTTATTACTCCGTTGCCTCAGTAACAGTAGGTACTAAACGATACACTCCGTCGCCTTCAGCTGTCAGGTAGATGTAGCCATCGGGACCTTGAACGACGTCGCGAATTCTGCCTACGCCTTCAACCAGTTTGGTTTCACCTAAAATATCGTTGCCTTCTACATCAAGGTGAGCGATATAAGAGAATTTAAGGGAGGCTACCAGCAGGTCACCTTCCCAGCCCGGATATTTATCACTGTTCACAAATGCCATACCGGCCGGGGCTATGGATGGATCCCAATATAAAATGGGCTGCTCCATACCTGCACGAGCCGTGTCTTCAGCGAATTCGGTTCCGTTATAGTTGATACCATAACTGATCACCGGCCATCCGTAATTATTACCGGCTTCAACAATATTGACTTCATCACCACCTCTTGGTCCGTGCTCATTAGCCCAGATCTGCCCGGTATTTGGATTCATATCCATTCCCTGTGGGTTTCTGTGCCCGTATGAATACACGGCATCAATGCCTTCTTCCCCTACAAATGGATTATCAGAAGGAACCGAACCGTCGTCATTCAGTCGATACACCTTACCGCCATCCATGGTGATATCCTGAGGCAGTACGTCTCTGTTTCCTCGATCTCCAATGGAGAAGAACATGTATCCGTCGTTATCAAAAACAATTCGGCTTCCGTAATGCTGTCCACGTGTTGAATTTGGTTCGGCCTTATACAACACCTCAGAGTCAACCAATGCATCATTCTCCAGTTTGGCTCTCATGATAGCAGTATTACTGCCTTCCCCTCCACCGGCACTTGAGGCATAGGAGAAATAGATCCAGCCGTTGCTTTCATAATCGGGATGCAGGGTAATATCCAGGAAACCACCTTGTCCGTTTACCTGAAGATCTGATGGAATACCGTCCGTGATCTCAGCCACCACTTCACCGCCATTGACGCGATATAGCTTTCCGCTTTTCTCGGTCACCAGCATGTCACCTTCAGGTAAAAATGCGATGCCCCAGCCAATACCGTCAAGTGATACCACTTTTTCGGCTTCTACACTCACGTCCACGGGGGTGCTATCCGCTTCACCTGACTGACCATTACAACCCACACCTGCCAGCAGCAATGAGAGTACCATTAATGTTGACGTATTGAATTTTTTGAAATTCATGATTGACCTCAGTTTGTTGATATTATTGATATAGAAATTGTCGGAACTCATCCACGCCCATATAACCGGTTTTTTTCTTCACAACGTTTCCTTCTGCATCAAGGATCAGTGATGTCGGAAATACGTAGGCGCCTTTACTTTGTGCAAAATCTTTTGAAGGAACCTGTTCGTTATTAAAGGTGATCATTTCGGTGGAGTTCCCATCCAGCCTGACGGGAATGTAACTGGCATCCAAAACCTGACGAACCGTGGAATCAGGAAATACCTCACGGTCCATGGCCCGGCAATACCGACACCCGATCTCAAATACATCCACAAAAATGAGCTTATCTGATTCTTTTGCCATTTCCTGAGCCTCATGGATAGGGATCCAGTCCGGAGAGTTGTCATTGACCGGGGCCTGAACGTTACTCAGCGATATATACGCAAATATCCCAAGGAACAAGCTGACAGCAATGATGATGATCGTTTTCTTCTGCATGGAAATAAATTTTCTTGATGAGTACTATGATACAAAATAATGACTTCAGATTGGCACTAAACGCATTTATTTACAGTTTTAACAAAAACGCTGAAATCATATTTCTTTACCTTCACTCAAAAATAATAAAATTACCCTTTATGAAAGAAATAGACTCCTACAAATTGGGCAAAGTTCAGGTCACCATTTCAGAAACAGACCGACCCAATAAATTAAAAGTGGAGTGTTTTGACGGAGAATACCGATCTGAGTTTACAGTTAGTGAGTATGAATTCACAAATTATCGGCGACTCATGAATCAACGTATTACCCAGGCTTATAAAAATGCAGGGGAAGATTAAAAAGAAAGGCAGGTCAGACCGAATCTCGAAGGCATAAAAAAAGCCGACTCTTTTTTGAGTCCGCCGCTTCGTTTTTTGAATAACTGCTACCAATATACGGCGGGATTACCCCCTCGACCAAATCAAATTTCTTTTGTATAACTAATAGAAAGTAATCAAATATTATTCTTAGTTTAACCGCCTACTTTAACTAATTCAAAGCAGTCAATATTTAGACACTATGCCTAAGAAGATCGGTGAACTAACCCTTTATTCCGTTGATGATCTGCACGAGATACTTGGAATTTCCAAAATGACGCTTCGGACCTACCTCCGGGAAGGGCGGCTTCGTGGACGAAAACTGGGGGTGAGCTGGTACGTGACCGAAGAAGCCATCCGCGAGTATTTTGATGAACCTCAGGCTGAGTCCGGTTCAACCCAGAATACGAAACCTTCAGGTGGCCGACGTTACATTGTGCAGGGCATCAACGACCTGGTGAGTGAAACCGAAGAATGTGATACCATTGAGCAAGTGATCTCTACTCTGAAAGAGCAGGCTATTATTAGCTTGTTTCAGGTGCAAGTGGTGGATCGCGATACCAACGAAATAACCGAAATTATCAAAGCACGAGATTTTTTAGACCAATATGCTAAAGCTTAAAGATACCGGACTGGAAGAATTTTCTTTCGGCGACAACCCCGACGACCTGTTCTATATCCTGGTAAACAAAAAGATCAGTCCCGACGGGATCGATGTTGAAAGACTCAGTAAGGCAGACCCGCGTAAATTTGATGCCGTTCTGGGTGAAATGGGCTGCATCCTGATGCTGAATGGACTGGAAGTGACTGAACTGTGTATGCGTGGAGAGCTGGACAATGAAAACCTTCACGAAAGCATGTTCGACCTGGCTAAAGATGAGGGCATCATCTAATTCATATTCTGTACACTTTTCTGCCCTACCTTTTTCCGTTGATCATAAAATAACCTGATACTATGCGTGCATTGGTGGTTGAAGACGAGGTTTTGCTAAATGAGGAGCTTGAGGAACTGCTCCTTGAAGAGCACTTTACCGTCGATACCGCCCTGGATTTTGATCAGGCCAAGGATCTTTTACTCGGTGAACAATACGACCTGGTTTTGCTGGATCTAAGTCTGCCGGGTGGCGATGGTCTCGATCTTTTGAAACTGATCAAGAAGCAGCGCAAAACTTCTGATGACACGGCCGTCATTATTTTAACTGCCCGTGGTGAACTTGAAGACCGGGTTCAGGGACTTGAACTTGGCAGTGATGACTACCTTTCCAAACCGTTTGCCATGCCGGAGCTTCGTGCACGTATTCACGCCGTTTTGCGCCGGAAGTTCAAGATCGATGATAACGAGATCAGTATTGAAGGTGTATCGATTCACCTTGATCAGACCGAGGTAAGCTACAAAAATGGATTCCTTGACCTGACAGATACGGAGTACAAAATGCTTCGGTATCTCTTTCTCAATAAAAATAAGACTGTCACAAGAATTGCACTGTCTGAACATATATGGGGTAACAAGATCGACGACCGTTTTTCACTGGATTTCATTAATTCCCACATGAAAAATATCCGTAGAAAATTGTCGGATGCAGGGGCCCCTGACCTCATCGATACGGTTTATGGAGTCGGATATAAAGTAAAGGCGCATGAAGCTTAACAACAAAATACTGATCAGTAATTCACTGCTTTCCCTGTTCATGTTGGTGGTAACCGGACTGGGCACCTATTATGTTGTGAACACCACCATCTATGATGAACTCGATTTCCATTTGCTTCAGCACAAAGCTGACATACAACAGCAGCTCATGGAAGACCCTAACAGCCTGGACGAGGTAAAGAGACTTGGTGGACTAGGCTCCTACGAATGGGTTGAGATCAGTGACTTCGATCAAAGTATCACCCTTCATTCCAATAATTTTTCGACTATAGATACGGTACGGTATGCGGAAGTGTCTGAACTTCCTGAATCGTACCGCAAGCTAACCACCACTTTATCAGTTGGAGGCTCTCATTTTCTGCTCGAAATTTTTGAGGAGGTGGCCGCCTGGGAGAAGATCAGTATGACGGTAATGCTAAGTGTTCTGGCTGCTTTATTTATGTGGGTGATCTTGCTGTATGTGGTCAACCAATACGCCTTTGGCCGGATCCTTTCTCCCTTTTACGACACTGTTGACCGGCTGGAGCATATTTCATCACCCAATGAGTTAGGTGAACCGTTTCCTGAGCCTAATACCTACGAGATCAGGGTATTGAATAATGCTTTGAACACCATGCTCACTCAGATCAAATCTTCTTTTGATGATCAGCGGAAATTCATACAAAATGCCTCTCATGAATTACTGACCCCTCTCTCCATCATTCGTCAGAAAGCGGAGAAATTGATCTCAGATTCTGAAGAACCGGATCCTTCCAGCCTTGAACGCCTGCATGAAATACAACAAACAGCCGTCCGGCTCACTCGTCTCAGTAACACACTTCTGCTTATAAGCCGGGTCGAAAACAAACAATATGAAATGAGTGATCAGATCGACATCATACAGATCGTTGAACGGGTGCTAAAGGAGCTGGCTGATTTTACGGAGATCAAAGAGATCACCATTGAAACAGAATTCTCTCGGGCGGTTAACATTAAAGGAAACCGGGAACTCATTCACTCTGCGGTTTATAACATCATCCAGAATGCCATTAAATTTTCACCGGATGGTGGTAAGATCCGGATATCGATTGCTGAAAATGCATCAGATCAGATAGTTTTATCCGTTAAGGACGAAGGGCCCGGAATACCCGAGGATCTGATCGACCAGGTGTTCGACCGGTTCAGAAAAGGGGACAAACTATCAGGGCACGGCAGCTCAAGTCCCGGCCTTGGATTGTCCATCGTCAAAAGTATCTGCGAGCTGCACGGGTGTGAGTATAAAGCAGTAAATAACCCTGATAAGGGGGTATCTTTCAGCCTTATCTTCTGAATCCATTTTCTCTACAGATTTGATGATTAGCTTGGAGTGAAAATTAATGCTCTAAGTTGATCGACATGATTCATTCTGTAATTCTTGCGGCCTTGATGTTGTTTCAGGCTGCCCCTGCTCCCGGTGATACCACAGATCTATCGACCCTAAGTGTTCAGAAGGCACTTGAGATCGCCTACCGTCAGAACCCCCAGATCAAACAGCTTCAGTACCAGATCAGAGCTCAGGAAAAACAGGAAACACTGAGTTTTGGTTTAGCAGACCCAGAGATCAGCTATATGAGAGAAGGGATTGACAACGGCGATTTCAGTGAACAGCGGTGGTCGGTTTCACAAAGCCTTGAGTTTCCGTTATCAAGTATTTATCGAAATAAACAGGAAAAGGCGACCACCGGATCCCTTCAGCTAAAACTTCAGGACCTGCAGAATCAGGTCAAAGCCGAGGTTAAGACCGCCTACACCCAACTGGCTTATGCTTTGCAATCAGGCAACCTGGCCGGTGAGAGAGTGCAGCTGTTTGAGAACCTGAGTGAAGCTGCTCAGGCCCGGGCTGATATGGGAGAATCATCCGAGATCGATGCCATGCAGGCCGACCTACAATTGCAGGAAGCCCGTAATAATCAGGAAACTACGTTCAAAGAGATCATGAATGCCCGGTATGATCTGTTTCAAACCATCGGCCTCGACCCTGAGGATCAAACCTATGATATCGGCTTCACGGATACCCTGAGTTACAAAATAGTTGATATCGATCAGGATGAAGTGATGATACAGCTTGAGGATCATCCTAAACTCAAACAAATTCAACGGGAAGTGGATGCCACATCATTTGGCAAAAAATTGGCAAAAAGCACCTACTTGCCTGACCTCAATCTGAGTTACTACCGTCAGGACTTTGGGAATGATTACGAGTTTTATGGCTTCGAGGTCGGCGTCAGTATTCCTCTTTGGTTTATGGCAAAACAATCACCCGAGGTACAAAAAGCCAACGCCGTTCAAACTGCCACGGAGTGGAAGTACGAAGACTACCGGCTCCTCCTGAAAAAACAGGCCGAACAAACCTGGCACAGTTATGAATCTGCCAAAAATAATATCGAACGGTTCAGAGAAAATATTCAGGCCAAATCCTATGACCTGGTTCAAATGACCCAGAAGGGTTACAGCCTTGGCGAACTAGATCTGCTCACACTCCTTGAAGCCCAGCGCACCTACCTAAGAACACAGGAAACCTACTATCAAACACTGAGGGATTATTATTTGACCGTGATTGACCTGGAGCGCTACCTGCAAACTGACATCATTTTTAACTAGCAAAAGAAAACAGCCATGAAAGCATCACCCTTCAATATTCTAAAACGATCTCTCTTAAAAGCTGCTGTCGTGCTATTTGCCTCTGTTTCTTTGGCATTCAGCGGATGCTCGGGGAGCTCAGATTCACCAACCACTGAAGACACTGGAGCCCCTCCTTCTTTGAGCGCTGAACAAACCGTCCAAAGTGTTAAACTGACGGAGGAACAGGCCAACAATCTTCATATTGAAACCTATACCGTCAGTGCTGAACCGATCTCATTTTCTATCGAAGCGCCGGGAGAGATATTCCCTGCACCTGAGCGGTTCTCAGTGGTCAGTGCTCCTATCGATGGACGGGTATCGAATATTTATGCTCATGAGGGTGAACGCGTCTCAAAAGGCGATCCTTTGTTGGAGCTGGAAAGTCTCGAATTCGCCAACTTAGTGGCTGCTTACCTGGAAGCGACGGCTGAAATCACCTATCAGCAACAGCAGGTGGAGCGACTTGAAGTGTTGACAGAGGATAAGATCAGTCCACTCCGAAACCTGGAACGGGCACAGGCCGACCTTCGGCTCGCCCAAACCCGGCAAAGTGCCGCATTGGCTCGCTTAAAAGCGGTTGGGATCACCGAAAGCCAAACCAGACGCTGGGATCCATTTGCCTCAGACCCTAATGCCAAACTGACCATTTATGCCTCTATTGACGGAGTGTTGAACGAACATCTTATTGAAATGGGCGAGTCAGTTACGGCTTACCAACGGCTGTTGGATATCATTGATAATACGGAAGTGCTGGTTCGTGGATTTATCGCCCCTGAAGACGCTTATTTCATCAAGCCGGGCACGCCCCTTACCATCACTGAACGTGGCAGCCGGAATGGTGTTTCTGCTCACTCTCTTGATGCAAGAGTCACAACCGTCAACCCGGCACTGGACCAAAATAACCGGTCCGTGGTATTGAACTCTATTGTCACCACAAAAGACAATTGGCCATTAGTAGGACAAAGCGTAAGGCTAACCTATCAGGCTCAACCCGATGAAAATACGATAAGTATTCCTATTGCAGCCGTTCAGTACGAACAATCGGACGCCACGGTATTTGTTCAGATCTCTGATATGGAATATGAAAAACGAACCATTGATATAGCCCGCATCACCGATGAACATGCCATACTGAACAGTGGCCTGGAACCGGGTGAAAAAGTAGCCGTTACTCAGGTTTTCAGCCTGAAAGCTCTTGAACGTTTTGAACAATTTGCAGACTAACCTCACATCAGCGAAACCATGTTAAACAATATCATTGATTTTAGTCTTCGCCAAAAATTCGTGGCTCTCTCGCTGGTCGTTTTGATGGCCGCCGGTGGTATCTTCTCACTACAGGATATCCCTATCAACTCGCAACCTGACGTAACGCCCGTTCAGGTTCTGGTTATTACCAAAGCCGGACGTTACTCTCCTTATGATGTAGAACGGTTGGTGAGTTACCCGATCGAAACAGCCATGAACGGACTGCCGGATATCAAAGAAGTTCGATCTATCTCACAGTTTGGGTTATCTGCGGTTACCATCGAGTTTGACGAGGGCACCGATATCTATTTTGCCCGGCAGCTGGTGAGCCAAAGAGTTCAAAGTATAGCCGGTGAATTACCCGAGGGTGTTTCCTCACCTCAGCTGGGCCCCATTTCCACTGCTTTAGGTGAGATCGTTCAATATGTGGTGAGGGGACAAAATCATACGCTGACTGAGCTTCGCACCATACAGGATTGGCTCATTGCTCCACAACTGAAGACCGTGCAAGGTGTGACCGAGATCAACTCTTTCGGTGGTTTTGTGAAGCAATACGAAGTACAGGTCGATCCCGACAAACTTCGGAATTTTGGGATCGGGCTGAAAGATCTGACCGAAGCCATCTCAAATAACAACAGCGTATCGGGTGGTAATTATCTGGAACACAATCGTGAGCAATACATCATACGCGGATTCGGGCAGATCAGTACGCCAAAAAATATTGAGGACATCATTGTTAAGGAACTGGACAACCGCCCCATTTATGTGAAAGACATTGCCGACGTGACCCTTGGCCGGCAGCTACGTCAGGGTGCCGTAACTCAGGATGGTAATGGTGAGATCGTGACCGGTATCGTGATGATGCTCAGAGGTGGAAATGGCCGGGAGGTGATCGAGGATATTGATGTTAAGATCGATGAGGTGAACAAGAGCCTCCCTGAAGGTGTCACCATTGAAAAATTTTATGATCAATCCGATCTGGTAGACCGAACCACAAGCACCATCATTACCAATCTCGTTGAAGGAGGCTTCTTTGTGATCGCAGTGCTTTTGCTGTTATTGGGTGAAATTACCGGCGCCATCATTGTTGCCTCTGTGATCCCACTTTCCATGCTGTTTGCCTTTATTGGAATGGATCAGCTGGGGCTTGCTGCAAACCTGATGAGTCTTGGTGCCATTGACTTTGGTATGGTCGTGGATGGTTCCGTAGTGATGGTTGAAAACGTCGTTCACCGGCTCAACCATGATAAATCCGAAAAATCCAAATTAGTGATCATTCGGGAAGCCGCACACGAAGTGGCTCGCCCCATCTTCTTTGGCGTGCTCATTATCCTGATGGTATATGTACCTGTCATGACCTTTTCAGGCATGGAAGGGATTCTCTACCGGCCTATGGCTATCACGGTTGCAACCGCTGTATTCGGCTCATTGATACTGGCATTGGTTTACATCCCCGCGATGTCTGCCATCGTTTTCAAGAACGGAGTGAAACTCAGAAAGAACTATGTGATCAACTGGCTGCGTCCCCGATACAAAAAATTCCTTGAGCTCAGCCTGAATAAAAAAGCCATCACCATTGGTTCAGCTATTGTCATCTTTTTGTCATCCTTAACTTTACTGCCGTTCCTCGGCACTGAATTTTTACCGGAACTGGATGAAGGCTCCATCCTGGTAGAACAGGTCCGTATGCCTTCGGTAACCCTGGAAGAGTCTGTTGAAAACGCAAACTGGCTGGCCGGCAAACTCACTCAAAACATTCCTGAAATAAAAACCGTGGTACCTAAAACGGGTCGCTCTGACCTTGCCAACGACTGGATGGGTATTCACCAAACCGACGTATGGGTCGTCCTTAAACCCCGGGATGAATGGCGTAGTGGTCTATCCAAAGAGGATATTGTTGACCTCATACAACCCTATCTGGAAACCGAACCCGGGTTATCCTACAACTTTACCCAACCCATCGCCATGCGGGTTGATGAACTTACAAGCGGTGTGAAATCTGACATCGCGGTCAAGATATACGGAGAAGAGCTGGAGGTATTAGACCGCGTTGGACAGGATATTTCAGCCATTTTAAGTGATCTGGAGGGAACCGATAATCACTATCTGGAACAAAGCAGTGGCCAACCCTATTTCAATATTGAGATTGACCGGGAGGCCGTGGCCTCTTATGGCCTGAATGTGAATGATGTTCAACACGTCATTGAAACCGGTATTGGTGGAAGTGTTGCCGGCGAGATATTTGAAGGCCAACGCCGCTTTGATGTCGTCGTTCGTTTGCCTGAAAACCTTCGTAATACGTTTCAGGATATTATGGAAGTGCCATTACAGCTGCCTAACGGTGGTTACATTCCGCTTAAACAGGTGGCTCATATTTATGCTGAAGAAGGCCCTCGTGAAATAGCCCGCGAAAATGGATGGAGGCGTGCCATTCTGGGAATCAACATTCGCAATATTGATACCGGGACTTATGTGGCTAACCTTCAGGAAGCCATTGATACTCAGATCGATGTGCCGGCCGGTTATTTCCTGCAATATGGTGGAGCCTTCGAAGATCAGCAGCGGGCCATGAATCACTTATTCATCGTGGTTCCAATTTCGTTAGTGATCATTATCGGCCTGCTGTACCTGATGTTTGGTAAATTTCGGTTTACCATGCTCATATTCCTGAATCTCCCAATCGCGCTCTCCGGAGGTATCTTTATTCTGTGGATGCGGGGCATGTATCTCTCCGTTTCAGCCAGTATCGGCTTTGTAGCCCTATTTGGGGTGGCTGTTCTTAACGGTATCGTGCTCATCTCTCACCTGAATGATCTCAGGATGAAGGGGACCGATTTAAA
Organism: Gracilimonas amylolytica; assembly: GCF_002911695.1. GTDB lineage: Bacteria > Bacteroidota > Rhodothermia > Balneolales > Balneolaceae > Gracilimonas > Gracilimonas amylolytica. The sequence continues at coordinate 251,762 of NZ_PQBS01000010.1, forward strand.
AGAGGCCGTCATTCAGGGATCTGCTGACAGGCTACGTCCTGTGCTAATGACCGCCCTGGTTGCCAGCCTCGGTTTTCTTCCAATGGCCTTTAATGTAGGGCCGGGTTCAGAAGTTCAGCGCCCATTGGCCTCTGTTGTGATCGGCGGTCTGGTAACCTCCACCTTACTCACCTTGCTTGTACTTCCTACCATCTACCACTGGATGGAAAAAGGGAAAAAATTAGTGGATAAAACTGAAGAGTTCTAAACACAAGGAGATCATTATGAATCCTGCTCATTTACATTTGATCGTTAATCATATCCCAATATTCACCACGGTGATCGGGATCTTTATCCTGATCTGGGGGATGTATAAAAGCAACTCCTCCATCCGAAACATAGCCTTCGTACTATTCATTTTTGGTGCCGTGGGCAGCTATGTAGCCATCGAAACCGGAGAATCTGCAGAAGATATCGTGGAAGAAGTTGCGGCCGTTTCTCACGATGCCATACACGACCATGAAGAAGCCGCTGAATTATCTCTGTGGTTTGCCATTGCAATGGGCCTGCTAAGCATCGGCGCCCTGGCCGCGAAGCAATTAAACATCCGTTTTGAAACCGGCCTGCACATCGTAATTCTCGTAACCGCATTGATCACAGCCGGCATCCTGATGTACGTTGCTTACGAAGGTGGCGAGATCATGCATCAGGAAGCTTACACCGAACAGGTTCAATCAGGCAACTGACCTGATCTTTCGGTTCGTGATCATTCCACCATTTCCAGGCCCTCAAAAGGCAGATGACCGTTTTCCCATCGTTGATCTCTCCGGAGTGTACCATCTCGATGGCCTCACTGAAAGGTAAACGGTGCCGGGTTACAAATTCATCATCATCTACTTTTTGAGGGACCTTTTTTAAATCCCAGGCAATGTAAATATGTATCACTTCATCTGAGTACCCAATACCCGGGTAAAAGTGCCCCACATACTCCAAGTTTTCAGCTGTTAAGCCGGCTTCTTCCCTAAGTTCACGCTCAGCCGTTTTGTCCTGTACCTCCCCTTTATCAATTTTACCGGCAGGAACCTCCCAGAATATCTGCTCCATCGGGTACCTGAATTGCTTCAGCATTTGAATGTCACCATTCTCGTAAACGGGCACTACCGCACAGGCGCCGGGGTGTTTGATCCATTCACGTGATGAAACCATACCATCGGGCAGCTTCACTTCATCATAAAAAACATGGAGAAGCTTACCCTTAAAAACTTCCTTGGTATTCAGCTTTTTCTCTATCAGTAATTTATGGTCCTTCATATTGGTTTTAGAGCATTAATGACTGTAAATTTGGTGCGTCAATATCGCAAATAAAAGACAAGGTTTGGCTACTAACATCAAAAATATAGACGGAAAAAAGGTACAGGTATCGGGCCGGATCATGACCTGGTCTAATATGATATCCTTTTCCAGAATTCTGGTAGCTTTTCCTATCGTGTATTTGCACTATATCAACAACCTCCAGGTGACAACAGCGTCAGGCATCCTGATCTTTTACGGGGTGATCTCAGATTACCTCGATGGCTTTATTGCCCGAAAGACCAATACTATTTCAGAGGTTGGCAAAATGATTGACCCGATCGCTGACAAATTGTGTGCCCTTGTCTTGTTTGTCTATACGGTATGGATCGGCTGGATTCCCCTGTGGTTCCTGATATTGGCAATGATACGCGACATTACCATCATGCTCGGCTCTTATTTTATTAAAAGTAAGTATGATAAAGTGGCTATGGCCATTATGTCCGGAAAGATCTCCGTTAATGTGCTGGCTCTTTACTGGATCGCTGTTTTCTTCTTTCAGGAGGCCACGAATGTGCATATGTTTTTAATGGCTTGCTCAATTACCTTAATGGTGATATCGTGGATAGATTATTTTAACCGCTACCGCCTCATCATGCGCGGAGCAAAATTCAATTAGTGTTATTTATGGGATTTCTTGAAAAACTTGGACTGAAGAAAAAAGAAAAGCTGGACGAAGGTGTTCAGAAAAGCCGTGATGGATTATTAAATAAGATCGGTAAAGCTTTTGTTGGAAAAGATAAGGTTGACGACGCCATTCTGGATGATCTGGAAGAGATCCTGATCACTTCTGATGTGGGTGTGAATACCACCATTGAGATCATCAAAAAGATCGAAGAACGGGTAGCAAGGGATAAATTTGTCACACAGGATGAGCTTCAAAGCATGTTAAGGCAGGAGATCGTGGACCTGCTTGAAGATAACGCGCCGGACAAACCTGCCGAATTTAATGCCGACTTCCCCGTTAAACCGCACGTAATTTTAGTGGTTGGTGTGAATGGTGTGGGTAAAACTACCACTATTGGTAAACTGGCTCACCTCTACAAAAAAGCCGGCAAGAATGTGATACTTGGTGCGGCCGATACCTTCCGTGCTGCAGCCGTCGATCAGCTCAAGATCTGGAGTGAACGTGCCGATGTGCCTATCATTCAGCAGGGGCAAAATGCAGACCCTGCCTCTGTAGCCTACGATACGGTTGCTGCCGCCAAAGCACGTGGCGCTGATGTTGCATTGGTTGACACTGCGGGTCGACTTCACAACAAAAAAGCGTTGATGGAAGAACTTGCCAAGATAAAGCGAGTAATGGGCAAAGTGGTTGAGGGAGCTCCTCATGAAGTGATCCTGGTTTTAGATGCTTCTACCGGCCAAAATGCCCTTCAACAGGCACGCGCCTTTACTGAAACCGTTGAGATTACAGGTTTGGCTCTCACAAAACTGGATGGAACCGCTAAGGGCGGTATCGTGATCGGAGTGTCTCATGAATTGAATGTCCCCGTAAAATACATTGGCCTGGGTGAACAGATCGAAGACCTGCAAGTATTTGACCGGGCTGATTTTGTGAATGCTTTATTCGGAGAATAAAAAACGCCGGGTTTAGCCGGCTAATTCTGTAACATTTCTACCGGTGGAATCTCTTAACTACCACTACCTTTCCCTCCACCATCCGGGTTAGAATCGCCATCGGTTTTATCGTCTTCGTCAGGTGTGTTTAAACTAATGTTGTTATAAGCTAATGTTGCCTTCATAATTCTGATATTTTATAATTAATGTGCTCTGAGAAAAAACAATATATTAATATCTGCTGCAATATCGATAAAGACATCATGAAGGTATTTTTTCTCAGTTTACTGATACTCTCCCTGGGCTCGCTTTCAGGTGTGAAAGCCCAAGAGGCCAGTCCTGATTCTTTGTTTAACTTAGGGCATGATTATTACCGGCAAGCCAAGTATGATCTTGCTGCTGATCATTTTCAGCGATCCGCAGATCTATTTCTTCAGAGGGGCGATTCACTGAATTGGGCCGATGCTATTCGAAGACAAGGCGATACCATGATGAATCGTGGGCAGGTCCGTGAGGCATTAGACCTTTTTCTTTTTCTGGATAACAACCTTCCGGAGAATACGTCTTCCCCATTCAAGATAAGCTTCAACCGGGACCTAGGCAGAATTTACAGAGAACTGGAGCAGTATGATAAAGCCAAAGAATATTACCTAAAGGGGATCGAATTCGCCGAAGCTTCCGGAGATTCTTCTCAGATCGCTATTTTAAATAATAACATTTCGTATCCATACCTCTACTCGGGGGATTATCAGCAAGCCATCGCCTATCAACAAAAAGCCATTGAAATGTATGAGTCACTTGGTGATGAGTACTCGTTATCATTTGTACTGAATGGAATATTCCTCACGCTTAGAGATCTTAACCTGCACGAACAAGCCAATACCTACATCCGCAAAAGTAAAGATTTAGTGGAGCAGTTTGATAATCCTGACCGCCTGGATATTGCCTACCACAATATGGCTCTGAGTTATAATGACCTTGGCAAACGAGACAGTGCCATAATTTTTTATCACAAATCGCTTGAATTGTCCCGGATGCTGGAGAATCCTTTCGATATAACACAGACGCTTATAAATATCGGCTTGTTATATGAACGATCCAATGACTTCGACAATGCACTCGCTTACTATAATGAGGCTCTTGAAACCAATTATCAGACGGAACGCCCGGTTTCCATTGCTAAAAACCTGATGAGGTTAGCTGACGTTGCCACCAAAAATAACGATCTGGGTAATGCTGAAACGTTCTATACCGAGGCCTTGAACTGGATGGACCAAGCTGAATCACCCCAAACACTGGCTGACCTCTATCTTGATTTTTCCCAACTTGAAATTAAAAAGCACAATTACAAAAATGCGAAAAGTTACCTCGACGAAGCTTTTAGCATTTCAAATGAAAAAGATTTTAAAGACCAACAAGTAAGAGTTCACACTATCAGAGGTCAGCTATTTGAGGCTCAGGGTGAAACCGATAAAAGTTTGCAGGCTTTCAGAAATGCCTATGAACTGGCAAATGAAAGAACTCTCCCGAATCGAATTTTTCCGGCCATTGATCTTGCCAAAGCATATCACAAGGCTTCCTCAGATAGCTCATTTATTATAGCTGATAAAGCTTTTTCTATGATCGATGAGATCCGAACCAATGTGGCAGGACTCACTTTCCGTTCGGGATATTTTAGTCAGTATGCCGGCTTCTATAATGAGGTCGCCTCGTGGCATATCCTAAAAGGTAATGATGAAAAAGCTTACGACCTGGTTGAATCGGCAAAAGCCCGGGTCCTGATGGACGAGCTGGCTGAAGCTGAGAATAATTTCATTCAGCAACTGGATGAATCCACTATGATCAAGAAACAGCAATTGAGCAAGCAGATCGATCAGCTGTATAACAGGATCTACGAGTCTGATAATGAGAATGATATTCAGGAAATGAAAAACAAACTCAAAGACCTTGAGTTTGAGCATCAAAGCTTTGTAAATGAGATCAGGCAGAACATTCCGGAGTGGAAGAATTTTGAGTACCCCGAACCATTGACCTCCAACGACGTCATGGCTATGGTACCCGAAAACTCGGCTATCATCGAATTTGCTTATACCGATCAACAATTGATGATCTTTCTGATCACCTCCAAAAAGATCCATTCTAAAATCATTTCTGAGGTAGATGGGCAAGCTCCCAAAGAATATTTCACTGAAAACATCAGCTCTTTCAGAGATGCTATTACCGAACAGCTGCCTGTCAGCAGCCTTAACGAGATGTCCTATCCGTTATACAACCTGCTGGTCGAACAAATTCTCAATACATCCGACGAACAGATTGAAAATCTTGTGGTCGTTCCGGAAGGGAATCTAACTTTTTTACCCTTTGAAGCTCTCAACACAGGAAATAATTATCTGATACAAGACATAAACCTAAAGTACCTGCCATCAGCCTCCATTTATCCTTTTATTCAAGCCCCACATCGATCAACTCAATTTGACTTATTGGCGCTGGCCGGGTCGGGTTTTACAGATGGAACGGTGGCTTCTGAGTCGAGTTCACAAAATAATTTTGCCTCCCTCCCTTCCACCTTATTAGAGGTTGAGGCTATTGGAAAAAGCTTTGGTAATGCCAAGATCCTCAAAAATGATGACGTTACCGAAGCCGGGTTAAAATCGCACGACCTAAGTCAGTTCAGATTTCTTCATTTTGCAACCCATGGCAATATTGATGAGGTCAATCCATCCCAAAGCGGGTTGATCCTTTCCAAGAAAGCCGATGTAGAATCCCTGTTTGGGGAAGACGGTTATCTCAACAGTTCAGAGATCTCTGCTTTGACCCTTAATGCTGACCTTGTCACTCTAAGTGCCTGTAACACAGGCATGGGAAAGATCATTACGGGGGAAGGCCTGATCGGGCTTCAGCGTTCTTTCCTGACGGCCGGCTCTTCTGCCGTTATGGTCAGCCTATGGAACATCTACGATCGCAGTACAGCCGATTTCATGGCTGAGTTTTACAGTCAACTCAAGATCCATGAAGCCAATGATTATGGAGTGCTGAACCGTACTTTAGACTGGTTTGGTTTCTATGAACACCCCATGTTTGATTACAAAGCCAGAGCTCTACAGGATGCTAAATTGGCCATGATCGACCACCCATATTACAATCATCCCGTTCACTGGGCTCCTTTCATCCTGATCGGAAAATAAAAAAGGATGAACCCGCATTGAGTTCATCCTCTTTAATCTGAAAATATCCTAAACAGTGCTCAGTACTATCGGGGCTGAACCTGTGTCTTTTCAATGAATTCCTGATTATCCACCATCGGTCGCTCCGGACTGTTAGCTAATAAAGCGGTCAGGTTATAGACCAGATGAGTTCTTTCCAGAAATGGTTGAAAGGTGATCTTTTCAATATGGTCTTGCGGGCGATGGTAATCTTCATGGGTTCCATTAAAGAAGAATACAAATGGAACTCCTAACCGACCGAAATTCCAATGGTCACTTCGTCTGTAAAACTGGTTAGGGTCGTTTAGGTCGTTGTAACGCTTACTCAATGTCATATTAGGACCCATCTCGTTGGCAACCCGAGCCAGGCTGTCCATGCCTGATGAGATGATCTCACCGCCAATGATGTACACATAACTGCTGTCCTCAACATGCTCAGGGTCAACCCGGCCGATCATATCCATGTTGATGTTTGCCACCGTATTCTGAATGGAATAGATCGGATGGTCTGAGTAATAGCGTGAACCTAACAGGCCCTTTTCTTCTCCTGAAACGTTAATAAAAAGCACGCTTCTTTTCGGGCCAACACCGGCATTTTTGGCTTTCATCATGGCTTCAGCTGTTTGAAGTGATGCGGTGGTTCCGCTTCCGTCATCGTCGGCACCGTTGTAGATATTATCACCGGTTGAATCGGGCCGGCCTACACCAACATGATCGTAATGGGAGCTCAGTATCACTACCTCGTGTTTCATGGCCGGATCGGAACCTTCCAGGAAAGCCACCACATTTTGCGTTTCAACAATATTCTCGTTGATAACCGGACGGTGTTCTAATGTGAAATTCAGGTCATAAGCTTCAAATGACTCAGGTTGTGAAAATATACGTTGCTGCATTTCTTCCAGGGCTTCCAGGCTTTGTAAACCCAACATTTCGGCTCCAAGCTGCGGATGAACCCGGTTAAATGCCGGTGCATTACCGGAGTTGTTATCCTGCAGGTATTTAAGAGAAAGCCCTCTACCCTGACCAAATCCTGACATTCTGCTTTCAGCTTCCTGCTCAAAATCTTCCACATCGGTACCGATCACGAGAATGGTTCCAAGTGCTCCTTCATTTGATAAGACCGATTGCAGATATCGCATATCAGTCTTTCCTTCTTCATAAAACACCAGTACCCATTTTCCTTCCAGGTTTTCCGGGAAATGATCAATGCCTGCCTCTTCATCGATCATGCCGGCTCCTACAAAAGCCACCTTTCCTTGTAGTGGATCATTACCGCCAAAAATTGTTACGAAGTTACCGGATTCGGTTTTGTTGTGAACCGATCTGTCGGCTACTTCACCTGTTTCTGAATTTGTGAGCGTATAATTGATCTCATCAACCGCAGGCTGTATTAATTCATAATGCTGAAAGTAGGAATTGTTGTCTCCTACCGCTTTCAGGCCCATTTCCTTGTATCGTTTTGCAAGGTAATTTGCAGCTTTTTGTTCACCAATGGTTCCGGTTTCACGCCCTTGCAGTGAATCATGAGCCAGCACAGCCAGGTCGCTGTGTAGCTTTTCTATTGTGATCTCATCCGCAAATGAGAAGATATCGACATTTTCTGCTTGTTTGGAGCTGTTGAGTGTACTGCATGATACAAAAGCAGCCAACAGTGCAGTGATCAGTATATTTTTAGTCATTCTTATTTATTTAATGTGATTGGATATTAATTTGCGCCAATGATCTCATCCACAGGTTTGAGATCGATATAAAATTCAGTGGGGTCGTCTTCCAGAAACAGATTGACCTGTTGCTCCTTAATCATCTCAAGTACTGCCAGAAAGGTAACCACTACATAGATCTTGTTTTGTAAAGTTGAGCAAACTTCCATGAACGACTGCTTTCCCTTTTCCTGCAATCGGTTCAGTACAAATTCAGATTGCTCCTCAACGGTGGTACTTACCTTTTCAACGTGATGGACTATATTCTTTCTCTCAATATCCTGAAGGACTTTCTTAAAGGCTGCGATCAGATCAAACATGGTCACATCCTGTAAGGCTTCGCCGGAGGCTTGTTGCTCAACCGTATCAGCTTCAGGATAGCCTCTCATATATTTTTTCCGGGTTTCTTCATCCATGTCTGCCATCTTCTCAGACATTTCTTTATACCGTTTGTACTCCAGAAGTCGCTGAACCAACTCATACCGGGGATCTGATTCATCCAGTTCCTCTTCATCGGAATCCTCACGGGGTATCATCATTTTTGCCTTGATGGACATGAGCATACTCGCCATCAGAATAAACTCACTTGCTACATCAAGGTCCAGCTCTTCCATTAAATGTATATACTCCAGAAACTGCTTGGTGATATATGAGATGGGGATATCATAGATATCCAATTCGTCTCTTTTAATGAAGAAAAGCAGCAGGTCTAAGGGACCCTCGAAATTATTTAACTGTACTCTATACATATTCTATAAAACTACACTCTTGGCCAATCAATTTCCTGTTTTCTTTTACACAGCTAATGTTATTTTATGGCTTGGTTGAATCAAGTGCCTCAAACTAATGGATTACTCGAAATTTGTTGATGCGGTCCTGAATAATGATGAATCAATGATAACTGAGCAAGTCAAGGTTATCACTGCGGTTCTCATTAAATTTCTTACTGTACGTATGAACGCCTCCTTTGAGGACGCACAAGACTGCGCACAAAATACGCTCTTGATCGCATTAGAAAAAATCAGAAATGACGATCTGACCCACCCGGATGCCCTCATAAATTACCTGTTCACCACTTCCAAACATGAGTACTTTAAGGTGCTTTCAAAAGATCGAGAAGTAAATTATGAAGAGCTTCCCGAGCACCATTCTGCCAATGCCGACCAGCTTCACCGGTTAGTGAATAAGGAGAAAATGTCGCTTTTAAAGCGCTGTATGGAAGCTTTAAAGAGTGATTACAGAAAATACATTGAATTTTGGTTTCAAAACCCGGGCTATGAAACTTCAGTGGTTGCCGACCATTTTGGGATCTCTGTTAACAATGCCTGGACCAAGAAACACCGCATCATTAATGTCCTAAAAGAGTGCATTGAAAAAAAATTTCAAAAATAGTGTAAGGAATTGCATTCTCATCGCTCTAACTATAGGAGATCAGAATGTATTTAAAAATACATTCTGGCATATTGATTAAAGTTTAGAACAATGAAAGATTCGAGAGAAAAAGACATTCGGCGGAAAATAGATGCCTACATAAAAGGCAGTTTAGGGGAAGAAGAAATTCAGGGCCTTTGGAATGAGTTTGCTAAAGATCCTGAGCTTCTTGACTTGCTTGAATTGGAGGTCAACCTAAAAGAAATTATAGAAAGGGAATCAGGAACCGCTGGAAGTGAAGATGTCGCTCCGATTCGCAAATTGCCTAAGTGGACGTGGCATGCTGCAGCTGCCGCAGCTATTATCCTGGTTGCACTGGTACAGTTTTTCCGGGTTGACAGTCCCGCAACACTTGATCAGTTAGTGGTTCAGAATATTGAGCCTTCACAGATTGAAACTTCGAATGCTGTACGGGCTGCCAAGGATATGAGGATAACCTCGGCAGATTCACTGCTTAATCTGGGTTTTCAGGCATTCCTTTCCGGAAATGACGACCGGGCTCTGGATCTGTATGAGGAAGTTATTGCCAACTATAATGAAGAACCCTATGGCTCTAAAGCTTATCTGAATAAAGGGATCATACACTACAACGAATTTGAATTTCAGACCGCTATCCATTCGTTTGAACAAGCCCTCGAACGCGTTGAAGACAGCCGCATGATAACCGAAAAAGCTTATTGGTACCTGGGTAATGCCCTTGTCAATATTGGCGAACTTGAAGAAGCAAGAGTTGCTGTCACTAAAACATATCAGCTTGATGGGGTATTCAGAAGCCCGGCGTTCAGATTACTGAAAAAGTTAAATCAGGAGCTGGGCTATTCTGATTATGAGGAAGTGGATCAGGTTGACTAAAAACTTTCTGTTCTCATTCTCTATGCCATGGGGATTGGTTCGTCCGCATCTTTCATGTGGCGCATGAAGAACTCGTGAGCACTTAGCTTGGAGCTCCCTTTCTCCTTTTCCGCCCGTGTATAGCTTCCGTCACTATTCAATAACCATCGCTGTTTGTTGTCATTGAAATAGATGTTCAACACAAACTGCAGATATTTCTTCAGCTTTTCGTCCTCAATTGGCGCGATCACTTCTACCCTTGCATCTAAATTGCGATGCATCCAGTCGGCAGAACCAATAAAATATTTGTGTACCCCTTTGTGATTGAAGTAATACAATCTGGAGTGCTCCAAATATCGCCCTATGATGGAGTGAACCGTGATATTTTCACTCATCCCTTCCTTCCCGGGTATCAAACGGCACACCCCTCTCACGATCAGATCGATATTGACTCCAGCCTCCGAGGCTTCATACAGTTTTTGAATGATCAACGGATCTTCCAGGCTATTCATCTTGGCAATGATCCTGGCTGGGCGACCATTTTTAGCTTCTTTTATCTCAAAATTAATGAGTTCCGTCATTTGCCGGCGCATGTGGTGAGGGGCAACCAATAACTTCTCAAACTTTTGCTCAGGTGCGTAACCGGTCAGCAGGTTGAATACATCTGTTACATCTGAACAAAGAGAGTCCTCGCAGGTAAAAATAGCCAGATCTTCATAAAGCTGAGCGGTATCAGGATTATAATTGCCGGTTCCAATGTGGCAATAGGTCTTCAGTTCATCACCTTCTTCACGGACCACCATAGTTAGCTTGGAGTGGATCTTTAATCCCGGTATTCCATAAGCCACATGTACGCCGTAATTCTCCAGCTTTTGAGCCCAGTTAATATTTCTTTCTTCATCAAAGCGGGCTTTTATCTCAACCAGAACAGCTACCTGCTTTCCCTCTTCAGCTGCATGCATCAGCGAGTGCATCAACGGTGAATCCTGTGAGGTTCTGTACAAGGTTTGCTTGATAGCCAGTACCTTGGGGTCTCTTGCCGCTTCTTCAATAAAACGTTGTGTGGTAAGCTCAAAACTATGGTAAGGGTGATGGACCATCAGGTCCCCTTTGCGGATCACCTCAAACATGCTTGGCATTTCCTCATCCGGAGCGTGACGCAGTGCGGGGTGTAACACCGGTGTCCAGTTTCTTTCCTTGAGCCGGTTGAATCCCTCCAGCTTGGCAATATCGATCACATCTGCCAGGCCTATGGTCCCCTTCATTTCGTACACATCACTCCAATGGATATTCAGATGATCGAGTAAATATTTCTTGATGTGTTTAGGCATGTCGGCATCCAGCTCTAACCTGACGATCTCAGCAAATTTTCGTTCCCGCAGCTCGTCTTCTATCGTTTCCAGCAGGTCTTCTGCTTCCTCCTCATTTCTATCGACAGAAGCATTTCTGGTGACCCGGAAGGTATGGGCTGAGATCACTTCCATCCCCGGAAAGAACTGATCCATTTTTTCACGAATGATATCCTCGATCGGTACTAAAACGACTTTATTCCCCTTTCTGTGCACCTGTATAAATCGATTCCGGTTAGCCGGGATCTTCAACCGGGCAAAAGATCTCTCATTAGACCGCCTATTGATCAGTTCAATCGCAAACGACAGGCTTTTATTCGATATAAATGGAAACGGATGAGATTCATCAACAGCTAACGGAGTGACGATCGGGTAGATCTGCTTTTGAAAATAACGGTCGCACACGCTTTTCTGATAATCAGTGAGTTCCTGATAGGATCTTATCTGAATGCCTTTTTCTGCAAGTTTTGGTACCAGGTCATCGAAAAAACACGACCGGTACGACTCGATCATTTCCTGTACTTCACTTCGAACGGCTTTCAGCTGATCGGTGGGTGTCATTCCATCCACGGATAATTCTTTGACCTCAGCTAATTGCTGCCTTTTTAAACCACCGACTCTTTTCTGAAAAAATTCATCCAGGTTTGAACAGACAATGGATAGGAACTTGACCCGCTCCAATAATTTATTTTTATCATTCCATGCCTCTGAAAGTACCCGCTCATTGAATTTGAGCCAGCTTAACTCGTAGTTAAGAAAGTAATCACTGCCGAATATTTTCAGGCTGCTGGAACGCAGATCTTTATGAAATCCCTTTTCTTTCAGGATCTCATTTTTTTTGGGATTTGCTAATTTCTTGGCAATCTTTGCCTTCTGCGTGATCGAGGGATCAAGGCTGATCTCATCCGGTGAAAGTGATGTCTTTTTCATGATTGCTTCGATTATTTAGCATGCGCAATTAGCTCTGAAACTAAGTATTATAATATAAACTTAGCGTTAACAAATACACGGTTATAACGTGAATAATCCCCTTTTAAATCCCGAGGAAAAGGAAGAAGCCTTTGAACAGACCGTTCGTCCCGGTTCGCTTGAGGAATTTATTGGCCAGAAAAAGGCCATTTCTAACCTCTCTATATTCATTAAAGCCGCCCGCCAGCGCGGTGATGCCCTGGATCATGTGATCCTCTCCGGACCTCCGGGACTTGGTAAAACCACCCTGTCATACATCATAGCCAACGAAATGGGCGTTAAAATACGGCCAACTACCGGTCCGGTCCTGGAAAAACCGGGCGACCTGGCCGGTATGCTGACCAACCTTGAAGAAGGCGATGTACTCTTTATTGATGAGATCCATCGGCTGAACCCGGTAATCGAGGAATATCTGTATTCAGCGATGGAAGATTATAAGCTGGACATTGTGATCGATTCCGGCCCCAATGCCCGCAGCATTCAGATCGAGCTGAACCATTTTACCCTGGTAGGGGCCACCACGCGTAAGGGACTTCTGACTGCCCCGCTTCGTGCCCGTTTCGGTATAGATATGCGACTGGATTATTATGATGTGGAGTTACTGCAGCGGATCGCCCTCAGAACCGCTGACCTGATGGGAATGGGAATTACCGAAGCCGGCGCTCATGAAATTGCACGGCGGAGTCGCGGTACCCCTCGGATCGTAAATAAACTACTGCGCCGTACCCGCGATTTTGCTCAGGTTGATAACGTTGATACCATCGATGAAAAGATCGCCGACAAAGCCCTGAACGCTTTGGATGTAGACCAGAACGGCCTGGATGAAATGGATATCCGTATCCTCAAAGCCATCATTGAAAATTACGACGGCGGTCCTGTTGGGCTAAGCACCCTCGGTGTAGCGGTGGGAGAAGACAAAGGAACTATTGAAGAGGTTTACGAACCTTTTCTGATCAAAGAAGGCTTCATGCAGCGCACACCCAAAGGACGGATCTGTACCAAAAAAGCCTATCAGTATTTGAATATCAGCCCGGATAAATCGAACGGGGATTTATTTGATTCCTGATATTTTTAACCCAAAATCTTTTTTAACTTCGCATCTCAATTTATTGAGTCTATAAACGACAGTTATTCCTAACCGAAAGCACCTTATTTTAAGTTTATTACACACATGAAAAATCTCTTTACTTCTGAATCTGTATCCGAAGGCCATCCGGATAAAGTTGCCGATCAAATATCAGATGCCATTCTTGACGCCCTCCTCACTGACGACCCGCATTCACGTGTTGCCGTCGAAACCCTTGTAACTACCGGTCTTGCAGTAGTATCCGGAGAGGTAACCACTGAATCGTATGTGGATGTTCAGGAGATTGTCCGCGAAGTGATCCGTGATATCGGATATACCAAAGCCTCCTATCGGTTTGATTCAGACAGTTGTGGGGTTCTTACCACCATTCACACACAAAGCCCTGATATTGCCATGGGTGTGGATAAGGATGGCGCCGGAGATCAGGGAATGATGTTTGGCTATGCCACCCGACAAACACCGGAATTCATGCCGATGCCATTACAGTACTCCCACGACCTGCTGCGAGAACTGGCGCGGATCCGTAAAGAAACCCGACTGATGCCTTACCTAGCGCCGGACAGTAAAAGTCAGGTAACCATTGAATATGATGATGCCGGTCAGCCTAAGCGCATTCACACCATCGTTCTATCCACTCAGCATGATGCAGGCGTTAAGCAAGCTCAGATCCACGAAGACATTAAAAAGCATTTGATCCATAAAGTTTTGCCTGAAGACTTGCTGGATGAGGATACGATCTACCACGTGAACCCAACCGGTAAGTTTGTGATCGGAGGCCCCCATGGCGATACCGGGCTGACCGGGCGTAAGATCATCGTGGATACCTACGGTGGGTTCGGGGCTCACGGCGGCGGTGCTTTTTCTGGAAAAGATCCTTCTAAAGTGGATCGAAGTGCAGCCTATGCTTCACGTCACATTGCAAAGAACATTCTGGCAGCAGACCTGGCGGATGAGTGTCTGGTTCAGCTAGCTTATGCCATTGGTGTAGCAGAGCCCGTGTCTATAAATGTGAATACCTATGGCACCGGAAAAATGAGTGACACCGAACTGGCGGCCAAAGTCAAGAAAGTGTTTGACTGCACACCAAAAGGGATCATTGATCGGTTCAACCTGAAATCCCCTATTTACAGGCAAACGGCTGCTTACGGTCACTTTGGGCGCGAGCAATTCCCCTGGGAGAAACTCGATTACGTGGATAAACTGGCTTAGTTTTACTTGGCTGTGCGGCCCTATCATTCGTTCCAAAGCAGAACGTGTTGAACGAGACGGCAGGCAGGATCCTCAATTGATCTAAGCTATGGCACTTTGTCGGCTCATTGAGTCACAACTCTCCGCCCTCTCACCTTAAAACCTTGCTCTGACGCTCTGCGTCGGAGCAACCACAGCCTACTTAACCCCGCAGATCACCATCCTAATTCTTTCTGTTCGACAATCTCCGCTTTTCTGTTATTTTCCAACGATTCTTTAACCGATGAGTTCATGGAAAACAAAATTATACAATCAGCTTCGGGTCAGCCTTCCATAGAGATGTTCGGCATTACCATTATGGAGCCGATGGTCACTTTTACTGACCTGTGGATCACTGCAGTCTGTGTTTATGCATTATTCAAGCTGATAAGACTGAACAAAAAGGGCAAGGTTCACCAATACATGCGCTGGTACTTTGGCATCATGGCGCTGGCTACTTTTTTAGGTGGAATTTTAGGTCATGCGTTTCAATATGCGGTCGGGCTGGAATGGAAACTGCCCGGCTGGCTCATCAGTATGCTGGCCGTGATGGCTATTGAACGGGCATCGATCATGCATGCCCGGCCGGTGATCAATGAGAAGTTTGGCAAGTTCCTGGAAATAGCCAATGTGGTAGAGTTGCTTACTTTTGCTGTCATAACTTTTTCGACCCTTAACTTCTTTTTCATTCAGGTTCACTCTGCCTATGGACTTGGCCTGGTTGTTCTTCCCCTTCACTTCCTCGTCTATTGGCGAACCCGAAATGAAGGCAGCCGTATTTTTTTCCTGACGGTTATTTTCGCAACCCTTGCCGCTTTCTTTTATACGAGTGAGATCGGCTTGCATACCTGGTTTAACCATCTTGATGTGGCTCACACTGTCATGGCTATCAGTATGTATTGCTTTTACAGAGGCGCCCGTAAGCTGGAAGTTTTAAAACCGGAGAATATTCGTGAAGAAAAAAGTACTTTAAGTGATACCATGCGCGAGGCAATAGCCGGCCTTAAGAAAACCAAAGGGGTGAACCGGTTCAACCTAAATAATTTACATCCGGCCCTCAAAATTTCAACCTAATATCAGCATCATGAAAACATTTACTACTTTGGTCCTTAGCCTGTTCTTGATCGGTTGTACCGGCGATACATCCTCCCGGGAAACGTTGACGGTGTTCACCAATGTGAATGTGATCCCTATGGATAGCGAACAGGTTTTGATGGACCAAACCGTGATCATTGATGGCGACCGGATCGTGGATGTGGTACCGTCCAGTGAGATCACTGTGCCAGCCAGTGCCATGGTCATTGATGGAACCGATAAATATCTGATGCCAGGTCTGGCTGAGATGCATGGACACGTTCCCCCAACAAATCCCGGACCGAACGCACCTGAGTATTTTAATAAGGAATACGTTGAAAGTACTTTGTTTTTATACGTTTCAGCTGGTATTACAACGGTTAGAGGTATGCTTGGATATGAAGGACAGCTTTCCCTGAAGGATAGTGTGAATTCAGGGGTACACATCGGTCCGAATTTATATCTGGCCGGACCAAGTTTTAATGGTAATAGTATCTCATCTCCTGAAGAAGCGAGAGAACGGGTCGTTAAGCAACATAAAGAAGGCTGGGATCTGCTTAAAATTCATCCGGGCGTATCTCTTGAAGAATATGATGCCATGGTGGAAGCTGCGGATGAGGTTGGCATAACCTTTGGCGGACATGTTCCAGCAGACGTCGGGGTGATCCATGCCATAGAATCCGGACAGATCACCATTGACCACGTGGATGGTTATGTAAGTTTTTTGAGTCCGTTTGAAGACCAAGAAAAGGGAGAAAAATTGGACGAAGTAATTCGGCTCACCAAAAAACATAACGTGTGGATCGTCCCAACCATGGCACTCTGGGAAACCATCATCGGGGCAGCCGATTATGAAACTATGAGAACCTATGATGAACTGAAATACATACCTAAAGGCGTAAAGCAGAATTACTTCGACTTTGCGGAAAATCCACAAACCGGATATGCGATTGGAGATCCGGCTGAACAGGCACAACTCAGGTCACGGATCCTCGGTGAAATGAATAAAGCGGGAGTAAAGATCCTGATGGGAACCGATGCCCCACAACTGTTCAGCGTGCCCGGTTTTTCCATTCATCGTGAATTGCCACTCATGAAAGCGGCCGGGATGAGTAATTATGAGATACTGTTAAGCGGCACGAAAAATGTAGGTGAGTATTTTGCGGAAAAGGATCAATTTGGAACGGTTGCGGAGGGTCAGCGTGCGGATCTAATTTTACTGAGTGACAACCCACTGGAAGATCTATCGGTCATTAAAGATCATGATGGAGTGATGGTTCAGGGTAAATGGTATCCCCGTGAAATGATAGATCAGAAATTAAAAGAGATCGAAGCTTATTACGCTGAATGATGAACAGCTGAAGTAATACAGGTCAGTTGCCAAACAGGTCTCTTACCTTATCCTCAATTTGCTCAGTAACCCCACTTTTCAAGGCATCCTCTATGGCTTTCTGAAACAGGGGCCTTAAGATCTCTTCCACACTTTGTTTTACAGTATTATTCCCATCACGACCAATATCATTTACGGTTATATCCGATAGTGATACTTCAGTTGACCCATCCCTGTTCAGACTGCTATTGACCACGATTTTGCCCTCACTGATCCTGAGATGCTCTACCACAAGTTTGGTTTCTGACGATTCAGAAGGCTCCCCGGAAGCTGCATCCATATTATCACTGAGCCTTTTGAGGTTGATCCCCACTCCTTCCTGCTCAAATAGAATCTCAGGGCTGTTTATGATGATCTCATTTACAATCACCTGATCGGATAATAGTGATCCCAGGTCAACCTTGATCGAAGCATTTTGAATGAACAGGGCCGACTCATCACTGAAACTCTCAGGGTTCTTTATTGTTAATCCCTCTATGGTCCCACTGCCACCAAATACCGATATACTAACTTTATCAACGGCTACTTCAGTTTGTAACAGCTCTGATCCACTCTCTTCAATTCCCGTTTTTACTACCCGGTCCACCGAAAAAGTGATCAGAAGCAGCGTCAAAATTATAGCTGCAAAAATTCCTGATAATACTTTTAACGTATTCTTGCTCATGTCTTTATTCTGTTTTTTATCTGATTAAATATGAATCTGTTGATAAAGTTCCATTTTCCTCTTTTTACGATTGCCCTCTTTACTACCTGCTCAATTTTTATAAATTGAGCACAGCTAATTTTTAACTAACCAAAATCTTATGAATAAACCGATACGAAGCGTTTTTCTCGCTTTGGTTTGCGTATTGTTCTTTGCGGTGGAAGGGTTTACCCAGTCCACTCCTCAGGCATTTAAAGGTGCGCAGATCATTCCTATTTCAGGCGAGCCTATTGAAAATGGTGTACTCGTAGTTGAAGACGGTAAAGTCACCGCCGTTGGTGGTCCTAATACCCGCATTCCACGAGGAGCCGAAGTACACGATGTCTCAGGACATGTGATCATGCCGGGACTTGTTGACACCCACTCTCACATTGGCGATGGCGACGGCGGTGACCGTTCCGCAACCCTGCATCCCGATGTTCGCATCATGGATTCCATCGATCCAAGAAGTCCCTCTTTTAAAAGAGCCCTTGCCGGGGGTATTACCTCTGTAAATGTTATGCCGGGCTCAGGTCACCTGATGAGTGGCCAAACGGTGTACCTGAAACTGCGCAAGGCTAATGTCATTGAAGACATGCTGCTCTATACGGATGACGAAAAAACTATTTATGGCGGACTCAAAATGGCCAACGGAACCAACCCGAGGGGAAATCCACCTTCAGCCGGCACCCGTGGCAAAGCGGCTTCCATGGTTCGTGAGTTGTACATAAAAGCTCAGGAATATAAAGATAAGATCGAAGCAGCTGACGGCGATGAAAGTAAAATGCCTGCACGTGATCTTGGGCTTGAAACCCTGGTTGAAGTCCTTGAGGGCAAACGCATTGTACATAATCACACGCACGAGCATCAGGATATCCTGACCGCTATGCGACTTGCCGAAGAGTTTGGATACCGATTAGTACTTCAGCACGTCAGTGAGGCATGGAAAGTGCCTGAAGAAATTGCCAACTCTGAACAAGTTCTCGGCGCCTCTATCATCACACTCGATTCTTTTGGTGGAAAAGTTGAAGCCGCTGAGATCAAGAACTCCAACGGTAAGTACCTGGAAGATGCCGGAGTATTAGTTGGGTTTCATACCGATGACGGCGTAACAGATTCCCGAATGTTCCTTCGGCACGCAGCCCTCGGAATTCGTGAAGGCATGAGCCGTGATGAGGCTCTCAGAGCCGTAACGATCGCCAATGCCATTATGATGGATATTGATGATCGGGTTGGTTCTCTGGAAGAAGGTAAAGATGCAGACTTCATCATACTTGATGGTGACCCATTCAGCGTGTACACACATGTTCAGGAAACCTGGATCGAAGGTCAAAAAGTCTGGGATCGCAGCAATGAGGAAGACAAGAAATATGCAACCGGTGGGTATCAGATATATCCCGGTACCATTCATACTCACCAAGGTGAAGAAGGAGGCTTGAAATGAGATATTTAAAACAATTATTACTGATACCGGCATTATTACTGGTATTCAGTTTTTCAGCAGAAGCACAGATCGCTGTTAAAGGCGAAACCGTTTACACCATGGCGGGTGATCCCATTTCAAACGGTGTGGTATTAATTAAAGACGGTAAGATAGAGCGTGTTGGCTCTGGTATTAATATTCCTTCCAATTATGAAGTATATGAAGCCAAAGTGGTCACACCCGGACTGATCGATGCTCATTCGGTCGTTGGCCTTGCAGGTCACCTGAATGTAGATGCCGATCAGGATCAGCTCGAGACTTCCAACCCCATACAGCCGGAATTGCGGGCTATTGACGCTTACAATGCTCAGGAAGCCCTCGTTGGGTTTTTACGGGATAACGGGGTCACCACGGTTCATACCGGACATGGACCCGGAGCCCTGATAAGCGGTCAAACCATGATCGTTAAAACTACCGGAAATACGGTTAACGACAACCTGATAGAACCGTCTAAAATGCTGGCGTTTACTTTAGGCAATAACCTGAGCCGTGCGTTCAGCAAACCGGGAACCCGAGCCAAAGGGATCGCCATGTTGAGGCAGGAACTGATCAAAGCCCAGGCGTATCTTGAAAAAAGAAACAGCGGCGAGGATTACAGCAAGGACCTCGGAATGGAAGCCCTGGCTGACTTACTTGAAGGTGAGAAAACGGCCCTTGTTACCGTTCATAAAGCCAACGATATCATGTCAGCCATTCGCCTTCAGGAGGAATTTGGCTTTCCAATGGTATTGGATGGTGTAGCGGAAGCATACCGTGTCATGGATCAGATCAAAGCAGGAGGTTATTCTGTGATCATTCATCCATCTATGATCCGTCCGGGCGGCGATGCCAAGAATGCTTCTATGGAGACTGCCGGTAAACTGTACAAAGCCGGAATCCCTATCGCATTCCAAAGTGGATATGAAGGATATGTCCCTAAAACCCGCGTGGTTCATTACGAAGCCGGAGTGGCTGCGGCCAATGGTTTAGGTAAGGATAATGCTCTTAAGGTATTGACCATTGACGCTGCAAAGCTTCTCGGAATTGACAATCGTGTAGGTTCACTGGAGCGTGGTAAAGATGCCGATGTGGTTATGTACAACGGTGACCCGCTTGAATATGTTAGTAATATCACCGGCGTATTTATCAATGGTGAAAAAGTGAAATGACACTTAAATATACTTATGAGTATATCATATAAAGTAGCTACTGAGCCGGGAGAAATTCCGGCTCTTTTTGTTGACGCATGGATGGAAAAAGATGCCGATTACCTCGCCTCCCTGTTTTCAGTAAATGCAGAGTTTGTGAACGTGGTAGGCCTTTGGTGGCATAACCGTGAGGACATCAGAAAGGCTCATGCGTTTGGTTTTGAAAAGATCTTCAGTGAATCGAATCTGAGGCTTATGGAAACCTCCGTTAAATATCTGAATGATGATATTGCAGTGGTTCATGCACGGATGCGGCTAAAGGACCAAACACCCTCTAAGGCAGACGAGACTCCCTCGATCAGACAAAACATCTTTAGTTTTGTGGTAAAGAAATCAGATGATAAATGGATGTGTGAATCTGCCCACAACACCGATATCATTCCCGGGGCTGATACTAACCTTGTGGATGAAAACGGAAAGCTAAAGTCGGTGAAATACGGAACGTAGCGAGCTGCTTTCCCCTAACCTTCGGCTCAGCGAGCTGGTGAACTTAAAAAAAGCCCTGCACAACTTTATGCAGGGCTTTTTATCTATCCTAAATAATTGATTGGGAAAACTTATCAGTTGGTGGTGGCCCCACTGATCGTATTTCCAAAGAAGATGGCATTGGCAAACAGTTTATTGGTGCCGTACCAGAATGCGCGGAAATTTGGGTTATCGGTCATGGCAATGACTTTACCTCCACCAAAACCACTTACTACCACAGCGCCGGATCCTTTGATAAGCTCCAGATTTTCATCGTTGCTGTAACCACTTGCCAGCGGATTATCCTCAGAGTAATAAACCGGTGTAGAATATGGATTTTCACCCTTCTGAATGAACAGTGTATTGTTCCTGAACAGGGTCATATCTTCCCGGTTAAATCCATAGGCCATTGGGTGGGTCAGGTCGAGTTTTGCATTAAAGATGCTTCCCCCAATAACCCCGGCACCTCGGTCTTCACCGGCTTTATCATAAGGGCGAACGGTTACTGTTGAGTCCTCATCTTGCTTCCGCTCTACATATTCTACATCAGCAAGTCCGTGCGCTTTTGCCCAACGAATGGCATTCTTGAATACAAGCAGCGTTCCACCGTTTCTAACCCATGTTTTCAGGTTTTCCGCGGCACCATCGGAGATGCTGTATGTACTCGCTATGATCACGTTGTAGCGACTCAGGTCCATGCGATCCATGTTTTCATTCTTTAGAATGGATAAAGGCATATGATAACGCTGATCCAGCAGGTGCCATGCTTCACCAACTTCGCTTGAGCTGCTGCCTTCTCCTCCGATCATGGCGATCTTCGGTTCCACTAAATTTTCAAAGTTACGGCTACCCAGGTCCATACCGGAAGGTGTTAAACCGGTTGGCAGATTATATACCGTGATCCCATCTTCTTCCACGATCGTGTTTATAATATCGTGTACTGTTTCCGGATCATCCTGCGTTCCCATTGATACCAGAATGGTACCGTAATCAAACTGCTTGGCACCATTGGTTATCACAGATTGAAATGGCTTGGATGCCACTTTTACGCGAGCTCCATTGGCTAACAATCGATACACGGCTCTCGGAGCATAGTATTCATCCCACTCAAAGGCGTAGGCATAATCCGCCTTTCCGCCAATCAGCTCACCGTTTAACTCGGCGTCTTCCAGGGTAAAGTCCGAACCCAGCATGTTGGAGTTGTAATCACGGTTCAGCTCGGCAAACGGCAGGTTAAAGGCATATGGCATGGTCCACGTAGATACATCGTAAAACAGACTATCCGTAAACTCGGTTCTGCGCTCAAACATGGCTGTCAGCAACTTATATTGTTTTTGATTCGTCGGTACGATGTAAGCTTTACCGGCTTTGAAATCATTGTAGTCTCTGCCCAGCTCATACACATCGATCTGATTCCGTTCCAGCATCTCAGCTAAATGCATGCCACGTGCCTGGTCGGCTTCTTCACCGAAAACATAAGCTTTGATCGGGGCATCCTCAGCCTCTTCAGCTGCTTCCTGATAGAACTCACGGGTGTTGGCCAGCAATTCTTCTTTGAGTCCCTGTACCGCCTCAAGTGTTGAAAGCGAGGTCACGAACTGATTTCTAATGGTGAAAGGAAATTCCAGGATACCATGAATACTTTCCTGTGCATGTCCGCGCGAACTTCCCTGCTCAAACAAAATACCCAATGACCCATTTACATCCGGATAGGTCGAACCTTTACCGTAGTAGAAGTCATCAAAACTCTCTTTAGAATAGTAGAGAGATTGGATATCGTCCAAAGCCTCGGCATGATATTCTGCAATCGCGCCGGTCAGTGCCTGATTTCGCTGTGGCGTCAAAGGGTGTGTTCGGGAAGGAATACCCGGCTGAAAGAAGAACGTGGAATTGGTTCCCATTTCGTGATGGTCGGTCAATACCTGTGGCACCCACTCATGGAATTTGGCTACGCGGCCCTGTGATTCAGGGTGGATCATAGGCATCCAGTCGCGGTTCAGGTCAAACCAATAGTGATTGGTACGGCCACCGGGCCAGGTTTCATCAAACTCACGACTTTGCGGGTCGGTCACTAATACATTCTTACTCTTGTTGGTGTTAGCCCAGTGCGCAAATCGGTCCAGGCCATCCGGGTTGATACTTGGATCCACGTTAATGATCGTGTTGTTCAGCATCTCATTGATCTCAGGACCTTGTGCCGCTGCCAGGTAGTACACCACGGCAAGCGAGGCGTTTGATCCACTTGGCTCATTACCATGAACGCTGTAGCTCATTGTCACAACGGCCGGCATTTCAGAGAGATTCAGATCGTCAGAAACAGAAGCATCAGTCAGTTGCAGATGCTCTTCCTTGAGCTGATCGATGTTTCGGTGGTTTTGCGGCGAAGTGATCGTCAGCATGAGCAGCGGACGATTCTCATACGTTCGGGCATATTCTGTGATAGTTACACGGTCAGAGGCTTCCGCCACGGCATACATATAATTAACAAGCTGATCGTGCCGAACATGCCACTCTCCCAGTTCCGCTCCTAATATTTCTGCGGGCGTAGGAATGCTTTGGTTATAGCTAACATCATCGGGAAGAAAATAATCGAGCGTGACGGGCTCAGGATTCAGTACCTGAGCTTGAGCCATCACCCCAAATAGCAACGAAAAAACGGCTGTAAATATCGCTTTCATGGAATTTATATTTGATTGGTGGTTAGGTCTTTAATTACGAATAGTATGGTACTACTTCAAAATGAAAAATGTTTTTAAAATGATTTAGTGAGGTTGGCTCTGATTATGTATCATCTCACTCCCATTTAACTATAATGTATGCTTCTTGAATAAGGTACATTCCACCTTCAAATATGCCTTCGGTCCCGGACTTATCCTTGCAGCTGCGGCGGTCGGCGTCTCTCACCTGGTGCAATCTACCCGCGCCGGTGCTGACTATGGATTTACCCTGGTTTGGGCGGTCATTCTTGCCAGTTTGATGAAATACCCCTTTCTCGAATTTGGTCCCCGTTTTGCAGCCGCCACTGAAAAGAGCCTGATCGAGGGTTATGAAAGAATGGGTGGGTGGTCATTATGGATCTACATTATCTTTACGGTTGGAACCATGTTTGCCATTCAGGCGGCCGTGACTATTGTAACCGCAAGCCTGGCCATTGAGCTAACCGGAATCGACTTACCACTTTTAGCCTGGTGTGCGATCATTCTGGCAATTTGTATCTCTATATTGATCAAGGGGCAGTATTCTGCTTTAGACTCGATGATCAAAGTAGTCATAGTCGTATTAAGCCTGTCAACATTGGTCGCTTTTGCCGTTGCCTTTTTTGATGGCCATACCCCAACGATCACCGAAGCTCCATCCATCTGGAATGTAGCCGGCATCACCTTCCTGATCGCCTTGATGGGTTGGATGCCGATTCCTATTGATGCCGCGGCCTGGCATTCCCTGTGGACCCTCGAGCGCAGCAAGCAGACCAATCACCGATCAACACTCAAAGAAAGCCTGCTGGATTTTAACATCGGATATATAGGTTCAGCCATACTGGCTTTGATCTTCCTGGGTCTTGGAGCGATGGTCATGTTTGGAACTGGGGTAAGTTTTTCATCGGCCGGAGCAGCCTTTGCCGGACAACTCATCGACCTCTACACTCAAACCCTCGGGGAATGGGCGCATTGGATCATCGTTATTTGTGCTTTCACAACCATGTTCAGCACCACGCTTACCGTCACCGATTCCTACCCAAGAGTCAGTCGTGAGATCATTCGGGTACTGAATCCCGGATCGGTCAAGATCTCAAGGATATTCTCTTACCGGAACCTGATGATCCTGATATCACTGACTTCAGTTGGTTTACTTTATATCACGGGCAGTCAGTTTACTTATATCATCGATCTTGCTACCTCACTCTCTTTTTTAACGGCGCCGGCCCTGGCTTACATTAATTATAAACTCATCACATCAGATCAAATAGATAAGGAGTTCAAGCCTAAGAAATGGCTGATCGTCCTCAGTTGGTTTGGTATGATATTCCTTACCGCATTTGCCCTTACCTTTTTTTACTGGCGATTTTTCATGTAGAGCACCTTTCCAGCGTGCGGAGCTCCTGGAAGCGTTGCGGTGGTGATTCATGAATACCTGACCATTTCAATCAGCGAACGCTCCAAGGTCTTTTCAGACGCTTTGAGGTTCTTTTTCCGTTGTTCATTATTTACTGATAAGCTCTATATTTAAGCTCAAGATTTACAACAATTCTAAGACTCCGCTTTGCAACAATTATACCCTCCAAGAGAGCCTTTTAATGCCTATTCCCATTACTTAGGGGCTTTAATATCCGCCGTTTGGCTTTTCTTTTTGATAAAAGCCGGTTCCAATAGTCCGCTTTCTTATCAGGTTTCCTTTTTTGTGTACGGGATCTCGGTGATCCTCATGTTCCTTTCAAGCGGTATCTATCACACCCTGAATGTTCAGAATAAAACCGAAGAATTATTCCGTTTATTCGACCACATCATGATCTATGTGGTCATTGCCGGCAGTTATACCCCTATGTGTGTCATAGCCCTTCAAGGTGCCTGGCAAACAGGTATGTTGATCGGTATCTGGGCCTTTGCCCTGGCCGGGATCCTCAAAAAAACGCTTTGGCTGAATGCGCCCCGCTGGCTCTCCACTGCTCTTTACCTTTTGATGGGATGGGTTTCCGTGATCATCCTTCCTCAGATCTGGAAGATCCTGCCTCATGCCTTTATTTACTGGATCGCTTTAGGTGGGTTGTTTTATACCGTCGGGGCTATTATATATGCCATCAGAAAACCGAATCCCATTCCAACTGCTTTTGGTTTCCATGAGATCTGGCATTTATTTGTAATGGGCGGGGCTTTTTCTCATTATTGGGCGATCTATCACTATTTGCCTGAATTTAAATTTGCTGCATGATGAAGTTATTTAAGGCTGCAGTTCTGACTGCTCTACTCCTGTTTCCATCCCTGGTGTTCTCTCAACTGTATGTGCCACTGACCGTTAACCGCCCCGGTGGACTTGACTGGCAAGAGATAAAAACCGCCCATTTCCGGATCATCTTTCCGAATGGAGAAGATTCACTGGCTTACAGGTCGGCGGCCATCCTTGAAAGTCATTATGCCAAAACCTCAGAACTGACAGGCGGTACGCTGAAAAACTTTCCGGTCATACTGAATAATTATAACGATCTCTCAAATGGGTATGTAACCTCCATAAATTTCCGGTCAGAGATCGAACTGCCATCTATCAGAGGTAAAGGTATGAATCCCCAATCGGGGGATTGGCTTGAAACGGTGCTGCCCCACGAACTGATCCATGCGGCTCACTTTAATGTTCAGATGCCCTTAAAGGAAAAGAAGGTCAGTTTTTCAAATCTAATCAGTCTTTTCTCTCCTGACCTGGCCAGAACCATTCATGGCTTTCCGCCTTACGGTTTACACGAGGGGCTGGCAGTATATTATGAAACGGAGTCCGTGGCTCCCATGGGTGGACGGGGAAACTATACCTTTACCATGAACCGGTTCAACTCCAATTTTGCCGGCCCGAACCGGTGGAATATGGGACAGACTCTTATTCCCTCAGATTATTCCCAACCTTTTAATCGTCACTATATCTCGGGATATGCCTTTGTGGACTGGATGCAAAACAAGTATGGAGAGGAAGTCACTAAAAACGCGATCCGATATCACTACCATAACTTCTTTTTAGGATATGGATTTGCCCTACGCATGAAAACCGGAGCGTGGCCGGGTGAACTATATGATATGTATGAAGCCGACATTGAAGCTGAAGAAGAACAGCGTATTTCCGGCATCTCCTTAAATACCACTGAACGGTCACAAATCATAG
Source organism: Gracilimonas amylolytica (assembly GCF_002911695.1). GTDB lineage: Bacteria > Bacteroidota > Rhodothermia > Balneolales > Balneolaceae > Gracilimonas > Gracilimonas amylolytica. The sequence goes on from NZ_PQBS01000010.1 coordinate 278,588, forward strand.
ATACGCCTTTCAAGGGTGAAGAAACCCACGCCCCCAAATGGATCGATGATCAGTCGTTTCTTTTTTACGGGTCTTATTACAATGGACGCGTAGGATTTTATCGATTTGATCTAAGCACCGGAAAATTTAAACTATTAAAAGAAACATTTGGAGTATCCGATTACAATTTTGAGATCGAGGACAGCAGCTTGTTTTACAGCAGCTATCAAAGAGACCCGTTATACCCCCGAACATACATTTCAGATATCAATAAGCTTGATCTGTCATCTCGAAAAACTCAAAAACTCACTACAAATAAACGAACCTTCGCTCCCACTTCAAATGGTGAAATAACACTCGCTCTTCAAACTGATGGTACCAACGGACGAATCGTACAGATCACAGATAACAAAGAAACCCGGGTTATCAAAGAGTTCACGAATGCCAATCCCATAAGCCTGGAATTCAATCCTAATGATCCTGATCAGCTGGCAGTCATCGTTAACAGAAGAGGTGTTCAGGCATTATGGATCACGTCCCTTAACTCTCTTTCCGGTGACCTGGAAAATGCTCCAACCCTCGCCTTTAAAGATGCCTCGGTTCATGACCCCGAGTGGCACCCCACCGAGAACAAACTCATGTTCACACTGGATGGAGCGCCGGCCATGAACATCTTTGAGTATGATCTCGATAGTGACCGTATCATTCAGCTTACCAGTTCTTTATTTAATGCTTTTGAAGGCAGTTACTCCCCCGACGGTGATCGTATCGCCTATATCATTCAGCAGGATAGTGAACGAAAATTGGCTTTATTAGACCGAAAGGACTTCTACAGTCAACCCTTATCCCAATCAAAATTACTGACCGGTTCAGAACTTAATAGCGAGCTGAACCGGCCGCTTTTGGGAAGTGAGATCATGGATGAGATCAAAACCATCGAAAAATCACCCTACCGGGGTAACCTTAACTGGCTCAAACCGAGGTCTGTATTACCATCCTATGAAGAAAAATCCGGAACCCCTCAGGTTGGTGCGATCATATCGAGCATTGACCCGCTTTCCTCTCAGGCATACTCGGTTGAAGTATCGGGTATCCAAAACCGGATCTGGTATGATGCTACTTATATGAATAAAACCTTTTATCCGGGATTTGAACTCTCAGCTTACAGCGACCCCAATTTCTTTGTAGCCCGAGACCCCAACACGACGGAGCTCTTTTCCCTGATGAGACAAGATAGAGGCTTTGGACTTACCCTTCCCTTTAACTATGCCTTCCGGGGAGACACCAGATTCAGCTCACTCAGTTTTTATCCATCCATCAATGCTGAACAATTCAAGTATTATGATCTGAGCGCCAATTCACTCTCCGATTTTTCTACCCGGTACAGTGCCGAAGTCTTTACACAATTAAGTTTGGGTATTCTAAATCTTTCAAGAGATATCCAGCCTTCGTCCGGTATTTCCTTTTTTTGGATCTATGAAAAAACCTTGAATGAACCGACAGCCGTGATCCAATTTCCCGGAGGACCGGCAAACCGTGTTTTTACAGACCAGTGGTCGGCTTACTATGGGGCTTTTGGTTTTGTATCCCCATTAAGACGTTGGAATCAATCCCTAAGAATGGATCTTCAGTTTTTACAACAAAGTGATGCACCCATTTACAGCAACGATACCATTGTACCGCTCGGTTTTGATGATGAGGAGTTCCCTAATTTTGACCTGACCTCCGGAGAAGGCTATAATCACATTGGCCGGTTCAGTACACGCTACACCATTCCACTTTTTTACCCTGATAATGGTGGGCTCACGGTTCCTTTTTATCTTAGCAGCATCTATTTAACTGCTTTCTCTCATACACTGACTGATATGGAATCATCAGACCTGCTTGATGACAGCCGCAGTATTTTCGGTGGCGGACTTCATCTGCAATTTAAAGTCTCGAACGTCCTGTTCGACCTTGGTGTTGGGCTGGCATATGAACCAACCAGAAATCGCACACAATTTATCTTTGGGCAGTTTTAAATGGACCGATCATACCACATATATTTTCTTGGTACTCTGACCATACTTATAACATTGGTTTTGTTTAATGGGTGTGGAAATGGAAATACCGAAAATAATGGGCCTTCTGTTGAAACCAGAAAGAGTCCTATTGCCATTGCCTCCATCAAAAGTAACAGTACCTATATTAAAGTGGTTTATGGGCAGCCATATCGTAAGGGAAGAACTATTTTTGGGGATCTTGAACCATGGGGACAGGTCTGGAGAACCGGGGCCAATGAAGCCACTGAAATGACCATTACAGATACAATTCTGATGGGGGATGAAGCCATTTCTCCCGGGACTTATGCCCTGTTAACTATTCCTGAACCGGACTCATTCACAGTTATTTTGAATCACGAACTTGGTCAATGGGGGGCTTTCAATTATAATCCTGAAAGAGATTATAAGCGTATGAAATTCCCGGTTACTGATCTGGATGAACCTGTTGAAGCCTTTACCTTCGAATTTTCTAAGGCAGAATATAGCATGACCACTATGTCACTAAAATGGGGATTGGTTCAGGTTGATGTCCCCACTCGATTATATGGAGAGTAAATTTTAGGTCATAAAAAAAGGCAATGATCTCTCATTGCCTTCCAATTAAAATAATGTATCAGAGTTTTTAGAAATTAATGCCTACGGCCAGAGCAAACGCTCCGTTCTTCTCACCATCAGCATAGGCATCTTCAAACACGTCGGTTAGACCGGCTGTATATCTCAATTCGAAATTAAGTTTTGACACCTGCAAACCTGCCCCAACAACTACGCCGAAATCAGAGTTTTTGAAAACTTCATCGGCATCTACTGCAAAGCCGGCATCTTCAAGTTCAGAATTGATCGTAAAGCCGGCATATGGACCAAAAAATACTTCCGGTTTAATATTCACCCCTGGTGCACCAAAACCAAACTTGGCTAATACCGGTATCTGAATATAATCGACTGATAATTTCCCATCAGTACCCTCAGCATTGGCTCCGTATTGGGCGTACAGAAGTTCGGGCTGAATTGCAGCAGGAGAACCCGGGATATTAATATTGGCATACACACCACCTAAAAAACCGGCTTTATATTCGACTCCATCTGCATTGTTGAAGGTTGAGTAATTAAGGCCGGCTTTTACTCCGAATTTAGGTAACACCTGTGCCTGAGCCGTTGCGCTGAACAGAAGTATAATCCCTGTTACTAAACTTAATATGGTAATCTTGTTTTTCATTTTGTCCCTTGTTTTTATTCATATTTAGTCTTCGTACCGAAGCCCTGTAGATACATCAGATCATTTTAATGAATTTAGCACCTATTCACAACGTTAACGATCTGCCCTTGTACTACCTTCAGAGTGCTCTTAAGTTCCTAAATAGTCCTTCAAAAACCGACCTGTGTGGCTTTTCTCCATTTTCATGATCTCTTCAGGAGTCCCTTCAGCTATCACCTGCCCGCCTCCAAAACCACCTTCCGGACCAAGGTCTATCACCCAGTCAGCACATTTTATGATATCCAGATTGTGTTCTATGATGATCACTGAATGTCCCTGTTCTACCAGTTCATTGAACGAATCCAGAAGCTTGGCTACATCTTCAAAATGAAGACCCGTTGTAGGTTCATCAAAGAAGTAGAGGGTGTGGTCAGTAGATGTTTTAGAAAGGAACCGGGCTAATTTTACCCGCTGAGCCTCCCCACCTGATAAAGTGGTGGCACTTTGCCCAAGTTGAAGATATCCAAGTCCTACGTCTTCTAATGGCTGTAGTTTATTCACAATGGTGGTTTCATCCACAAAGAAGTCTATGGCCTCTGAAACCGGCATTTCAAGCACGTTGTGAATATTCTTGCCACGGTATTTCACATTCAATACATCTTTTCTGAACCGTGTCCCGTTACACACTTCACACGTCAGTTCTATATCAGCCATGAATTGCATTTCTATGCGCTGCACCCCTTCTCCCTGACAATTTTCGCACCGACCGCCGGGTACATTGAATGAAAAATGCCCGGGTGTATACCCCATAATCTTTGCCTGTTTGGTGTTTGCAAACAGATCTCGAATCCCATCAAATGCTTTGGTGTAGGTGGCAGGGTTTGATCGTGATGACCTGCCGATAGGACTTTGATCCACCATTTCCACGCCATGAATAGAAGACATTCCTGACAGGTCAGAAAATCGCCCCACTTTATCATTATAGGATCCGACGTGCTTTTGAATACCGGCATACAACGTGTCGTGAACCAGGGTTGATTTACCTGATCCTGAAACTCCTGTCACAACGGTCATCATCCCCAGAGGGAATTCAACATCAATATTTTTGAGGTTATGCTCTGATGCCCCAACCAGTGATATCGATTTACCATTACCTTTTCTTCGCTTTTTGGGAACCGGGATCTCCTTTCTTCCACTTAGGAATTTACCGGTCAATGTATCAGACTTGACCAGCTCATTAACCGGGCCCTGAAAAACGACTTCGCCACCATGAATACCGGCAAACGGACCAATATCGATCACGTTGTCAGCTGCCTTGATCATTTCAGGGTCATGTTCAACTACCAGAACCGTATTACCAATATCCCGAAGTGATTCCAGTATCTTGATCAGCCTGTCATTATCCCGGGGGTGTAAACCAATGGTCGGTTCATCCAACACATATAAACTTCCAATCAGGGAACTTCCCAGTGCATTAGCCAGGCTGATTCTCTGCGATTCCCCTCCGCTAAGTGTATTCGCAAGCCGATCCAGCGTCAAATAATCGAGCCCTACCTCATCCAGATACTTCAACCGCTTTCTGATCTCATACAAGATCTGTCCTGCAACGCCCTCTTCGAATTCGGTAAGCTTTAGTTCATCAAAATATTCCCGCGCGTGACCGATGGTAAGTTCTGACACCTCCCCAATGTGAAGGTCACCGACCTTAACATACAATGCATCCTTACGCACCCGATACCCCTCACATTCCGGACATCGGCTGTACCCACGATATCGGGAATACAACACCCGCATATGGACTTTGTACGATTGATTTTTAATTTCATCAAAGAACTTCCAGATTCCAATGTATTCATCCTTTCCCTTCCAGATGATGTCTTTCACCTCTTTTGGCAATTCTGCATAGGGGGTATCTATGGATATTTTCTCACGGGCACACACTTTGATCAGATCCCTCAAATGCATACTGAATTTTTGAGAGGTAAAAGGAGCTATGGCTCCATTTCGGATCGTTTTCTGATGATCCGGGATCACCAGGTCTTCATCAATTCCTGCTACTTTTCCAAAACCCTCACACTTGTCACAGGCACCAAATGGGTTGTTGAATGAGAACATTTGAGGCGTTGGCTCGTGAAATTCCATACCATCCAGCTCAAATCGCTCACTGAATGGCAACTCTTCCCCGTTACGCATTTTGATGGAACATCGACCGGCTCCCTCCTGAAAAGCCGTCTCCAGAGAGTCTGCAATTCGCGTTCTGGTGGCCTCATCCTCTTTTAACACCAATCTGTCGATCAGAACCCGGTGTTTATCTGCTTTGAATTTTTTGGGATCGATGGCATCTGTGGTCAGATCAACTATGCTTTCATCATCGATGTTAAGTAAGCGGGTCAACCCTTTCTCCTTCAACACCTTTAATTCCTCCTCCAGCTTTTTCTTGTCGTGATGAGGTATGGGGTGAACCACATAAAACCGACTGCCTTCCTCCTGAGTTGCATATAGCTTTTCAATAGCGGTCCTTGGCGAATCTTTTCTGACCTGTTCACCGGAAATAGGTGAGATCGTCCTTCCAATTCGGGCAAATAAAAGCCTCACATAATCATAGATCTCTGTGGTAGTACCGACTGTTGACCTTGGGTTGCTGGAAGTCGTTTTCTGTTGAATTGCCATGGCCGGTGAAATACCCTGCATGAAATCCACATCCGGTTTATCCATGCGTTCCAGAAACTGGCGGGCATAACTGGAAAGGCTCTCTACATAACGACGCTGCCCTTCGGCATAGATCGTATCAAAAGCGAGACTGGACTTACCGGAACCGGACACACCTGTAACCACGGTCAGTTTACTGCGCGGGATCTCAACATCAATATCTTTCAGATTATGAGTCCGGGCACCCTTTATAATAATGGGGCGTTCTTCTTCCTGCTTTTTTGCTTCTTTAGAGGCCGTTTTTGTATTAGACATGTATGATCTTTCCTGAATTTATCGAACCTTGAATATAAGGATTTACCGGCGGCAAACCGACATAAGGTTCCAACAAAAAATCTGTCAGGAGCTATCCAAATAGATGGATTTATTTATAAATGATAACCGGCAAGATGTAAAACAAAAAAGCCGGACACTTGGCCCGGCTCCTCTGCTTCATCTTAACCTGTACCTGTTCTGACTACAAGTATTCTATACGAACGGACCCACCGCTGGTCTTTGCTTCAATTTGGGTGCCACCGCCATTAAAGTCACCTACAATTCGGTCTCTTTCGGCCCTTCCGTTAAAATTGATCAGCTCGGCATACACCCGGTTTGCATCAAGATCAAGGTCGTATCCATTCTCCTGAGGCACCTTAATTCTGATGCTTCCTCCACTGGTTCTAAGCACTATCTTTTCTGCAGGACTTACAACTTCAGCCTCAATGGAACCGCCACTGGTTCTGGCTTCCACATTACCGGCTACCTGCTCCAGGTTAATGCTTCCACCGGAAGTTCTCACATCCAGGTTTCCTGTCAGGTATTTGACCCGGATCGTGCCTCCACTGGTGTTAGCTTCTACATCGCCCTGAGCATCGGTTATATTGATGCTTCCGCCGGATGTACGTAATACCATATCTCCATTTATGCCTTCAACACTTACGCTTCCACCACTGGTTCTCAGTTCTTGTGTTCCGGTCAGGTTTGTTGCAGATACACTGCCTCCGGAAGTTCTGAGACGCGTACGTGTATCATTCGGGGTATACACGATAAAGGAAATCGAATACGAGTTTCTGTTGATCCAGTTATTACCCTTTCGTTCAGCTACTGCTGTTATTGTATTTCCACTTTGGGATATATCGATCTCATAATCACTTAGGTCTGCTTTGCCCGGATCGATGTATCGGCCTCTTTTTCGTACATACATTTCAACTTTGACTTCATCATCATTGGATCCGATCGCCTTGATGCTGCCACCGGCCGTTTGTACTTGCAGGCTTACATCGCCGGATACATTGAATTCCTCCACCCTGTAAACATCATTTGATGACTGAGCCAGTCCGGTTTGAACAGCCAGTAATAACAACGCGCCTACGATCAGCCATGAAACGGTCAGGCTCCATATAAATCTTTTTTCTCCACTCATAATTTTATCCATTTGATTGAACATGTGCTTGTTACACGAATTTTTTTTTAGATAGTTACACTATCTGTACTGATTGAGTCTGTAATATTGTTTAACTTTTTCGCCTAACCATTTTGGAGTTTTATGAAGTTACCTTTCATTTTTGCAAAACGATTTGTTGCCGGTGAGTCCTTTACCGAGTCGATACCTAAAGCCAAAGAGCTGAATAAAAAAGACCTGAAACTGACTCTCGACCTTTTGGGCGAGAATGTGAAAGACAAGCAAACTGCCACCGAAACGGTTGATAACTATATAAAGCTTTTGGATGGCATCAAGGAGCACGGTCTGGACAGCAGCATATCCATTAAGATCACGATGATGGGATTGGATATCGATGAAGATTTCTGCCGCGAAAATCTATTTCGGTTGCTGGATGTGGCCCAAAAGCACGATCAGTTCGTTCGGATCGATATGGAGGGTTCAGATTATACTCAGATCACTCTCGATATCTTTCAGGAAGCCTTTGAGAAATATGGAAAACACGTGGGCACGGTCATTCAGTCTATGTTATTGAGAAGCAATAACGATATTAAAACCCTGGCTGAGTTAGGAGCAGACATTCGTTTAGTGAAAGGAGCTTACAAAGAGCCCTCTGAGATCGCCTTGCAGAACATGCCAGATATTAGGGAAGCTTTCAAGGATCAGGCCAAAGTGCTTCTGGAGAAAACAAAATTTCCACGATTCGGCACTCACGATGATGAACTCATAGATTGGCTAAAAGCTTATTCGGCTCAAAACAACATTCCCAAGGACCGTTTCGAGTTTCAAATGCTTTATGGGCTTCGGGAAGACACCATGGTACAGTTGACCGATGAAGGTTTCAAAACCCGGATCTATGTTCCTTTTGGCACGGATTGGCTTCCTTACTTTACCCGTCGCTTGGCTGAACGAAAGGAAAATATCTGGTTTGTATTAAGCACCATGTTCAAGAGTTAGTTTGGGGTTTTGATGTACGGGTGTTAAAGGCACTGTTATTTCAATACCGCAATCCCTCCGCACAAAATACCTCAACTTACATGAGTACATGAGTATATTTTTAGATCCTCAGCTTCACCGGTATCTCATCGGCTCCTTATTTGTCATCGCCGGAGTATTACACTTTCTAAAGCCCGATCTTTTTATGAGGATCATGCCGAATTATCTGCCCTGGCATAAACCCCTGGTGCTGGTGAGCGGGTTTTTCGAAATAACCGGCGGGATTGGATTAATGATCCCTGCTCTACAGTCCTATGCCTCCTGGGGTTTAATATTATTGCTCCTTTCTGTACTCCCCGCCAACATTGAGATGTTCAGGAAATACCATAAACGACAAGGCTTCACATTTTTTGTTTGGGCACTTCTGCTTCGGTTACCCTTACAATTTGTTTTGATCTGGTGGGTTTATTGGGCGGGATCAGTGAGTTAATTATGAAATGAAGTAACCTGAATTGGTTCATTTACCTTGAGCTTGTTAGAAGTTCTACTTCCATTCGATCCGTTTTCCTAACTTACATAACCCATTTCATCAAAACACTCCTTAACTATTGAAAAAGGCCCTGATATATATACTTCCGGTGTTAGCCGGGGTGGCACTACTACCCATCCCGCTTCTTCGTGACCTGCATTTTGAGTCAGCTATGCTGGCAGGGACCATCGGTTGTTTCTGGGCCGGATTCATAGCCGTGTCTTCATCATCGGATCGGGACATATTCAGCTCACTCAATATATTAAGCCGATTATATCTCGCCTCGATCCCTTTATTCATTTATGCCTGGTTCTCAGGATGTCTAACTTTTGATGGAATTGCCTTCTGGATCCTTATTCCCATTCCAAGTGTCTTTTTGGGTACCTCTATCGGACGATTTATTCGGAAGATGAACCTGCCCTTTCCAAGACTGCTCCTGACCTTCACGCTCCTTTTCTGTGCCGCAGCCGTTTTACTGATCGAGTTTTTTACGCTTCCCCAGGTCTATTTTTATAACCATGTATGGGGCGTTTGGCCGGGCCCCATTTATGACGAAGCTGTGGTGGTATCAGGTTCATTCCTGATCTTTCGGTTTGGCACCCTGCTTTGGATCAGCCTGCTTTGGGTGACACCTGATTGGATTAATTCTTTAAGGTCAAAGGTGACATCCGGAGTAATACTCATTTTTCTTGCGTTCTTTTATCTGAACCTGCCTGAAACCGGTATTACAAGCCCAGCGCATTCCATCCAGAAAAAACTTGGTGGTCACTTTCAAACAGAGCATTTTGAGATTTATTTTGACAAAGATTTTTACACTCAGGATGAGATCCGGTATTGGGCAACGCGACATGAATTCCATTTTCAGCAGATTATAGATCAATTAGAAATTGACTGGCCAAAAGATCGAAACATTCATTCTTACCTTTATGCACATGCCTGGCATAAAAAGGAGATCACCGGAGCAAAATTCACGAGTTATGTACCCATTTGGTTAGAACAGGATCATTTGCACATAGCCAAACAACAACTCGAGGGTGTACTTAAACATGAAATGGTCCACGTGATCTCCAAACAGTTTGGGAATCAACTTTTCAATGGAAGCTGGAGCATAGGTTTGATCGAAGGACTTGCAGAAAGTATCGCCAAGGATGCCTCACCCCGGTCGACCCTTCATCAAATCGTAGCAGCTGACGAATCCCTCCCGAATACTGAAGACATGAGATCAGCCTTATCACTTTCCGGGTTTTACGGAAGCGCCGGGTCCATCAGCTACACTACGGCCGGGTCATTTGTTGAGTATCTGCTTCATCAATATCCCGTGGAGGATCTCAAACAGGCTTATCGTACAGCCAATATCGAAGAGGCCTATTCAAGCTCATTTGAGGATCTGATCAAAGGGTGGCACAAAACCCTTCTATCCACTGAACTCGATTCCGTGGATCAGCAGGTTTCAGAGTTCATTTTCGCACAACGATCCCTTTTCCAGAAAGAATGTCCGCATGCTATCTCAAAAGAGTTAAGGCTCTGGGATGAATACAATTACCTGATGGCATCTGAAGACACTCTCAACGCTTACATCCTACTCGATGATCTCCATGCAATGAATTCAGAGAATGCGTTGATCAAAGCGGAGTGGATACGGTCTAAACTATCATTGGGTGTACCGGGATCAGTTATGCAAAACCAACATGATAAAGATTCACTTCTGAATATTAATGTTCTTTACGCTGATGCCCTTTATCTATCAAAGGGCTTTGAAGCCGCATCGGAATACCTGAATCGTTTCAGTGAAGATATCTCAACATCAACAGCCCAGAATTTCAGGTTCACTTTGGTACTACGAGAGGACAGCACCCAATGGAACTACCTGCTTGACCAAAGATATTCGTCTGAACTGGTTAGCACAGACAAGTTCCCAAAGATGAACATGCCAAATCAACTATTGACTTTAAACCGGGCATTGGATGATAAAAATTTCACTTTAGCAGTCGCATACCTCCGTTTACTGCCCCGGGAGGCAATCATATCAGAATGGTTCGATATCCTTGAAAAGGCCATTCATCAAACAGCTTATCTTGGTGAATATGCCCTGGCGAATGACCTGATCGAAACCCTTAAGTCACTTGACTTAAGAACCCGCTACATAGAACGACTTTCGGAACAATCGGAATGGCTCTCATTTTTGCAAAACAGAAACTATATTGATCCGTAATCATACCAAGATCTTATTTTGCACAATTGCTCTATTGCCTGAATCAATGATAAAATCTGTTTTTCTTACCGGATTTTTATGTCTGCTGATCAACTTCTCTGCTTTGGGGCAGGACTGGAGGTTATCAGCAGGATACAGTATCCAAAATATCGGGCTGAACTATGTTCCTAACGAAAGTTATCCTGTAGATATTGACGGTGTGACAAAAGGAATGGTCGAGATCGAATTGGAGCGCTATCTGTTGTACCGGCTATATATTGCGGGGAAAACAGAGTTTTTGGTTCACGATCAGGAAGATCTGTTTATTGGAGGGCCCATAAATTTCAATCAGGTTAATCTTGGAGGGACCATCGGGCTACAGTGGCCAAAATTTGGGGTTTATGGAGGTGTTAAAACCGGCAAGATCTGGGATATTACAATGAGATCAACAGATCAAAATGGAAACCCGATCTGGACCGGTACAACCGGAGGAGAAAACAATCTTACAGGATCCCTCACTGCCGGCATCAAATATTATCTGCTGAATTTTGTACGATTGCAGGCCGAAGTTTCTCATTCCTTTAACACTCCTTCCTCGATCATACCACAGAGAAACTTTAATGAAAGTCCCGCATTCCGTTCATTTGAATTCAGCCCTGTGTCTGTGTCAGTTGGTGTTTCGATCGGTATTCCCTGGAGCCGGCCAAAAAATCGCAGGGAAAAGACCAAACGAGATCTCCCTCCGCTTATCCGTACCTCATCCGTGAATTTCTCGGAACCTTTGGGTGATACCTACGTGACCTCAGCTTTTGGCCCCCGTTGGCGAAGTGTGCATCAAGGGGTTGATCTTAAGGCGAGTTTACGAGACAAAATTTATGCAGCTGAAGCCGGTGTGGTTGTCAAAGCGGGTACCGGTCGTGGTTATGGCAAAATGGTTCGTATTAAACACGGAAATGGCTACGAAACTGTTTACGCACACATGAGTAAGATCAGTGTTAAGGAAGGTGATTCTGTTAAAAAAGGAGACGAGGTTGGTCGCGCCGGAAATACCGGAACTTCTACCGGAGTACACCTCCACTTCGAGATCATAAAAGATGGCACACATGTAAACCCCGAATCTTATATTCACTTTTAACTTTCACCCAATTATTTCACTCAGTATGAAATCACTAATTTTGTTTTTCTCTATCATTCTTACAACCCAACTGACTTATGCTCAGGAAGCAGACACAACGGCTCAACCCGAAACCTTTGAGTACGAATGGGCCGGCGAACAATTGACCATGCAAAAATACTTTATCGTCTTTTTAAAAAGTGGGGAGAACCGCAGCCAAGATCAGGAAAAAGCCATGAAACTGCAGCAAGAACACCTTACTTATCTGGGTGACCTTTACGAAAAAGGCATTATAAACCTAAACGGACCAAGCGGTGGTGAAGGTGATATTCGTGGGTTTTCTGTGTACAATGTAGCAACTATTGAGCAAGCCCGTGAATATGCTGAGAATGACCCCATGGTAAGGGCGGGTCGGCTTAAAGTAGAAGTACACCCCTGGTGGCTGGCAAAAGGTTCCGGCGTTAAGTAAAGTGGTCTATATTTCTTTTTAAAATTTACACACCCTCATTTCTAAAAATATGAGAGCACCCATCTTTGTTCCCCATTCAGATTTTGAAAAACATCCAGTCTCAGAAATGAAAAAACGGTCAGCTGAGTTCTACGAACACATGAAGCGCCGGCGTACGGTTCGGGATTTCTCAGACCGAGCCATTCCAAGAGAGATCATTGAGCATTGTTTACGTGCTGCCGGAACCGCACCTAACGGAGCTAATAAGCAACCCTGGCATTTTGTGGTTGTTAGTGATCCCGACATCAAAAAAACGATCCGGATCGAGGCTGAGAAAGAAGAGCATGAATTCTATCATCGCCGGGCTCCTGAAGATTGGCTGGAAGATCTGCAACCCTTTGGCACCGACGAAAAGAAACCGTTTCTCGAAAAGGCTCCCTATTTGATCGGAGTTTTTGCCCAAAATTATACTCTGGATGAAAACGGAGACAAGGAGAAACATTATTATGTGAAGGAATCGGTTGGTATTGCCACCGGCATACTGATCACCGCCCTGCACGAATCCGGGTTGGCTACGCTCACACATACTCCAAGTCCTATGGGATTCTTAAATGAGATCATGGGTCGCCCTTCTTACGAAAAACCATTCCTCTTATTGGTGGTCGGTTATCCGGAAGAAGATGTTCAGATTCCTGATATCACAAAGAAATCACTGAATGAGATCGCCACTTTTATGTGATCTGAGTCGTTGCTCACTCGTTATAACAACCCCTCAAATTTATACTATTAGCTCGATTATTAACACATGAGCAAAGCCAAATCAAATAAGAGAAAATCATCCTTCAAAAAAGAGGTCACACAATGGATCTTCATTTTCATGATCGGTGCGGCTTTGTATGCCAGCGGGTATCACACGGAAGTTATCGGCCGCTTACAAAGTGTCCTTCTTTACACGGGTATTATGCAGCCCGACACGGATGAATCCATCATGCATGGGCAAAGGGCAGAATATAACATGCCTTTGCTTACTGTTGATGGAGACCGCATATACCTTTCGGAGTTTGAGGGCAAAACCATTTTTATGAACCTTTGGGCCACCTGGTGCCCACCGTGTATTGCTGAGATGCCGAATATTCAACGCCTATATAATGATGTGAAAGACAATGAAGACGTTGTGTTCGTCATGGCGTCGCTTGATCGGGAGCCTCAAAAAGCCTGGGATTTCGTAGAAAGAAAAGAGTTTACGTTTCCGGTCTATTCCGTGATTGCCAAGCCAAAAGTATATGACAGCTCAGTTGTCCCAACCACCTATGTTATTTCCCCACAGGGAGATATCGTGATGGAGCATCAGGGTATGGCGAAATACGATACGGAGGCATTCAAGGACTTCCTTACATCTGTATCCGGTCAGTAAATTCCTTATTCTCGGGTATTAATTTTTTTCGCAGTTACTAAAAAGCTTACCTTTGTGGCCATTAATTACAACTCGAACTGTGACAGGTCAATAAGATCTCACTTTCAGGATCAAAACAACGCATGGAAAAAGTCATCTCAGGCATTCAGCAAATTGGCATTGGCATTCCGGATGTTCATAAAGCCACGGACTGGTATCGGAAACATTTCGGAATGGATATCAAGGTATTTGAAGATGAAGCCACCGCTGAGTTGATGCTGCCCTACACCGGGGGGAAGCCACATGACCGAACTGCCATACTTACCCTTAATATGAAAGGTGGTGGCGGTTTCGAGATCTGGCAATACACCAGCCGAACACCCCAGCCCGCTGATTTTGATCTTCTTTTGGGTGATCTTGGCATTAATTATGGAAAAATAAAATCCATTGATGTTGAGCAGACATTTAACGAGATGAAGTCATCGGGCCTTGAAATCCTGACTCCTCTCGAAACCAACCCGGCCGGTGACCTAAACTTTTTCCTTAAAGACCTTTACGGAAACATATGGCAGGTTGTAAAAGGGAACGAGTTTTTCAAGCGCAAAACCCCAAAGACAACCGGTGGCGTGGTCGGCGCGGTGATCGGTTCAACCGATATAGAAGCCGCTCGCAAACTGTATTCTGATGTTTTAGGCTACGATGAGGTTGTTTATGATGAAACCAATATCTTCAGCGACTTCAACGGACTACCCGGCGGAGATCATGAAGTGCGCAGGGTTTTACTGCGTCATTCCCAAAAAAGGGAAGGTGGTTTCAGCAACATGTTTGGCCCGACTGAAATTGAACTGGTTGAAGTTAAAGGACGGGAGCCCAAAAAGATCTACAAAGACCGGTTTTGGGGTGATCTTGGATTCATCCATTTATGTTTCGACATACAAGGTATGGATGCTCTTAAAAGTGACCTGGAAGCAGAGGGTTTTCCATTCACCGTTGATTCTGCCAACAGTTTTGATATGGGTGAAGCTGCCGGACGATTTACCTATGTGGAGGATCCGGATGGTACACTCATTGAATTCGTGGAAACACACAAAGTACCCATCATAAAAAAGATCGGGTGGTACATAGACATGACCAAGCGTGATCCCCGAAAAAATCTGCCAAACTGGATGATCAGTGCACTTAGATTTAGCAGGATGAAGAGGTGATTGTTTGAGGCTGGCTGGTATTCCGAGACTCTTAATTCATTTCGTTTGGTGGAGTTAACGGTTCCCCTCCCTCCAGTTCATCTCTGTCTTCCGGCTTAATTTCATTCAAATAGTACGAATTGTTTTCTTCATCATACTCTATTTGCCACCTTTTATTTGTTACATACATATCCATAAAACCAGATAGGCGGCCATCCCTGTAAATCAAAGTGGCTAAACCCGTTTCCTGATCCCCAATTACAGCAGAGATAGATTTGATACCGGGTATATTTTCCTGAATTCTTCTTATGATGAGTTGATACATCTCATCTGTCTCATTAACATCAATTCTTAATGTATCCCCGGCAGCTATTTCTGTAATACCGTTCAGCTTAGTGCTTACATAGATTTTAACCGGTTCTGCATTTTTTTCGGTTGTGTTTTTTTTCTCATTACCACACCCTAATTGAAGTAATAACAGAGTACCTATCAACAATGCAGGACAAATCTTTTTAATCATATTCATGTTATTTTATTAAAACCATTTGCTTTGTTAATGTTTGCCTACCCGTTTTTAATTGATAGATATAAATGCCACTTGAAAGTGTTGAAGCATCAAAAACCACATTATGTGTGCCCGCGCTGACACGTTCATCATTCAATAAAGTTGCCACCTTCTGCCCCTGAATATTGAATACTTCCATATTTACTGTTTGTGGCTCCGTTAAGCTATAATTGATCGTTGTTGTGGGGTTAAAGGGATTGGGATAATTCTGAACTAACTCCATTTTAATGGGCCTATCTTCCACTTCATTTGATACTCCCACACCTACATTCAACGTAATTGGCACTTCGATCATAGGAGATGCCGGATCATTGGTTTTCACCTTCATTATAGTCTCATAAGTTCCAGAACTCACGCCTGCGGTATTAAACTCAAAATCGATCTGACCGGCTTCACTATCAAAGACTATTCCACTTGGGTCAGGTGCTGCCAGCCAACTGTAAGGTGATTTCATCTGCTCCACTCTTATGTCATCTACATTGATAGCGGTTCCGATCTGTTGGTTCCTGTGTAAGACCTGAACGACTCCCGGAGTAAACCCACTAAGGTAACTGTTGGATGCCAGCAAACTTCCATCATAGTAATAATCAATGCTTTGATTGTCTGTGTTATAGATGATCTTTAATTCGTGATAGATATTTGGTGTTACAGAGCCATAAATCCCTAAAAATGTCCTTTGTCCACTTTCATTTATGTCAGCCAGAAAAATCCCTCCCTCACTTATTATTACGCCGGCTGACATATCACCGGTTTTACCATCATTTATATAGAAGTCGAACGTTTCACTTAAAGCACCTGATCCGGTGAGTGAGAAATTTATGGTTACCTCATAGTTTCCAAACAGCCTGTAACCAAAAAATGGAGAAGCTATAAATTTCGTCCCCCCTCCCGAGTATGCTATACTTAAGTTTTGGCTACCTGTTTTTGGGTTTGTGCTTGAAATAGAAAACTCTGTATCGTTCAGGGACCTCCATTGGTTTTGTCCTAAGAATGTTCCGGTTTCAAAGCTTTCAATTGACTCAAAGGATGTCTCATAGATCAATTCATTTGTATTTACTTTACTTCTAATGCCTGATGAACGCTGTGAAAAGTTATATGGTATCGTTGTCAAAGAAGGCATATCCACAGGTTCTATTGTCTTCAGATTACTTACTTTAGCCCGTTTCCCAACTGTATTGCCCGGGAAATCAAAGTCAATATCCCACATCAAGTTACTTGATCCATTATTAGAGATATCAACTGAAACCATCAGCTCATCTTCCTGATTCAGATTTACTTCGATCTGTTCTGTTGATAATGCTGCAATCGGAGAATCTTCCATTGTTGTTCTGTACCCTGAGATCGTTTTTTTGATCTCACGCATACTCAGAGCGTTATCCTCAGGGGTTCTGTTATTGGTTGTACCCGTTGGGAATCCCAGCCAGGTTAAATCCGGACTGGAGAATATTGGAGCCTGGTTCAGTCCATCCGCGTATGCCATCACGGTATGAAAGTTATTGGTTTGATCCTGGAAACCCACAGAATAATGGAATAAACCCCCGGCTTCTGTGGCAGGTGATAGAGCCTGTGTTCTCGCGTGTGAGTTACCCATGTTGTGGCCTATCTCATGGATCAAAGTAAAGCCTCCACCTACTTGCTGTACACGATTCAAATTAAAACCAAATTGCGGGTTACCCCCTGTACTGCTGAGCCTCCAACCTAGCCCGCCGGTATCAATAATTCGTGCGATCAGGGATACTATATCAGCCCCATATTGATCTCTCAGGTCATGAACTTCTTCCATGTGACCACTAAACTCATTATCCGGGTCATCAAAAACCGGATCACTGTCATCCTGAGTTAATCTTCTTAATCTGACTCCTGATTCAACCCCATCATTGATCTCATCGTAACTTGTTCTATGTGTGTGAACCAACCGAAGCTCGATTCCCGTTTTACTGTTATCAAGGGCCGTTTGTGATAACGTCATAGCCTGTGACATCACTTCAAAAATATCCCGGTAGCTTGATTCATTAGCTGCCCAATCCCTTGCCGCATTGGTATATACCAACATCAGGTCAATGGTAACACTGTCATCTATGGAAGATGTGATCAGGGAAGGCTGGTATTGCTCTGTTTGCCGGGCTGTTTTTGACCTATTCTCATCATTACTTGAATAATCATAAAGTGGTGCCACAAATTCATTGGAATCTTCGTGCAAACCACATGCTAAATTGCCTGAGCTTTGCTCTCCTGATTCCTGTATAAAGTTTTCATTTCTATCTTTATCATAAGACAACACCAGGCTTCGGTCATGACTTTCATGCAACAATCCATTTATCCCGCCATTATGATAAGTGAAACTCATCACACCTTGATCAACTCCCTTTCTTTTTGCTATTACAGATATATAACCGGGGTAATATTCTGAAACTCTGGTAACCTCATATTGGTGAATACGATCCGAACTGAGTGAAAATTGAAACACCAACCCTCTTGTCAGGTTTTTCTCAGTAAAGTACTCTTCGTTAAGCTTATAATAGACCTTTTCGGGCTCATTAGTTTTATATTGTATTTCTGAGCCTATCTCATTCAGAGCTATGACACCTTGGCTTTGAGCCATCATAACAACATTGAAAGAGAACACTATGAAGAGTGTTAGTAGCAAATTTTTCATTTATACTATATTTATTTTTGTAATTACTGCAATATCATAATTCATTAACAATCTTGCTTGAATTAAGCAAAACGATCGGCTAGTCGGTTTATGAGGTAGCCGCTTTCCTCAAGTGCCTGGGTGGCAAACTTTCCGAAGAAATCGGTAACCCCTTCAAATTCCCTGATAAAGCCTTCCCTGTCATTTTCCTCGACTAATTTTGCGAGTTTCTGATGATGCTCAAAAAACTTCAGCAGGAGGTCGCGACGTTCTTTGTTCGCAAACACGATATCTGCATATAGTTCGGCATCCTGAGCAAAAATTCGGCCTGTCATCATTAACTCAGCCCTGTAGATCGGTGAGGAGTAATCGAGCATGTCATTAGGGTTAAGATCATATTCCTCCATGAATGAGCCATGCAGCAGAGCTACAAAGTGGCGTAAGCCCTGAACAAGGTGCATCACGTGGTCATGTTTTTCCGGGTCCGCTTCGATCACCCGCATTCCCCACAACTCACACTGATCGATGAACCACTTTGCTTTTTCTGACTCACGAGCACCACAAAATACCATAAGCTGTTTCGACAGGTTTTGCACATCCGGACCATGCATAGGGTGTAAACCAACTACAGGACCTTCATGCGCTACCAACATAGCCTCGATCGGAGCAGTTTTATTACTGGTGAAATCAGCCAGGATCGTATCCTTATTTAGCCGACCGCTCAATCGCTCGATCACGCCTTCCGTTACTTTGATAGGAACCGTTACAATGACCATATCCAGTTCCGGGGCTAACTCTTCCAGTTCGTACCAATTACTTTTATCTATGGAATAGGTGACATGACCGGTTTGTTCGGCTACCCTTTTATAGAGACTACCCATCCCTCCTTCTCCACCTACAAACAGAATATGTTTAGGCTCTTTGGTAGCAATTGGAAATTGTTGCTGTGATTGGGACGCTCTTGAGGCTGTCATGATCATTCTCAGGAAATCCTCCGCCCATTCCGGATCTATCCCTTTGGCTTTCGCTAATTCCTTGAAAGCGTCCGACTTCTCCTCCTCTCGTTTGGGGACAAAAACGGGAAGTTTATTTTTAATTTTTTCCCTGATTACATCCTGAACGATCTCTCCCCTTTCGGAAAGTAAATTCAAGATCTGCTCATCTATTTCGTCAATACGTTTTCGGGGTGATTCTAAATCTTTATGCCGGTGGGACATGGTGTTTCGTTATTCGTTATTAGTGTATTGGTTACTATTATCCGTTATCCAATACCTATTTTCCATTAACTGATTATTACAGCCATTATGGGATGATATACCTCTTACACGCTTTAGCGTTTCCGTGGCAATTAAAATACCCACTTTATGGTTTCTTAAGTTACGTTACAGTTTGTACCTTTAAAAGCTATTTATGGCTCAATTTAAACTACACTCCCCTTACAAACCCGCCGGTGACCAACCTGCTGCCATTGCTGAATTAACAGAGGGCATCAACGCCGGTGATAAATTCCAGACCCTGCTCGGAATCACCGGTTCAGGTAAAACCAGAACTATAGCCAATACCATTGAAAATGTGGAACGGCCTACCCTGGTTATGAGCCACAACAAAACACTGGCAGCTCAGCTATATCGTGAGCTTAGTGATTTCTTCCCTGAAAATCGTGTTGAATTCTTTATTTCCTATTACGATTACTACCAGCCGGAAGCGTATTTATCTACTCAGGATAAATACATTGAAAAAGATCTTTCCATTAATGAAGAGATCCAGCGACTGAGACTTCGCGCCACCAGCTCCCTGCTTTCAGGGCGCCGGGATGTGATCATTGTGTCTTCAGTGAGTTGTATTTATGGTATCGGTTCTCCTTCTGAATATGAAAAGCTGATCCTGAATTTGAATGTAGGCCAGAATATTCCCCGCAATACTATTCTTTACGATCTGGTCGATCTTCACTATAACAGAAATGACCTGGATTTTAAACGCGGTACCTTCAGGGTTCGTGGAGATGTGATCGATGTATATCCGGCTTATTCGGATGAGGGGTTGCGCATCACACAATGGGGTGACGAAATTGAGTCTCTTCAGCTTTTTGATGTAAACGACGGTACCATTATTGAAAATGTCAACGAATTCAGGGTGTATCCGGCCTCCCATTATGTGACCTCAAAATCACGTTTAGAAACAGCCATCGATCAGATCCGGGAAGAATTGGAGTGGCGTAAAAAAGTTCTAATCGATGAGGAGAAATTTCTTGAGGCTAAACGCATAGAACAGCGCACTCTTTTTGATATTGAGATGATACAGGAGATCGGATATTGCTCCGGCATTGAGAATTATTCCCGCTACTTAAGTGCCCGCAAACCAGGCGAACGACCTTATTGCCTGTTGGATTATTTTCCGGATGATTATCTCGTGGTTGTGGATGAAAGCCACCAAACTATTCCTCAGATCAATGCCATGTACGGAGGAGACCGCTCACGTAAGGTAGAATTGGTCGAGCATGGTTTCCGCCTTCCCTCTGCTCTCGATAACCGCCCCCTCACCTTTGACGAATGGGAAGAGTTGGTGAATCAGGTGATCTTTGTAAGTGCCACTCCAGGCGACTATGAGCTGGAGAAATCAGGCGGGGTTTATACTGAACAGATCATTCGTCCTACCGGCTTGATGGAGCCCGAGATCGAGATCCGCCCGCTTGATAATCAGGTAGATGACCTGCTTGGGGAGATCCGTGAAAAGGTCGCTAAGAAAGAACGCGTTCTCGTAATTACCCTCACCAAGCGACTCAGTGAAGAGCTCAGTGAATACCTGAAGAACCTCAACATAAACGCCGCTTACATGCACAGTGAGTTAAATGCGCTTGAGCGAATTGAGGTGTTATATAAGTTCCGGCGCGGTGACTTCGATGTATTGGTTGGAATAAACCTGCTTCGTGAGGGAATCGATATTCCGGAACTGAGCCTTGTTGCGATCATGGATGCTGATAAGGAGGGCTTCCTTCGCTCAGAAACTTCTTTGTTTCAGATCGTAGGTCGTGCCGCCAGGAATGTGGGGGGTAAAGCCATTCTGTATGCCAACAAAATTACTAACAGCATTGATAAGGTGGTTAAAGAAACCCGAAGACGGCGAAAAATTCAGGAAGAGTACAACGAGAAACACGGCATCACTCCGGAAACCATTAAGAAAGAACTTAAACCTTTGGTTGACCCAAGCCTAATTTCAAGTCAGAGTTTTGATTTTGGCAGTAAGGATGATGAGCCTGATCAGGAAGCCCTGGAGGTTATCCGGGTGGCGGATGATGGGATACAGTATAAGGCAAGTCCTGCGATGAAGGAGGTTACCTTCGAGAGTAAAGACAAACTGATCGAACACCTTCGGGAAACCATGTATCAGGCGGCCAAGAATATGGAGTTTGAAGAAGCGGCCCGTATCCGTGATCAGATCGCTAAACTTGAAGACGAGTTATAGATAAATGAAAAATTAGTTAACAGTTATTAGTTATTTTTTCTGTTGATCATTACTATTAACCGATTTACAACTAAACCCAACACATTTACATGAAAGGCACGATCGAGTTTTTGAAATCTTTTGCATCCGATAAGGATGTCGCATCCATCACTCCTTCTTCAAAATACTGCGTTCGTCAGCTTTGTGAGTACATTGATTTCCCAAATACGGATGTTATTGTAGAATACGGGGGAGGAACCGGGGTGTTTACCAAGCACTTTCTCAAGAAGATGCATCCCAATGCCCGCCTTTTTGTATTTGAGACCAATGATAATTTCTACAAACTCTTAAGCAGTATAGATGATGACCGCCTCACGGTCTTTCATGAATCCGTAGAAGACATTTTAGAACTATTACCTAAAGATGTATTGGGAAATGTGGGACATGTTGTTTCGGGAATACCTTTTTCATTCTTCGACTGGGATATTAAAATGGATATTCTTGGTAAAACCAAAGAGATCCTTAAATATGAAGGATCCTTTTTAGCTTATCAAACATCTGGTCATCTTAAAGAACCACTCACTGAGGCCTTCGGAAATTATACGACCGAATTTTGCTGGAAGAATATTCCTCCTTACTTCATTTACGAATCCATCAAGGATTAAGGCACTCTGCTGTAGCTTCGTCGCCTATTCAATGATGATTTCCCCATCGCTCTTCTCTTTGGGGCCTTTATTCTTCCATTGATTATAAAACTGAATGAGATTTGAAACGGCATAGGTCAGCATAAAGAATGCTATAAAATAAGCCACCGAATCCGGATTCATGATGATCAGAACGGCAATGATCAACGTAATGATACCCAGGATACTGAAGGAAAGACCAAAGAGCATTAACAATCCAAACAGCCCAAGAAAACCGGCAAAAGTGAAGGGTATCAATTCCGGGAAAATGAAGATCAGAATACCCGCCACTATAGGTAATGCCGTTACAGCTCCCGGAAACTTGAACATCATGAACATGAGGCCAAGTGCGATCAAATAACCACCTGCTATCAGATAAAGAAAATTCGGAAATATGAGTGTTAGAACGCCAGTTGCCAGGGTTAATAAAACATTGATGAGCTTCTGCTCTTTTGACTGTTGTTCATTTCCTATACTTATACTAAACATCATTTGGTTCCCTCTCTTCTTAATTTTTCTTATTCATTCTCTTTACCTACCCCAAGCTTTTTACATATCAATGCCAATTGTTCTTTTTCCTCAGAAGTCAGCACAGAGAACTCTTCTTTAATTCTTTCAAGGTGTTGAGGAAACAGGTCTTCAATGAATGCTCTCCCTTTCTTTGTCAGACTGATGATGACCGCTCGCCGGTCATTGGGGTCAGTAACCTTTTCCACCAATCCATTTTTAAGAAGGTTATCGATCACCAGAGTGATGTTACCGCCGCTTTTTAGTAGTTTTTGGCCCAGTTCTCTTTGATTCAATGGACCAAGATGTAATAATGCCTCTAATGCACCAAATTGAGTCACGGTTAAATTCGCATCTGACAGATGTCGGGATAGCCGGCCATTCACACTTTCACTGGCTCGTGTTAATTTAATGAACGCGTTTAGCGTTCTTACTTCATCTTTGTCGCCTTTAAAGTGTGTGCCCATTATTTAGTTTTTTATATCGGAAACAAACTTTGCTTTCCGAGCGGAATTATTGGTTAAATATCATAGGTAATACTCACCGGTGCATGATCTGAAAGATCCCATTTTTTTTCGATCTCTGCCTCAACAGCTGATCCGGACAGATCCGGTGTCGCCAGATGATAGTCAATTCTCCATCCTTTATTTCGTTCTTTTGAAGCGGCTCTGTAACTCCACCAGCTGTACAGGTCCTTTTTTTCCGGATGCAATTTCCGGAAAACATCCTCATAACCTCTATCCAGAAAATCACTTACCCATTGACGCTCTTCAGGCAAAAATCCAGATGTTTTATGCTGTTTGTCCGGGTTATGAATGTCAATTTCTGTGTGACAAATATTGAAATCCCCACAAAAGACCGATGGTTTGTTATCCTTCGTGAACCGTTCACCAAATTGAATGAATTTATCAAGGAAGTCCATTTTCATGTCCTGCCTGACATCACCGGTGGTTCCACTGGGGGCATACACACTGAATACACGGAATGAATCATATTCAGCCATAATTATACGACCTTCAGCATCAATCCAATCCACCCCGATTCCGGTTTCAACATGGATCGGTTGGTCTTTTGTATAGATCGCTACTCCGGAATAGCCCTTCTTTTCCGCCACATGATAGTGCTCATGATAATCCAGCTCCCTGATATCTTTAGGGATCTGTTTCTCTGTGGCCCTCAGTTCCTGAATACATATGATATCAGGATTACTTTCTTTCACCCAATCCACAAAGCCTTTTCGGTGAGCGGCTCTGATTCCGTTTACGTTGTATGAACTTATTTTTACCAATTCTTTGTCTAATTCCCTTTTATGATTCCAAAATTTCTCTTTCCAACTTTAAGGGTAAACTCATCCCCTTCTTTGAAGGTGATCGAATAATTCTTATCCGTGACCTTTTTGTCGTTCACGCTGATCCCACCTTGTTTGATCATGCGTTTGGTTTCACCATTACTTGGAGAGAAACCGGTTTCTGCTACAATATCCAGTAGCCTGATTTCCTCACCAACCGGGAAGCTGAAAGTCGGTGCATCATCGGGTACTTCTTTATTGATCACTGTTTTCTCAAAATGCTCTTTAGCTGCTTTTGCCGCTTCTTCTCCATGATACATTCGTACTATGGTGAAAGCCAGATCATGTTTTGCGTTTCGTGGATCCTTCTCAATTTTTGCCTTTATGGCAGGCAGGTCATCCGTTTTGATATCCGTCACCAATTCATAATAGGTATAGATGAGATCATCCGGGATAGATAATGACTTGCCATACATATCGTTTGGCTCCTCATTTATACCTATATAATTGTCATAGGATTTAGACATTTTTGCTGAACCATCAGTTCCAACCAACAAAGGCATCATCAGGCAAACCTGCGGTTCCTGTCCATCTTCTTTTTGAAGCTGGCGACCAACCAGTAAGTTGAATTTCTGATCCGTTCCGCCCAATTCCACATCTGACTTAAGGTGTACTGAGTCTTGTCCTTGTGCCAGTGGGTATAGAAATTCATGCAGAGAGATCGGCTCATTATTTTCAAAACGTTTCGAGAAGTCATCTCTCTCGATCATTCGGGCAACCGTCAGCTTTGATGACAGTTTGATGACATCCATAAAGTCCATCTCACCCAACCAGTCATAATTATTGGTTAAGGTAAGTTTGTCTTCATCCAGGATCCTTTTGGCCTGATCTATATATGTCTCTGCATTTTCATTCACCTCTTCCAGCGTCAAAGGCGGGCGCGTTTTATTCTGTCCGGTTGGATCCCCGATCATGGCTGTAAAACCACCTATGATCAGGATCACCTCGTGGCCCAGATCCTGAAACTGCCTCATTTTTCTAAGAATTACAGAATGCCCTAAATGTAGATCCGGACGAGTCGGGTCCACCCCAAGTTTGATCTTCAGGGGATTATTTTCCTTTTTTGATCGTTTTAACTTCTCGATGAGTTCATCTTCAGGAACAATTTCGGTCGTTCCTCTGCGAATGATATCTAATTGTTCTTCAACCGGTAAAAATGACATTACTAATTATTATCGTTTAAAAATGGAATGTTATCTAATGGGTCGTAACTGCCAACATTTTTCTTGAGTGTCTCGGAATACGTTTCGGCCCCGGGGTAAATCAGGGCGACTGAATCGTAGGCAAATGGTGCTACATAAATAATAAAGGGGTACAAATAGGATTCCTTTCGGGAGTCTTCAGCCGGGATGTTGAAACCTGACAATAACAACAGAATAGTGCTTACGATAATGCTGCTTTTCAGAACACCGAAGGTTGCTCCAAGTATTCTGTTTACAGAACTGAGTTTAATGGCTTTTAATAATTCTTTGGTTCCGTAGGCAATGGCGGCTACTATTCCGAGGGTTCCAACAAATAGAATGGTTCCGGATATAAAAGGAACATATGAGGCCCCTTCTTCAAACATGGGTCCGATGAGCCCTGTAAACATATCCAGGTAATTAAAGGTGATGAATACAGCTAATACAATACCAACAATATTCAAAACTTCCTTGATCAAACCATTTACTGCACCTTTATAGGCAAAGTAAAGGACCGGAATTGCAATTATAAGATCAAGGATCAACATGGAAGAATCAGCCTCCCAGTTCTTCTTTAACTATGCGACTAACCATAGAGCCGTCAGCTTTTCCTTTCAGTTGCCCCATGAGAGGCCCCATGACCTTACCTATATCCTGCATGCCTGAGGCTCCGAGTTGTTCGATCTTTTGTTTTACCACACCCCGAACCTCATCTTCCGACATCATTTCCGGCAGGTAAGCGTCTATGATCTTCAATTCCCTTTTCTCATTTTCTGCAAGATCCTCCCGTCCTCCGTCTTCAAACTGATCGATCGATTCCTTGCGCTGTTTTGCAGCCTTCATCAAAACCTCAACGGCCTGCTCATCAGTAAGTTTGGCTTCACCGCCTTTTCTCTCACTGATCTCTTTTTCCATAAGTTTGGCCTTTAAAGATCTTAGGACTCTTAGCTTGTCCTGATCCTTAGCTTTCATAGCTTCTTTGATATCAGATATGATCTTGTCCTGAATACTCATAATCTCATTTTTTATTTAAAAATAACCAAAAAAAAAAGGTTACACAATCAAAATTGTGTAACCTTATAAATTCTTCTGCAAAGGGTCTTAGGATCGGTTATTCTGAATGTATTCCTTTACATCATCCTGATCCATCATTACTTCTTTGTAGGCATATTTGCCTTTATCGTTTTTAGTAGAAATAATAACCTTTGCCATCTTACGATGTGCTGCTTTCGCTTGTAATGCGTCTTGTCCGAATGCTTGCTTCTTAGCCATGTCTCTTCTGGTTATTTAATTTCTTTGTGAACAGTATGCTTACGAAGAACCGGATTGTATTTTTTCAGTTCAAGTCGATCAGTAGTGGTTCTTCGGTTTTTAGTCGTAACATAGCGAGATGAACCGGGTTTTTCGGTACACTCTAAGATCACCTGAACTCTGTTTCCTTTTGCCATGGTATTATACTTCTTTTATAAGAGTTCCATTTTTCCGCGCCTCTTTAAGTACCGCAGAAATTCCTTTCTTGTTAATTGTTCTCACAGTTTTAGCAGAAACCTTAAGTGTTACCCACTTATCTTCTTCAGGAACATAAAATCGTCGCTTTTGCAAGTTCAACTGAAAGCGGTGTTTCGTTTTATTATTCGACTTAGATGAACGGTATCCGTTCAAAGCTCCTTTGCCTGTAATATCGTCTTTTCGCGACATCGTTCTTTTCGGTTAATTCATAATGAAAATAGACACCAAAGATAGAGCTATAAACATCAAAGTTCAATGATTTTGAATACGAAAATTACATTTATCCACATTTTTCCGAATTTTCCACAATCA
The DNA here is from genome assembly GCF_002911695.1 of Gracilimonas amylolytica. Lineage (GTDB taxonomy): Bacteria > Bacteroidota > Rhodothermia > Balneolales > Balneolaceae > Gracilimonas > Gracilimonas amylolytica. The sequence continues at coordinate 305,906 of NZ_PQBS01000010.1, forward strand.
CACTCATTTTTTCACCCCTGAATTTAACCCCAGAACGTACGGCTCTATTAATTTCAACAAATACCTCTCCTTTTTTTGATTTTGCATGTGTAAGCTCTATTTTCTGCCATTAATCAACTCATCTTACAAAGCTATCACTCCATAAATTATGGCAAAAAAACAAGGATCTGACTACAAGGCTTCGAACATACAGGTTTTGGAGGGGCTGGAAGCGGTTAGAAAGCGCCCTTCTATGTATATCGGGGACACCGGACAGCGCGGCCTTCACCACTTGATCAATGAAGTTGTAGATAACTCAATTGATGAAGCCCTTGCCGGTTATTGTGACTATATAAATGTGACTATTAATAAGGACGGCTCCATGACTATTTTTGATAACGGTCGTGGTATACCTGTCGATACTCATGAAAAACTTGGCATACCTGCTGTTGAGGTAGTACTTACCAAACTCCACGCCGGGGGTAAATTTGACAAGGATACCTATAAAGTATCCGGTGGATTGCACGGTGTGGGTGTAAGTTGTGTGAACGCCCTGGCGTCCTGGTTCAAGGCTGAAATTCACCGTGATGGTGAAATACACGTCATGGGTTTTGAAAAAGGCTTTACTAAAACCCCGTTATCAGTTGCAGGTAAAACCAAAGAGACCGGAACTAAGATCTCTTTTATGCCTGATCCGGAGATCTTTACACAAACCACTGAGTTCAAATTTGATATCATTGCGGAACGCATGAGGGAACTTGCATTCCTGAATCCTGAGATCACTATCGAATTGGTCGATGAGCGTGAAGAGGATGAGGATCTGCAAAAAGAGATTTATCACTATGAAGGCGGTGTAAAGGATTTTGTGGATTTCCTCGATGAACACCGTGAGTCCATGCTGGACACACCTATTCACATAACCGGAGAAGTTGACGATGTGCCGGTTGAGATCGCGATTTCCTACAACAGTTCCTTTTCTGAGAATGTACATTCTTATGTGAATAACATTAACACCAAAGAAGGTGGTACACATGTCTCAGGTTTCAGACGAGCTCTGACACGCTCCCTGAAATCATATGCTGAGAAAAACAATCTGATCAAATCGAACAGTAAGATCTCCATTTCCGGAGAGGATTTCCGTGAAGGTATGACCGCTGTTTTAAGTGTTAAGGTTGCCGAACCTCAGTTTGAAGGACAGACCAAGACCAAGCTGGGTAACTCAGAAGTACAGAGTGCCGTTGAAGTTGTTGTTTATGATCAGCTTAATGAATACCTGGAACAGAATCCCAAAGCTGCCAAGAAGGTTATTGAGAAAGTAGTACTTGCAGCTGAGGCCCGTGAAGCAGCCCGAAAAGCTCGTCAGCTTGTTCAGCGTAAGAGTGTAATGAGCGGTGGCGGCCTGCCGGGTAAACTGGCTGATTGCTCGATCAAGGATCCGGAACACAGTGAAATTTACCTGGTTGAGGGTGACTCTGCCGGTGGTTCTGCTAAAATGGGTCGTAACAGAAGTTTTCAGGCTATTCTTCCGCTGAGAGGTAAGATCCTTAACGTAGAGAAAGCCAAGATCAACCGAATTCTCGAGAATAAGGAAATTCAGGCCATGATCACCGCACTTGGTACAGGTGTTGGTCACGGTGAAGAAGATTTTGATGTCGATAAACTTCGATACCACAAGATCATCGTCATGACAGATGCTGATGTGGATGGCTCTCACATTCGAACCCTTCTTCTGACATTCTTTTATCGGTATATGCGTCCGCTTATTGAAAATGGATTCGTTTATATCGCGACTCCTCCTTTATATAGGATCACTGTCGGAAAAGACATTGAATATGCCTGGGATGATGAGACCCGCGATAAGATGGTGAAAGAACTTAAAAAGGGAAGAAGAAAGTTTGATGTCTCCAGATATAAGGGGCTTGGTGAAATGAACCCGGAACAGCTTTGGGAAACCACCATGGATCCTGAAACAAGAACGCTGCAGCAAGTAAATGTTGAAAGTGCAGCCGGCGCCGATAAACTCTTCTCTACTCTAATGGGTGGAGATGTAGAGCCCCGCAGGGAATTTATTGAGCGTAATGCCAAGTATGCGAACATCGACATCTAACCAATATTTAATTCACTAAGAATTTAACTGACTTTTATAGCTGATTTATGGCCAGAGAAAAAATTATTCCAATAACTATTGAAGACGAAATGCAATCGTCCTACATCGATTATTCGATGTCGGTGATTGTTTCACGAGCCCTTCCTGATGTGCGTGACGGACTGAAACCGGTTCACCGCCGCATTCTTTACGGGATGAATGACCTCGGGATGCTTCATAACAGAAATTACAAGAAAAGTGCCCGTATTGTCGGTGAGGTATTAGGAAAGTATCACCCTCATGGTGACAGTGCCGTTTATGATTCCATCGTACGTATGGTTCAGGATTTCTCACTGAGATATCCATTAGCCGACGGACAGGGTAACTTTGGTTCCATTGATGGTGATAGCGCGGCTGCTATGCGTTATACGGAAGTTCGTATGGACCGACTATCTGAGGAAATGCTCGCGGATATCAACAAAGATACCGTAGATTATTCTCCAAACTTTGATGATACTCTTGAAGAACCTACTGTTCTTCCAAGTATGCTTCCTAATCTTTTGATCAATGGGGCATCCGGTATTGCCGTGGGTATGGCCACCAATATGGCCCCTCACAATATGTCTGAAGTCATTGATGGAGTTCAGGCTTATATCGATGATCCGGATATTGAGATCAAGCAACTGATGAAGCACATCACGGCTCCTGATTTTCCAACAGCCGGTATTATCTACGGTTATGAAGGCGTAAAAGAAGCCTACGAAACAGGCCGTGGAAAAGTAACCCTTCGTGCAAGAGCCAATACCGAAGAACTTCGTGGTAACCGTGAACAGATCGTTATCACAGAAATTCCGTATCAGGTAAACAAAAGTACGCTGATCCAGAAAATTGCTCAGCTTGTAAATGATGAAAAGATCACTGAGATCTCTGAGGTTAGAGATGAATCTGACCGTGAGGGTATCAGGATCGTTATTATTCTAAAGCGTTCCGCTAACGCCGGTGTGGTTCTGAACCAATTGTACAAGTACACTCAAATGCAGACCACTTTTGGTATCATCAATCTTGCTCTTGTTAAAGGGCGTCCAAAAGTGATGAACCTCAAGGAGCTCATTTATCATTTTGTTGAGCACCGTGTAGACATCATTATTCGTCGCACAATCTATGATCTGGATCAGGCAGAAGCCAGGGCCCATATTTTAGAAGGCCTTAAGATCGCTCTTGATAACCTGGATGAGGTTATTAAAACGATTCGAGCCTCGAATAGTCCAAACGAAGCCAATATTGAACTTCGTAAGAAATTCGCCTTAACGGATATTCAGGCTAAAGCTATCCTGGATATGAGGCTCCAGAAACTCACCGGTCTCGAAAGAGAAAAAATTGACGGTGAGTACAGAGAGATCATAGATAAGATCGCTGATTACAGAGAGATTCTTTCTAACCGAGACAAACAAACTGAGATCATCAAAAAAGAACTCGCTGATCTGAAAAAGAGATACGGTGACGAAAGAAGAACACAGGTGGTTCATTCCGCAGAGGACTTCAACATTGAAGACATGATCGCCAATGAAGATGTGGTTGTAACCATATCCAACAAAGGCTTTATCAAACGAATGCCGGTAAGCGGATATCGCCGACAACGAAGAGGCGGCAAAGGCATGAAAGGCACCACAACTCGTGATGAGGAATATGTGGAACATTTATTTGTGGCCACTACACATAACTACATTCTGTTCTTTACAGAAAAAGGCATGTGTTACTGGCTTAAGGTCTATGAAATACCGGAAGGCGGCCGCCTTGCAAGGGGACGTGCTATTGTTAACCTTATCGATATTGATAAAGACGATCAAATCAAGGCATTTGTACCGGTTAAAACGCTTGATGATGAAGAATACATCAATGATCACTCCATCATCATGGCTACCAAAGATGGCTTAGTCAAGAAAACGACCCTTGAAGCTTATAGCCGACCACGACGTGATGGAATCATTGCCATTAACATCAAAGAAGGTGACAGTCTGTTAGCCGCCGAACTTACAGACGGCGACAGTCAGATCATTCTTGCCAATAAGAATGGACGGGCCATCCGCTTCCACGAAGAGGAAGTGCGCGAAATGGGCCGTAATACTTCTGGTGTTAAAGGCATGAACCTCAGTAAAGACGGCGAGATCGTTGACATGGTCGTTATACGCAATGCCCACGAGGCCACGGTTCTTGCAATGTCAGAAAACGGATACGGAAAACGGTCACTGGTTGATGATTACCGTGAACAATCACGAGGCGGTAAAGGTGTAATTACACTTAAGATAACGCCTAAGACCGGTTCACTGATCGCACTAAAAGAAGTGACCGATCAGGATGACCTGATGATCATTACTGAAAAAGGTAAAGTGATCCGAATGAATTGTGGTGGCATTCGAACTATGGGTAGAAATACTCAGGGTGTAAGAATTATGCGACTTGATTCTGACGGTGCCATTGCCGCCGTAACTCGTGTAGTAAACGAGGAAGAAGGTGATGAGGAAGATGAAGATTAAATCATAACTTCACCTTAATATTCTAATTAGTTAATTAAAAAGGCCTCATTTCTGAGGCCTTTTTTTATTGGCTTATATTTTCGTCGAATCCGGGCCTGATAAATTTTTCAGCATTAGGGAAGTACTTGGTAATATTTGTTTTCAACCATTCCAGATTTGATAAGTTTTTCATTGCCTCTTCTTCCTGATCCGGAAATTGGGTTAAGATCCCATTCCATGCAAAGGTTGACCTTTCAATACACTTGATCACTACTTTTGCTGTTCCATTCATATCATTTTGAAAGTCATCTTCATCCCAAAATTCATCCATGGAACTCATAACTGCTCTTTTGGATTTTACAGGAATCATGGTGTGATACCAGCTTATAATATCTATTAAATCTTTTATAATTAATATACTATCAGCACTGCCCTGCCGATTTATATTTAGGTTTATGAGTTGTTCATATTCACTCAATACTTCAGAAAACCTATCACGATTATTATGAAGCCATTGATGGGATGACTCGAAATAGAGGTCAGCTGCTCTACTTACAGGATGATCTTGTACATCAGCACTATCAACTTTTATCTTTTCATTAGTATCTTCCTTTAAAGACTCGACATCAATCCCTTTTTCTTCTGCCATTTCATTGATCATCTCCCGTGTCAAGGAAAACATATCAGACAGGTTTTCCCAAAACTCCTGATTACTTATATCCCTGGAATCCGAACCTTGCGTTTCCTGCATTTCCATTTTAAACACCAGGCAATGTGATGATAAGTAACAACGCTCGCACCACCGATCACAATAGTTATATATACCCGGGATCAGATCCGGATCATCACCGGCATTTTTAAGATCATCTAAATTCATTACCCCGATTTTAAATTTACTGTTTCAACATTTCCTTTAGTAATGCTTGTCTTTTTTCAATTAAAGACTTCGGACTCTCTATTTTTATTTTTTTTCCGAACTGGAGCAACCATTCGTTTATAAAGTCCAAATTATCGAATTTAAACTCCACTTTAATTATTTCATTATTCACAGGTATTCTCTTAATTATTTTAGCCGGCAGATTCGCTTCTAAGCGCCCTAACTCGCTTTTTTCGACTCCTAGTATTATTAAATCCGATCTGTCGCCAGAACCGTAAATAAGGGCCTCTATGTCGATTTCTTCTTTTACCGTGTAAATTTCTTCCAGAATTTTTACTTCCTCTATATTTTCGAGGATAAAATTCCTGTTATCTCCCCTGAGATGAGATCGACCGATCACATTCCAATGATCATCGTAAAAAACCAAAACATAAGGATCAATTTTCCTTATATCGGTTTCACCTGATTTAGTCGTATACCTGAATTGCATTCTTTTTTTCTGTGCGATCGCGCTGCTTATCAAATACCAGTTTCCGCCTTTCTTTTTTTCTCCACCAAATTTGAGATAAGGATCTACGATCGTTCTTCCCTCCAGTGAAACCATGAATTCCTTCAGATCATCAGGAAGCACGTTCTTTATCTTAACCTCTACCCCTTTAGCATCCTCAACAAGTCCTGCATCAACCTGGGATTTCACAAAGTTAAGGCCAACCATGATGGTTGCGAGCTCTTTGGATGTGAACATCAGTGGAGGGATCTTATATCCATCAATCAATCCATAACCGGAATACCTGTCCCAGGTTACCGGTACATTAATTTCCTGTAAAGCATTGAAATCTCTAAATATAGTACGCCTACTCACCCCAAAATGCTCTGCCAGTTCATTTACTGTTTTATTATTACCCGGCTGTTGCAGCAACAGCATCAATTTCAGTCTTCGTTCAGAGCTGTTCATACTTATTGTCTTGTGATTTCAACTAATGCCTTACCATCATAAAAAGGATTATTCTTTTGCTCAAGTGATAACACATTTATATTTAAAGGCTGCGTGATCCCATCTAATTCCCTCTCTACTTCACCCTCTCCCTTTAGCAGAAGAATGCCCAACCACGGCTTATCATCTATCATTGATAACAGGTCATTTATTTTAAAGGCATGCTTTGACACAACACAAGTATCTCCATTCATTTCAATGTTAGCGATCGACCCATCTACCGCTCTGCAATTATCAAGCTTTAATTTCAAGATCATTTGCTTACATGCCATCACTTTTTTGGTCACGATATCATTCAACACGATCTGTTTGTCAACTCGTGCAATAGCCAACGGGATGCCCGGCAACCCGCCGCCGGTCCCGGCATCAACTATTGTTTCAGCCTGATCTATCAATTTTGAGCTACTCAATATCAAAGAATGGCGAACGTGTTCGACAATTGTTTCACGTGAAACATCTCTACTAATCAGGTTAACCCTATCATTCCACCACATTAACTGATCTACATAATCTCGAATTATAGATGAGTGTTTCTGGAATAACTCTTGAGTTGATTCAAATTGATCAAATTTTTTGTGCTGAATATTATGTTTCACGTGAAACACCGGGGTTAATTTTTAAGATATACCATAAGTACCGATACATCACTTGCCGATACACCGCTTATTCTACTGGCTTGACCTATTGTCTCAGGTTTTATTTTAGATAGTTTTTGGGCTCCTTCAGTCGAAAGACTTTTAATATTAGAATATTCGATCTGTTCAGGGATCTCCATGTGCTCCTGCTTTTCAAGCTCCTTAACCATTTCAAATTCCTTTTCAATATACCCTGCGTATTTGATCCTTATCTCTATCTGCTCTAATACCTTTTTGTCCGCAGAGATAGAATAAACCTTTTCTTTTAAATCAGAATCATGCTCAAGCATATCATTTAAGTTGACTTCAGGCCTGAGCAGGATCTTCTCAGCCTTCATAGGCTGCGACATCGTTGAGCTATCTTTATTTTCAAGCATTGGATCCATTTGCTCTGGTCGAACCGTATAATCTTTAATCAATGACTCCAGTTCATCAATAGCTTCTTTTTTCTTAAGCATCCTGTTATATCTCTCTTCGGATGCCAGGCCTATTTTATGCCCGATCTCTGTCAAACGAAGGTCAGCATTATCCTGCCTTAACAATATTCGGTGCTCTGCCCTGGAGGTAAACATTCTGTAAGGCTCTTCTGTACCTTTATTGATAAGATCATCGATCAAAACACCTATGTAAGCCTCTGATCTTTGAAGGATCAAAGGGTCTTTGCCTTGTACATTCAGAGCCGCATTGATTCCCGCCATTAACCCCTGGCAAGCTGCTTCTTCGTACCCTGTGGTACCATTGATCTGTCCGGCAAAATAAAGGCCATCTACAAGTTTAGTTTCTAAAGAACGTCGTATTTGATGCGGAGGGAAATAATCGTATTCAATGGCATATCCCGGGCGGATCATAATTACATCCTCGAACCCCGGTATAGTGCGAAGTGCTTGATATTGCACATCTTCAGGCAATGAGGTGGAGAACCCATTTAAATACATCTCATAGGTATTCCATCCTTCCGGTTCCAAAAAGAGTTGATGACGATCTTTATCAGCAAATCGATCGATCTTGTCTTCAATACTGGGGCAGTACCTAGGCCCAATGGATTTAATGCGCCCATTAAACATCGGGCTGCGATCAAAACCGGTTCTAAGTACATCATGAACGTTATCATTAGTATACCCGATCCAACAGGTTAACTGTTCGTCCAATGAAGGAAGTGACTCTGTCAAAAATGAAAACCCGGATGGGTCTTCATCTCCATATTGAACTTCTAATTTAGAATAATCTACCGTACGGCCGTCAATTCTTGGAGGTGTTCCGGTTTTTAACCTTCCCACTTCAAAACCAAGATCTTCAAGGGCAGCTGAGATACCGACAGAAGCTCTTTCCCCAGACCGCCCCCCGCCAAATTGGGTTTCCCCAATGTGTATCAATCCATTTAAAAAGGTTCCGCTAGTTAGAATAACACTGTGGGAATAAAATCGCTGTCCGGTTTGGGTGATAACACCATCGATCTTATTCCCATCCTCTGAGACAATAAGATCTACAACATTATCTTGCCGGAAATATAGGTTATCCTTTTGTTCAAGTTTCTCCCTCATTTTTTGAGCATACAACATACGATCACTTTGACACCTGGGGCTCCACATAGCCGGGCCTTTACTCAGGTTCAACATTCTGAACTGTACACCCGTCTCATCACTAACAATTCCTGAGAGCCCCCCAAGAGCATCGATCTCCCTAACCAACTGTCCTTTTGCAACACCACCCATGGCAGGATTGCAAGACATCTTTGCTATGGCCTCCAGATTCATTGTAATTAAAAGGGTTTTGGCACCCATTTCGGCTGCGGCACCTGCAGCTTCACTGCCCGCATGACCTCCACCTACTACAATGACATCGTACTTAGGATTAATATGATCCATTACTTACTGTTTTTTATCTATTTATATCATTCATAAAACCGCTACGAAAATTAAGATAAGAAAATAGCGCTCTCTCTACTATTATAACGGCTTACCGACAGGTATTGACTAATTGTATTTAAAATCTTCTGTAAACAAAAAAAGCTTCCAACTAATGTTGAAAGCTTTGTTTTGCGATCCGGAAGGGACTCGAACCCTCGACCTCCTGCGTGACAGGCAGGCGTTCTAACCAACTGAACTACCGGACCTTTTTGAGAGAGCACTAAATATACGGACCATTATGCTTCGATGTCAAGGTTTTTTAAAAACAAATCAAAAAAATGATGCCCAATCACTAAGTGATAATTTTAGCTAAAGCAGAAACCCAAAAACATGTATTTAAAGTGCGCTTTTAACCGCATCAAGGATCTCATTGCTTTCCGGTTCTACATTGCTTCTGAACCTTCTGATCAGATCCCCCTCTTTATTGATAAGAAATTTTTCAAAATTCCACTTTATTTCGCCGGTAAAGTCTGGGTTTTGTTCCTGAGTTAAATATTTAAAGAGTTCATCCTGATCATCACCTTTCACAGATACTTTAGAGAACATTGGAAATTCCACACCGTAGTTCAGCGTACAGAATTGTTTGATCTCTTCATCGGAACCCGGTTCTTGTCCTTTAAAGTTATTGGCCGGAAAACCGAGGACGACTAAACCTTCATCTTTATAGGTTTCATACAAACTCTGTAAGCCTTCATACTGAGGAGTGTAACCACATTTAGAAGCTACATTAACAACCAGGATAACTTTACCTTTATAGGATTCAAGTGAAACTTCTTTGCCGTCAATATCCTTCATTGTATAATTAAAGATGCTATCATTTGTTGTATTCATACCAATTCCTAAGATCAGGGTAATTAAGATTGTTAATATTTTCATATCCGTATTATTATTGAGTTGGGTAATAACTAAACTATTGGTTCAATCTAAATCATTCCAAGATGAAAAAATATACGTTATCAATTTTTGCATTACTAAGCATTTTAGTGTTTCCATTTTCGTCGAACGCCCAAATGTTTTCAGTGGGCACAGAAAGTAGAACAAGTTTTAGTTCCATCTATTCTCCATATGTTAGAGCCGGTGTACAATTTGTAAATTTTGAATTTAAAGGCTCCGGAATGATCGATGAACAATTCTTTTCTCCATTAACTTTTAATGGAGAAGCCGCATACATTGCCTATGAATCATTTGGTCTTAACTTGAATGCAGCTCTTGGAAATTCTATCACAGGATTAAATGACACAAAATACTTTAGCTTAAACTTAAATTTTAAAAACCCGTTTTACCTGATCAACCAACAAAAATTCAAAGCCGGAATTCCTGTCAAACTTGATAGTCGTTTGGTATCCGTTAGAAATGATCAGAATAATGAAGAATTTTCACAGACTTCTCTAAGTGCAGGCGCCGGGTTAACGGCAGCCATAATCAATCAAACCAAATTTAATATTACAGGTGAATTTTTAACCTCCTACGGATTCAGTACGGCAAGCGGTGGGTTTCTGGGAGGCAGTGTCTTTGGATTAAGCGGCAGTGCAAGGATCAATATTTATAATCTGTTATTCGGAAAGAACCTAAGTATTGGTTATGATTATATTAACGATTCATACGACATTGATGAGGAACGATTAGATTATGATCTGGTCGGGCATACAATCACATTAGGAGTATCATTTTGAAACCTGATAAGCTACTTCTCGAACTAGAACAGATATTAGAACAGGCTGGATATACCTTACGTAAAGAACGAGGTTCTTTCAGAGGCGATGAGTGTATTATTGAGGGACAAAAGTTAGTGGTTGTCAATAAGAATAAACCCATTGAGTCGCAATTGGGAACAATGGGAAGAGTGTTAGGAGAAATTGATCTAACCGGTGTGTACATAAAACCGGCTGTCAGAAAGAACCTGGAAGACCTTTGGGATCAGCTTCAGGTAACACCTGAAAATATTTCAGAAGATTTTGATTTAGAATGAAAGTAACGTTTTTAGGTACCGGAACTTCAATGGGCGTACCGGTTGCCGGTGGGTTTAGAGGAGAAAAACTTTTTCACGATCCGAGGAATTTTAGAACCAGATGTTCAGCCTGGATACAGCATAAAGGTCAGTCTATATTAATTGATGCCGGACCGGAATTCAGAATTCAAAGCATCAAGGCTAAAATTCAGGTTCTGGATCACTTATTGATCACTCATGAGCACATGGACCATGTTGCCGGCTTAGATGACCTGAGGATCTACTCGTACATTAACGAATCTGCCATTCCCGCCTACGCTTCAAAAAAATGTATTGAATCAGTAAAAAAGAGATTTGATTACATGTTTGGGGAGAACAAGTATCCCGGTTCAACTTCATTGCAATTAATTGAGGCAGAAGAGACTTTTAAAATTGGTGATGTTAACATTACCACCCTTCCCGTAAAACATGGAACAACTGAAGTTAATGGTTACCGCTTGAATGACTTTTCCTACATAACGGATGTGAAGGAACTACCGGATTCCACCTTAGAGAAGATCAAAGGTTCGAAAGTATTGGTGTTGGGAGCTTTGCGTTGGGAACCTGAACACCCCACTCACTTAACCATACCTCAGGCAGTTGAGATCATAGAAAGATTAGAGATACCGGAAGCCTACCTCATTCACATGAACAGCTATGTGGATCATGAACCCACAAACCGAAAGCTGCCTGATCACATAAATTTAGCTTATGATCAACAGGTTCTTCATCTTTAGTTTATAGGAATTTCTTGAACTGATCGTTTGACTTCAACTGCTCAACGATATCCTTTACATTCTGAGCTTTATCCAGCTTACAAACCAGGATAGCATCATCCGTTTCAACAACGGCTACATTATCCAACCCAACCAGTGATATCATTTTTCCACTTTTAGAATAGGCATAACTATTTGTGGTCTCGCTCAAGGTACTCGCGTCGGTATTAATGACATTTCCTGAATCATCCTTTTCCCCAAGATCGTACACGGCAGTCCAGCTGCCTACATCATTCCAGCCAAATTCTCCGGGAACCACGAATACCTCCCTGGCATGTTCCATGATCCCATAATCAATTGAAATGGATTCACAGGAGTGATAAAACTGATCTATAGACTCTTTATGTTGATCTTCATACAAACCATCATTGGCTTGTTCGATCAGTTTATACATATCAGGTAAGTGCTTACTGAATTCATCAAGAATGGTCTTTGCACTCCAAATGAACATTCCGCTGTTCCAGTAATAGTTACCTTCCTTTATAAATTGCTTTGCCGTATCAAGGTCAGGTTTCTCTTTAAAAGCCTTTACTGAATAAATATCATTACCGCTAACTTTTTCTGAACCTGAATCATCGCCTTGAATGTACCCATAACCGGTTTCAGGCCGGTCAGGTTCAATGCCAATGGTAACTAAATTTGAACCAGATTTAGCTTTTTCAACGGCTGAGGTCAGATACCTTTTGAAAGCATCGGGGTCTTCAATATGATGGTCAGCCGGCAATACAACCATCACGGCTTCAGGATCTTTTTTGTACAGTAATTGAGCGGCAATTGCCACACAGGGTGCGGTGTTCTTGGCTACAGGTTCGCCTATGATATTTTCTTCTGGAACTGAAGGGAGCTGATCTTTTACAATGTCCAAATAGTTATCATTGGTAACTACCAGAATGTTTTCCTGAGGAATCATAGACTCTACCCGCCTAGCCGTATTCTGTATCATTGTTCCTTCCCCAAAGAGAGATAGAAACTGTTTGGGAAGTTCCTTTGTGCTGCGTGGCCAAAACCGTGTTCCCGATCCCCCTGCCATAATTACTGCGTAGATCATATACTATTGCTATAAATGTGTTTGAATGACTTATTTACCCGAAAGGTAATATATAATTGATCAAACATGAACCGATTCAACACGTCTCAGGCTGATCGTAAATTTTGACCCTTTGTTGGGCTCACTTTCTATCGTGAACTTCTCGCCGTGGGCTTCCATTATATGTTTGACGATAGCAAGTCCAAGTCCGGTACCACCCCGTTCCCGTGAACGCGATTTATCGACCCTGAAAAACCGTTCCGTTACACGAGGAATGTCTTTTTCGTCAATACCAATTCCTGTGTCTTGAACCGAAAGAAAGATCCGCTCCGGCTGTTTAGGCTTCGTGAAAACACTTACCTCTACCTTCCCTTTTGGCACATTATATTTAATTCCATTTTCGATGAGGTTGATCAACACCTGCTTAAGCTGATTTTTATCGGCTCTGACCAAAATACCTCTATCAAACTCGTTGATGATGAGTTTTATACCCTCTTTTTCAGCTTTGTAATTCAGGCTTTCAATAATATCGTTAATAACTTCAAACAGGTACACTTCTTCTATTTCAGACTTCAACTCACCGGTTTCAAGTTTAGAGATCTCCATAAGATCTTTTGTGAGATAGATCAGGCGATTCACATTTCTCATTGCCTTTCTTAGAAAATCACGGTTAACCTCTTCATCTTCCAGAGCCCCGTTCAATAATGTTTCAATAAACCCCTGAATAGCAAAAATGGGGGTTTTTAGTTCATGTGAGATATCACCGATAAATTCTTTCCGATAATTCTCTATTCGGTTCAATCTTTGTATTTCCCGTTCCGTAGTACGGCTTGATTTGACCCCTTGTTTGATCAGATAATCTATTTCATCGTTCTTACCATAGGAAATGTCGTTGTATTCGATGAACCGTTTTCGTGAAATATTTTTGAATAACCGCTCAACGATCTCAAGTCTTCTTCCTGTTAGAAAATGTATCACCAGATATGAGATCAAAAACGTTGATCCCGCTGTGGTAAGTGAAAGATAAATGGCTTTATCAGTTGGCAGATCAAACCCTAACCATGAGATCAAAAAAATAATCGGTAAGATGCTCACCGAAATATAAAACCCGAGCCGAAGGCCCAACCGGTATAATCCTTTATTTGTTTTAGAAGAACTGCTCATTCCTTAAATCTGTACCCAACTCCCTTCACAGTTTCTATGTAATGATCTCCCAGCTTTTCCCGAATCTTTCTCACATGCACATCAACCGTTCTGTCAACCACATAGATATTATCTCCCCAAACCTTATTTAACAATGTTTGCCGGTCACGAACTTTACCTTTTCGGCTTGCAAGGTAATAGAGTAATTCAAATTCTTTGCGTGGAAGCTGGAATTCTTCATCCCCACGTTGAACGATATACCGGTCTTTATCGATCGTCAGGTCGTGAACTTCAAGGCGATTCACTTCTTCTTCCGTTTCATCAAAACGCCTTAACACCGCTTTGATCCTGGATATCAATTTTGTGGTACTGATGGGTTTAGTGATGTAATCATCGCCCCCTTTATTCAGTCCCTCCACTTCTGTTTTTTCATCACTCCGTGCCGTTAGAAAAATGATGGGAGTGGATTTGAGTTCATCATCTTTCCTCATTTTTTCGACCGCTTCCATACCATCCATCTTAGGCATCATAATATCCATCAATACCAGATCAGGATGAAATTCTTTAGCTCTCTCTATACCCTCCTCACCATTTTCAGCTTTCAGTACATTAAAGCCTTCTTTTTTTAGATTATAATCGATGAGATCGAGGAGGTCTTTTTCGTCGTCAACGACAAGAATTGTTTTTTTTACCACAATACCGGGGTTTAAGTGCTGGGATTTAATTACACAATGGTACTAATGTACTGTATTAATAGAAAATGTACACCCGTTAAGAAATTGTTACGGTCCGCAGCCTAACTAAGTAAAAAACCTATTCCCGCCGGTTGGTGTAAAAGCCAGCCCGTTAAACTATATCGTGGTACCTGGGTTGTTAGAACCTCATGCTCGATCACATCACTTTTAAACAGCAACAAGCGTTTTGCGATCGGTTCAACCAAGATCTCTTTATCCTCTTTATATATCACTAATTCCCCGCCATTTCCAGGTTTCCAATCCTTATTTAAATAGATGAGCACCGTGATCTGACGATTGGTTCTTTCATTGAACTGGTCGAGGTGACGATGATAATAAGAACCGGCCGGGTATTTAGCGATGTGAAACTCTGACCCGGATAAACTCAAATAACAAAACCGTTTAAGACTTTGAATTAGCTCATCTTTTAAATCAAAAAAAGGTTTTAAAGCCACGTCCCGACCTTCATCCAGCCAGTAAATGAAATCCCCTCTTATCTCTGCCTTAACCTGATAATCCTGCTGCGCCCCTATGCCTGCCTTTTTGAGTTTATCGGCCGTTTCCATTTCATGAAAGAACTCCATGATGCTATTAAACATCTCATCGTTTATGAAATCATCCACGATCACATAATCATTTTCAGACAGTTGGTCCATCCAATTCAGCCATTGTTCTTCGGAATAATTCATAACTAAAATAAGGTAAGCTTAGCGTTTTGACCGGTATATTCACGAAATATACGCTCAATTAAAAAAGGAAAGAATAGCCGGGTCTATTATTTTGTGTTCATGATTTTTATAAACAAATCACCTAAAGATATTTCATTTCAATAAGCTAAGCCTCATATTCCACCATGAAATTCTTTACTTCACAGATAAGCTACTTCATAGCCAACAGAAATACGAAGACCAACATTAAACGGTTGATCCGATTTGTCTTGGTTTTGATCGCTATGATCATATTATATGGTGTACTGTTTCACGAGATCATGGCCATCGAAGGTCAGGACCATTCCTGGGTTACCGGGTTTTATTGGACGCTGACCACCATGACCACCCTTGGTTTTGGAGATATCACTTTTCAGTCAGACCTTGGGCGTATCTTTTCAATCATTGTTTTAGGATCCGGTGTGATCTCCCTGTTGATCATGCTGCCCTTTACGTTCATTGAGTTCTTCTACGCTCCATGGATGGAAGCCCAACACCGCGCCCGTGCACCGAGAGAATTACCGGAAGACACTTCAGGTCACGTGATCATTACGAGCTTCGATGCGATCACAAAATCACTCATTCACAAATTAAAGCAATATGGTCATGAGTATGTTTTATTAGTAAATGAGCTGGACCGTGCACTTGAACTTTACGACCAAGGCTATAGGGTGATGGTTGGTGAGCCGGATGATCCTGATACGTTCAGAAAAATGCATGTTGAAAAAGCTGCCATGGTCTATACCGGTGGAACTGATATGTTCAATTCCAATGTCGCCCATACGATCAGGGAGTTATCTGATACTGTAAAGATCATCTCATCATCCAATTCCTACGACTCCATTGATGTTCTCAAATTAGCCGGCAGTGATCACGTTCTTCATATGGGAAATATCCTTGGTCGGGCTTTATCAAGACGGGTATTGGGTCAGGATGCCCGGGTACATACCGTTGGCCGTTTTGGTGAATTGATCATAGCAGAGGCAACTACTTTTGATACCCCTTTGGTAGGCAAAACCCTTAAAGAGAGCAAGATCCGTGAAAAATTCGGAATCAATGTAGTTGGGATCTGGGAACGCGGTGATTTCAAAAGCTCACATCCGGACCTTGAGATTCATCCCCATAGTGTTCTGGTGCTGGCGGGAACGGTGGATCAGCTCAGAAAATATGATGAACTGTTTGGTATCTATGGAATCAGTGATGAACCGCTGATCATTATCGGTGCGGGAAGAGTGGGCCGGGCCGCAGCACGACACCTTAAGCAACGCAATATCCCATACAAGATCATCGATAAAAATCCTGATCGGGTCAAACAAACCGACAATTTTATTTTAGGCGATGCTGCAGATCTGGAAACGCTAAAAAAGGCCGGAATAGACCGAGCACCCAATGTGATAATTACCACTAATCAAGATGATGTTAACATATATCTGACCATTTATTGCCGCAGCTTAAGGCCAAATATTCACATCGTTTCAAGATCTACCCTCGAGCGAAATGTAAGCACTTTACACCGCGCCGGAGCCGATTTTGTAATGAGTTATGCAGCTATGGGAGCCAATGCAGTGTTCAATATTTTTGAAGAAAACGACATTGTAATGGTAGCACAGGGACTCAATGTCTTCAGTCTTGATACCCCTGAAAGTATTGTTGGCAAAACATTGGTAGAATTGGATATACGTAACAAAACCGGGTGTAATGTCATTGCCTATCAAATAGATGGCGAACAACAGATCAACCCGGATCCCAATGCTCCTATCCCCGGAAACAGTGAGATCATTTTAATTGGTAAAACAGAAGACGAACAACGCTTCATTGATTACTACAAATGATCAATCCTCTCCAGGTTGTTCTTTTCTGATCAGTGTGACTGCTTCCAATATGATCCAGATGGTAAACCCAAGTATAACGGCTCCAAACACAAACAAGAGCATATTTGCTTCGTTACCGCTGTAGCCCGACCAATCAAAAACGACCTGTTCGACCATCGCCCACAGCGTCATGGCCATTAAGAATATCATGGGAATTAACGTATAGACGATTGCCCTGCCCTGTCTTTTCAGCCAAATAGTTACTAAAAGCAGACTTATACCGGCCAGCAATTGATTGGAAGTTCCAAATAACGGCCATAGCAAATAACCTCCTGAACCAAGTCCCCTTGGTCCTTCGGGTATTAACACCAATGCGGCACTGGCTCCTACAGCGATCAATGTTGAAGTATGCACCTTGGTTAGTGGCTTGATACTATATTCATCTCCCAATTCATTCAGGATATATCGCATCAATCTTACTGAGGTATCTAAGGTTGTAGCAGCAAAACTGATCACGATCACAGCTATAATGGTTTTGGCAGCTTCAAGAGGGATGAGTAAAGCCGTAGCTAATTGGGCGGCTCCTTCCACAAAAATATTCAAACCCACGGCGCCGGCTTCAGAAAATGAATGATATACCTCAGTAAATTCACCCGTGGTGTTGAAATAAGTTACTACAGCTACAATGGTGATCAAGGCCAAAGATCCTTCTCCGATAGCACCCAGATATCCGACAAATCGGGCATCCGTTTCCTTATCCAATTGTTTGGCAGTGGTTCCCGATGAAACTAAACCGTGAAATCCTGAGATAGCCCCGCATGCGATCGTTATAAATAAAAGGGGAAACCAGCTTACATCGGTAGCTTCCACATTTGTTGCCGGAGCTGTTATTTCGGGATTACTGAAAAACAATCCGAGATACAGGATAAGCAGACCTAAAACCAGTTGATAGGCATTGATCAGATCACGTGGCTGCAGGAGTTTCCACACCGGAAGAGTGGATGCAAAGTACACATACACCATCAGAACCATGATCCAAATGAAGAATGCCATCTCAATGCCGGTCAACCCAAAGATCACTTCGGCTTCAGCTCCGCCAAAATACTGAACCAGATCGATCTGAAGAACCGGCACATAACTCGCAATTATAGCGGTAAAGTACATCACAAACAGGACCAGAATAGAAGGAATCACCATGTTTCCACTTTTGCGATAAGCCCTGACTCCGATCCATACAGCCAGGGGAATTTGAATGAATATGGAAAGTACCGTGGCAGGGAAGTTGATAAAAAGATTGGAGATCACCCAGGCAAAAACGGCATTTACCATTAGCACAAGGATCAGAATAATGAACAGAAATAGCAATTTGGCCCGGTGACCAATCAGTTTATCAGCCAGCGTTCCGACCGATTGACCTTTATGGCGTACTGAGAGAACCATGGTTCCAAAATCATGAACACCGGCCGCAAAGATCGTCCCAAATACTACCCAAAGCATGGCAGGCAGCCAGCCCCAATATACCGCAATAGCAGGACCAACAATGGGAGCTGCTCCGGCAATGGAAGTAAAGTGATGCCCCAAAAGAACAAATTTATTAGCCGGCACATAATCCACATCATCCTGAAACTCATGAGCCGGGGTCATGTAATTCGGATTTAGCTGATAGATCTTTTCAGCCAGAAACTTTGAGTAATACCAATATCCTATAAAGAACAGTAAAAGTGAAAGAGCCGCTACCCAGCTTGCCTGCATGAAGTTATCCCGGTTAATTTCAGGTTACTCGAACTTAAAGTGTCTTATTTACTACATTTCATTTTGTGATGCAACTTTCACTCAATACCTTCATCACACTCAAGAACGAATAAAACAATCCGTTGTACGACTCAACCTTCCTTATAAAACTGGTTCAGGCTAAAATGCCCTTTGGCCAATATAAAGACCGTTATATCACCAGGCTTCCGGTTCATTATCTTGAATGGTTTTCGAGAAAGGGATTTCCCAAAGGACAACTTGGCCAATACTTAGCCACTATGTTCGAGATAAAAACCAACGGACTGGATGATATTTTAAAGCCTATTATCAGAGAGCATCGATATAATCATAATCGATAAGGCTCTTTAATAAATTACATTCCCTTATTCCTCTGTATCAAAATGAGCATGATGAGATCATAAACAGAATGAGCGATCATAGCAGCGATCAGTCCTATTTCCGAGGTTAGATAACCGAGCATTAAGCTTAAACAAAACATCATGATCCCGAATAGAATATGCCCCGCTGATCTGAATTTGAAGTATCCATGAATGCCAATAAAAATAGCCGAGGTTATCCAGTTACCCAGTAACGGCTGAATAGCTCCTCTGAATAACAACTCCTCTCCGGTTCCCGCAAATAGGGATATCTGTGTTTTATCAAACAGAGAAAAGCGAGCTTTTGAAAGGGCTCGGAATACTGAAAAATCTGAAAGAACTGTTGATACGGGTGGTAATTTTATAACGAGATACACAATTGCAGAAGCAATGATCCCTGCTCCCAATCCAATTCCTGCCTGACTCCATACCGTAAACTGACTGTTAAACAGATCTACGATCCATCCATCATGCCAATACTTAATGATGATGATAGAAAGGAAGAAGTACACGTTGGCCGATACAATAGACATGATCAACAACTTTCCAGTTGACATCTCAATAATCTCTTTATCTGTTGCCGAATTCTGTGGGTTATTGGTTTTCATTCAATTACTGAAACTATGTGATAATTCTGATGATATCTGTTTTGGGTACACAAACAATGACCTTTAATCATTTTCGACTACGTAGTTAACGGCAGACCTTAAATTTAAATAACGATATACATTATGAGTCACAACAGATACAAAACACTAAAATCTATCACACATTTTCTGGGTATTCTATTTATTTCAACTGCAGTACTTTCTGCTTGTTCTTCTGATTCAGGAGATGAAGCTTCATTAGACGGAGACCTCCGATATCAGGTTGAAGGACCCGAAGGCGCTTCTGTACTTATATCTTATAATGCTTACACTCAATCTGAGGCTGAATTTGAAATGTTGGATACCATTACTTTGAATTCAAGCGGTGAGGCTGAAGGAGACCTTCCTGATGGAGATTACACCGGCTTTCAGTTGCAAGCTTCAGCTTTTGGTGATCAGGTACCGGATATCACTTTGACTTTACTTAGTGATGGGGATGTTCTTGGCAGTACCTCCCAATATCAGGATGGAGTTTTTATAGTCGAAGTTGGGGAAATACCTGATTTTAATTTTTGATCATCTCCCATCAAAGAAAAAGCCCATGTTAAACAATGGGCTTTTTAATTTTCAGATATTCAGGAAAAAAAGGATTCTTCCTATTTAACCTTGCCAACCTTATAAACTTCTTCGCCCAACTCCCGGGCTTTTTTGGTCACAGTTTCCACCTCATCTTCAAATACTACGGCAATTAAGCCTATTCCCAGGTTGAAGGTCGCCTGCATATCCTCTTCAGGTACATTTCCGATCTCCTTGATCAGATCATAAACAGGTGGCCGTTTCCAACTTTCCCAATTGATATCAAGCTTGAGTCCTTCTGGAAGAATGCGTTTTGTGTTTCCTACAATACCACCACCGGTGATATGAGAAAATCCATTCACTCCTTTCAAAGTTTTTAATTCAGTGATCAAAGACAGATAAGAACGGTGTACCTTTAACAATTCATCACCTACAGTACTCCCAAGATCTTCTACATAATTTTCCACTTTGTATTTGCTGAACAGAACCTTGCGAGCCAGGGAATAACCGTTCGTATGTAATCCGGAGCTTTTGAATCCCAGGAGAACATCCCCTTTTTTAATATCAGATCCATCGATCACTTCATCTTCATCAACAATTCCTACAATGGTACCTGCCAGATCAAATTCTCCTTCATCATAAATATCAGGCATTTCAGCCGTTTCGCCACCGATCAGTGCCACACCATTTTCTTTACAGGCTTTGGCAAATCCCTTCACTACATCCACTCCAACATGCTGTTCAAGCTTACCGGTCGAAAAATAATCCAGGAAGAACAAAGGTTTAGCCCCACAAACTGCAATATCATTTACACAATGATTCACCAGATCCTGACCAACGGTATCATACTTTCCGGCTTTAAACGCCACGATCAGTTTAGTGCCAACTCCATCTACAGAGCTTACAAACACCGGTTTTTTGTATGAACCGAGATCCGGCCTGAAAAATCCTCCGAACCCACCGATATTAGACAGTACTTCCGGTCCATGGGTATCTTTTACCACCCCTTTTATGGATTCGACCATTTCTTCGCCGGCTTTGATATCCACTCCGGAATCTTTGTAGGTCATTTGTTTTTTATCAGACATAGATCGCTATGATTTTTCGTGTTGGGTTACTAATCGAATATGTGCTAAATGGTGATTGGAATGCCATGCATACAAAGCAGCAGATTTTGCCAGGGTAAATGATCCGGCTTCAGGATTATTATAGGTTCGCTTCCACTGATCTTCTGTCAGGCTTTCATAAATGCGGATCATTTTCTCATGAGTATCTTCCAACATCTGAAGCGTAAGTTCCAGAGGAATATCAAATTGTTCTTCTACTTCAACCCAGGCATTCTGATCGTAGGGTCTTATAACCGGATCATCTTCCGTAAGGGCTAATTTTAAACGAATAATGGCATTAGTATGGGAATCGAGTAAATGAGTGATCACTTCTCTGATCATCCAACCATTTTCCCGGTAAGGGATCATCAGTATATCATCCGAACAACCGTCGATTTCATTTCTGATGCGTTCAGGAAGTAAAGCAATATCATCTAACCAGCTTTCACGTTCTTCAGGAGAATGATCTTCTGAGTATGAAAATTTATCTATGGGATATTGCTTATTCATATCTCAAATATAGAAGGATTATCAGAGTGTTTTAAGAACTTTTTCTGATACTTTTCCACACCAAGAGAACAATGAGTATGGGATTTATATAGTTTAGTAATAGTAGTAGAGACTGTGGATAAGTGGATAACTTTTTTATCCAAAATTATACAGCAGTTAAAAAGATTATGTGGAAAGATTTGTTTATAACTCATTCATATAAATCAGTAGTTTAAGGCAGGTTGTTCTGAATTATTCACAACCTTATATATGTTATACATAAAATGACTGGTTTTGGTGTTAACATTAAAAGTTATTCTTTTTGAATGTTGATAGGACTTAAGCTTTGTGGATTCGTGTTTACAATTTCAGGGCTTTTGAGTTATCCAAAATTTGTCAATGAGTAATCCACATAGTAATCCACATATCCACAGTTTATGAAGGCAGTTATTCAGCGCGTCAGTTCATCATCCGTAATGGTCGATAATGAGATCACCGGTGCCATTAATAAAGGGCTTTTGGTTTTAATTGGGATCCATCAGGATGATACCAAAGAACAAATGGAATGGATCTGCAACAAGATCTCTAAGTTAAGGATCTTTGAGGATGAAGAAGGTAAAATGAATTTATCCGTTCAGGATGTAGGCGGTGGAATTCTACTTGTTTCACAATTTACCTTGTATGCGAATTCGGATAAAGGAACCCGCCCAAGTTTTATTGAAGCAGCCCGGCCCGAAAAAGCAGAGCCTATGTACGAAGAAATGGTCGATTGGTTTAAGACCAATACAGATCTCATTATACAAACCGGAGAATTTGGGGCGATGATGAATGTGAAGCTGGAAAATGATGGTCCGGTTACTATTATATTGGAGAAGTAAATTAAAGCATCCTGATCTGACGGCTTTAAGCCCGTCTGACCATTTATATGTTCAGGTAAGAAAGCTTAAAAATCCATCAGGTCAGTTATCGGTTAGAAGGATTTCTAAATTGAAGCAACTAATAATACATGTCAGTTATATTCATTTTTATTGATGGCGTTGGACTTGGAAGAGAGGCTCCCGAAAACCCATTTTGTCAGCACAGGTATGAATCGTTTGAGACCCTGACCAATGGGTCTTTCAATACAAATGCGGAACCGGTGGCTGAACATGATCGATTATTTAAACCCATCGACGCCAATCTTGGAGTCGGGGGACTTCCACAAAGCGGAACCGGACAAACCACACTTTTCACAGGTCGCAATGCCGCTAAAGAAATAGGTAAACATTTTGGGCCATTTCCTCATTCGGGTATCAAACCTTTTCTGAAGAAGGAAAGTGTGTTCCATTCCGTGCTTGAAACAGGAAAAAGCCCCTACTTCATGAACGCCTATCCACCTGTTTTTTTCGAACACGCAAAGAAACGGAATAGATGGAGCTGCACGACTTTGATGACCAAAAGTTCAGGTTTAAATCTTAATTCAACCGAAGAGGTGTTGAAGGAAACAGCCCTGACGGCAGAGATCGTACAAAATGCCTGGCGAGATAAACTCGGGATCGATATCCCAAAGATCACCCCGACCGATGCCGCACAAAGACTTTTAAATGTGGTTCCGGATCATGACCTGCTTTTATATGAATACTACCTGACGGATAAAGCCGGCCATAGCCAAAAAGCAGCCGATGCCCATCGGGTTCTGGAACCGCTGGATGAATTTCTCATGCATATAATCCGTCATATGAGAAGTTCAGATACATTGGTTATCACCAGTGATCATGGCAATCTTGAGGACCTTTCAACTAAAACCCATACCCGGAACAGGATCCCTTTATTTGTATTAGGTCAATCGGTTCAGCCCTTTAAGAATACAGAAAGCCTGACCGATGTGAAGGCCGGAATTTTAGAAGCTTTGACTTCATAGCACAGTGATATTAGTGTAGGAAGGATTTGAGGAGTTTCATTACTTTGGGGCATGAAGAAAAAACTGATCTATATGTTTTCAGGGCTTATCGTGATCTACGGATTACTGATGATCCCGGTGGGTTCAGAAACAGAGATCCAGAGCCACTCGGTTGAAAGTCCGTTTATCTGGGATCAGGACGAAAGATGGGATCAGCTTGAAGTTCGATTTAATTCCGCAAAAACCGGTGAGTTGCAGGGTATCTCAGATTCAATCAGGTTCGGCATTAAAAGGATCGAACAGCTGATTTCTGAACTTGAATCTGATGAGTTTGAACCCTCTGACCCTCGCTTAAACAAGTCGCTGGATCTATTTTTTGAAACGGCTCCCTATGTTGCAGTATTAGACAGTGGTTATGTTGAACTGACTGACCTTTATAATAAAGGAAGAAAACGCATCAAAGAGGTATCTTCGAACTGGGATATTGAAAACAGGGAGAGTCGGATCACCCTTTATAAAATGTTGTATGGAATGCGGGCAGCAATTGAGGAGATATTGCTTCAATCAAAGCAAACCATTGATCCGGTTATTCTTGTACAGGATGAACCTTCAGTTACACCATCAACAAAAGTTCTTGGTATTACCGTACACAGTGGTGACTTGCTGGTTTCGAGAGGTGGAGCCGAAGTATCGGCGTTGATCTCAAGAGGGAATGATTTTCCGGGTAACTTTTCGCATGTAGCTCTGATCTATGTGGATGAAACCACTCATACTCCATACTTCATAGAAGCCCATATTGAACGGGGAGTAGCCATTGCATCGGCAGAAGAATACATCAACGACCGAAAATTGAGATTCATGGTATTAAGGCCAAGGTATGATCTTACTCAATTAGAAAAAGATCCTGTGCTTCCTCATAAAGCTGCAAAATATATGTTTGAGGAAGCACAAAAGCGGCATATACCCTACGATTTTAAAATGAATTTTTATGACCCCGAGGCAATGTTTTGCTCAGAGGTGGGATCCTATGCCTACAAAGAATATGGTGTTCAGCTATGGCCGGCAGAATCGACGATCTCGTCAGATGGAGTCGTTAAGGTAATGAATACCTTTGGGGTAGAGAATTTTGTAACCCAGATGCCGTCGGACCTGGAATATGATCCTCAGTTATCCGTGGTTGGAGAATGGCGTGACATGAATGCATTGTTTGAAGATCACCTTTACAATGCTGTTATCGATGCGATGCTAGTTTGCGCTGAAAATGGTGACGAGATCGAGTATAACAGATGGATGTTACCGGTGGTGCGTGTAGTAAAAGCTTACAGCAAGATCTTGAATTGGTTTGATAAGGTTGGGCCGGTTCCCGAAGGGATGAGTGCCATTGAGGCGGCTAAAAGTGATGCCTTTATAAATAGTCATGAAACTCTGAAACAACAGGTCCGTGAAAAATCGGAGAACTTCAGGCAAGAGAAGGGATATCAGCCTCCATACTGGGAATTAGTAAGAATTGCAGAATCAGAAACAGGATGTACGGGAAGATGAGTCAGAAAGTTCATTTGGTATTAGGTAGCGGCGGTGCGCGGGGTATCGCTCACATTGCGGTAATAGAGGAACTCGAAAAAGCCGGTTATGAGATCATTGAAGTTATTGGGTGCTCAATGGGGGCCGTTGTGGGAGGAATTTATGCGGCCGGACATTTAAAGGAATATAAGGAGTGGATGTTCAGCCTGAATAAAAAAGGAGTCTTCGATCTGCTTGATTTCACCTTTGCGAAACAGGGTTTTGTGAAAGGTGAAAAGCTATTTGCCAAGCATGTTGAAGTAACAGGACATGAACAGATAGAGGACTTTCCCATTCCGTTTACAGCTGTGGCCACCGATATGCGGCACCACAAAGAGGTCCATTTTACAAAAGGCGACCTTTATAAGGCGCTTAGGGCATCGGTATCCATTCCAGGTTTTTTTGTACCGGTTGTGGAAGATGGGATGGTACTGGTAGATGGCGGGGTGCTCAATCCCCTTCCTGTTAACCTGGTAAATAAGCAGGACGATGCGATCATTGTAGCGGTGAACCTGAATGGAAAACCGGATCCCAAATTCGATAAAAAACCGAAAGAGGAAACGGATACCTTTGATGAAGTGCAGAAATGGTTTGATAAAATGCTTCCGGATTCTTTCAAAACAAAACGAAAAACTAAACCCAAAGCAGAGCTTCCGGCAAAAGAAGAGTCATTTTCCCTGATAGAACTCATGGACAGTACCTTTAGTTTTACGCAAGACCGGCTGACTGAATTGATGATCGAAATGTATCAACCGGATCACCTTATTGAT
Organism: Gracilimonas amylolytica; assembly: GCF_002911695.1. Lineage (GTDB taxonomy): Bacteria > Bacteroidota > Rhodothermia > Balneolales > Balneolaceae > Gracilimonas > Gracilimonas amylolytica. The sequence goes on from NZ_PQBS01000010.1 coordinate 332,178, forward strand.
ATCCCGCGTAATATTTGCGGTGTGTTTGATTTCGATCAGGGTAAGAGAATCTATGAAATTGGAAAGAGATCGTATGAAAAGGAAATGGGGCGTACTGAAAGATCTGAGGATTAAAAACAGGCGCATTTTTCATTTTGGGGCTGAAGTAGCTAAGACTTGAATAAGGTGCTAAATTAGTTACTATGTATGAACGCAAAAGTCGATTAACCCCACACCAACAAAGCCGGCTGATAGAACATTTTGTAGCAGGTACTACGGCCCGTGCAGCCTCGGAATTGATTGGTGTTCAAGCTAACACCGCTATACGGTTTTTTATGAGACTACGTCAACTCATTGCAAGTAAACTACCCAGTTATGAATTATCTGGGGAAGTGGAAGCCGATGAAAGCTATTTTGGAGGCAAGCGTAAAGGTAAGCGTGGCCGTGGATCTACCGGCAAAGTAGCTGTATTTGGATTACTTAAGCGTGGAGGTAAAGTGTACACGGCTATTATTCCGAATGCTAAAACAGAAACCTTGCTACCAATTATTCAACAGAATGTGCAGCCGGATAGTATTGTTTATACCGATACTTTTCGCTCCTACAATGCCCTGGATATCTCTGAGTTCCACCACATGCGAATTAACCACAGTGAACTCTTTGCAGATCAACTGAATCACATAAATGGAATAGAGAATTTCTGGAATCAAGCCAAGCGTCATATGCGCAAATTTAACGGCATCAAAGCAGATAATTTTTACTGGTTTTTAAAGGAATGTGAGTGGCGCTTCAACGGAGGCAATCATGCAGAGCTCTTAAAGCAATTAAAATCATGGTATAAGCAAACCAAACATTAACCCTTAGCTACTTCAGCCCC
>NZ_PQBS01000011.1 GCF_002911695.1 Gracilimonas amylolytica
GGGGCTGAAGTAGCTAAGGGTTAATGTTTGGTTTGCTTATACCATGATTTTAATTGCTTTAAGAGCTCTGCATGATTGCCTCCGTTGAAGCGCCACTCACATTCCTTTAAAAACCAGTAAAAATTATCTGCTTTGATGCCGTTAAATTTGCGCATATGACGCTTGGCTTGATTCCAGAAATTCTCTATTCCATTTATGTGATTCAGTTGATCTGCAAAGAGTTCACTGTGGTTAATTCGCATGTGGTGGAACTCAGAGATATCCAGGGCATTGTAGGAGCGAAAAGTATCGGTATAAACAATACTATCCGGCTGCACATTCTGTTGAATAATTGGTAGCAAGGTTTCTGTTTTAGCATTCGGAATAATAGCCGTGTACACTTTACCTCCACGCTTAAGTAATCCAAATACAGCTACTTTGCCGGTAGATCCACGGCCACGCTTACCTTTACGCTTGCCTCCAAAATAGCTTTCATCGGCTTCCACTTCCCCAGATAATTCATAACTGGGTAGTTTACTTGCAATGAGTTGACGTAGTCTCATAAAAAACCGTATAGCGGTGTTAGCTTGAACACCAATCAATTCCGAGGCTGCACGGGCCGTAGTACCTGCTACAAAATGTTCTATCAGCCGGCTTTGTTGGTGTGGGGTTAATCGACTTTTGCGTTCATACATAGTAACTAATTTAGCACCTTATTCAAGTCTTAGCTACTTCAGCCCCAAAATTAATAATAACGTCGTGATTTTAGAATAGCGTTAGAGAAGATTATCGAGAAAATGTAAATACAAGACTAATTTAACTCCAATAATATTTAGCTATTTTAGCTGAGAGATAGTCGTAATTTCATCCGCCTGATCTGCCTTATTTTCAAATTCTATTTGACTCCATTAACTAACAGATTTTTTGTATTATCGAGACGGAAAGCATTGGCTGAAGGTAGAAATTAATGCAGCTTTTAGCTTTTATCATTTAATAAATAAAGAGGATTAGTATGAATTATAATGTTTCGGAAAAATATAATTGTGTCATTATCGAACTGAAAGGTAATGTTATGGGAGGACCTGATGCTGAGATTTTCCGGGATGAACTCCATAAACTCATTGAGAAAGGTAAAAAGAAAGTAGTGGTAGACCTGGGTAAAGTGAAGTTTATGAATTCTTCAGGACTTGGAATTCTGATCGGTGGGCTGACTACCATGAAAAATGCCGATGGGGAATTAGTGATCTGTCAGGCTGATAAAAAGATCGAAAGTTTACTTATGGTCACACAGTTGATCAAGGTGTTCGATCACTACAGAACACTTGAAGAAGCCATTGCTCATTTCGATAAATAACCAACAGATATAAAAAGATCCTGCACCGAATGAACCATGCAGGATCAATTTTTTTAATGACCAAACCGTTTGTTTAGATCACGAACGGTTTTTTGTCTGAATCTTAATAACGATACTGATCAGACTTATACGGACCTGTGATCGGTACACCAATATACTCCGCCTGATCTTCAGTCAAAGTTTCAAGTTCCACTCCGATCTTGGATAAATGCAGTCGGGCTACCTTCTCATCCAGTGATTTCGGCAGAACGTGAACACCGGCTTCGAACTCTTCCGGCCGGTTCCAGAGCGCGATCTGAGCCAGGGTTTGGTTGGTGAAACTGTTACTCATCACAAACGATGGGTGACCGGTCGCGTTACCGAGGTTCATCAATCTTCCCTGAGAAAGCAGTACCACTTGTTTACCACTGTCGTTCAGCGTGAAAATATCTACCTGTGGTTTGATGTTCTCTTCTTTGGAATTCTTTTTCAGCCAGGCTACATCGATCTCGTTATCAAAGTGACCAATATTACCTACAATGGCTTTATCCTTCATTTTCTTGAAATGACGGTCTTTGATAATGTCCTTGTTTCCGGTGGCCGTAACAAAGATATCACCTTCCTCAGCAGCATCATCCATTTTCTTCACTTCGAATCCGTCCATAGCAGCCTGAAGCGCACAGATCGGGTCGATCTCAGTAACGATAACACGTGCACCGGCTCCACGCAGAGAAGCGGCAGTTCCTTTACCTACATCACCGTATCCGGCAACAACGGCAACTTTTCCGGCCATCATTACATCGGTGGCACGGCGAATGGCATCGGCAGCGGATTCCTTACAGCCGTATTTGTTATCAAATTTTGACTTGGTTACAGAATCATTCACGTTGATGGCAGGTAGAGTGAGGGTTCCTTTTCGCTCACGTTCAACCAATCTCAGTACACCGGTGGTGGTTTCTTCAGAAATACCGTTGATGCCTTCCACCAGTTCAGGATATCGATCGAGGACCATGTTGGTCAGGTCACCTCCATCATCGAGTATCATATTCAATGGTTGTCCGTCCGGGAAGAACAGGGTTTGTTCGATCGCCCAGTCAAATTCCTCTTCAGTCATACCTTTCCAGGCATACACAGGAACTCCGGCTTCTGCCATGGCAGCTGCAGCATGGTCTTGTGTGGAATAGATATTACAGGATGACCAGGTTACATCAGCCCCAAGATCGATCAATGTTTCGATCAATACAGCCGTTTGGATGGTCATATGAAGACAACCGGCAATACGTGCCCCCTTCAATGGCTGTTGTTCACCATATTCTTCACGAAGGGCCATGAGGCCGGGCATTTCAGCTTCAGCTAATTCGATCTCCTGCCGACCCCATTTGGCAAGGGAAATATCTTTTACTTTATAAGGTAGTTTCTCTTCTTTTACTTCAGGCATGTTATCTATGATGTTTTATGTTGTTCTATAATTTCTTTTGCGTCGTTATAATCATTACCGGATAGTCCCAGCTCAGATTTGATCAGGAATCCTTCAGGGTCAAAAAATACCTTAAAAGGAATTCCAAGTGTGATGACCTCGGCTCCAACACGATTCTTATCCAATACATAATTGAAGGTGTAGTCGTTATCACTCTTGAAGTTCTCTACATCTTCCTGAGTGTCGGAATTATTAAGATTTACAGCAAGCATCACAAAATCATCGCTGTACTCTTTTTGGAGGGAATCCATGGCCGGAAAAACCTGCAGGCAGGGACTGCACCAGGTTTCCCAGAAATCGACCATGACCACTTTACCGGAATAATCCTGAATGGAAACCTCGTTTCCTTCAAGGTCATAAAAGGTCGCATTCCAGATCACCTCATCAATATGTGTATCCTGCTTGCTCAGGTCCCTGGGATTTTTGCGGGCATCGCAGGCAGTTAGCAGTCCAATAAAAACCAATCCAAGGATCGGCAGTATAAGTTTTCTCATAAAATTTGAAGGTGTTTGAATAGCTTTGTTAAATATATAACCCTATAAAGATAAGGTTTAGTTTCGTGAATTAAGAACAAAAACCTTTGAAGGGCTGTTCGGTTATTTCTTTAAAGAAGGATCAATTTTTGATTTATTAATCATATCTTTGAGGATATGAAGTACGATTTTACAATTGTAGGGGCCGGCATCGTTGGCCTCTCAACGGCATATAAACTCTCACTCAAATATCCTGAATCCAAGATCCTTGTTCTTGAAAAAGAAGATAAGGTAGCGGCTCACCAGACCGGAAAGAATTCCGGAGTTATTCATTCCGGTATCTACTATAAACCCGGAAGCTATAAAGCCAGAAATTGTGTGGATGGCCGGCATCAACTGGTAGATTTTTGCCAGAAACATGATGTAGCCATTGATGTATGCGGCAAGGTGATCGTTGCCACGGATGAAACGGAAGTACCCAAGCTGAAAGAGATCTATGAACGGGGACTTCAAAATGAGATAGAAGGTATTGAGCTCATTGATGAAGAACGGCTCAAGGAACTGGAACCACATGTAAATGGTGTGGCCGCTATTCACGTGCCTTGCGCCGGAATTGTGGATTATGCCGGTGTATGCCGGGTTCTGCAACAATTGATCGAGGAAAGTGGTGGCGAAGTTAGGTTCAACCGAAAAGTCACGAAGATCAGCCGGCAGGGTGAAGAAGTAAGCATTCGTGCAGGTAAGGAAAATGTGACCTCCTCATACCTGATCAACTGTGCAGGGCTGTATTCAGATCATGTGGCAAAAAGCGGTGGGGTAAGATCCCCGGTTAAAATCGTGCCCTTTAAGGGAGAATATTATGAATTGAAGCCGGATGCTGAATATCTGGTCAATGACCTGATCTATCCACTGCCAAATCCAGAGTTTCCGTTTCTTGGAGTACACTTTACACGCATGGCTTTGGGAGGTATTGAATGTGGTCCCAATGCGGTATTTGCCTTTAAGCGGGAAGGGTATAACAAACTTTCCTTCGACCTCAGGGATACCATTGAAACGTTGAATTTTCCGGGATTCTGGAAAATGGCCAGGGAACACTGGCGGATGGGGCTGGATGAATACCGTCGCTCGTTTTCAAAAAAAGCATTTGTGAAAGGACTTCAAAAGCTGATCCCGGAAGTACGGGAAGAGCATCTTAAAGTATCACCATCAGGAATCCGGGCCATGGCTCTTCAGAGAAACGGAGAGATCCTCGATGATTTTTATTTTGAGGTGGCCGACCGGCAGATCCATGTATTGAATGCCCCAAGCCCTGCCGCAACAGCGGGATTGGCTATAGGCGATGAGATCGTCAAAAAGGTGGAAGAGAATTTTTATCTCAAAGAATAGTATGATTCAACAAGACCTGCTTACCCGTCAGTTATACGCTCAGGATGCCTCCCTTTATCAGGAAATGCCACAAGGGGTCTCATTTCCAAAAAGTCCTGAGGATATTCAGGCATTGGTAAAACAAGCCATTCAGGAAAAATTCAGTATTACGGCGAGAAGTGCGGGAACCAGTCTGGCCGGACAGACAACAGGCGGCGGGGTCATTATGGACGTATCCCGTTATATGACAGATATATTGAAGCTGGATCCGGAAACGAAGACAGCACATGTGCAACCGGGAGTGATACGAGACACCCTGAATCGTGAAGTCGGAAACCATCAGCTGCTGTTTGGTCCTGATACCGCAACGACCAATCGCTGTATGATCGGTGGGATGATTGGGAATAATTCATCCGGTTCATTCTCCATCAAGTACCAAACTACGCGTGAGCATACCCTTGAGATCGAGGCTATTCTGAGTGATGGTTCAAGAGCGGTGTTTAAACCCCTTACCGCAGAGGAACTGGAATCCAGAAAACAACAAAATGATCTGGAAGGCCAAATCTACCGGTCGATGTTAAAACTGTTGGAGCAAAACCGGGAGCTCATTGAAAAAAGTTATCCTCACAAAGAGATCATCCGCAGAAATACCGGATACGCGCTGGATAAACTACTGGAGATGCAACCATTCGACCAGGAAGGGAGAAAATTCAATCTGTGTGAACTGCTTTGCGGGAGTGAAGGAACCCTTGCGTTTACGGCTTCAGCAAAATTGAACCTGGTTCCTAAAGACAAGCATAAACTGGTGGTGGTTCCTCAGTTCAATTCACTCGAAGAAACCATGAAAGCCGCCGTTGAGATTGTGAATTTTGAGCCTGCGGCTGTAGAACTGGTTGACCATATTATCATGGACGCCACCAAGGGCAATATTGAACAGCGTAAGAACCGGTTCTTTCTGGAGGATGAACCACGCTACATATTGATCACTCAATTTGAGGGGAATGATCCGGCTGCCCTTCAGAGTAAGGCAGAGGAATTAACCGATGTGTTGCAACAGAAAGAATTGGGTTACGCCTATCCGGTTATTACGGAATCAGACAAGATGAGGAGAGTCTGGGATCTCCGTAAAGCCGGATTAGGTCTGTTAATGGGTTTGGGAGAAGACGGTCGTTCTCCTTCTTTCTGCGAAGATACCGCGGTTCGGGTGAAGGACTTACCTGAATATGTGAAAGAATTTCGGGCCATTCTGGATAAACACAACACCAATTGTGTGTTCTATGCCCATGCTTCTGTAGGGGAGTTACACCTGCGTCCCCAGATCGATATCAATACGGAGTCGGGATTGCAGACCATGAAAGTCATGGCAGAGGAAATAGCAGACCTGGTGAAAAAATATAACGGGTCGTTATCCGGTGAACATGGCGATGGACGGGTTCGGGCTCCCTACATTCATAAGATCTTAGGGAAAGAGATGGTGCCGGTGTTGAAGCAGGTAAAAGAGATCTGGGATCCACAGTACATTTTTAATCCCGGAAAGATCGTTGAGCCCAAACCCATTGATGCCGATCTCAGGTTTTCACCTGATTATAAAAAACCGGAGCCTGAAACCGTCTTTGCATGGCGGAAGGAAGGTGATTTTGGGAGTGCCATGGAATTGTGCAACGGAGCCGGTGTTTGCCGCAAGTTAGCTGAGAGTGGAGGAACGATGTGTCCCTCCTATATGGCCACAAAAGATGAAAAGGATTCAACCCGTGGCAGGGCTAATGTTTTTCGGCATGTGTTTGCAGGTGAGGATCCCCAGGGATTTGCATCCAGTGAATTACGTCAGGCACTGGATCTGTGCCTGAGTTGTAAGGCCTGTAAAAGTGAATGCCCGGCCAATGTGGACATGGGCAAAATGAAAGCCGAATTCATGAATGGCTGGCATAAGGAGAATGGCTCCCTGCTAAAGGAAAAATTCTTTGCAAACGCCGGTAAACTATTTCCTCTTGCTTCAATGACGCCATCACTATCTAACTTTTTTACCGGATCCACTCCGGGAAAATGGTTCTTTGAAACGGTGTTTGGTATCGATTCCCGGCGGGATCTTCCGAAGTTTGCCCAAAAGTCTTTTCGTTCTCTTTTCGAAAAGCATCAGAAAAATGGAGCAGTTAGATCTGATGAAAAAGTAGTTCTGTTTGTCGATCTGTTCACGAACTACAACGATCCACAGATCGGTATGGATGCCGTGCATGTGCTTGAAATAATGGGGTATGAGGTGATCATTCCGAAAGCCATGGAAACCGGCCGGCCACAACTCTCAAAGGGATTTCTCGGCGAGGCCAAAGCCATAACGTTGAAGGTGCTGTCGGAATTTGAAGAATATGTTGAACAAGGCTTACCCGTGATCGGTATCGAACCTTCAGAGATACTGACCTTGCGTGATGAATTCCTTGAATTATGTGAAGAGGATCAACTGCCTCTTGCGAATAAGCTTGCAGATCTGTCCTTTACCATTGAAGAGTTCATAGCGAAAAATGCCCAACGTCTTCCAAAGACAGATAAAGCTAAAAAGGTTATGCTGCATGGACATTGCCATGCCAAGGCACTGGTTGGAAATGAGCCTACGATAGAGGCATTGGAGTCAGCAGGATATGAGGTAGAAGTCCTTGAGACAGGTTGCTGTGGAATGGCCGGAAGTTTTGGTTATGAAGAAGAACATTATGAAGTCTCTCAGGATATCGGGGAATTGGTGCTGTTTCCGGCATTACGAAATAATGAGGAAGATGAGGTGTGTGCCCCCGGATTTTCATGCCGACATCAGATCAAAGATGGTGTGGATAGGAAGGCTTTGCATCCGGTAACACTTATTCATAGAATGATTACTAAACAATCCTAAATATGAAAATCCGGTTTATCACAAAGCTGTTATTTTTGATTGTTCTAATGCATTTTAGTTCATCAATGTTACTTGCTCAAACTTGGGTACCTGAGCGTCTAAGCGCAGATAAACCAGAGGAAAAATGGCTTCAATATTTACATAACGAGGCATCGAGTCTTATGCTCCATGATAGTACATGTAAAAGAGCAGAAGCATTTACAGGTAAGATCAACATCATTGAGGGATATAAGACGTGTATTTCTGTTTATGAGGAAGATGAAACTGGTGAAATGGATTGGGAGACTTGGAAAGTATACTTTGGGGAGCTAAAATCAGATCACTTTTATTATAATACAGAAGTTGTTTTTGATACGAACAGATCACCAATCCAAAAAATAGAAGCTAACGGAACTGACACTTCTAAAGTTTTTGAAATGGCCACTGCTGCAAGATTGGCAATAAAGGAAGTAGATGTGCCTGACTCAAAATTTGAATATGAGGTAATTGTCAATTTCTACCGACTTAATGAGTATTCTGTTTATCTTTTGCCAAAATGGAAGGAAGGCGAGCCCTATTATCTTGGAGGTGAGTTTCATTTTGTGATCGATGTGAAGGAAAAGAAGATCATAAAATGGAAAATGCTTAACAAAAGAGTAGATGTATTTTATCCAGATATTCTAAATCGTACCAAAATCAGTAAAAGTATAAATTCGGTGTCTCCATATCCTACATCAACTGATATTCTTATGATGTACAGAAGGAAAACCGGCCCCGCTCATATTACAGTGGCAAAAGGATGGTACTACGGTATAACACCTGAGGTCAAAATTGGAATATTGGGTCAAAAGGATAAACTGAATGATAAAGAATGGTTTCAGGAATGGAATCAGTCCAATAGCTTTTAGAGCATCAGATTTAGCGACGTTGCTTGTCAGTACAATTTTATGACTGTGATTTGTTAATGTAGTAAAATAAAATTTTGTATCTCTACACTAAGTTAGATCAATTCTTAAATGTATTCTTTTCGATCAATTCACGTGCACTGTTCAGCGCAGAATCAGTGATCTGTGAACCGCTCATCAGGCTGGCGATCTCGTGAATGTGTTCTTCATCTGAAAGCGGAATGATGCGCGTAACCGTTCGCTCACTTTCCTCCACTTTGGCGACCTTATAGTGCTTATGTGCCTGACTCGCAATTTGTGGCTGGTGGGTGATAGCCACGATCTGGCAGTGCTCCGACAGCTTACGCATTGAAGCTCCCACTTTTTCAGAGATCTCTCCGCTGATTCCCGTATCGATCTCATCGAAGATCATAACCGGCAGGCTTTGTTCTTTAGCAAGAATGGATTTCAGAGCCAGCATCACGCGGCTGATCTCACCACCGGATGCAATTTTAGCCAGTGGTTTTGGTTCCTCTCCTTTATTGGTAGAGATGAACATTCTGACATCATCGCAACCCCTTTCTGTACAGTCGATGGTCTTGCCGTCAATTTCGATCCATCCATTGTCTGATAACAACCAATCGACCCGCACATCCAGTTTGGAATGTGGAATTCCAACGTTACTGAGTTCTTCCTGAATCTGAACGCCAAGTTTCTGCCCGATCTCATGCCGTTTTTCATGAAGCGTGATAGCTTGCTCTTTCAGGATTTCAGATTGCTTCTGAATGGATCGCTCGATCTTTTCGATTTCCAAGTCAAAGTTATCGGCCAGGGATAGTTCTCTTTGGATCTCATGCAGGTATTTGATCAACTCAGGCAGGTCACGCTGATATTTTTTCTGGAGCCGGTTCAGCTCAGATTGCCGCTGACGAAGTTCTTCCAGCCGGTTTGGATTGAATTCAATACTGTTTCTGTAACGTTCGGCAAAAGCAATGGCTTCATTGATACTGACCCGTGCTGCATTGATCTCCTCCAGGTAATTATTGAATTCCGGTTCGATCCGTGCCAGGTCTTCAAGATTCAGTTTAAGAAAATTCAGTAACTGTATGATGTTACCATCATCCGATTCAGCCATTTCTGATATTGCCGCTGCTTTTTGGTCAAGCACTTCCGCATTGTCAAGAAGATTCATCTCTGCTTCCAGCTGCTCGAGGTCGATGTCATCTAACCGGGCTTCCTGAAGTTCCTGCACCTGAAACCGATAGAGTTCGGTTTTTTCCTGCAGCTCGTTTTCTCTCTTTTTCAAAGACCTTAATTCTTTCTGGAGCTCAGTCATATTTCGATATTCGGCTTTGTAGGCCTTCAGTACAGGCTCCACTTCCCCAAAACCATCGATCACACCCAGATGATTTTCTTCTTTGAGTAATAGCTGATGATCATGCTGCCCATGCAGATCTACAAGAAGATCGCCGGCAGCTTTAAGCACACTGATGTTAACCGGCGTATCATTGATGAAAGCCCGGCTTCCGGTATTTCGGATCTCCCGGCGCAGGATCAAATATTCACTGAATTCGACTTCGTTATCTTTCAGTAATTCTTTCAGCTCAGCTGAATCCTCAACGCGAATGGTCGCTTCAGATATGGCCTTATCGGCTCCTCTGCGTATCACATCCGTATCGGCACGTTCCCCGAGGATCATATTTAGGGCACCAATAATGATCGATTTACCCGCTCCGGTCTGTCCGGTCAATATATTAAGTCCTTCCCCGAAACCCACTTCAAGTTCATCGATCAGGGCAAAATCTTTTATGTAGAGAGATTTGATCATTGGAAATTCAAAATTTAAAATTCAAAATGAAAAATTAGTTCAGGTTTAGTTTTGTGGTTTTAACAATCGAAGATAGAATTCTGATCAATTCAAATGCATCTAAAAGATAATCATCAACTTTAAGATTAGTCAGCTCACTTTCTTTTAAAAGTCGAAGCCAATATCGTGTTTCACGAGCTTCTTTTAAAGAGATAGATATTTTAGAAAGGAAGTCTTTTTTTGATTGACCTGCTATTGCTTCTTCAACATTGGCCCCTATACTTGTGCCTGCACGCAAAAGTTGTTTTGAAATGACATATTCTCTTTCATCCTGCAATAATTTATATAATGATATAATTGTCAGTGCAAACTCGAAACTTTTTGTTTGAATAACGTTTTCCTTCATGAAGCTCCATTTTTAATTTTTAATTTTTCACTTTGAATTATTCAGTTAGAGCAATTAGAATTGAATTCCTTACAAAATTTTTAAGGGTCTAAAAAGAATGCACAATCTCCGTACCTTTAGGCTATGAAAAAGAAAGCCGGAAAAGACCGACAGTCGACGATCTACGAACATACCGTACCCGAAGGACAGAATTCGGATATTAGACTGGATGTTTACATTACTTCATTTGTTGAGAATGCTTCCCGAAATAAGGTTCAAAAAGCCATTAAGGATGGTTATGTGACAGTGAACGGGAAAAAAGAAAAAGCGTCATATATCATGCAGCCGGGGGATGAGATCTATATTGAACTCCCACAACCACCGCCACCGGAAGCTAAACCTGAAAAACTGGATCTGAATATCATATATGAAGATGATGATATCATCATGGTCAATAAAGAAGCGGGCATGGTGGTTCACCCTGCATATGGTAACTGGAGTGGCACCATGGTCAACGGACTCATGTATCATGTAGATGAGCTGGCAGGAGAGGAGGAAGATGAAAACCTGCGTCCCGGTATCGTTCACCGTTTGGATAAAGATACGAGTGGTTTACTTGTGGTGGCAAAGAATGATGAGACTCTGGCCAAACTAAGTGCCTTATTTCAGGAAAAGGATGTGGAACGAACTTACTGGGCTATCGTATGGGGTACACCTGATCCGGAAGGTACGATTGAAGGCGATATCGGACGCTCAAAGCGGGACCGGAAACTGATGACCGTGAAGCCGGCCGGGCAGGGAAAATCGGCTGTAACACACTACAAGGTCCTTGAATATTTTGATTACCTGAGCCTGGTGGAGGTGAAGCTGGAAACCGGAAGAACTCATCAGATCCGAGTTCATTTTGCACATATTGGTCACCATGTATTTGGGGATCCTACATACGGGGGAACCTCTGTGCGTTATGGTCCGAACACAGGATCAAGAAAATCCATGTTCCATAATCTGATCACAGGATTGGATCGGCAGGCACTTCATGCCAAAACCCTGGGGTTTGAGCATCCTACTACCGGTGAAATGGTCAGATTTGATTCGGAGTTACCTGATGACTTTCAGCATGTGCTCACCATGCTAAGAGAAAACTGCAAAGCCGAATACTAAAACAGCTATTCATTGGCATCACTTTTGTAAATCAACAATAATGGTATATTAGGTTCATGGGATTACTGATTTTTTATTTGATTCTGGCTATTGGCGTATCATTTCTATGCTCAATTCTGGAAGCCGTTTTACTGTCTATTTCTCCATCGTTTGTTGCCGTTAAGGAGAAAAATGATCCACAAACAGGACAGTTGTTGAAGGAGTTGAAAAAAGATATTGACCGTCCGCTTTCAGCCATTTTGAGTTTAAATACCATTGCCCATACCGTGGGTGCGGCGGGGGTGGGTGCCCAGGCACAGGTGGTATTCGGTAATGCTTATGTTAGCCTGACGTCTGCCATACTAACCCTGGCAATACTGGTGCTTTCCGAGATCATCCCCAAAACACTGGGAGCTACCTATTGGAAACAACTTTCAGGATTTGCAGCAAGAACCACCCGTTTGCTGATTTTTGTTACGTATCCACTTGTCATACTCTCCCAGTGGATCACAAAATGGCTTTCCAGTGAAGAAAAACAACCTTCGGTTAGCCGTGAGGAATTTAGCGCGATGGCTGAACTTGGCTTTGAGGAAGGGGTATTTGAGGAAGGGGAATCCAATATTTTCAAAAACCTGATCCGTTTTCGGTCACTCAGGGTAAAAGATATTATGACTCCAAGAATTGTGGTCGTAAAGTTTCAGGAAGATCAAACCATTCAGGAGATCCTTCAGCATAAAGTAGAGCTAAGAGTATCCCGAATGCCGGTATTTGATGAGAACGAAGAGGACATTACGGGCTATATTCTAAAGAATGATCTGTACTTTAACCTTTCGGAAGGGAATGGTGAGAAGCAGCTCAAAGATATCAAACGGGAAGTGCTGATCTTACCGGAGACCATTTCATTGAAAACCCTGTTTGAGCGCCTGCTGGAAAAACAGGAACACATAGCCGTTGTGGTCGACGAATACGGTGGGTTTGCCGGGGTGGTCACCATGGAGGACGTTGTTGAAACTCTGCTCGGAATGGAGATCGTAGATGAAATAGATGCGATCGAGGATATGCAGAAGCTGGCTCGCCAAAAATGGAGAGAGCGAGCTAAGCGATTGGGTATTGTGATCCCTGATAAATTGAAAGAAATGGATGCCACCGAGCAGCAAAAATCAGCTGAATAACGTTCGGTGAATTTTCTGAGCACTTGGCAGCAATTCCTCGTCATCGATCACCAGATTAAAGATCCTTTTTTCTTTGGTGAAAGAGATCATATCAATGTTCAGATCCGACAACGGTTCCAACAAGAGGTTTCGGAAATTGCTTGCCGTTTGCACAGAACAACCAATTAAGGTGAGAAGCCCTTTACCCCGTTCTATGGATACCGAACCGATCTCAATAAAGTCCTTTGAGAGCTGATCCAGGATAACATCGTCAGAAATGGCAATGGTGACGGAGGCTTCAGTCGTGTTGACCGCATCAACAGGGAGCCGATAGGACTCAAGTACACTGAAAACTTTTGGCAGAAAGGAAAAACCCATCAGAGTTTCGTGGGCACTCACGGTTAAAAGGCTCATGTTTTGCTTGAATGACAATGCCAATACCGGCAGATCGTGGTCAGCCTCCCTCACGATTTTTGTACCGGCGTCCTCGGGTTTGAACATGTTCTTAACATAAACCGGGATATTTCTTTCCTGAGCCGGTTTCAGGGTCGATGGATGTAAGACTTTTGCACCAAAATAGGCCATTTCCGTAGCGTCAAAGTAACTGATCTCAGCCAGTGGTTTGGCTTCAGGTATGAACCGGGGATCGCCGGTGTAAACCCCACTCACATCAGTCCAAATCTCAATGGTCTCAGCTCCAACAGCCCCACCGATCAAACTCGCCGAATAATCGGATCCTTCAAAACCAAGGGTTGTGATCGTTTTGTCAGGTGCCTCACCATAAAAACCTCCGATGATCGGAGTAAACCCGTTTTCGAGGACAGTTTCCAGAGAACCACAATGCTGACTGATGAGCATTTTGTTCGGATTTGCTTTGCCATACTCATTGTCGGTTTTGATGAGTCTGCGCGCTTCAATATGCTGCGTCATCATACCCAGCGACAGTCCACATTGAGCCAGAAGGTAGGATGAGATCTGTTCCCCCATAGCTGAGATCGCATCTTTCATTTGAGGTGAAAGTTTTCCTTGCCGGGAAGTATAGGTCAGCAACTTGTTGAGCTTGCCGATCTTGGCATCCATATTTTTAAAGCAACTTTCCCTGATCAAATCGTTTTTGGCATGCGGATTTTCCTGCAGAAAATTATCAACGATGTCCTGATGACGCTGCTTGATGGATTCGGAGATTTCAAAAGCCCCTTCAAGATCACCTGAAGCGGCAAGTTGTGCAGCTTTCACTAACTGACGTGTGGTTCGTGCTGTGGCAGAAACCACCACGACTGGCCACTCATAATTTTTAATGATCTCCAATACCTTTTTCCATGTTTTGTGATCGGCCATGGAAGTACCGCCAAATTTCAGAACGTTGATCTGCATAGAGTTGATTGCTTAAAAATTGCAGTGGAAAATAAGGGGAATCTCATCCTATTCCATGCAAAATCCGGAATTATGTTCCGGAGCTTTTAATGTGATATATGATCCCGAAAAAATAAACCCAAAGCTCCGGACTGTGAATGTATAGATGAGGAAAGGTTTTTACTTCTGCGACCATCCGCTTTATCCGCGTTCCATTTCGTGACTCATCAAAAGAAACGGTATCTTTCAAAGATGAAGAATGAACCCTTACAAGTTGCTGTGATCGGTGGCGGTGCTGCCGGGTTTTTTGCAGCTATTTCAGCCAAAACGCACCATCCTGATGCAAAAGTCACGATCTACGAGAAATCGGATAAACTCCTCTCCAAGGTACGGATCTCAGGTGGTGGAAGGTGTAATGTCACACACCATTGTTTCGATATTCGTGAACTGGTAACGAACTATCCAAGGGGTGAGCGACCGCTTAAAAAAGCCTTTGGGATCTTTTCACCAACCGATACCATAGAGTGGTTCAAAAAGCGTGGGGTAGAACTGAAGACGGAATCTGATGGCAGGATGTTTCCCGTAACGGATGATTCGTCAACTATCATCAATTGTCTGATGAGTGAAACCCGAAAGCTTGGAATTGCGATCAAAACAAAGTCCAACATCAAAAAGCTGAGGAAAACTGAACACGGGTATGAGCTAGGATTACATCGGGGAGGTCGTGTTGAAGCCGATAGGGTGATCGTGGCGACAGGTGGCAGCCCACGTTCTTCCGGATTTGACTGGCTGAGAAAACTGGACCATGATATTGAGGAGCCGGTTCCATCGCTGTTCACGTTTAACATGCCGGATGAACCGATCAGGGAACTGATGGGGGTTGTAGCCGATCCGGTTTCGGTGAAGATCATGGGGTCGAAACTTCAGAACAGTGGCCCGTTACTTATTACCCACTGGGGTATGAGCGGACCGGCGATCTTGAAACTCTCAGCTTTTGGTGCGAGAGAACTAAGTGATAAGGATTACCGGTTCACAGTATTAGTTAACTGGGCCGGAGAACGAACAGAGCAAGAGGTAAGAGGCATCCTGAAAACGGTGGTTGAAGGACACGGGATGAAGAAAACCACTAACGTTAACCCCTTTCAACTGCCGGGAAGGCTGTGGAATTTTCTGATCGATAAACTGGAAGTTGGGGATGATATGATCTGGCAAAATATGGGAAAGAAAAATATCAACCGGCTGGTTCACCTTATTACAAACGATGAATATCAGGTTCAGGGTAAAACTACATTCAAAGAAGAATTTGTAACCTGTGGCGGGGTCAGTCTTCATGATGTGGACATGAAAACCATGCAAAGCCGTAAATCCCCAAACTTATACTTTGCCGGTGAAGTACTGGATATAGATGGGGTTACCGGTGGATTTAACTTTCAGGCAGCCTGGACGACGGGCTACATTGCGGGACTATTAGCTTAAATTGTTGAAATAAATTACCTTCATGTAGGTTATACTACAAAAAGGAGATAAAATGAGCGTAATGAGTATCAGGATCCCGGATGAAAAGCGGAAGAAGCTCAAAGCTATCGCTTCACTGGAAGGAAAATCAATGAGCAGTTTGGTCAGTGATTTAATTGATGACTATGTGAATGAGGCTATGGAAAGGCTTGGGGAAGAGCATGATCTGGCAGAAATCATGAACGTAAGCGAACCTTCTTTCTCTGAATGGGATAATGAGGAGGATGAGGTTTACAATGACCTATAAGCGATGGGATATTGTTTTGCTGCCATTTCCTTTTACAGACCTGAAAGCCACCAAAAAAAGACCGGCTCTTATACTTTCTCCAATTGATTACAATTCAGGACCGGATGTGTTGGTAATGTTTGTGACCAGTAACCTGAAAACAAAACCAAAGCAAGGTGATCATATTTTAACAGAGTGGAAGCAGGCAGGGTTGCCTAAGCCTTCCATGACCAGGATGAAAATTGCCACCATCGATAAAACCCTGGTTGTTAAGAAAATTGCCCGACTGACGAAGAAGGATCAACAGGCTTTAGCAGAAAATATCAGGGAATTCTTTGGAATTTAAACCTCATCCGAATACACCGAGGAATTAGCCTCCCTCAAATTATAGGCACTTCGCATTACTTCTCCATAGGCCCCGGCGCTTCGAATAGCGATAATATCTCCACGTACTACTTCCGGTATAGAAATATCAGTTCTGAAAGTATCCGAGCTTTCGCAGATGGGACCAACCACATCGTAATTTTTATCACGCTTTGAGCTCGTTAAAACATCGATGCGGTGGGCTGCCTGATACAGAGCAGGACGAATGAGTTCTGTCATGCCGGCATCAACAATCGCAAAATTCTTGGTCTCACCATATTTGGTGTAAAGAACCCTCGTTATCAGGCTTCCACACTGCCCAACTACAGACCGACCAAGTTCAAAATGTAGCTGTTGATGTTCTTTCAGTTTTATTCTGCTTTCAAACAACCCGAAAAAGCGTTCAAAATCAGGAATGGCATTATCGTTTGGATGGGTGTAATTGATCCCAAATCCCCCGCCAACGTTGATCACTGATAACTCAAACCCCCGGTTCTCGATATGCTCATTAAGCATATTTGCCCGTTCACAAAGTTCCTCGAAAGGCGTAAAGTTCTCGATCTGAGATCCGATGTGAAAATGAATGCCGATCAATTTTAAATTATTCAGATCGGGAAGACGATCAAGTACTTCATCCAGGTCTGAGGCATTGATCCCGAATTTATTCTCATTTAACCCGGTCGTGATGTACCGGTGCGTATCCGCTTCTACATTTGGGTTGAGCCGAAGGGCGATCCGGGCCGTTTTTCCCTGCATTCCGGCCAGTTCATTTAAGACTTCCAGTTCCTGTACAGATTCGCAGTTGAAACAAAAGATATCATGCTTCAATCCAAGTTCTATCTCCTCGTCACTTTTACCCACGCCGGCAAACGCGATTTCGCATGCAGAAAAACCGGAATCAATGGCTCTCTGAACCTCACCTCCACTCACGCAATCTGCGCCAAGCCCCGCTTCTTTGATCAGTTTCAGGACCTTAGGCTGGTTATTCGCTTTAAGGGCAAAATGAACGTGAAACCCCTTGGAAAGACCGTGTTTTTGAATTTCCTCCAGTGTGGCGTTCAGCACATCCAGGTCGTAGTAATAGAAGGGCGTTTTTTGGGTTCTAAAAAAGTCAGTGACTTCAGAAGGAAACATTAAATGTCGGTTTAAATATGAGAGAGTGAGTTTTTGAGGCTATAAAGATAGTCAAATTTAGGGCAGGTTTTACAAGATCTTTTCAGGTGAATCTGTACTTAAGGTTTGACCAATCACAAAAAAGCCGTTATCATTGTAAGCGTACAAATAGAATCTGCCTAATCTTATAATATGAGAGCGGAGGACCCGGAAGTGGGGCGTATTTCTGAGACCCGGAAAGGAGCATCTATCAGCTCCAGCCCGTCAGCTAACTTCGCAGGCATTGATAGAAGATGGAACATGCTGCATGTGTGATCGGTCTTCACATCCTTAACATTTATTCCGAGTAAAACACATGAGTTTAGATCAAAAAAATTACTTGCTTTCTGCAAGCAATTATGAGATTCCGAATGCCATAGAAGAGTGTACCGGTATTCGTTTAGGGGAACAGTTGATACGTTCTGTTTTATTAACGACCGATCTTGCATTTATCAACAGCTTGCAGGCTGATTCTGTGATGGCGGTGCACCCGTTTGATAAATCATCACATATGGATGAGGTGATCATTGATTTTAGTGACAAACCCGTTTTTTGCGATATAGGCGGTGGTTTATTGCATGAGCATGAGGCCACGGAAGCAGCTAAGCGGTCGCTGCATGTTGGGGCATCCGCAGTGGTGATCTCCAAACCAACCCCGGCAGAGGTCATCAGTAATATAAAGTCACAGATCAATGGATCGCTGATCTATACCGTGATGTTTGAGGCGGAACCGGTCAAAGATCTGGCAGAAGCCGGAGTAGATATCTTTAATGTGGCAACCGGTGAATTTACGGCAGAATCTGTAAGTCATATACGTAACTTGCTCCCGGAAATACCTATCATGGCAAGTGGTGGCCCGCATAACTCAACGATACGTGAAACCATTCGGGCAGGAGCAGATGCCATAGTCTTCAATCCACCAACCGCAACGGAAATGATGCGTGCCGTGTTTGAAGGGTTTAGAAATAATAACCGGTGAGAAATTTTCGTCAATGTTTAAGTTGACGGTTCCTGAAAAGCAATTCACAGCCTGATGCCATATGGATGAAATACTGAACCTGTCGCTGCCATTTTCAAATCCTGTTCTGATCTTTGCGTTGGTCATGGTGGTGATTCTTGTTGCCCCCATTCTATCCAAAAAGATCAAGATTCCCGGAATAGTAGGCATCATACTTTCGGGGATGCTTATTGGCCCCAGTGTGCTACACCTTCTGGAGCGTGACAGCACCATTGAACTGCTTGGAACCGTGGGATTATTATATCTGATGTTTACGGCCGGCCTGTCGATCGACCTGAACCGATTTGAAAAACTGCGAAATCAGAGCATTGGTTTTGGACTGATCTCGTATCTGTTTCCGGCAGCAGGAGCCTACTTTGCGGGAATACACTGGCTGAATTATTCTCTTGAAAGCTCTCTGTTACTTGGAGCAATCGTCGGTTCACATACACTGCTTGCCTATCCGATCATTGAAAGGTTAGGGATCACAAAGAATACCGCGGTCACCATGTCGATGGGAGGAACCTTGGTAACCGACACACTTTCTCTGGGTATATTGGCAATTATCGCAGGAACTGTTGGTGATGAACAGGGGCCGGGTTACTGGACGGTCTTCGCCACTTCCATTGCCGTGTTTCTGGCAGCGGCTATTCTCACGTTACCACGCGTTGGCAGATGGTTTTTCCGCACCATGAAGCACGAGACGGATGTGGATTTCGTTTTCCTGATGGCGGTTCTTTTTGCCACGGCATTTATCGCTGAGATGGCAGGACTGGCATCCATTATTGGAGCCTTTATTGCCGGTTTATTGCTGAACCGATTGGTGCCGGGTAACGGAACCCTGATGAGCCGTATTCAATTTGTGGGCAACGCGTTATTCATTCCGTTCTTTTTGATCTCAGTTGGGATGCTGGTGGATGTGCAGGTACTTGGAAGCCTTGAAGTCTGGATCTATGCCCTGATCTTTACCATGCTGGTATTTGTCGGGAAAGCACTGGCTTCCGGTATTGTAAGGCTGATCAAAGGCTTTTCAAACGCCGAGGGTTTTGTGATCTTTGGGTTGACCACTCCTCAATCTGCCGCAACCCTTGCTGTTACACTGCTTGGTTTTGATCTTGGCTTTTTTGATCAAACCGCTGTAAACGCAGTCGTGATCATGATCTTGTTAACCTGTCTGGTAGGACCCTGGATGGTTGAGAAATTTGGGAGGGATGTAGTTCTTCAGGAAGAGAAAAAACCTTATGAACCATCTCAAACTCCACAAAGGATCATTGTTCCGCTGGCAAATCCGGAAACATCGGATGCCCTTATGGATATTGCTTTCATGATCCGTGACGAAAAATCGGAGGAGCCCATTTTCCCATTAACGGTTGCCCGCGATGGCAAAGATGTAGATGCACAGGTGGCAAGAGGAGAGAAGATGCTTAGCCATGCGGTGGTTCATGCGGCAGCAGCTGAAGTGCCCGTGAATCCGGTGACATCCATCGATCTGAACATCGCAAATGGAATTGCCAGATCGGTGAATGAAAAGCTGGCCTCTGTGGTAGTGATCGGGTGGAATGGAGCTACTTCTGCCACGCAACGAATTTTTGGAAGTATCCTGGACCAGCTATTACAAAAGATCGACGAGATGGTGATGGTTTGCAAGACCCATAAACCGATCAATACGGTAAAAAGAGTGGTGATAGCGGTTCCTCCATATGCCTCACTCGAGCCGGGTTTTTCAGGAGCTGTTCGGTCCCTGAAGCTGATGGTTGATCAGGTTGGAGGTACCCTGACTATACTGGCTCCAAAAGAACGGATGAAAAATGTGGAGAAAAGAATTAAGAAAGTGAAACCTGATATAGAAACAGAGTTTATACCTATAGATGGTTGGGGAGAATTACCGGCATGGATGGACAAGCATACATTAAAAGATGATCTGTTTGTATTGTTGAGTGCCCGCGAAGGCTCTCTTTCATGGCGGCCTGCATTGGATCGCCTTCCGAGGGTGATATCCCAGAGATATCCAGATCTTGGGTTCATTACGGTATATCCCTCAGAAGTTGAACAGGATGGTAAGAACAGGGATCAGGAATCAGGAATGAAGTTGCTGAAATCCACTGATATCGTGATCTCTGAAACAGGAGAAAGCCTGGAACATAAGTTTGTGCGGATGCTGAGTGCCAATAAAAACATTGATGAAAAAGATGTAGAGCGACTTATACATCGGCTTTTAACTAACTCGTCCGATTATTCCCCTGAAATGATGGCCGGCGTGGTGCTTTACGATGCCCACACCTCATTGATACAGGAACAGCAGTTGCTGATCGGAGTAGTTAAAGAAGGAATCCGGATCCCTAAAACAGCCCATAAAGCCCGGGTTGTTCTGATGTTGTTAAGTCCTAAACAGTTACCGGTTAAAGAGCATTTAAGAGGGGTGAATCGGGCTGCCCGATTGATCAGGCCGGGCGAAAATGTAAATAAACTAATTTCAGCTCAAAGCCCTGAAGAGGTTTACAGTATTTTGATCAAACAATAAGAGATGGTAAATGGGAAGAAGTCAAAACCCGTTCGCCTCTAAGAACTTGAGTATGAATATTTTAACTTAAAATGGAATTGATTAGGTTCAAAAAACATTAATCATGTCCGTTGAAAGACGTGGGTCAGAAATTCTGATCTGAAAAAAATGAAATAGTGTAACATTTAACAGGCGTTAGCAGATCAGATTTTGTTGTTATTCAATGCTATCATATTTTGCTAACCAAAAATAACCATGCTCCGGATTAGCGGAGATACAATCAGACTTAATGAAGCATAAGAAATTAGCGAAAGAATTAGGGCTTTCGGATGTATATGCGATCGCAACCGGGGCTATGTTCAGTTCCGGATTTTTCCTACTACCCGGTTTAGCTGCAGCCGAAACCGGTCCCTCAGTGGTTTTGGCTTACCTGGTTTCCGGTATCATTGTTTTACCCACTATGTTCAGTGTGGCTGAGCTTGCAACAGCCTTACCGCGTTCCGGCGGTACTTATTATATCATAGACCGAAGTCTGGGCCCCATGCTGGGTACCATTGGTGGGTTCGGTTCATGGCTGGCTTTAGTTCTCAAAAGTGCCTTTGCCCTTATCGGTATGGGGGCATATATCGCCATATTTTATGATGTGAATATATTATTTGTAGCAGTATTCCTGACCATAGTCTTCGGAATTCTGAATATTGTCGGAGCTAAAGAGACCACATGGCTTCAAAAAATATTGGTCGCCGCTCTTGTTACTATCATGTTCTTTTATATCGTGCAGGGGGTTTTTGAGATCTTCTCAATGGATATCAGAGTGATCACTGAAAATCAATTCAAACCATTTTTTACAGATGGGGTGTTTGGCTTTTTTGCGACCGTTGGGATGGTGTTTGTGTCTTATGCCGGTTTGACTAAAGTTGCGAGTATTGCAGAGGAGGTGAAAAATCCGGATCGTAATATTCCTTTAGGGATGTTCTTAGCCATTGGAACCGCTGTGATCGTATATGTTGTAGGTGTGTATATCATGGTGGCACTACTTGAGCCTAATGCTTTTCGTGAAGACCTGACTCCTGTTGCCACTGCCGGTGAAGTATTCCTTGATTGGTTGCCTGAGCCCGGCGGTTTGATCCTGGTTGTAGTGGCTGCTGTAGCGGCCTTTGCTTCCACAGGGAATGCAGGAATTATGTCTGCTTCCAGATACCCAATGGCCATGGCTCGCGACAAGTTGATCAACAAGAATTTCGCAAACATTGGTAAACTTGGTACCCCACATTGGTCAGTAGTTGGTACGGTGGCACTCATGCTCTTCTTCCTACTTGCTTTTAATGTGGCCGAAGTGGCAAAGCTTGCAAGTGCCTTTCAGTTGTTGTTGTTTGGATTGTTGAATCTGGCTGTGATCGTTATGCGTGAGAGTAGAATTCAGGAGTATGATCCCGGATTTAAATCTCCCTGGTATCCATGGGTTCAGATAGCCGGTATCATCCTTTCTATTATTTTGATCTTTGAGATGGGAGTGCTTTCAATTCTGTTTACCGTAGCGGTTACAGTGGCATCCATTATATGGTACAAATACTATGCTCAGGATAAGGTAGAACGGCAGGGAGCCATCTTCCATGTGCATGCCCGATTAGGTGAAAATAAGGATCAGGGACTTGAAAATGAGATGCGCGGTATACTTCGTGAGAAGGGGCTCAGACAAGAAGACCCATACGAAGAATTGGTTTCACGGGCTGATGTACTCGACTTCTCTCCGGAGACAGATTATGATACGATCTTTAATAAGGCAGCTGAGAGTCTGGCCGAGAAATTGAACATCACGATCGAAGAGCTGCGTAAGTTATTTATGAACTCAGCCGATAATTCTGCTATTCAGATTGCCGAAGGTGTAGCCTTAAATCACGCCAGGCTCAAAGAAGACATTTCACCGGAACTGGTATTGGTTCGAATTCGCGAAGGATACAGTAAGAGAAAGCTCAAAAAGGATGCTGAGAGTGATCAGAAATTACACAGCATCATATTCTTTGTCAGTTCAGAGGCTAATACCGGTCAGCATTTAAGGATATTGGCTCATATTGCTGAGATGGTGGGTTCTAAAAACTTCGTTGAGCGCTGGTGTAAAGCCCAAAATGAAGAAGAGTTGAGAGAGATCCTGCTCAGGGATGAACGGTTTATCAAGATAACCCTCAATCCTGACGACAGCACTCAGCAGTATATCGGTAAGATGATCAAGGAGATCTCCTTCCCGGGGCAAAGTCTGATCACGATCATTCGTCGTGGTGGTGATATCAAGATCCCTCATGGTATAACGGTACTTCAGGAAGGCGATGAGTTATCTATTATCGGTGAAGTCGAGGATATCGATGAGCTTAAGAAGATGCTGAAGGAATAGACCTTGGTTTCGGGGCAAAGATCAATCACTGTCAGAGTAGTATAAAGCTTCTAACTCCTCCATGGATATATGTAGAAGCTTCATATACTTGAACAGTGAAGGAAGTTTAATATCGAAGAACTCCTTTTTTTTGAGATCAAGTACTTTATCATAGGCATCAGCTGTAACAAAATACCCAACCCCTCTTTTGTTCGACACTATGCCATTATTTTGTAGTTCGTGGAATGCACGCAAAGCTGTATTAGGGTTGACCTCCATCAAAACAGCTACTTCCCGAACAGATGGGATGTTATCTCCATCGCCCCATTTTTTAGTGAGGATCTGATCATAGAAGTAATCCGTGATCTGTAAATAAATGGGTTTGTTCTCAGAGAAATGCATTATGCCAATTCCATTCTTTTTAGTCTGATATAGGATACCCATATAAAAAAGGCAGAAATCGCAACGGTTAGGGTGCAGGTGGTAATAATCCTGAAAGTTGAAGTTGCTGTCAGTGTTGTTGGAATCTTAAGAAATAAGCCATCTGGTGTAAAGGTATTAACAAGCAACAGTGCGATAAGTCCAAATAAAATTAGCACACCTAACATTGCGACTAAGGTGCTCAGAAAATTATTGGACCTGAAATGAACAGCCCCAAAAAAGAAAATAGATTGATATATGATATAGGGCCATATTTCATTAAAGATCCGGATACTGAAGAACCAATCAGCCGGTAACCCGATCAAAAGGCTAAGTACATATAGGAGAAAAAGGCCAACAACTGTATATGCGCAAGATGAAAGTAACCATGCAGAAATTATTTTTTCAAACGCCGTAGCAGGTAGAGTAAAAAACAGTGGTGCAGAATTAGCTGAATTCTTCTCGTAAAACATGATACTCGTAAAGGCATAACCAACCAGGGTAAAGATCACAAAACCAAATGTAATTATGGATTCTGCCGCAATAGGCGAAATACCACCATAATACAGAACGGTTCCTTTTATAAAAACGACACCACAAATAAGGGAAATTAGACCGATCTGTATAGTCCGTTTGTTTATCATCACATTTCGATGAAACAAGAGCTTAATTCTGTATAAAGATGTTTTGGATGTTATCTCTTTGCTCATGAGGATACCCCGTTAAAGTGATCGTTCATTTTTTCTGTTTTCAGAATGATCGAATTAAAAAGCAGTTCAAGATCTATGCCTTCCTGACTTTTTTCTTCATAAGAGGGAAGAATTGCCTGTATGCCTCCTAAGGTCTCTTCACCGTATAAGTAATTTTTCGGAGAGTCTTGATCGATGGTTTGAAATGCTAGTTTCATTTCAATTTCATCCATTGAACGGTTAAAAACGATCTTTCCATCCTTCAAAACGATCATGTGGTCGATCATACTGCCTAAATCACGGACCTGATGTGTCGAGATCAAAATAGCTCTATTCTGGAGCTCAAGTGATGCAACTATGCGACGAAACTGACTTTTAGATGGGATATCAAGCCCATTGGTTGGCTCATCAAAAAGCAGAAGACTTGAATTGGTAGCTATCGAAAATGCGATCAAAAACTTTTTGCGCTGACCAAAGGATTGGGAATTAAGTTGTTTAGAAGGGTCAACCTCAAAAACCTTCAGGATTTCGTTCATGACCTTTCTGTCAAACCGGGGATAGAGAGGGCTATGTATGTTTGTGTAGGTGTCACCGGTTATTTTAGGCAGGTCAAATTGTTCAGGAAGAATATAAAGTTCCCTTAAAGTTTCAATGGACCTTGTTTTGGTAAGATTCCCATGTAGACTACAGGTACCCTTCTTGGGAAAAAGCATGCCTGAAATGATATTCAGTAAGGTACTTTTTCCCGCTCCGTTCAGCCCAAGTAATCCATAGATTCCCCCTGCTTTGACATTCAGATCTAAGTTTTGGATCAGCGGAGTACTCGATTTATATGAAAATGATAAGTCGTTGATTGAAAGCATTGAACCCCTTGTTTGATTTACTGTATTAGTATAGTAATACAGTAAATAATTTCAAAATGGATTTCGCAATTTTTAAGAAAAGGAAAGTAAATCAATACTTAAATATCGCTCCGATGTATGGCGTCTAAGCGAGCGGTGAAGTATCCATTAAACTAAGATCTACCTCGATCCTGACGCTCTGTGTCGGAGCGTATTGGTAAACACTCAGCTTACTTAACTCAGTTTAGTTAGGATCTCATTAAAGGAAAGTGAATCTTCCTCACTTTCTTTCATATTGCGGAGCGTGAATTTGCCTTCGTTCAGCTCATTATCACCAATGATAATGGTGTAGCGTGCATTTTCACGATTGGCATCCTTCATCTGTGCTTTCATGGAACGGCTCATATAATCCATGGTAGCAGAGACACCGGCTTCCCGAAGTTTAGGAAGGTGTTTAATGGCAAAGGATCTGGCGGCACCTCCAAGAGTGACGAAATAAACATCCACCGATTTTTCTTCTGCAAGCTCTATACCCAATTCCTCACAGGCGATCAATAAACGCTCCATTCCTGCGGCAAAACCAACAGCAGGGGTAGGCTGGCCTCCGATCTCCTCAACCAGCAGATCGTAGCGGCCACCACCGGCCAGGGCATCCTGTGAGCCGAGGTCCGGTGAGGTTAGCTCAAATGCCGTGCGTGTGTAATAATCCATGCCGCGCACCAGGTAAGGATCGATGGTGTAGCTGATCCCAAGATCATCGAGATACTGTGTGACTTTTTCAAAATGGGAAGCCGTTTCCTCATTCAGGTAATCCTGTATGACCGGTGCATTCTTGATGAATTCCTGATCTTCCGTTTCCTTGGAATCAAGGATTCGCATTGGGTTCTTCTCAAACCGTTTTTGGGATACTTCACTCAGTTTGGAAAGGTTCGGCTTCAAATATTCACGAAGTGCTTCCTTGTAAGCTTCGCGACTTTCAGGATCACCGACCGAGTTCAATTTCAATTCAAAATTCCTTATCCCGATCCGTTCGTAGATCCTCATCATGAAGGCAATGGTTTCCACATCAGCTACCGGGTCATCGCTCCCGATCACCTCAACCCCAAACTGATGGAATTGTCGCTGACGACCTTTTTGCGGCTTCTCAGCGCGAAACATAGGTCCGATGTAATAAAGCTTTTGTGAGCCACCACGCTGATCAAGGTGGTGTTCAACGTAGGAACGAACAACCGGAGCTGTAAGCTCAGGTCGTAATACATAATGGCTGTCCCCTTTTTCGAAGGCAAAAATCTCTTTGGATACAATATCGGTCAGTTGGCCAATACCCCGAACGATCAGCTCCGTTTGCTCCATGATGGGGGTGCGAATTTCCTCGAAGTTGAACCTGACGGCTTCCTCATGGATGATGTTTTCCAATGCCCTCCATTTTGGGGATTCATCAGGAAGTATATCTACCATTCCAACGTGTGAGGTGTACTTGGGTTTTGCCATTATCTAAATTTGTTTGAAGTCAAATATCTACAGCCCCAAAGATAAGGGGAGTGGGGGAGAATGTCTCAGAGGAATTTTGATCTGAGATCTTTCCGATCGGAGTGAACCTTTACTGAAATACTTAGGCATCTAACACTAGCACTGTAAACAAGTGTGATTACCAAGGACCACACGACAAAGTCATGATACGTAACATAAAGTCTCCGTTTTTAGGCTGCCCAAAAGAACAGTAATTTCATTGTATCTTTGAAGGTTTAAATAACTTAATTTAATTAAGAACTTGAATCTATTTGGTTATTAAATATCGTAAACTTCAAAATTAGTTGATTGAATGTATTCTTTGGCTGTCAAAAACATTTGCAAAAGAGTAAATATTGGAAACGTTATTTAGAAAATTTAAGGACCTGTTAGAAACCAGTGAGGTACGAAAGTACACCCTAAATACCTCTTGGATGATGGGGGAAAAAATTCTTGCCATTGCTTTGACCATGGTAACTAGCATCATCGTAGCGAGATACCTAGGGCCGGAAAAATTTGGAATACTTTCCTATGCAATATCATTATCCTCTCTTT
Organism: Gracilimonas amylolytica; assembly: GCF_002911695.1. GTDB lineage: Bacteria > Bacteroidota > Rhodothermia > Balneolales > Balneolaceae > Gracilimonas > Gracilimonas amylolytica. The sequence continues at coordinate 27,341 of NZ_PQBS01000011.1, forward strand.
TTGCAATTGCTACTCATATGGGATTAAGTGGCCTTGCGGTCAGGGAATTGGTCAATAAACCAAAAGAAACACCAGAACTCATGGGGAGTATATTTGGTGTTAAATTCATTGGGGCAATGATTGCTTTTACAGGCTATTTAGTTTTTATAAATCTATTCAGCGATAAGAGCTCGACTGAGTTTTGGGTACTCATTTTAGTTTCCGTTACAATTTTTCTAAAACCCTTCGAGGTATTTGATTATTGGTTTCAGGCAAAAGTTAAAGCAAAGTACTCTTCCATTGTCAGGTCAGTTTCGATAACTGCCGTATCAATATTGAAAATTATCCTTGTTATAACTTCAGCAGGCTTGCTAGAAATTGCTGCGACCTATGTGGTGCAAACCGTAATTGTCATTACTTTATTCACCTATTTTTTCATTAAAAAAGCTGATATCCAAATTCGGAACTGGAGCTTTAATATCAATAAAGTCAAAGAGCTTCTTGGTGAAGGTTGGATGCTTATGCTTGGAGCCATTTTTGCAATGGTGTATCTGAAAATCGATCAGATTATGTTAAGGTGGATAGTGGGGGCAGACGAAGTAGGAATTTATTCTGTAGCTGCCAGAATTTCTGAGGCATGGTACTTTATACCAACAATAATTGTCAGTTCAATTTTCCCAAAATTACTGGAATTAAAAAAGGAGAATCCAGAGAAATTTCATCGTCGACTTCAGCAGCTTTTTAATTTCCTATTTTTGATCGCATTAGGCTTAGCCATATTAATTTCATTTATATCTACTCCGTTAATAGAGACGCTATATGGCCTGGAATACCAAAAAGCAGCAATTATCCTTTCGATTCATATATGGGCAGGTGTATTTATTTTTATGAGAGCGGCTTTTAGTAAATGGGTATTGGTAGAAGATGCAGTGGCTTTTTCGTTGATAACTCAGGGACTAGGGGCCCTGGTCAATATTATTTTGAACATTATTCTGATACCATATTTCCAGGGTTTTGGAGCTGCTGTGGCTACAATCTGTTCATACTCGATGGCTTCATACATTGCCTTGTTATTCTATAAAAAAAGTAGGCCGGTATTTTGGATGATGACCAAAGCAATATTCTCTCCGTTTTTAATTTTAAAGAAATAATATGATTCAGTTTTTAAGAAAAGTTAAAAGAATAGTTGATCGGGTAATTTTTGAGATCGATTCATTCTTTGTTCGGATCTTTTACCGTAGCAGACTATTGTCGAATATTTACTATGCAATATTTTCAAGAAGATTTAGCAGAGAGCACCGAGCGGTATTGGCGGGGAAGGCCAAATACATAAATGATATAAAATCTGACAGATCCAGCTACTACCTGCTTGTCAGGAATGTTCACAGGTTAGAAAAAGGGTTATTAATGAAGCCAAGAAGACCCATTTTTGGGAAAAATTATATTGAAGAAACAGTTGCAAGCTTTAAAAAAGTTTGGTTAACCACTTCTGAAATTGATAATAAACAGTTGTACTGGTTTAGAGATGTGCTGAACAAATACTTTGTGGAAACTGGGCAGGATAAATTGATTGAAGCTCAAAAAAAAATCTTTTATTCCGTTTTGGAAAGGAAGAGTCTGTTACCCGATACGTCTATAAAGTCTATACCCTATAAGAAAAGAACAGAAATAGATATTACTTATGACGAGTTTTTTGATTTAACGCGCAAACGAAGGTCTGTAAGATGGTTTCTCGATAAAAGGGTTCCTAGGGAACTTATTGATAAAGCAATTCTCGCAGCTTCACAAGCTCCCAGTGCCTGCAACAGGCAACCATTTCATTACAAGATCATTGATGATCCTGAAATTCTGAGTAAGCTTGTAAAACTTCCAATGGGAACTGTTGGTTATTCACATAATATTAAAACATTCATCGTAGTTGTGGGTAATTTGGATGCTTACTATAGTGAAAGGGATAGGCATTTAATTTATATTGATGCTTCATTAGCAAATATGAACTTAATGTTAGCATTGGAAACTTTAGGGTTAAGCAGTTGCCCAATCAATTGGCCTGACATAGAAAAACGTGAAAAGAAAATGGATAGACTTCTTGGTCTTAAATTGCATCAAAGACCAATAATGTGTTTAGCGGTGGGGTACCCTGATCCTGAAGGAATGATCGCTTGCTCTGAAAAGAGAAGTTTAAATGAAATTAGGTCTTACAATTTATAAATGAATTCTATGTTCGTAGAAATCAGAGGTGCTCAAACAGTAAATAAAGGAGCTGAACTAATGCTGCTTTCAGTAATTAAAGAGCTTTCCTTAAGATTTGAACACCGAAACATCATTTTTACGGTTGAACCACAAATAAATTTCTCTTATTCCAAAAGGGTTAAATACGATATTAAAGCTACACCTAGATACCACTTATTTGGTATAAATTTTGGGGTATTTTCAAGATTTCTTCCTGATAAAATAAAAAGGGATTTCGGAATAATATCACAGGATAGTATAGATGTTGTTATAGATGTTTCCGGTTTTAGATATGGAGATTTTTGGGGTAAATCAGAAATGGTAAAAGGGAGTACCAAATATTTAAAAAAATGGAAGAATAAGAACGTAAAGATAATTTATTTACCCCAGGCTTTTGGACCTTTTCAAATGAAAGGCACGAGGAAGCAAGCAAAGAAAATATTGAAATATGCTGATTTTGTAGCTGCAAGAGATAAAGATTCATTCTCCTATTTAAATGAATTAAGAACGGATGTTAAGAAGAAAAAACTATTTCAATATCCTGATTTCACTACATCTATCTCTGTAGGTGAGAAGCTTGATGAATACAAAAATCAAATACTGATTATTCCGAATTCTAAAATGATAAAGGAGGATGGGAGGTATATTTCTTACTTATTAAACCTGATAAAATACTTACAAAGAAAAGACCTGAATTTTAGTTTTCTTGTTCATGCTGGGAATACCGATTTTCAAATTGCTAATCAGATAAATGAGATAAATAAATCGAACATAAATATAATCTGGCATGAAGATCCTATCCTTACAAAGCAAATAATTAAAAGCTCATATTTTTTAATTACATCGAGGTTTCACGGTCTTATCAATGGGTTATCTCAAGGAGTACCCTCAATATCAACTAGTTGGTCACATAAGTACGAAAGGGTACTTGAAGAGTACGATTTTAAAGATATGGGCTTAATTAATGACCTGGATAATTTTGACAAGACAGAAGAAAGAATAGAGAGGATTATAAGTGACTACGAAAAAATAAAAAAACACCTTCTTTTAAAATCAGAAATCCATAAAAAAAAGGTTGATGAGATGTGGGAAAGAGTAGTAGCAATTTTGGATGAGAAATAAGAATGACGAATATCAGGGTGATTACAGATATAAGTCGCATTGAATATTGGTGCAGAATAACATCAAGTGGTTAGATAACCTCTCAGTATCCAGTACCTGAATTTTAGCAGCATGATACCTTTGGCCGGTGTAAAACCGATCAGATAGATCAAAAACAGACCCAAACTCACAGCTGTTTTAAAGATCTCTTTAAACACATGTGTGAGCTTGAGCTTAAAGGATCCCTTAGTTTGCCTTGCTACACTCTTACCCATCCCTTCAGCTTGTTTTCGGATATAATCTTGTGTCGCTCGTTCAGGTCCTATGCGGTGGTACAACAAAGCTTTTGGAAGATAGAGTATGGGTTCTCCCAAAGACTTGACTCTGTTGAATAGGTCTTTCTCCTCATTGGCGGTGAGCTGATCTCCTTTTCGGCCGAGATCCGTGTCAAATAAGCCGGTCTCTTCAAAGAGCTCTTTCCTGAATCCCATGTTTCCGCCAAACGGATATTTGTTTCCGGGATATTCTCTGACTTTTTTTCCAAGATTATGATACCCAAAAAGAGACAGTAAATAGTGAGAAGCCCATTTGGGTTTATGATCGTCAAACTGAACCCTGATCTGCCCACCGGCAGCATGGTAGTTCGGATAGGTCTCAAAGAAATTTATCCAGTTTTCTATAAAATGTTGTTCAGCCCGGATGTCATCATCCACAAAAACAATATGCTCTGAGGCAGCTTCCCTGATTCCACGGTTTCGGGCAAATGACAAGCCCTGTTCAGCTTCTTCAAAATAACTGATCCGAAAAGCAGAGGGATCGGCCTGTTCACGATGTTTGGCTACAACCTCAGGCGTGTTGTCTGTCGAATTGTTATTTACGACCAGGAGCTCTGTCACTATATTCTCAACTGGTTGCTGCAACAATGAATGCAGCGTATCATCAAGATATTCCGCACGGTTATAAGTACAGATAATAAAAGTTATATTTGGGGATGGATCCATACGAGGTTCTGATGATTTATGGCTTTGAAAATACATTTTTTATGAAGAAACATGCTAACGGTAATGTGAGGGAGGAAGATCATGTCTGATTATCCTCTGGTTTCGGCTGTGGTCACTACTCATAACCGTAAAGACTTGCTGAAGCGAGCCCTCGATTCTGTTAAGGCACAAACCTATCAGAAACTGGAGCTTGTGGTGGTAGATGATGGATCAACGGAGTCGGTAGAATCGATCGTTTCTGAGTATGAAAGATCTGTAGGCAGGGTGCTCTATCATAGAAATGAAAAGGCAAAGGGAGCCTGTGCTGCACGTAATAAAGGAATCGAACTGTCTAATGGGGAGTACATTGCCGGACTTGATGATGATGACGAATGGATGCCGGGTAGAATTCAAAAAATGATGGATGCTTACAGGGATGAATATGCTTTTGTGACCTCAGACGTGTTGCACATATATCCAAACAGAAAACTGGTTTGGAAAAAGGATGCGGTTATAACCCTTGAAAGACTTTTATACTCAAATCAGGTCGGGAATCAGGGGTTGATCAAAAAAGAACGGTTGTTAGAGATAGGGGGATTTGATGAATCGCTAAGTTCCGCTCAGGATTATGACCTTTGGGTACGGTTAAGTGAAAGGTATGGACCGATCCGGAATGTTCAGGAGCCACTTCAAAAAATAAATCTTGATCATGATGGGGAACAGATCACCACACCAAGAAATCAGTTGAAGGGATATCTACAGTTCTACAACAAGCACAAGCATTTGATGAATAGAGACCAAAGAAGGTATCAGCTGTATACGATCCGAAAGGCAACCGGTAAAGCAAACCGCCTGTCAGACCTGATCAACTGGGTACCGGCTAAATTTCTCTGGAAAGAATTGAAGGTCTTTCTGCTGAGGAAGCTTGGGTAATTCAGGATTAATTTTTGAAGAATCTGAAGGCTAAAAAACTTGCCAATAATACCTGAAATGCCAATGATATCCAGGCTAAGGTTGTACCGAGGGAATAGGAGGTCGGCTCAAACTTCAGCTCGACTTGATGCTCTCCGGCCGGTATCTGCAATCCTCTCAGAAAGTAATTTGTTTTATAGATCGGGATTTCCTCCCCGTTCAAAGTGGCTGACCAACCTGCCGGGTAATAGACTTCACTCAGTACAAGAAATCCCGGTTCACTGCGTGTTACTTCAAGGGTGATCTCAGGTCCGGTGTAGGTTGTTACCTCAACAGTGGAAGTCGAATCGGGTGAGGTGATTATCTCATCTGAAGTTTCAACAACAGCGGTTTCAGCAAGGTTGATCTGCTGAGGTTGAATATAGTTGAATGCCTGTTGGGGTGAATTTGTCGTGATTACCGAATCCACAAAAAAGGCTTTGGGCAGTACGTTTTGGTTTTCATACACCACGCCCCTTTCTCCTTCAAAGACCGGCTCGAAACCGGGAAGAGGCAAACCTTCTGTGTAGGTCAGGTATTTTACATTAAAGAGATCCAGCAATTGAGGATTGAATGTGTTGCTTTGAACATCGAGTGGCCCGCCGTTATACATCACGTCCTGAATCACACTGAGTTTGGCACCGGTGTACCCTCCGATCTGTGGGTAAAAATAGGACGGGATCGCATTACTGTAAGGATTATCCAGTAACGGAAATGTTCGGTAAGGATAACTGCTATCGGTAGAATTATTTTCTACAATGTAATTGGTAAGGTCCGTTCGCTGAGACTCTAACAATCGCTCGGTATTTCTGTTTGCATCAACGATAACATCTTCAGGGATGTAGCGTTTATCCACGCTGATCATATCATAGGCTGTTATCAGAATAAACCCGAAGAGGGCGACAGATATCGGAATTTTATTGGAGAAAGCGAGGTAGATCAGTCCGGTTCCCAATACAAAGATTATGGATAGTCTTAAAAGATCGCTTTTTGCCTTTTCTTCACGCTGAGGGACCATCTGTGCATTCACATACTGCTCAGCCCGCTGCTGAACCTGTGGATTATTGGGGCTAACCTGATTTTGCTGAGCGATCTGATTGGCAATGTTGGCTACTTCACCCGGACGTTTGAAATCGGTTGAATTGAGCTGAATAAACAACAAGATAATTACAGTGGCTGCTGCACCAATCGGAAGATAAAGCTGTTTCAGTTGCGCATTTTTTGATCTTACAAATTTAATGAGCCAATCAAGTCCGTACACTGCTACAACGGTGTAGCAAAATGCAGTCAGTGTAAGCCAGGTCTCAGGAGCCCGGAACTTGTCGAAGAGGGGGATATGATCGAAAGCAAATTCATTCAATAATCTGAAATTGCCTCCCCAGGCGAATAGTATTCCAAGTGTTCCGGCGGCAAAGAAGGCATACATGATCCTGGAACGCTCACGGATCAAGGCCATGAGTATAAAGGGCAGGGCTAGCGCTCCAAGATAGTGAGGGCCGGATGTAAAGGACTTGGGTCCCCAGTAATCAGGTGAAGCTCCTCCAAAATAATTTGGGACCAGCAGGGTCCAGGTTTCCTTAATGCCCTGCGACCACGCAAAGGCATACCCCTCTGTCAAACCGGAAGAGTTATCTAAAGCCGAACCGCCACGGAGACTGTAATTGGAGTATTCCTGTAATGGGAGGAAGGTTTCTGCATGTCCCATCAGTGCAATCACACCGGCCAATGCCAGCAATCCGGTAGTTTTGGCCCATTCAACGATCTCTTCTTTTTTGTAAGAAGACCAGGTATCAAAGATCCAGAGAAACCCAAGCAGGTAAATGAAATAATAGGTGATCTGAGGATGGTTCGCTCTGAGATTCAGTACCAAAGCTACGGTAAATAGAAGCAGGCCCGGAAGGCGATTGTCCTTGTTGCGGGTCAAAAGCCAGTAACCGGCGATCACCCAGGGAATGAAGGTCAAGGTTATGAATTTAGTGTTATGACCTGCTGCAATAATGATCGGAATGTAGGTGGACAGGCCAAACATCAAACTGCCAAAGGTGGCTGATAAGGGCCTGAACTTCATCAACACAAGTAAAAAGTACATGCCACTGAACAATACCCAGAACTGAAATGCCGGAAAGATCCCGTCGAATAATTTGCGAAGATCATCGAGATGGGGCGTTTGTTTGGCCAGTGAAACAACATAGGACGGCATCCCTCCAAACATATTATTGACCCATAGAGGTTCCTTATCGTATGCCTCACGGTATTCGAAAACAGATTCTGTAGCGGCTCGCCACTGGGTGGTATCATGCCGCTGAAATTCTTTTCCACCAATGGTTGTAGCGGTGAATAAAAAGAATGGTATGATAAACAGGATAAACAGCGTAATAAGATGCTGCCTGGAATCAGAAAGGCGGGTAAAGAGATCCTGTGAAATGTCGTTCTTTGGGTCTGTCATGTAGGAGGGTTAGAACGGAGGTTATTCGATCACTTTTGGTACACGGAAGTAGTCGCTATCGGCATCGGGTGCGTTTTTCAGGGCGTCTTCATGAGAAAGAGGTTCTTTGGCTTCATCCTTACGAAGGCGACTTTCAAGGTCTATCACGTGTTCAAGCGGTTCAACGTCATCGGTATCCACTTCATTGAGAAGCTCCATGTATCCTAAGATCTTATTCATGTCATCAGCAAAGGATTTTACTTCTTCGCCGTTAAGCTGAAGTCTTGCTAAATTTGCGATGTATTGAACTTCTTTCTCGGTAACTGACATATTATTTATTTAAATAAATAGTGATTTATTTTTGACTGCCTGAATTTAAGAAACATTAAGTGAAAGATTAATCTTATTTAAAAATTACTGTTCCTGCAGGGAGCAAGAATTATGCGCAAATATTTAAGGTTCAAAAACTTGGCATGTTGGTAATATTATTTTCATTTTAAGAGACTAAATTTTTGCTATGATCAAAGAAAAAGTAACCATAAAAAATTCTGCGGGACTCCATGCTCGTCCCTCTGCACAGCTGGTTAAGTTAGCCAGTAAGTTCAAATCGGATTTCTATATCCATAGCTATGGATACAGGGTTAACGGGAAAAGTATTTTAGGGGTGATGACCCTGGCGGCAGAGAGTGGAGCTGAGCTTGAGCTTGAACTTGAGGGACCGGACGAGGAGGAAGCTCTGAAAGCCATTAAAGAGGCGATTGAAAATAAATTCGGGATGGATGAGGAATGAGTTTTTCATTCGATGAGAATACTGAGACGACTATAAAAGCCCGGAGTGCGGCTTCTGGGATCTCCATTGGCCCTGCTTTGGTGATCAAAGCAGGTTCACAAAAGATCAGTCCAACTGCTATCACGGAAAGTGAGATCGAGGCCCACAAAGAGAAATTTTGTTCAGCAAGGGCTTCACTGGTTCAGGAATTAGAGAAAATGTCGGGGGGACTTCAGGATAAAAGTACGGCAGAGATCATAGAAGCACAGCAGCAGATCATAGAAGATCCGGAGATTAAGAGAACCGTATTTGAGATCGTTGAAAAGAAACTTCTGAGCGTCGATTTTGCAGTGTATGAAACCTTCAGTTCTTTTATAGAGCAGCTAAAGGAAAGTGGGTCGGAATTGTTTCGGCAACGGATCATAGACCTTGAGGACATCAGAGATCGATATGTTTCAAAAGTTTGTGATCATGCAACCGAGCTAAAGGTTCCCGAAGGGGCAATTCTGGTAGCCAGTAAGATCAGCCCTACCGAACTGGTGAATTATTACGAAGAGGGAGCGGGTGGATTGGTTCTTGAAAAAGGAGGGATCACCTCACATGCCGTTATTATAGCCAAATCACTGGGTATTCCCTGTTTGATCAATGCGGATAAAGCAACCAAGGTAGTATCCTCAAACGAAATGGTAATCCTGGATGCCGACAAAGGGGGGCTGATCCTGGATCCATCTGATGAAGTCCTTAAGGAATATGCTGAAAAGCTGAAAGGAGCGCAGGTTTCTGTAAAAGCCGATCGTGCCGCCGGCTTTGAAACAAAGGATGGGTTTCCATTTAAATTGATGGCCAATGTAGAGTTTGAAGCAGAACTCCCGCGCGTTTCAGAAATGAAGTCACAGGGCATTGGTTTGCTCAGAACCGAGAGTCTTTTGTTTGGTAAAAAGCTCCGAAAGGATGTGGAAGATCAGGAAGCATTTTACACTGCAATGCTGGAAAATTCAGAGGGGCCGGTAACTATTCGGTTATTTGATATTGGGGGAGATAAAAATGCCCGTCGGCCTTATAAAGAAGCCAATCCATTTTTGGGATGGCGGGGAATCCGCTTGTTACTGGATGAAAAAAAATTGCTTCGGTCTCAACTAAAAGCCATTTTGACCATTGCCGGTAAATATACGGGGAGGGTAAAATTGCTGATCCCTATGATCTCTGTGGTCGACGAGATCGATCAGATCCGTGATGAGATCGAGAAAATGCAGGGCGCTTTGTTATCATCCGGAACACCAATTGATGAAGATCTGCCAATCGGAATCATGGTTGAAGTACCGAGTGTGGCGTTGTCAGCTTTTCATTTTGCAAAAAAAGTGGATTTCCTGAGTATCGGATCCAATGACCTGACGCAGTACACGCTGGCGGTTGATCGCGGAAATGAAAAGATACACACCCTGTTTCAGCACTATCATCCCGCTGTATTGAAACTGATTAAGATGACGGTTAAAGGGGCAGAAAAAGCCGGAACCAATGTGAGTGTTTGCGGAGAGCTTGCGGGAGATGAGATAGGAGCCGCTTGCCTGATGGGTTTTGGGATCAATGAGTTAAGTATGGTCCCCAATTCGTTGCCTGCAATTTATGATCTGTTAAGCAGCAGGAACAAAAAAGATTTTGATGAGCTTGCTGAAAAAGCAGTTGATCTGTCATCCTCCGAAGAACTTGAGCAGCTCTTCAGAGAATGGAAAGATCAAACGGCTTAATGGCTTTTCTTAATTACTGAGTCTGGGCAATACCGATCACTCCACAGGCAATACGTCCACCTGCTGCTCCGGTAGGCTGAGAGGTCAGGTCATCTTCGCCGGCGTGAATGATGATACCGCGGCCAAGGATCTCCTCAAGAGAGATCGTTTCGTCAACATAGCTGACAGCAGCTACGCCTTCTTCGTTGGCTTCAATGTTACCCATGTCGCCCATGTGACGCATTTCGTCGGTTGGAGCACCGTGGTCATTTCCGGCAGGATTAAAGTGCCCGCCTGCGCTGGTGCCATCGGCCGCCCGGCAGTCTCCGAACTCATGAATGTGAAAGCCGTGATTTCCTGACTCAAGGCCTGAAAATTCTCCTTCAACACTGACGCCGTTATCAGATTCAGTAAAAGTTACTGAACCCGCAACACCGCTATCGCCAACCGGCATGACGGTGGCTACAAGTTCATCATGGTCAAAGTTTGTGATCTCAACTTCTTTTTCTACCGTTTGAGTGCATCCAACGGTAATTAAAAGTAGTGCAGTAAAAAGACTAGTTAGTTTCATAGGTATGTTTAGGTTTATGATTGATTTCAGGTTCAAAACAGTAAATGTCTGAGCTTCATTCACTTAAAATGGTTTCGCGCAGATCACGGAATATCTTTAACTCTTCCTGAAGCTCTTTATATAAAACAGGATCCTGCTTCAAAAGTTTCTTTTTTGGTGAACCGGTGAAAAGATCCTTGGCCTGCACAAATATAGGAGCTGTGATGAGACTTAATAAGAGGTAGCCCAGGATAAATGGCCAGCCTGCTCCCGTCAGGGTAAGAACGATCGATACAATGCCATAGAAAATTGGGAAAGCGATCAGAGAAAGTAAAAACTTGATGGATGCGTCGAAGGCATGATCCTTGATCACATGATCGATCAAATGCCTCACCGGCTGATACGGAATGAGGTTATTGATAAACGAAAACAAATAGATGGGAGACAGTAAAATATGCTTGATGCTTAGCTTCTCCTGATCAGCGAGGTCTTTTAACTCTACCCCTGCTTTTTCTGCCTTTTTGTTAAGTGCCTTGGCTTTTTCAATGATCGCTTCCGACACATGGGGTTTGGTCTTGGCAATGCGGGCATTGGCAATATCCGGATCAACGGTTTTCATTTCATCCGGTTCAAGATCGTCCCAGAGTATTTTCTGAACATGGTATTCATTCAGATCACCCACATGGAAGACCAGCTTCTTCATAGCCTCAGATACATCGTCTTTCATGGCTTCTACGCCTTCACGCTCATCTTTCAGAAAGAGATCCATGTATTTTTTGACAGGAATCGGCTCTCCGTAATTAACCTGAACCGTGTTGCCCGCCTTTCGGTGCCTTGCATAATTGATGCCTACCGGTACGATCTGAAGGTCCAGATCCCAATCATAGGTTTCTTCGGCTCCAAATGCGATCCGTGTAAAACCTTTACTCAATGGACGGATCCTGCGTTTTAGGTTGTGATTGGCTTCAGCAAAGATCATAACGGTTTCCTTATTCTTGAGGTATCTGATACATTTCTCAAAGATCTCGTTATTCTTTTGAATGGAGCTGAAACCATCCCTGACCCGATAGACCGGTAACATATTTATAGACCATAAGAACTTACCGACGATGTCGGGGTTAAAAGCCTGTGCCCGGGTCAGAAAATAGATGACCGGTTTGGTGGTTATGGCCACATGAAGGGCATCCATGAATGAATTCTGATGGTTGGGGATGTAAAGAATGGGTTTGTCTTTTGGCAGGTTCTCTTTCCCAACCGCTTTGATCTTTTTATAAAAGAATCGGAGTCCATTGCCAACTATTGCATGCCTCCAGAATTGATACCACAAATAATTGTTTCTACGCATTGCTGAAAACGCGGTGTAAAGTTGATTTTCCTACTGACCAATACCACCCAATGCTTAAGCCGGCTACAATATGCCAGATGCCCCACCAGGCCGCAACCAGTGCCATGCCTCCCAGGCCGTCAAAGAAATTGAAAATTAGGAGTAATCCCAATCCGGAATTCTGGATACCGGTCTCGATGGCTATAGATTTTCGGTCTTTTCTGGGAAGCTTGAAAATCACTCCCAATGAGTATCCGCTTGTGAGTGCGATGGCATTGTGTATGAAAACCAGCACGATAACCAGGTGCACATAGCTTATAAAATTCTCGAAGTTCATGCTGAAAGCCACGATCACAAAACCGGCAAAAAATATGATCCCAAAATTCTTGATGTAAGGTGAAATGGTTTGTGACAGTTTATCCTTAAAATGCCTCATGGTCATGCCCAGGATCAGAGGTATCCCAAGTATAAGCACTATGATTCGAAAGACTTCAAACAGGTCGAGGTGAATCTCAGTGAGGATGGCATTGGTTGGACCATACAAACTTGCCCAGAAGGCAAAATTGAAGGGAGTCATAAAGATCGATAACAAGGTGGCAAAGGCCGTCATACTCACCGAAAGTGCGGCATTACCTTTTGCTAACAGGGAAAAAAAGTTTGAAATATTTCCACCCGGACAGGCGGCCACCATCATCATGCCAAGAGCGAAACTTGGATGGGGTTCCATGATGATCACCATCACATAGGTTAAAGCGGGCAGCATAAAGAACTGAGAAGCCAGTCCGATCAGCGTACTTTTTGGATTTTTAGCCACTTTCCTGAAATCATCAACGGTCAGCTCCAGGGCCACACCAAACATGATAATAGCCAGCGAGACATTCATGATATGAAGTCCGCCGCTGTCAAGATTCAATTGTAGCGTATCTATCGATTCGCCCATAGTTCAGTTAATGAAGTAAGTGACTGTGTATGATATTTTTCCAGGTGTGCTCAAGGATACAAAATCTTTTAGATACTCGAATGGGAGATTTTCTGAAGGCCCAATGTTGAAATAAGGCACGCTCATGAGAGGATCCTTCCTTTACTTAAAAGTCATTCCCGCGAAGGCGGGAATCTAAAAATATGGAATGGCAAGAGATTGGCACAAAAATGATACTTTCCAGGACCCAAATCTGTACTACTAACTAACGTCGGTATGTGGTTTCTAATCCCCACATCCATTACTTTTGAGTGAAATTTCAACCCAACACAAACTAAACACCATGAGCGATATCAATCCATTTCATCTTGCATTTCCTGTAAAAGACCTTGATGAAGCTTATAAATTCTATCACGACCTGTTGGGTTGCGAGACCGGTCGAAGTTCAGATTCTTGGATAGACTTTAATATGTGGGGCCATCAGGTGGTAGCGCATTTGAGTCCGGATGAGGCCAAGGAATCGGCCATGAATGCTGTGGATGGAAAAGGGGTGCCGGTTCGTCATTTTGGGGTGATCCTTGAGATGGAAGAGTGGAAAGCTCTTGCGGAAAAACTGGAGAAGGAGGGCATCGAGTTTGTGATCGAGCCTTATATTCGTTTTAAGGGGGAACCGGGAGAGCAAGCGACCATGTTCTTCCTCGATCCAAGTGGAAACGCCCTGGAGTTCAAAGCCTTTGGTGATAAGAGTCAGATCTTCGCAAAGTAGAGCCGGTGGCGACCCGTTCCGACGCAGAGCGTAGGAACGAGGATGGAAGTGATGCAAAGAAATGGATATTAATTTAACCTGACTCGCTCCACACGTTCTGCGTTGGAGCGAAGTTTAAGGTTCACTGGTGGATTCTACCCATTGAAGGTCGCTTTCAACAAGGGTCATGAAAGTTAACAGGTTCTGAGCCTGCCAGTAATCGCGAATCCCATTAATGGGGTCCTGATAAGAGAATGAGTGAGTGTTTTCCCCATCAAACACTTCAAAATTATACACCCGACGGGGCAGGGTACCTGAATCGGGAACCCACTCTTCGATCTCATACTGTGGGCCGATCTCGTAAATATTCAAAAAGTCTACGAACTGCTGAAAATCAGACCAGCTGCTGTCATTGGCTGACACATACTGTTGATTTACCACTTTCTCATTTTCATCATTCAGCGTATAGGTCCTGAAGGTACCTGCCCACACAGAATCCTCCTTCTCAAAATGGAAATAGATCGCCTCATTTATATTCACCTTGATCCACTCCTCTGCTGTATCATCGGTTTGAGCCGTAGATACTGGATCATTCGTTTGCTTAGTTGACGAACAACCGGCTATTGTGATAACCAGTGAGAATAGGATGATAATTGGCGCTAAATATGATTTCATAAAGGTGTACTTAAGAGATGTGGGCTCAGTCATCAAACTCTTGTTCGATCGCTTCAAGGCGTTGCTGATATTCTTCCCATTTCGAATATCGGTCTGTAAGGTCGGCTTTGAGCTGATCATATTCCAATGAGAATTCCTTCACCTTGTCGGCATCATCATAGAAATCAGGCTGAGCCATGGTCTCCTCGATCTCACCTTTGCGGGTTTCCATCTGTTCGATCTCTTTCTCAACCGATTGAATGTTGTCACGTATCGGTTTGGTCCTGCGATTCCGTTCATTGCGTTGCTCTGCTTCTATCCGTCGCTGTTCTTTTCTGGAAAGTTGTGAGTTTTCTTCTTCTGATTGCTGAACCGTTTCTGAGGCAGCGTCCTGTTCTGCTTCTTCTTTCTTTTTGTCGAGATAATAGGAGACGTTACCCAAATAGGTTTTGATATAACCGGGCTGCACATCCAGAACTTTGTTGACAATGGGGTCCAGGAAATCACGATCGTGAGATACGATGAGGCAGGTGCCTTCATATTGCTGAATGGCTTGCTGCAGGATGTTCTTACTGCTCATATCCAGGTGGTTGGTAGGCTCATCAAAGATCAGCAGATTAGCAGGTGATAGCAGCATCTTTGCCAGTGCCAGCCTGCTTTTCTCTCCGCCTGAGAGGACCTTCACTTTCTTAAAAACATCATCGCCCTGAAACAGGAAGCATCCCAGAATGGTCCTTAATTTACTCTCTTTCGCACCAGACCCGGCGTCGTGCATGGATTCGAGTGCGTCTTTTTTTGGATCCAGTTCTTCTGCCTGATGCTGTGCAAAATAATTGACGGTCACGTTATGGCCCACAATGCGTTCGCCATTCTGATAAGGTTCGTTGCCGGCCAGGATACGGATCAATGTGGATTTTCCGGCTCCATTGGGGCCTACTACCGCGATCTTATCGCCTCGTTCGATCTCGTAATCGATCCCATCAAACACCACGTTTTCATCATAGCTTTTATGGAGGTTCTCCAGCTTCATCACCACCTGACCACTTCGTTCAGGTTCCGGAAAACGAAATGAGACCTTACTTTGCTCATCCTCGAGCTCGATCTGTTCCATTTTCTCCAGCTGCTTCACACGACTTTGAACCTGCCGGGCTTTCGAAGCCTTGTAACGGAAGCGATCAATGAACTCCTGGGTTTCCTTGATCTGCTTTTCCTGATTCTTTTTGGCATTCAGGAGCAATTCCCGCTCTTCTTCCCACTTCTTTTCATAAAAGGAGTAGTTACCGGCATAGTCTGAAATATCCCCGCTTCTGAGAGCCAGGGTTCTGTTGGTAATGGTATCCAGAAAGGCCTTATCGTGAGAAACTACCACCACGGCCCCTTCATAACTGTTCAGGAAGTTTTCCATCCACTGTAATGATTCAATATCCAGGTGGTTGGTAGGCTCATCCAGAAGGAGATAGGTGGGGCGGCGGAGTAACAGTTTGGCCAGGGCAATACGCATCAGCCAGCCTCCGCTGAATTCGGAGGTGTTTCGGTGAAAGTCTTCCTCAGTGAACCCAAGTCCCATCAAAACTTTTTCAACCTGAGAACGCAACTCATAGAGGCCGGACGATTCAAGTTCCGTTTGCAGGAGGCCGTAACGCTCCATCAGTTTTTCGTACTCATCACTTTGATGGTCTACCTGTGAGAGTTTTTCCTGAATACCTTTCACTTTCATTTCAAGCTCGAAGAGTTCTGCAAAGGCCGTTTCCACTTCCTCCAGAACCGTCAGTGTGAAATCAGGGTCAACGCCATCCTGCGGGAGGTAACCAAGGGTTTCTTCATTTGCCAGCGAGACCGTTCCTTCATCCGATTCCTGTATCCCCATGATGATTTTAAGCAAAGTGGATTTACCCGCCCCATTTGGGCCCACTAACCCGATCCGCTCACCGGGGTTGATGAAAGTACTGACGCCGTCGAGCAGTTCACGGTCGCCCAGGTGTAATGTGATGTTTTCGAGTGCTAACAAAGTGTGATGACTATCTGAATGAATAGTAAAAGTGAGGGCTGAAAATATGGATTAATTGCTGCGGTATGAAATTAATCCTATGGCTGTTTACCTCTTTTATGCAACGATGGTACGGGTACCCATAAGATCCCCGTTTTCACGGGGATGACGGGGCAGTGGGTGGTTAGTTAACTTTTAGTCTAACATTATCACTTCAACCCCCCCTGGTCATTCCCGCGAAGGCGGGAATCTAAAAGATCATTAATGAATCCCAATTCCTTCACAAATTCAGTTCAGAAAGCCTTAATTTGCAAAGAAATTCAACACAACCGATCTCATGCCAAAAAAAGAAATCAACATTACCGTAGAATTAGACGATCAGAACATCGCATCCAATATTGCCTTCAAGGCCGATGACATGCCTAACGTGGATGCTGTAAATTGCCGTGCCATGCTGCTTTCCTTCTGGGATGCCAAGAACAAGGACACGCTTAAACTGGATCTGTGGACACGCGACATGACCGTTGACGAAATGAAGATCTTCTTCCATCAAACGCTGGTTACCATGGCGAATACCCTTGAAAGTTCCATCGATGACGAACGCATTGCCGGCGACATGCGTGATTTCTGCCACTACTTTGCCGAGAAGATGGAGATCAAAGAGTAAAGGGCTCGAACATCCAGCAAGTAAAATTGCAGGTAAATTGCTTTCCCATCTATAGTCCTATAAAAATGGCGATCGTGATTGAAGTTAGAGAGATGCCCAGAATGATGCCGAATGGCCTCCAGCAGTAAAGAAGCCAGTCTTTGTAGGAAACCCCGGCTGCTGTTAGAATGGCCAGTAAAGCTCCATTGGTTGGCGTGATCATATCCATGATAATACCACCGTACTGATAACACAGGATCATCACTTGCCGAGACATACCAATAAGATCCGATAAAGGGGTAAGAAGTGGCATGGTAAGCACCGCGTGACCTGAGCTGCTTGGTATAGGGATGTGAATGAGAAGATGGGAGATCATCATTCCTACGGCAGATAAATAAACCGGTAGGTCCTGCAGTGGATTGAATAACCCATAAACGATGGTATCTATGATCATCCCATCCTGAAGCACCAGGTAAATACTTCGGGCAAGCCCAACAATAATGGCTGCAAAAGCCATCTCATTGATACCAAAGGCATAGGCTTTGGATGTTTCGTTAAGGCCAAGCTGTCCGATCAGTCCCGCCGCAAACCCGGTTACCAGAAATAGGGCCGACATTTCATTGTAGCCCCAGTCCCAGGTCATGATACCATACACCATAAATGCGAAGGTAAAAAGGATCAGATAAAGGATGATGGCAGAACGGGTTGGTAGTTTTTCAGATGAATCGTCCCCAGTTTTGACCTCATATTCTGAATGTTCATCCTTGCCATTACGGAGCACCCACCAGATCCAGAAAGTAAGGACTATCAGCAGGACGATGATCCTGAACCATGAGCCGCTGAAAGGGGTGACTTCTGAGATCTTCTGAGCGATCAAGACTCCAAACGGATTGATCGGGCTGAAAGCAGCCCCGATAGAGGCACACCCGGCACTGATCGCTATGGCAGAGATCTTGGTATAGCCGAGCCGACCGGCCATGGCAACCAGGAACGGGATCATCGCAATGATCTCCTCGAAGGTATGATTCAAAGCCCCGGCGGTTGCGAATACGATTCCGACCAGGATCATGACGCGGGATTTGGCGTGTTCAAACTTTCGGATCAAAGCCGAAATGCCATCATTAAAGGCTCCGGTTTTATCTACCACGATGAAAGCCCCACCAATAATGAGGATCAATACCACCAGGTCAGCGCCAAAAATGATTCCTTCCGGTACCTTGATAACGGCATCAAAGACCCCGATCGGTTCAGCCTCAACCTGCTTGTAGCTGTTACTGACCACAACCTCACGGCCGGTCTCAGGGTCGGTCACACGGTCGTAACTCCCTGCCGGTATGAGGTGAGTCAGAACGGCAGAAAGGCCGATAAAGAATAACAGGATCGTTAAAGGATGCGGAAAATTGAATTTTTTCATAGTCCGTAGGTAGGTTGGCTCAGAATATCTAATATTCAGTTGGTGAATTAAATTAGAATTTTGAGCTGCGGATCAGCGATATATAATAGAACCAAAACTCACCCCGCTTTCCCGTTCCGATTCATCCCAGAAATCGTAGGTCAGAACGTCACCTTTTAGCTCAGGTTTTATTTTAAGAAAGGCGTAAAGGGGAGGATATCCGCAAATACGATAAGGATCATATTTTTCACTCATCAGATCCAGTAATTGTTGGTGTGAACCGGAAGCCCCATGGCTTAGAAATGAGTCATCAAAGTTTCGGATGTCTTCAAACATCTCTTTAGCCGGTTTATCATCCCCGAATTTTTTACCTACATGGGCCAGGTCGCCACTGATCAGGAAAAAGGTGTCATCATCTTCTGCAAACAGATCAGCCAGTAACCCGGTGAAGTTCTCCACCTGTTGCCCCTGAAATCCATCAGCTTTATAAAAGAGTTCATCCAGTCCGCCAACAAGGATTGGGATCATCGAAAAATCATGATCCCACAGATGCTTGAGGAAGATCAGATGCTGTTCAATACTGTGTTCAACCCGGTGCGCACGATCCCGGAAGGTAACCCCAAATGATTCTTCATCACCGCTGATCAGGTTTGAGATCTGTTCAATAGTTTCCCGATCGGTCTTAACCGTGCCGTTAACCATTTTGAAATCTTTGCCGGAAATCACGAAAGGTCGCTCTTCATAAACGTCCGGATACATACCGGAATAATGCGAGGTAGCCAGCATAACCACGCGTTTTGGTTTCAAGTCTTTAATGGCTGAAAAAGCTTTGACATAGCTGTTCATGCCCACCCGAATATCGATGTGAGGTGCATAAAGGGCTTTTGCGGTTTGAACCGGATCCGCGGTCGGTAATTTGTCAAACGCTTCATTCAGGAAATGGGTCATCTCTTCAGCATCATCCGGGTAGGCCAGACCGGCTGTGATGGATTCATGCACATCCGATCTCTCATAATCTAACTCGGTTTTCTCCGCAAATTCTCTGAAGTAAGGTGAATGGAGCAGGGCATTCCCATCAAGGAATTGAACATACTCCAGGATCTGTTCTTTGGTAACCCCATTGCCCGTGTATTCCATCAGGTCTTCAATACTGCGCTGACCATCAAACAACGAAAATATATTCCGTGCAGAATGCGGAACAGCGAAATCATCCGGTGCATATCCATACTGATCCTGAAAATAGAGAAAGGTCTCCCCGTCTTGTTTGATGGGTATGATCTGCACATCAAACCGAATGGGCGGAATAGGATCGGTGTAAGATGAAAAAATGGAATCAGGTTTATCAGTCACAGTAGAAAATAATTTGTAAGGAGTTGATTTTTGGAGGCTCTAACTAATGGGGTGAAATCTTTATACGTAGGGGTAATTCATGAATTCCCCCTACGTATAAAGATATAGCTTAAGCCAGAAATCATGGGAACATATAAGCCAAAGAATAACCGAAAATCAATTCGTCTTCAATGTTATGATTATTCATCGCCGGGCTATTATTTCGTAACAATATGCACAATAAATAGGGAATCTATTTTTGGTGAAATAGACGATGGTAGAATGGTATTGAATGAATTTGGAAAAATAGCTAATAAGTATTGGTTGAGGATGCCAATAAACTATGATTACATTCGCATAAAGGCATATGTAATAATGCCAAATCATGTTCACGGAATTATACAGATAATGAAAAATCATAACCCAGCCGTAGGGGCAATTCATGAATTGCCCCTACGGCTGGGTTATATGGACCAGGAGACCTACAGAAAAAAAAGACGATTAATGTATTTACCTAAAATAATTGGGTGGTATAAAATGAATGTATCAAGAGAGATTAATAGTAGGAGAGGTTCAATTGGTAAAAATTGCTGGCAACGAAATTACCATGAACATATCATTCGAGATCAAAGATCTTTAAATAAGATCACGGAATACATTGAAATGAATCCGAAATTATGGGAAAAGGATAAGTATTTTCATTAGTTCACGTAGGGGTAATTCATGAATTTCCCCTACGTGAACTGGTCATTCATCTTCCCGCATTTTCTGGCATTCACAATTAATGCCATAATTTTTGCACAAAGGATGATCCGGTGCTTCTGAAATCCGGGCTTTGCAGGGACCACGTCCGTGGTGGATCATCAGGTGTGACAGATCTGTCCAGCTTTCGCGGGGGAATAAGGCCATCAGGTCCTTTTCAATTTTATTGGTGTTCTTTTTTTCTTTGGTGAGGCCGAAGCGATTTGAAAATCTCTTGACGTGCGTATCTACGACTACGCCTACATTAATTCCAAATGCATTTCCCAGGACCACGTTAGCGGTTTTGCGGGCGGCTCCACGAAGTTTCAGCAGGTCGTTCATATTCTGTGGGACTTTCCCGTCAAATTCCTCTACCAAAATTTGGGAGGTTTCTTTTAGAGATTTCGCTTTGTTGCGATAAAAGCCGGTGGATCTTACCAATTCTTCCAACTCCTCCAGGGGAGCATCCTTCATTAGCTCAGGGGTGGGGTAGGTTTCGAAGAGAGCCGGAGTGGTTTTGTTGACTCTCACATCCGTGCACTGTGCACTCAAAATAGTAGCGATCAAAAGCTCAAAAGGGTTTCGGTGATCAAGCTCACAATGTGGGTTGGGGTAATACTTATAAAGCTCACTCAGGATCTCAAGTGCCCGCTCTTTTTGGGCTTTGGTTTTTCTTGGAAGCTTTGGGAGTTTATTTTTGTCTTTTGGCATTTCAGTGATCAGTTAGCAGGAAACAGTTATCAGTAGGTTTGAAGGTATGATTTTGTGAGTAGATACGCATATTGGTTTATGGTTCGATTTTAAATATTAAACCACTCACCACTCATTTAACATGTAAAACTACCTCACTTAAAATTAAAGAGAAGTTGTGGCAGATTAACCTGGGCATACACTGAATATTCAATATTCATTTCCGTATCTTTGGCGCTCAACGAATTTTTGAAACTGTAAAATCACACACATGTCGAATTTGGACAATCTGGATAAAATTGTATCGCTGGCTAAAGCGCGGGGTTTCATCTTTCAATCATCAGAGATCTATGGCGGACTTAGTGCCGTGTACGATTACGGACCCCTCGGTGTAGAGCTCAAACGAAATATCCGTGATGCCTGGTGGAAAGAGATGACCCGCCGCCACGATAATATAGTCGGGATCGACGCGGCTATTTTCATGCATCCGAAAGTATGGGAAGCCAGTGGTCACGTAGGTGGATTTAACGATCCGATGATCGATGACAAGCAGTCCAAAAAACGCTACCGTGCGGATATGATCATCGAGCAGCATATTGAAAAGCTGCGTAAAGATGAGAAGCATGAAGAAGCAAACGCTATTCAGGAAAAGCTGGATACCTGCGGTTCACGTAAAAGTCTGACAGAAGATCTGTATGAGATCATCATGGAAAATGAGATCCGTGCCCCTGAATCCGGTGCTTTTGACTGGACCGAAGTGCGACAGTTCAACCTGATGTTCAAGACACAATTTGGCTCTACTTCTACCGAAGAAGACGGTGTTTATTTGCGACCTGAAACGGCTCAGGGTATTTTTGTGAATTATAAGAACGTGCTTGATACCGCTCGTGTTCAGGTTCCTTTTGGGATCGCTCAAACCGGTAAAGCCTTTCGTAATGAAGTAGTGGCTCGACAGTTTGTATTCCGAATGCGGGAATTTGAGCAAATGGAAATGCAATATTTTGTGAAGCCCGGAACGGATGAAGCCGAGTATGAGAAGTGGCTGGAAAAACGTCTTGAGTGGCATAAAATGATGGGGATCCGTGAGGAGAACTTACGAACGGCTCCACATCCTGAGGACAAACTGGCTCACTATGCACGAGCTGCTGCCGATATTCAGTACAAATATCCCATCGGCTGGCAGGAAGTGGAAGGTATCCACAACCGAACAGATTTTGACCTGACTCAGCACGCTGAATTCTCCGGGAAAAAACTGGACTACTATGATCAGAAGAATCAGGAACGTTTTGTGCCTTATGTGATCGAAACTTCAGTAGGTCTTGATCGACTTACCCTGATGGTTCTTTGTGATGCCTACCGTGAGGAAGAAGTAGATGGCGATACCCGTACCGTTCTGAAAATGAATCCGAAACTGGCTCCCGTCCAGGTTGGTATCTTCCCGCTCATCAAAAAAGACAAGCTGCAGGATCTGGCACACAAAATTGAAGCCGATCTGCGAGAGGAATTTTCGGTGATGTATGATGAATCCGGATCAATCGGTAAACGATACCGTAGATTAGATGAAGCAGGTACTCCATTTTGCGTGACTGTAGACTTTGACGGAGTGGAATCAGAAGGGGAGGATACGGTGACCATTCGCTACCGTGATGATATGAGTCAGGAAAGAATTCCGGTGTCTAAGATCGCGAATGTGATCAGGGACGGAATGAAGAACTGGAAGCCTGAGTAGCTTTTGAGCTTTATTTAAAGGTATTCAAGGCAGGCCACCACGGTCTGCCTTTTTTTATAGTTTAAAATTTGCGGTATTTAACCAAACAAAATGGAATTTATTTTTACTGTCCATCTCATCTCAAATTCTGCAAATTCTTTTTTTATAGGTTATACTGAAAAGAGGGGTAAATGATCAGTGTAAATTAATATTAGTTAGATACAAGAAAGATGAAAACGAAACAGTAATTGCAACAGTTAATTCTATCGATAAATAAATTTCACCTTCACCAAAAAAACTCAGAGTTAGAAAGTTTTGTCGTATTGGCCCTGAGTTTAATTTAGTTTTGAACCATGAGAATTTAGAAACCGGAATAAGTAAAACACTTAACATAACGAGCCACCTAACTGTGGACGCGGACGTGCAGATGTATAATTTTCAATAAAAACATATGCTTTTATGTAACATATTATAATCGAGACCCTCAGTTCTATAGATTAAGAGAGAGGTATATCAATTCAGTGTATTTAAACCACAACTAAATTCAAAAAAATGAAAACACTAAATAAACTATCACCTATTTTATTAAGTACATTCATTGTTTTAGTATCGCTTGGTTCCTCTATCTACAATGAATATAACAGCGAGACAAATATCAAAATATCTACATTTACACTCAGTGGATCAATAACAAATGGAAGCCCTGACCTTTCATGGAACTCGGTGCCAAACGCTGACGAGTATGTTGTAAATAGATATCCAGTATCTGCAACTGGATATTATGATGATTCATTTGAAGTTATATCGACAACTAATTTTATTGATCAAGATGTCGAAGTTACTGAACAAACAGGTGGTTTCTGTAGAATACGATACAGAGTCTCTGCTTTAGACGAAAATGAAACATTAATAGAAACAAGCAACACTATTGATTTTATTACAACACCAAATTCAGAAGTATTTGAGACAGGTTTATGTAGAGAACCTTAATTATATTTTATTTTTCATTAATTAAATTCAGAGTCACTAAGATTTATTCTACTGACTCTGAATATATTTAGTTTTAAATCATGGTAAATTTTTTTATAAAATATAAAATTTTATTAGCCATTCTTGTAATATACTCCTGTGACAATTCCGTAGAACCATTGGACACCGACACCGGCATCTACTCAGTGTACGGTGCGATGGATCTGAACAAAGATGTAAACTACATCCGCATTCGGGATTTGAACGCTCCCTTTACCGCCGAAGCCACCGAAACTATTGATGCTACCGTTTTTTTTGAGAATTTAGAAACCGGTATGATAGAAACTTTGGAAGGAATTCAACAAGAATACGAGGGTATCTACCAGTATAATTTTGTATTGGACCAGCCGCTTCAGCCGGATACCGATTACCGCCTTGTAGTTGAACGCTCGGATGGCGCCGCTGTACAGATCCCAATAACAACGCCTACTAAACCAACACCGCAAGTTTCGCCCCTAAATCAAAATTGTTTTATTCCCATCGACTTTGAGTTAGAACCGGTAAAAGGAAGTACCATTGCCTTACGTGTAGGTTTTCCCCGAGAGGATTACGATGATAGTGTAACTTGGGAAGACTATGAATGGAGATGGAGCAGTACACATGTTTTAGAACCAGAGAATGATTCTTCATCCCAAAAGATTACGTTTACTTTTATTCCGCATGAACAGGTAAATGACGCTTTTATCGCCAATAACCCCACTCGTTATTGCTGGGATTATCTATTCAAAGGAGCAATATACATTAGTTATGAACATTACAGCCCTGGTTTTTATGAGCAAACCTTAGTGGATTCCTTCGATATTTTTGGAAGTACGCAACGCTTAGGAGCTCTCTATTCAGATACCGTTGCCATCCCGGTGGATACCTCAGAAGTATGTACACCGGATTGTTTTTAACCTTTACTCCTCATGAAAAAACCAGTACCGGTTCAATATCTAAGCTTTTTCATTGGCGTAATTACGCTGGCCTTTGGAAGTTTTTTCCAGGCCACCGCCCAGGATGGCCTGCTCCGCATTGTAGTCCTTTCTGAAGAAGACGGCAGCCCGATGGTGGGTGCCAATGTCCTCATCTATCACCCCGAAGACGAGAATGAACTGCTTTACAATTGCGTGACCAATCCCACCGGTTTTTGCGAAATCCGTGACATCACACCGAATACCGAGTTAGAACTTCAGATATCCTATGTTGGATTTGTCGATTATGCTGAACAATTTTTTCTGGAACCAAACGAAAGAAGAACGATTCGAATAGAGCTTACGACGGAGGTAGCCACTTTAAAAGATGAGGCAGTTGTGATCGGAGGTCGTTTGGTTACCACGGGAAGAGCTGGCGTGCAGAGGGTTAGTTTTGATGATATTGCGCGAATTCCAACACCGGGCGTGGATGGTGATCTGGTTTCATTTCTGCAAACTGAACCGGGAATAGTTACCACTGGGGATCGTGGCGGAGATCTATACATCAGAGGGGGAAGACCGGATCAAAATCTTGTTCTGGTGGATAACCTTCCCGTAGTTAAGCCCTTCCATGTTTCAAATCTGTTCTCTGCATTTTCAGAAGAGGTCATTCAAAACGCAGATGTTTATGCCGGTGGTTATGGTGCTGAATTATCCAATGCAATGTCTGCGGTGATAGATATCAGCCTCAGGCCTGGAAATTTGCGACAGTATGCCGCAAGCGGTGCCATAAGTCCTTATCTGATGAGCTTTCATGCTGAAGGTCCGATTGTAAGAGACCGACAGTCATTTTTAGTGATGGGCAGGCGATCAACAATTGAAAGTGTAG
The DNA here is from genome assembly GCF_002911695.1 of Gracilimonas amylolytica. GTDB lineage: Bacteria > Bacteroidota > Rhodothermia > Balneolales > Balneolaceae > Gracilimonas > Gracilimonas amylolytica. Next base: position 52,999 of record NZ_PQBS01000011.1, read on the forward strand.
CCCCAACCCTTATCAACGAGGAGGTTCCCCTTAATTTCGGTGATTTTATAGCACGTTACACAATACAGCTTGATAACATTAGCTGCAACGTAACCGGATTATATACAAAAGACAGCGGAGAAGTTGTACCAACACGACAGATCCGCAGTGAGTGGAACAATACTGTTTTCGGTGCGAGATGCCTGGCGTACGATACCGGGTTGAAGTATCCAATTGAGATTTGGGCGGGTTACTCCGGTTATAACAATTCAGAGCGATCTGACATTGAACAAGAACGGTACTCAAGTTTAGATCAGTTTTATTTGAATGCGGGATTGAGAGAACAGATTGGTGACGTTTCTATCAACTATGGGTTTGGAGTGAATTTCAGGTTTTATGATGTGTTGCTGAGTGAAAAATTTGCTGAAATCAGATCGGTAAATCGGATCATCCCGATCCTGAATTTGTACTTTTCAGGAAACTGGGAGGTCAGCGAAAAATTTGAGGTCCAACCGGGATTATCAACTCAGGTTTCTTTGGACCATGCAGGAGGATTAGAGCCCCGCCTCAGGATGGCATGGAAACCCGATGGTACCGGGCAGCAGGAACTCAGTATTGCGGCCGGCAAGTATGTGCAAATGTTTTCCGGCATAAGTGATCAAAGGGATATTGGAGCTGTGTTTACTGTGCTTCAGCCCATTAAGCTGGCAGATAAAATTCCATATTCTTATCACGGAATAATGAGTTACGAGCAGAGATTAGGAAATTCCATACAGATAAATGTTGAAGCTTATGCCAAAACGTATGAAAATGTACCTGTTTCAAAATGGACACCTGAAGCAAGAATAAGTATTGAAACAGCTAATGCTAAGGGTTTGGCATATGGGTTTGATGGGCGTTTTCAGGTTCAAAGGGGTGGATTCATTAGTTCAGTAGGGTATGGCTGGTCGACCATAAGTTATGAAGCAACTTCCGGGGATCTGGGTGCCTGGATCGTGGAACCGGTCTTTGAATTTTCACCTGCCCATGATCAACGCCATAAATTAAATGCTGTACTCGGGTATGAGTTTTTTGGTTTCGAGACAAATGTACGATGGGAGTTTGGCACTGGTAAACCCTATACGCAGATATTTGGGTATGACTTTGCCGTTGACGTTCCAAGAGAAAATCCTGAAGTTGATCCCGGTACGGCACGCACATTATACAGTCGGCCATTTGGAGAACGACTTCCCTATTACCATCGGTTGGATTTTTCAATTGGAAGAGAGTTTATGGTTGGCAGAAGCTGGGGATTACAAACTGAAACGGGGGTTATAAACACATACAACAGAAAAAATGTCTACAATCTCGACATCAATACACTTCAGCGGGTAGATCAAACACCATTATTCCCATATCTGTCTGTGAAGCTTAGTCGTATGTAACCAACATACAAATATGAAGATAGAGCACAGTTTGTAAGGTATTTTAAAGAATAGGGTTTTAATACAAATAATAGTTCTGTTTTTTCTGAGATTCTGTTTATATTTATAGCCTTTTTCGGATAAGAAATTGAACGCATAAAATATCCTGATTCATGAAACGCACGTACCAACCAAGTAACAAGAAGCGCAAGAACAAGCACGGTTTTCGCGAAAGAATGTCAAGCAAGAATGGCCGTAAGACCATTGCGAGTCGTCGCAAGAAAGGTCGTCATAAGCTGACTGTAAGTGATGAGAGAAAAGGAGCCAAGTAAGGTTACATATTCTCCTGGTCACAGATTTACGCTGCCTAAATCTCAAATTCTTAGTGGCAGGCGAAATTTTGAGGAACTCTTTAGCGGTTCCTCATTCATCTCCAACCCGGCGGTGAGTATTCGTTATTCAGTCTCCCCCGGCGCCGACAACCATTACTATGTCGGATTTATATCCCCAAAAAAGATCGGTAATGCGGTAGAACGAAACAGAGCAAAACGTTTTATGAGAGAAGCCTACCGATTGAATCAATACATCATTAGAGACTTACCGGAGTTGTCTGAACTGCGGCTGAAATTCGCTTTTCTTGCCCGACACTCTGATCTCACCTTCGAATCTGTTCAGAAAGATGTAATTTCCGGATTGGAAAAACTCCGTGAACGGATCTTGTCAACTCATACAACATTCTAAACCCTATACTTTTGGATAAGAATACAGCAACCGGATTTTTTTTAATTTTCTTGCTTATGCTCGGGTGGTTCTATTTTACCATGCCAAGCGAGGAAGAACTAGCTCAGCAACGCAGAGAACAAGCTGTTCAGGATAGTCTTGCACAGATAGAACAAACCATGCAAGATACGGTTGGTGAGACTGAAACAACACAGGAGCAGGAGAGACAAACCCGCCCTGAGCCTTCTATCAGTGAAGAAACTGATGAGGTTGAACAGGTACAGGGTTTATTTTCTACAAGTCCCGTAACGGAAGAATCTGAAATAAAAGTTAGTACCCCGCTTTACACGGCAACCTTCACAAACAGGGGAGCCGGACCTAATTCATTTATCCTGAAAGAATATGACACCTGGGATGGTCGCCCAGTGCAGTTGATCGCCGATACCCTGCGTTCAGCCTATAATATCGGGTTCCTTTCCACTGAAAATTACAACGTTGAGACACAGAACCTGTTATTTGAACAGGTAACCCCTGGAAATTCCATAAACGTTGGGGAAGGAGAACAGCGTGAGATTCGCTACGAAATGGATCTGGGAGAAGGAAGAAAATTAGCACTCACCTATCTGTTAAATGGTAACAGTTATGAAGTGGATGTGGATATCCAGTTTATTGGTTTGACGGATTATGTGATCGGGCAAAGTGTTGATTTCGGTTGGACATCTCCCCTTAGATTTACAGAAAAAGATCATACTCAGGATGCCCTTGCCACTTCTGCTTACACCTATGCCGGTGGCGAACTTGAACAGTTCAAGCTGGATGAACCAGGCAGGGAAGAATCTACCATAAACGGTAATATTGACTGGGTGGCTACCAAAACGAAATTTTTTACTCAGCTTATTAAGCCACTTACCCCAACTGATGCCGCTGTGATGACAGCAGAGGTAACCGGTGAGGCAGATAATCAAAATACGGAACACCGATACACATCATCTATTCGCTCTGACCTGGATCAGGAGGGTGCTGCTTCTTACCGTTTGTATGTAGGGCCTATGAAATATCGTGAGATCGTTCAGGTTGATGAACATGCCTATGATATGGTTGATGTGGGTTGGAGCTGGCTCAGATGGTTCTCTGATCCGTTTGTTCGCTGGCTGGTTATCCCGTTCTTCGAATTCCTGAATGGTTTTATTTCGAACTTTGGGGTGATCATCATCGTATTTGCTTCACTCGTTAAACTGGTACTGTCGCCGCTGACTTACAAGAGTTATAAGAGTATGGCTGCCATGAGTGAGCTTCAGCCTCAGATGAAGGAGATACAGGAGAAGTACAAAGACAATCCGCAGAAGCAGCAAAAAGCAACGATGGATCTGTATCGTAAAAACAAAGTAAACCCGCTTGGCGGTTGTTTACCTAACCTGCTTCAGTTCCCGATCCTGATCACGCTTTGGAGATATTTCCAGAATTCCATTCTGATCCGTCAGGAAGAATTCCTGTGGGCGGCTGACCTTTCAGCACCTGATTACATTTTGAGCCTGCCATTTGAGATCCCTTTCCTCGGCGACCAAATTGCCGGATTTGTACTACTGATGACGGCAGCCATGATGGTTCAAAGTAAGCTGACCGGTGGTATGAGTGGCGGTGGCGGAAGCAGCCCAATGGCCGGACAAATGAAAATGCTTCAATATGTATTCCCGGTGATGCTTCTGTTCATCTTCAACAATTTTGCAGCCGGTTTGAGTTTGTATTACCTGATCTTCAACGTACTGTCGATCATTCAGCAGGTTCTTATCAAAAGAAAACTGCACGGTGAGAAAGAAGGAGAGGCAGCTGCAGCCTGATAGCAGCTGGGAATAAACAGATAAGGAAATAGGTACAATTAAAACCTTTATTCCTTATCTACTTATTCCTCTAACCCCCTAAAATACCAATAGTCATTGCTCAGTAAAGCTCTCGGAAAATATCCTGAATATAGATTTAAAAGCGGCGAGAAACGCCTTTGGAATCCTATTCAGAAAAAAACCTTCGCTGACCTTCCTGAGGAACGGGTTCGTTTAGCTTTAGTAGAATATCTAACCGGAGATCTGGGCTTTTCATCATCACGCATTTCATGTGAGAGTCCCGTAAAACTTCAGGCAGATAAAACTCGATCCAGGACAGATCTTATATACTATGATCAGGATTTTAAACCTGAGCTACTGATCGAGTGCAAAGCACCGAGTGTGAAGCTGACAGAAAAAGCTTCTATACAGATCGCACGATATAATGAGAAAGTGAATGCTCGATATCTTTTGATCAGTAATGGGTTGGTCGATCATTGGTTTAAGAATGGAGCCGATGGCGTTAAAACATTGGCCTGGTTGCCGGACACCTACGAACAACATAACCTAACATCCAGGGATATGGAATATTGGGAGCGTAGAGGGTTCATTGGGGAGAAAACGGATCAGGAGACGAAGCAAATATTGACAATATATAACGAGGAATTATTCAGCGATCCGGTTCAACCCATCAAATACCTGGATTTTGAGGGGTATCCTGAGGCGTATGCCCTGAATCATTTTTACAGGATCTTCGGTATCGATCAACAGACCAAGGTTGCCATCAGTATGTCTTCCAATTATGCTGGATCCACCAGATTCAACGCGATACTGAATGTGAAGGGTGCAAATATTGCATTTGTAAGTTCGGAGTTGGCGGAGATGAAGTTTCTGGAAGGAGTGGTTCACTCGGGTAAAGGTGAGAATACCTTAGACCTGAACGAGGTCATAAACCTGCAAGAATCTCCCAATCTGAAAGACAGAGCTGTCGATCTGAGTAAATTACTGATCAGCTATTCTTAGTCAGGCAGTCGATATTAGTCGGCTATTTCATTATTCTTGAGGGGTAAAAAGACTATAAAACATTTACTTCAAAAGAATCCAATGATGCATCAGAAACACCGCGAAAAACTATTTTCATTATTTGATGACGGACAGAATGGAGCCGTTTTTATTCAGGGATCAGAGATCCTGTATCGCAACGAAACCGATTATGAATATCCGTTTCGGCAGGAATCGAATTTCTGGTATCTGACCGGTGTAAATGAGCCCGACTGTGCATTGATCCTGGATCTGAAAACAGAAGAGTACCACCTGTTTGTACCAAAACGGGATGCACAGTATGCGGTGTGGCATGGATATGTGAAATCGCAGGAAGCCTGGAAAGAGCAGTATAAACCGGATCATATTCATTACACCAACGAGATCCTTACGGTGATGAATAAGATCAAGCCCGAGAAAGTTTACTGCCTGAACGATCTGGATGCTGAATTGATAGAAGATCTGGACCGTGGGTTTGAGGCCGATATCGAAACTCTGCTGGATGCCCTTACATACTGCCGTGTGATCAAAACCGATGAAGAGCTGGATTACATGCGGAAGTCAGCGGCCATCAATAACCTGGCCCACACTGAGGTGATGAAAGCGATTAAGCCGGGCATGTATGAATATGAGTTGAAGGCCTTGTTTACGAAGATACAGTATGAAAACGGGCTTCAACAGGATGCCTACAACGGTATTTTTGCCGGGGGTAAAAACAGTGCCATTCTTCATTATGTAGAGAATACTAGTCAGATCAAAGACGGAGATCTTTTTCTGCTGGATGCCGGGCATGAATACGAAGGTTATGCCTCAGATATTACGCGAACGTATCCGGTAAACGGAAAATTTACGGATCTGCAGGCCGGAGTTTATGATGCCGTATTGAATGCACTCAATTCCTCCATCGACCAAATTAAAATGGGTGTGAAGATGGAAGACCTTCACTTGCATGCGGCACGAACCATCATGGAAGGATTGAAAGATGCCGGTGTTGTGAAAGGCTCTGTGGATGACATGATGGAGAATGATATTTTTGCTTTATTCTTCCCGCACGGACTTGGTCATTTTCTTGGCCTTGATACTCATGATGTTGGTGGTTATCCAAAAGGGGTGGATCGCATTGATCGTCCTGGTATTAAATTCCTTAGGGTCCGTCGTGACCTGCAGCCGGGAATGGTAGTGACCATTGAGCCCGGAGCCTATTTTGTACCCGCATTGCTGGTGCCTGCTTTAGAGGATGACACTCAAAAGCAGTTCCTTAATGCTGAAAAACTAACCAACATGTTTGAGTTTGGTGGTATCAGGATCGAGGATAATGTAGTGGTAACAGAAGATGGTTGCGAGAACCTGACGGATGTCCCTAAAGAAAGATCTGAGATCGAAAAACTTATCAGAGGTTAAAAATAGGCAGGACTGAATTCTGTAGTAATTAGAATGGATCAGTCATTATACAACCATGATCTAAAATCATAGAAGGTTGACAAGAAAGAAGTTTGACATACCGAAAATGTACCAGTCTCCAATCATTCGGAAGGTAAAGGAGGCGACCAAGATCATCGATCCGATGAAGAAGGATCTGGAGCCAACGGTGCTGGATTTTGGTCCGGTACAATTTCTGATCCCTCGATTTTTTGGATTCTGTTATGGCGTTGAGAACGCCATCGACATCGCTTACCGAACGGTGGCGGAAAATCCAGACAAGGATATCTATTTACTCAGTGAGATGATCCACAATCCAACTGTAAATGAGGATCTTCAAAAAAGAGGGGTGAAATTTCTGTTTGATACAGATGGTACAGAACACATTCCGATATCAAGCCTGAGCGAAGAGGATATTGTGATCGTGCCTGCTTTCGGAACGACCCTGGAGATACAGTCTCAACTTAAAGAAGTTGGCATTGATCCCTACCGGTTTAATACTACCTGTCCTTTTGTTGAAAAAGTATGGAAACGAGGGAAACAGCTGGGAAAGAAGGATTACAGTTTGGTGGTTCATGGCAAGCACCGGCATGAAGAAACACGGGCCACCTTCTCTCATAGCGCTGATCATTCTGCCGTTGTGGTCGTTCTGAATCCTGAAGAAGCTAAAATACTGGCTGATATCATGACCGGTGAAAGACCCGGTTCTGACTTTGAAAAATACTTTGGTCATAAGTCAACAGGTGGCTTCGATCCGATAAAAGATATGGAGCGATTTGGGGTGATCAATCAGACCACCATGCTGGCTACTGAAACTCAGGAAGTGATGGAGATCTTACGCGAGGCGGCTATCAAGCGGTTTGGCGAGGCTAATGTACTCGATCACTTTGCGGACACCTCAGATACGTTGTGTTATGCCACCAACGAGAACCAATCGGCCACTCTGGCATTGGCTGAAACAGATGCCGACCTGGCTATTGTGGTAGGTGGCTACAACTCTTCAAATACCATGCATCTGGTTGAGATCCTGGAGCATCATTTTCCAACCTATCATGTAAGGGATAAGGGAGAATTGAGTCCAGATTTAATTAATCATTTCGATCAGTGGGATAAAGAGATGAAGCGTACCAGGGACTGGCTTGCTATGAAAGAGAGTCCTCATAAAATTGCTCTGACCTCAGGTGCCTCCTGTCCCGATATTCTGGTAGATGAAGTGTTGCTTCAGATTCTGGAATACTTTGAGGATACAAATAAAGTGGGTGACGTTATCTCACCCTTTGAGGAAAAGTTGGAACCTGAATAAAGCTTAATGGTTTGATTCTGTTAGTTGGGTAACCAATAACAATTCAACGAATAACGAAGAGAATGTGGATCCAGAAAGAAATTCAGCTTGCACCCAAATCAAGAGGTTATCACATAATAACCGAAGAGATCTTAAGGGAAATGCCTGAGATCAATAATATTCAGACCGGTCTGGCTCATATGTTTATCAAACACACCAGTGCGGCACTTACCATTAATGAAAATGCAGATCCCTCAGTGCGGCGGGATTTCGAATCTCATTTCAATAGGGTGGTTCCTGAAGATACCTCACTTTATGAACACACTTTGGAAGGAACCGAAGATATGACCTCTCATATAAAAAGCTCTTTAATGGGCTCTTCTGTTACTGTACCGATTACCGCGGGACGATTTAACATGGGAACCTGGCAGGGGATATACTTATGTGAACATCGCAATAGAGGAGGCTCACGCAAACTGGTGATCACTTTACAGGGGGAGTGATATTTAAACTCCTTTTCTAATTCTCAGCAGCCGGTCCAAAGGACTTAAGTTATCTGAAAGGGGTAAGTGGTCGTGATGCTTATTGGAGTATTTCACTTCTTCAGTGGAGAAAAAGGCCTCCGGATCCAAGTCTTTAACAATATCGAAGACTTTATTCAGCTTTTTCCTTTTCAGTACCGTAAATATGATCTTGACATCATTAAACCCACCCTTGGCATCCACACTGGTTACGGCAACACCGGCTTCTTTAAGCGCTTCAATGATGTCCTGAGATTTTTGCAGGGTGATAATACGAACCAGAACGGTCCCGATCTTCATTTTATCTTCTATAAAAAGCCCCATGAAAGTACCGGCTGAAAATCCGGCAGCATAAGCTATGTAATTCACCCAATGATCCAGATTGGTTAGCAATTGTGCCACCACGATCACCCAGATCAACACCTCGAAAAAACCCAATACCGCTGATTCCCACTTATAGCCACGTGAAACCATGGTTATTCTGAGGGTACCAAGAGAAACATCGGCTATCCGCGAAAAAAATATAATGACAGGCAGTACAAATACAGAAAATTCAGGCATAAAAAATATCTTAGATTCGGGCTGCAATAATAAGGATAATTTAAACCACAGCGAACAGGATTCGAAATATTTACTGTGATCTGTTGATATGGATATTCAATACCTGATTTAGCAAACAAAGGGTAAATAATTCTTGATAGTGGAGGGTAATAACCCTTATCTTTAAAGCCTTGGGCAAGTCCTATACAGCCAGCTCCCTTTGAACTCCGTCAGGGCAGGAATGCAGCAGCGGTAATTAGGTCGTAGCGGCGTGATATAGGTCGCTTGCCCATTTTTATTTTTGGAAGTGTTATCCAATAAAAAACCCCGCACATGTATACATGTGCGGGGTTTTTTGTTTTTGGATCGAAAGTAGAATTACTCGGTTTCGATCGGTACAGGAACGCGAACTGTTCCCCAATGCAGGTTTAAATGAACTTTTGTATCTGACAGTTCATTGAAGTAGATCTCAAACCATTCGAGATCTGATCCTTCAGCAGGTTCAGCGGTTACACGTATCACATCATCAGACTGATCATAACCGTAAGCACCCCATGCAGGAGTACCGTCTTCACGGGTAAGATTACTGTTCAAAATTACGGTCCATTCGTTATCGTTTGGAATTGAAAACAGTGTGTAAGTTCCAGCTTCAACAGCTTCTCCACCAAAAATCACATCACCTGAAAAGGTTATAGTGGTAGATTCATTAGCTCCGGTTCTCCAAACTTCTCCGGCAGGAGCAAGTGTAGAACCTTCAGCAAAGTAGGTTCGGCCTTTGATACCAGAGCGGCCGTATGTAACAGTTACGACTGTAGTACCAATATTTTGGCTGACAGTGGCATTTGGACTCACTCTGGCTTCATTATTTCCTCTTTCCTGAGCGAAAGAAATGCCGGTCATAAGCAAAATCGCCAGCACAGGGATGATGGATAGTTTTATCTTGTTTTTCATTGTACCGAGTTTTATTGGGTTATTAGTTGGTTGTGTCGAATAGTGATTCATCAATGCCCGGTATTATTTTAAGGGCATTTTTGTAATACAGTTTTTGTAACACGTCATCGGGCAGATCTAATCCATACATTTGCCAGAAAGCGTGTCGTCTGCGAAAATAATCGAAATATTCATCGTCACTTTCGAGGACCCTGAAATAGGTGTGATATTCATGGGGGCGATAGGTGTCTTTACCGAACAGCAAGCGATCCTGATATTTTATAAAGAATTCTTTGGCAAAACGGGGCTGGCGACCAAGTTCAGCAATAATGGCAGCCGTTTCGGTGTATACATTCGGAAATTCATCCAGGTGTTCACCGAGTCGGGCCAGGTCATTTGCCATCCATCCAAAATGTGCGTTGATGAAGGTGGTTTCAGGATGTTTGCGGAATACATTCCACTGCTCCTGCATCACCACTTCCCAACTGGGATATCGGGTAGAATCTCCGCGATGGCGATCAGGGAAGTTCTTCATTTCCAGCCAGCGTTCGTTCTTGTGATCGATGGGGGCCCAGAAAACGGCCGGTTCCCCGGTGTGAATGAGAACCGGAATGCCCAGTTCTCCGGCTTTGGCCCAGACAGGGTCAATGCGTGGGTCGTCAGTATGCACACGGTTACCCTCTGTGTCTAAAACGGTCAATCCAAGATTCTTGAAGATCTTAACACCACGTGCGCCATTGTCATAATCTTCCTGAAGTTGTGCCACGGCTCGCTCAGTCCAGCCGGGTTCATCTATCCCGTCGAAATCAATATTGGCAAAGACCACAAAACGACCGGGAGCCTGCTCTCTGGCTGCATCCACCATCTCTTTGAGTGTGTTTCCGGACCGGCCACTCAGGTTAACCAATACCTTCATGTTCAGGCTGTCCATTTCACGCACGGTCTGTTTAAGATTCATGGACCCCATTCTCCAAAGGTGACTGTGAACATCGATGAACGGATATTTGGCGGAAGTGACTTCTTCACCGGGAATAACCAATGTGGATTCAGGCTGATATTCCTCGAAAGTCATGGTTGTGTCGGCTTCCTGAGCACAAGCCACAGAACCCGTTAGTACGAGCAAAAATACAAGATTAGTAAATAGTTTCTTCATAGGGTGTTATGTACAATGAAATAGTAAAATAGTTTGTGCAAATGTACACAGGACAACTGAAATTAAAAAAAGCTCTGTGATTTCTAATCACAGAGCTTTTGAAAAGAGTCTATATCTCTAAAACTTTGGGTCTTCCTTCAGAAGATGACCAAACTCCTTCTTAAACTTCGCCACCTTAGGTGCGATCACAATTGAGCAGTAACCGGCGTTGGGATTATTCTCAAAATAATTCTGGTGATAGTTTTCGGCTACAAAGTAATTTTCAAGTGGCTGGATCTCTGTGACGATGGGGTCTTCCCAAAGGTCTGACTCATCGGTTTTCTTTAGCGATTTTTCTGCAATCTCTTTCTGCTCTTCATTATGGTAAAAGATCACGGAGCGATACTGAGGTCCCACATCACTACCCTGACGGTTTAGAGTGGTAGGGTTGTGGGTATGCCAGAGCACTTCAAGCAGTTCTTCATAGGAGATGACCTCCGGATCGAAGTGAATACGGGCAACTTCCGCATGACCCGTTCGGCCTGTGGTTACTTCACGGTAGCTTGGGTTTTCTACATGTCCCCCCGAGTAACCGGCTTCTACGTGTTCAACACCTTCTACAATTTCATAAATAGCTTCAACGCACCAGAAACATCCGGCGCCAAAGGTGGCTTTCTCTAAGTTTTTATCCATGGTTTGGGCAAATAATAGGTTTGTACTGAGACTAATTAAAAGTCCTGCAATTAATAATTTTTTGTTCATGATATTTAAGACTGTGTTCTGCAAGTGAATGACATAACGCTGTAAACTTGACTGTATTTCAACAAAAAATCCCTTTACTTTCGTTTCTGTTAGCTAAAGATAGCAGACTAATTCCAAGGATACTTTAAATCATCGTTTTACTTATGAAATTTTACGCATTCACTCTCATCATTCTCTCTGCATTCATGCTTTCCTGCTCAAACTCATCAAAACAAGAGATTGGAAGCATGGATTTCGAGCAAACTTTTCAATCCCCTGGAGAATCTCTGACCCTGACCTTCTCGATGGATTCCGGAATTCCAGGCTACTCTATGTCATATAATGGAACTGAGATCATTACACCATCTGAGCTGGGAGTGGTATTCACTCAGGTTGATATGTCAGAAGGCTTGGCGCTGGATGCCTACGAGACCTCAGATCATGATGAGACATGGACCCAACCCTGGGGCGAGCAAAAGGAGATCCGAAATCATCATCGGGAGGTTAACCTGTTTTTCACTAAAAAGGGAAGCGGCGAAAAGATAAACCTCACGTTTCGTTTGTTTGATGACGGTTTGGGTTTCCGCTACGAATGGCCGGAGCAGGAGGGACTGCAGGATTTTGTGATCACGGATGAAGTAACGGAATTTAATCTGGCAGGCGATCATACCGGGTGGTGGATCGGTGCCTATCAGCTGAACCGCTATGAGCACTTATTCAACGAAACCCGGGTGTCTGAGATCGATACGGTTCATACCCCATTTACCATGAAAACGGATGATGGCTTGCATCTCTCCATCCATGAAGCCGCTCTGACAGACTTCGCGAGTATGACCATCGCCAATAATGGAAACAATTCATTAGAGGCTGATCTGGTACCATGGAAAAATGGTGATAAGGTACGCGGCTCGGCTCCGTATTTGTCACCATGGAGAACGGTCGCACTTGGCGAATCAGCCGGTGATCTAATGACCAACTACCTGGTGCTGAATCTAAATGAACCGAGTCAAATCAAGGATACCTCTTGGATCAAAACCGGTAAATACACCGGGATCTGGTGGGATATGCATTTGAATACAAAAACATGGGGATCCGGGCCTGATCACGGTGCAACGACAGAATACACGAAAGAACTCATGGACTTTACGGCCAAACACGGTTTCTATGGGGTATTGGTGGAGGGATGGAATACCGGCTGGGATGGTGACTGGGCGGCCAATTCAGACATCTTCAGTTTCACTGAAACCTACCCGGATTTTGATATTCAAGAGGTGACAAGATACGGCGATTCGTTAGGTGTAAAACTCATTGGTCACCATGAGACCTCGACGGGGATCTCCAATTACGAAGCGCAGGTAGAGGATGCCTTTGACCTGTACAATGAAGTAGGAGTGGAGGCCGTAAAGACCGGTTATGTCGGTGATTTTGTGGAAGGCGGTGAATGGCATCATGGGCAGTTTATGGTGCGCCATTACCGGGATATTGTGAAGCTTGCGGCAGAGCATAAGATCATGCTGAATGTGCATGAGCCAATCAAGGATACAGGGATCCGGAGGACCTGGCCGAATATGATGACCCGGGAAGGCGCCCGCGGACAAGAGTACAACGCCTGGTCAGTAGATGGTGGAAATCCGGTTGATTACACAACCATTGTGCCGTTCACACGCGGTCTGGTAAGTCCCTTTGATTACACTCCGGGAGTCTTTGATCTGCTTCTGTCTGACAAACCGGAAAACCCGGATAACAATCGGGTGAGCCACACCCTGGCGCATGAGCTGGCTTTATACGTAGTGATCTACAGTCCGCTGCAAATGGTTTCTGATCTTCCTGAAAATCTTGAAGCCAATCCTGTCGCTTTGGAGTGGGTGAAGGCAGTTCCAACTGATTGGGAAACAACGATCGTACCTGAAGCTGAGATCGGTGATCACACCATTGTGGTTCGCAAAGACCGAAATTCCAGCGACTGGTTCCTGGGTGGAATCACCGATGAGGAAGCCCGTCAGTTTGAGCTGAGTCTCGAATTTCTGGATCCCGGTAAAACCTATGAAGCTCACATCTGGGCTGATGGGGAAGAGGCAGATTGGGAGACCAATCCCTATCCACTGGAAAGAATCACCAAGGAGGTCACCTCAGAATCCATTCTTGAATTAGACCTTGCCAAAGGTGGCGGTTTGGCCGTATGGTTTGCAGCCAGAGATTAAGAGCCTGACGGAATTATTTAATTAATTTCAACACCCTGCCCGTAGAGGCGCGTTGCATCGCGTCTCTACGGGCAGGGAAATAATTATGATTTGAAATATTGGTTAGGGGAGATTATAATCTTGAGATAAAAGCAAGAGAATCGGGTTATAAATGACAAAATTTCGGGATAAATACAGGATAGAATCCAATCGGTGGGAATATTGGGATTACAAAAACCCCGGAGCTTATTTCATTACCATTTGTACAAAACACAGGCAACATTTTTTCGGGACGATAGAAGGAGGCAGAATGATCCTGAACGAGGTGGGATCAATTGCCAGAGCCGAATGGAAGAGAACACCGAAGATCCGCAAAGACATGAATTTAACATTGGGTGAATTTGTGATCATGCCGGATCATATGCATGGGATCATTATTATCGGGAATAACGAATATAATACACCAGAAATACCTTCGAACCCCGGTAGAGACGCGATGCATCGCGTCTCTACCGGGGTTGATCTTGAAACCGATTCACAAAAAAGATTTGGACCACAACGTAAAAACCTGGCGTCGATCATACGCGGATATAAATCGGCTGTAACCATTCATTCCCGAAAAATAAACCCAGAGTTTTGCTGGCAATCAAATTATCATGACAGGGTGATCAGAAATTATAGGGAATACGAATCTATTGCCGATTATATCTTAGACAATGTTCGGCGATGGGAATTGGATACGAAATAATCGCTGAAATTTCCGTATCTATATATTCAAAACCCATTCTAAAGCAATTTATATCATGAAAAAAGCCATATTGTTGCTAATGATCATTCCGATCTTTTCCGGGAATAATCAGGCACAGGATTCACCAACAACCCGTGAAATGAACCTTATAAACTGGCTGGAATTTGAGGAATTTGTGCCCGAAAAGATTGAAACGGTGTTATTGCCTACCGGAACCCTGGAGCCACATGGGGTGATTCCAAATGGATCTGATAACCTGGCCCCGGAGGCTATGGCAAGGGAGCTGGCTCCTGAATTGAACGCGATGGTAGCTCCCACTTTGAATTATGGTATGACAGGGACACTGGCCGCTTATCCCGGTGCTTTTGCTATGAGTGAAAACGTGTATCGTGCTTTTGCGGGAGAGATCCTGGAAGGATTACACAAAAATGAATTTAAGAATATCATCATACTCAATGGTCACGGTGGTGGACAGACCGCCGTGCTTCAGGACCTGGCAGCTGAATTATCAAATAAATTACAGGTTCGGATCATGGTCATCAATTGGTGGAGCCTGGCTTCTGAAGATACCTTTACCGTGTTTGGTGAAAATGGAGGTCATGCCGGAAATAATGAATCAGCCTACATGCAGGCCATAACTCCCGATCATATACATCCTGAGTGGTACTCCGGAGAAGAAATGACGACCCCGTATCCGAGTGGTACTTCCTGGTCGGCTTACCCGTTTCCTTCATCCATAGGATTATATGAGCCGGGGCAAGGGCATCCGACTTTTGATCAGGCTCAGGCTGAAGAATATTTTGATAGAGTTAATACCCGTGTGGGCAACCTGATCAAGGATGTTATCGAAAAGTGGGATATGGCGGGGTTATTTCGGGAATGAAAAGCAGTTACTGAGTTTTATGACTTTTATAGAGATATAGGGCTTTTATATACCATTCCATCTTCGGATGAAGCAAAATAAACTGTGTTGCTTTCGTTATCTACATCAAATGCTGCAAGGTAACCAACATGAGCAGGAAGTGTATAAATGTCTGTTATTTCACCTGCACTGTTTACTTTGATTAGTTGCTGAGGGACTTCTGAGTTTTTTCTGTTTGAAAGAATGACGATCTCTTTATCAATGACCTCAAGATCATTGATATAAGCGTAAGCGGGAAGCCCTCCCGGTGAGTTTTTAGCTTTTTCTACCGTTGCCCTGAAAATGTCTTCGTTATATGGCAGTTCAATTTTTTGCTCCCAAACCAGTTTGCCATTCTGATCATATTTTTGAAGGATACTGTAAGCATTCAGGAAAGCGTAAATATGATCATTATCTGTCCTTAAGGTGACCATGTTCTTGTAAAGGCCTGGGATCTCACCATTTTTGAGTTGGTTGAGACTTTCCTGAAAATCCACAACTTCTATGCTTTCACCTTTTGGAGTTCCAAAGTAAAAGGTAGAATCAGTGTTGAAATCAGTAACAGAAAGAAGAGTACTGTCAACACCCCCGGTAGCGATAATATATTTGGTTCTGTCAATAGCGGAGACTTCTTTAAGTATTGCAGCTGACTTATATGCATGACCGTTAATAAAATTACCTTCGGTATCAAATTTAGAGATCATATTTAGATTGGTATCGATCACATGTATCACATCATCCGTGACAAATAGGTTATCAATACGAATAAATTCACCCGGACCTCTTCCTTCACGCCCAAATGATGTGATCAGATCCCCTAATTTACTAACCAAACTGACCTGCTTTTGGTCAAAGTCTACAATAGCCACTGAGCCATTTTCAAGTATTGCAAGTTCTGTAGGCTGAGCAATATTGTGAGTTTCAAAATCGGTAAAGGTAAAAAGTGTATCCACCGAAACCATAGTGACTTTGTCAGGTTGCTTTGAAGAATCATCTTGAGTTTGTGAGCAACCAATTATCATTAAAATGATGCAGGTAAAAAGAAGATATTTATAAGGCATACAGATCAATACAAGTTATTTAATATTAGGTCTATATATAATTATAAGTTATGAATATCAATAAGTGAAATACTTATATAAGTATCCAACCGGTCTGTAATGATTTCGTTCAGATACCAATCTCTGTGGGAAACAAAATGCAAACTTTGGGCATGCCGGTATAAAATCACTTCAATTATAGGTTACAATTTTCCCTTGTAAACGATCCCGCTCATAGCATCCGAAACATAAAGGGTGTTACTATTTGGATCGATGGCGAAGCTTAGAACTTGCATGTCAGAATCAGGCATTTGATATAAAGTGGTTATTTCCCCATCTGCATTAACCCTGATGAGATGCTGTGATGAATTGCGGGCTTTATTCCCCAGTAAATAAATACCGGAGTCCACGAATTTGGCAGAATATATGTAAGTTAAAAATGGTAGAAAATTGGGAGATTGCCCGGCTGCTTCTGCAATGTCTGACTTTAACTGATCATTATCGGGCAGGTCAAGGTGTCGCTCCCAAACCAATTCCCCATCCCTGGTGTATTTTCTTAACTCACTGTAAGAGTTTAGGAAAGCATAAACGTGATCTTCATCTAAAGTCAGTATCACATTATTTTTGAAATAATCCGGAATTTGGCCGTTTTCAATGGCATTGCGACTCGCTTCCATATCCATATCTTCTATGAGTGAGATCTTGGCTTCTCCAAAAAGTTGAGAAGTATCGGTATCTGCTTTGCCCCATTTTATGAGTTTTTCATTCTCACCATTTGCCCCGGTGAAGAATTCGCGGTCATCTGACAACGCAATGGAGCCACCCATCGCCTTACTTTTATACCCATAACTGTCCACAAAATTTCCATTCAGGTCGAATTCCAACACTTTGAACTGATTCGCATCTACTACATTCAATAAGCCTGAGGCTACCGTAAGGTTACCTGGGTAAATAAACTCTGCCGGACCACGCCCTTCCTTACCAAACTGTGCCACTGAATCACCGTCTGATGTGACTATGGTGATCTTTTTGATCTGACCATCAGCCACAGCAATATTACCGTTAGGTAGAATTTCGATGGAGCCGGGCCGGGAAATACCGTGTGAGTCAAAATCCATGAACTTGTACAATGTGTCAATTTTGACTAACTGAGGTTCGGTAGGTACTGAAGGAGACTTCTCAGAACACCCCAAGGAGATGACTGAGATAAGCAGAATGAAAAGAAGTGATCTTAAATGCATGACAAATAATTCGTTACTAATTAAATAGTAATTACCCGAATTAGTTGATGAATGTCAAGAAAGGGTGACGACGTATTCCCCCTGCCCGTAGAGACGCGATGCATCGCACCTCTACGGGCAGGGGAATTAATAAATGAGAAGAGATGAAAATCAGCCAAACAAAAAAAGCCCGTTTCTTGAACAAGAAACGGGCTTAATTAAATGGTGCTCACGAGAGGAATCGAACCTCCACGGCCGTTAGGCCATACGCCCCTCAAGCGCACGCGTCTACCAGTTCCGCCACGTGAGCATTGGTAACATGTTTGGTAACATGTTTGGTAACATGTTTGGTAACATGTTTGGTAACATGTTTGGTAACAAATTCAAGGGCGACAAAGATAGCACTTTTAGCCTTCAAATTTCAATGCTTTCCCTAAAAAACATGAGGTTCATTAGAGATATATCCGCTCCGACGCAGAGCGTCAGGAGCGAGAGATGTGAAAATTACGGTAACATCTTAGTTTGGCATTAGAACAGAGATAATAATTCCTATCACAAGCGGGACGCTTGCGATAGTTTTATATGAGCGAGGATCAGCTGTTAAGATATTTCTACTCCGATTCAGTGCGAATGGAGTGAGGAAGATATATTTGGGATAAATTCACTTTTAAGCAGAGTGTCAAAAGCGAGGAGGATGGTGCCACCAATATCCGAAACCTGGTTACGTACGCTCTGCGTCGTAACCAATTAATTCAACAGTTCAGTGTACGATGTTCACTCTTCTTCTTCCAGCTGCCGCTTGGCATAATCATTTTCAGGGTCGATCTTTAGCGCTTGCTCATAATATGTACGGGCTTTGTCAGGCTGACCGCCTTTGTTGATCATATCACCCATAAGGATCCAGTTTTCGGCATCCTGAGGGTCTTTTTTGATGCGCTCGATCAGATAAGGAATAGCTTCCTGACCACGGTCGGTCATCAGCATGAGCATCACCTTATTACGGTGAGCGGCAGAGGTGTCGGCCATTTCTATGGCTTTATCAAAATCTTCTTCAGCGCCCTCCAGTTTTTCCAGCTGCATTCTGACATTTCCACGGAGGTTGTAGTAGGGAGCATTGTCATCATCGATCTCGATCGCTTTTTCGATCGCTTCAATGCTTTTATCAAATTGATTCAGTTGCTGCATGACCAAAGCCTCGAGGTAGTAAGCCTCATGCGAATCCGGATGGTCTTTTTGTAGCTCTCTTGCAACATCCAGAGCATAATCAATGTCTTTTTCTCTTAGTAATTCAAAACCTTTATTCAGTTTCTCTTCGAAATTCATGGAGTGTGTTTAATTTTCTTTATTAGAAAGATCTTCGTATTCAGCTTCTTCTATCTCATCGAAGCTTTGTTTTCTTCTGTTTGAACGTCCGCTAAACGGATCAAAACTCTTGTTTTTCTCATTGGAAGTTAAGAACAATCTGTTGATATATCTTACCAGGAAGAAGAATATTATGACAAAAAATAAAAACTTAAGCATTTCACTCAGGGTGAGATGTGGATATGGGTGTTGGTTGTAATGGGTTTCTCAAAGATCTGTTTTTCAATGTAATCCAGATGCTCACTGTTATTTACAAAATCGATCTCTGAAGCATTCAATACGATCAGCGGTGCCCGGTTATAATGATGAAAGAAATGATTATAGGCATCATTCAGTTCTTTAAGATACTCAGGAGTGATGTGACGCTCATAATCCCTGCCACGATTCTCAATGTTCTCCATCAGTCGTTCAACTGAAGATTGAATGTAAATGATCAGATCAGGCTGAGCCGCAATGCCCGTCATGATGCTGTAAATATTATCGTATAGCGCCATTTCATCCTGATCCAGGTTCAGGCGGGCAAAGATGCGGTCTTTATCAAAGATATAGTCAGATATCGTGAATTGGTGAAACAGATCCTGATTCATCATATTCTGCTGCTGCTTGAACCGGCTCGCTAAAAAGGCAAGCTGTGTTTGAAAAGCGTATCGCTCACGGTCCTCATAAAACTTTGGCAAAAAGGGATTGTCCTCAAATTCCTCCAGCACCAATCGGGCATTTCTGCGCTCTGCCAGCAGAGAGGCAAGAGAAGTCTTTCCGGCTCCAATTACACCTTCGATCGCAATAAAATCATATGAGTTGGGCATCAGCTACCAATTCAGGGTTGTTTTAACAATGTCGAGCTTGGGTGCTTGTTCGATCAGTTCATCCACATGTTGAGCAGACACGGGATCCTGCCAATCGGGTAAAATATCCTTTAAGGGTAAAAGAACAAACAAACGGCTCTTATATTCTTGATGAGGAATGATAAGGGTATCTGTTTCAATGACCAAGTGATCCCAGCCAATTATATCAAGGTCTAACGTTCGGGCGGTCCACTTGGGATAGCGTGAAGGGCGACCCTGCTTTTTTTCCTGTGCCTTTAGTTTTTCGAAAAGCTGAGAAGGTTCCAGTTCAGTTTCAATAACGGCAACGGCATTCAAAAAATCTTTTTCCGAAGGACCAACCGGTTCGGACCTATAAATAGAAGACTTTTTGATGGGGGTAAGACTAATGTCTTCTAAAAATTTACAGGCTGTTTTAAGCTGCTTATGAGGGTCATCAAGATTGGACCCCAATGCAATAATTACCTGGGCCATGACATATGGGCTTCGGTATGATCGACAGGCGCCTCGATCGGCGGTTTCAGTTTGCGAACTTTGACTACGATCTTTTCACATTGATCCTCATACTCTTCGTACAGCTTGTTTCCGATCCGGTAACACAAGGTTTCGATCAAGTCAACGGATGCTCCTTCCATGATCTCAGAAGTTAGGTTCTGAACCTCTGTGTAGTTGATAGCCTTGTTGAGGTCATCAGTTACTCCTGCTTCAGAAAGGTCGGTATGGAAGAATACATCTACGATAAATTCATTGCCCTCTTCCTTTTCGAATTCCTGAACACCGTGGTATCCGAGAAATTTCATTCCGTTTACGGAGAGGATATCCATCACGATCAGAGGCTGGCTACTTCAATACGCTGATGCAGTTCTTCAACCATTCGCTTATGCTTAGGGCTGGTTGAAATCCGTTCTTCAACAGTAGAAATAGCATGAATGACCGTAGAGTGATCGCGACCACCAAAATGGAGTCCGATGGTTTTCAGGCTCGACTTCGTGAATTTCTTGGAGAGATACATCGCGATCTGTCGGGCTTCAACGATCTCCTGCTTCCGGGTTTTCTCACGAACCTTATTGGTATCGATGCCAAAATAATCACACACATAATTTTGTATAGATTCAATGGAGATCTGTGTGTTGGAATCTTTGACCATATCCTTCAGCACGCGTTTGGCCATTGCCAGATCGATATCGTCAATATTTTGCAGAGAGGCATGTGCCAACAGTTTGATAATAGCGCCTTCAAGGTCTCTTACATTCGATTTGAAGTTATGTGCGATGAATTCAATGATCTGAGGGTCGATCTCTATGCCGTTGTCATTTGCCTTGCGTTCAAGGATGGCGTAACGGGTTTCATATTCAGGCATTTTAAGGTCAGCGCTCAGTCCCCAGCCAAAGCGGGAGATAAGTCGCTCTTCAATATCAGGAACATCCTTTGGGGCGCGGTCACTGCTAAGGATGATCTGCTTACCATCCTGATGCAGGGCGTTAAAGATGTGGAAGAATTCTTCCTGTGTTTTTTCCTTTCCACTGAAGAACTGAATGTCATCCACCATCAATACATCAATATTACGATAGAACATGGAGAATTCACTGGCCCGGTTATTACGGATGGCGTGTACGAACTCGTTGGTAAAAGCTTCTGAAGAGATATACAAAACGGATTTTTCATCCCCGAATTTCTCTTTGATCTTATTGCCTATACTTTGAACGAGGTGTGTTTTTCCGAGTCCGGTAGGGCCGTACACAAAAAATGGGTTGAATGAGTTACTGCCGGGATTATCAGCGATCGCCATGGCGGCAGAACGGGCAAGACGGTTGCAATCACCTTCAATGAATCGTTCGAACACATAATTATTATTCAGGTTCGAGTCGATCTTGGTCTTTTTAATACCGGGGATCACAAACGGATTCTCAATACGATCCGGCTGGTATTCCGGATAGCCGGCCGATTCCTGAGGTTGAACCGGACCCATAGGGCGTTGCGGCATTCTCACTGATCGGTTGTTTTCAAACTGATCAGACTTCTCCATTACTATAGAGTACTCGAGTTTGCCTTCCGGCCCCAGTACTTTTGCCAGCGTTGAACGCAACATATTATAGTAGTGCTCTTCCAGCCATTCATACCAAAACTGACTGGGTACCTGTATGGTGAGCGTACTGTCTTTTAATGACACCGGTTTGATCGGTTCAAACCATGATTTATATTTCTGATAGCTGATGTTGTCCTTTATAATTTCGAGGCAGTTATCCCATGCCTTCTCAACCGATAACTCGTGCAATTGTCCAAATCCCCCTAACGGTGTTAGCTTAAAATAGTTTGATCCATTCCTCGTCAGTTATCCACAAGTAAAGATAATGGTCTGACTTCGTTCGGTTTTGAAAATGGTAATTTATTGGGCACTTGTCAAACCTATGTTTGGCTATTTTTGAAAAGTTATCCACATTACATTAAACAGCGTAAGTTATTGGCGCACAACGTTAAATAAAAAACTGCAAAAAATTCCTAAAAAGAGCTTGACACCCCGTAACATTGCCGTAACACTGAATTAACCTTTTTGAAAAACCGACATTAGCAGTACTAAAAACTTTTCCACAAGTTTTCCACATTTGTAGAAAGTTTTACACCGATAAATTTCCGTGCAAAAAATCAAGCCTTTTTTGCTTTAAAAAATCTCTTTTTTTCATCGAGATCTTTCAGGGTTTCCGAAGACCAATCAGAGGCTTCGAAAAGCTTTGTTACCTTAGTACCTAACTCGTGGTGGAGTTCAAAGTAAACCGTGCCGTTTTCTTTCAAAGATGACCTGCAAATTGACTCAAGAGCTTTGTACATCTTGTCCGTGGATTCACAAAAAAGAGCGAGCTCAGGTTCGAACTCTACCACCTCTTTATCTAAGGTGTCTTTTTCGTGAGGTTCTATATAAGGTGGGTTTGATATAATGATATCAAAAGTGTCAGGCTTGATGTGTTGTGGCTTAAACAGATCGTCCTCAAAAAAGGTGATATCTACCTCATTATAAGCGGCATTACCTTTGGCGATCTCCAAAGCTTCTTGGGAAATATCAGTGGCATACACATTCCAGTCAGGCTTTTCTTTTTTGATGGCAACGGGAATACAACCGGATCCGGTACCTATATCCAAAATATTCAGATCTTTTTTGTCCTTGTTCTCTTTGAGGATCAGATCCACGAGCTGCTCGGTTTCCTGCCTGGGGATGAGTACGCCCGGCTCAACCTTGATCTGCACGTTCAGAAAATCAGTTTCTCCTGTAATATATTGCAGAGGCTCATGCATCGATCTTCTCTTGACCATGGGGCGTAAGGCATCGAGTTCTTCTGAGGAAAGTGGACGGTCGTACATTAAGTAAAGATCCAGCCGTTTGACGCCTAAAACGTCGGCAAGCAGCCACTCTATACTAAAGCGCGGGGACCTGATCTCTTTTTCTTCAAAGAAATCAGTGGCCCATTCAAGCATGCTAAGAACCGTCCATACGGAAGGTGTGTTAGCCATAAATTATTCTTCTTCAGTTTCAGCCGGTGGCTGTTCTTCCTGAAGAGTTAATCCGTGGCGTTTAGAGAAATCGAGAATGAAATCGATAACGTTGGTCTCAACGGTTTGCTCTTCGGATAGTGAACTACCCCTGAAACCCATGCGACCACCGGTCTTTTTCAATACGATCTTATTGTGTTTCCCTTTACTTTCAAGAATACAGGTAAGGGTAACACTGGAGTTGATCTGTTTTTCATATTCTTCGTAAACCGCTACATAAATGGTTTCAGAAGTCCCCTCAGGAGAATATTCGTATAGAAATTTTGGTGGATGTTCTTTAAACAATTTGGATGACATTCTGCGAAGCGTTGCAGTTGGCCCAAATACGAAATATGTTGTGTGTGAATTCATGCTTTGTAGCTTGAATTAATTATTTTATGGATGTGTTTATTACTAAAAATTTGTGGTGAAAATAACAGGATATTGTATTAACGCAATAAGAAAAAGTAGAAAATTTCGTTAACGCAACGTCTAACGGGCTCAAAACCATTATAAACCCAACATTTATCGATGAAAAAATTTATTGCAGTCTTTCTATTTGCGGCTCTTTTCTTAACAAATAATGCCCTCGCACAGTTTGGTGAGCCTGAGGTGCGTCAGGTGGATGCCCCTAAGAATTTATTTGATGAAGGTTACAAAACCGGCTTTGGTTTTAACCTGGCTCTCTCAGATTTTGGGTTTGGAGCCGGCGGTCAATTCAGGTTTGGTCTGAGGCCCTACACCGAAGCATTGATCACACTTAAGATCTCAGGTTTGAAAGATCCGACGGAACAAACCTTTACGGATTTTCTTGGATACCGTACCACACCGGATAAATATCAGCGGATCATTTCTGTTCCGCTATACTTTGGAATTAAACAGCGATTCATGCCGGAAAAAATTGCTGATAACTTCAGATTATTCAGTTCGATCAGTGCCGGACCGACTTTCGCGTTTTCCTACAGCTATTTTGACGATGTGAATGAGAATGGATTTCGGGAAAATGATGCGCGTATTTATGGTTTCACGGAACGCACGAATGATATTTTTACAGGCTGGGGTGATTCGGAGACCCATTGGGGTATGGGAGGCGAATTCACCATAGGAATAGATTTTGGGGATAATTTCGCTAACCTCTCAACGGTGCAGTTTGGCTATACGATGAATTATTTTCCGAATGGAATACAGGTTCTGCAACCCTGTAAAGCTGACCTGAACAGGATCGGTGAGGCCCCGCTGAACCCATGTGGTGTGGGAGGTAATTACACGGAGGTCTTTTTCCAGGATCAAAGTGGGAATATCTTTTCAGAACAGGCTCCCCTTGAGAAAGCTAACGACCCCAGAAAATATTTCGGATCTGCACAGATCAGCTTCATCTTTGGCTGGATGTGGTAAATGATCAGCTTGAGATCAATTCGCTAAACCATATTTCAGGTTCTGAGAGATCATCAAGGATGAGTTCAGGATTGTGTTCGGCAAGATCTTCACGGCTATACTTTCCGGTAGTAACCGACACGCATTTCATTCCGGCATGTTTGGCACACTGAATATCTCTTGGGGTATCACCGATGATCACAAATCGTGAAGGGTCAGGATCAATGCCCATTTGTTCGCGAACTTGTTCAATGGCTATAAACGGTAAGTTGTTTCGGTCTTTGTCATGTTCACCAAAAGCTCCGATGCTGAAATCGTAGCCTATTCTGCCTGCCTTTAATTTGATCACTGCTGCCTTGGGATAATTACCGGTTAGCAGACCTCGGACAAAATCACGGCGGCTAAAAAAGTTGATGGCTTCATCAACATAGCTGTGGCGATAAACAAGATCGTAGTTTAACCGTTGCTCCAATTCTCTGAGATAGGCAGATTTAAACGTTTGATACAGGGCTTTATCATAGCCATGGTTTACAAAAAAGGAGGTAAAGATATCATGATCGGTTCGGCCCGAAAATGAATCCTGTTCCAGCTGTGGATAGTGTATGTCATGTTCATCCAATAACTCTCTTAACATTGCGCGGTTAAATCCACGATCGACGGTTAACATGGTTCCGTCAATATCGAATAAAATGATCCAGGGGTGACTCATGAATGAATAGTTCATTGATAGTTAATATCATCTTCACTTTAAGTTACGAATATTGAGGTGAAATGGCTTTAAGTACAGGTTAAATAACAGTACCTTTAAGCAGTAAGAATCTCACTTAACTAATCGGAGAATTAATAATGAGTTTTATAGAAGACATTCATGCAAGACAGGTGATCGACTCGCGGGGTAATCCAACCGTGGAAGTTGACGTTACACTTGAAACCGGAACGGTAGGCAGAGCCGCGGTTCCTTCCGGCGCATCAACCGGAGAACACGAAGCCGTAGAATTACGCGATGGTGACAAAGATTATTATTTAGGCAAAAGTGTTCTGAAAGCCGTTGAAAATGTGAATACGGTGATCGCTGAGGAATTATTGGGTCTTTCAACTTTCAATCAGGTGTATCTGGATGATCTCTTACTTGAGCTGGATGGCACGCCAAACAAGGCAAAACTGGGAGCCAATGCAATTCTTGGGGTATCCATGGCCATTGCAAAAGCCGCCGCTAAAGAACTGGATATGCCGTTGTGGAGATATATAGGTGGCGTAAATGCTAAAGTGATGCCGCTACCAATGATGAACATCATCAATGGGGGATCTCATGCGGATAACAGTGTGGATATGCAGGAATTTATGATCATGCCGGCTGGAGCTGAGACCTTCAGCGAGGCTCTGCAAATGGGATCAGAAATATTTCATAATCTCAAGAAAGTATTGAGTGATGCCGGATACAGCACAGCTGTTGGCGATGAAGGTGGATTTGCTCCAAACCTGAAATCCAATGAAGAAGCGATCGAGGTGATCCTAAAAGCAGTGGAAAAAGCAGGCTATACACCTGAAGAAGATGTGCTGATCGCGTTGGATCCGGCTGCTTCTGAATTTTATAATACTGAAACCGGACTCTACGAATTCAAATGGAGTGACGGTTCCAAAAAAGATACCGATGCCATGGTGGAATACTGGAGTGACTGGGTGGATAAATATCCTATCATTTCCATAGAGGATGGCTTGGCTGAAAATGACTGGGATGCCTGGGAAAAACTAACTGATGCAGTGGGCGATAAAGTACAGCTGGTTGGGGACGACCTGTTCGTAACCAACACCGAGCGATTGGCTACCGGTATAGAAAGAGGTATTGCAAACTCGATACTGATCAAGGTAAATCAGATCGGTACCATCACCGAAACCCTGGATGCCATTGAGATGGCACATAAGAACGGATACACAGCAGTGATCTCTCACCGATCAGGTGAAACGGAAGATGTGACCATTGCTGATCTGGCTGTAGCAACAAATGCCGGACAGATCAAGACAGGTTCTATGAGCAGAACCGATCGTATTGCCAAATACAATCAGCTGCTTCGAATTGAAGAACAGCTTGGTGATACGGCCCTGTTCTTAGGAAGAGATACTTTTGGTTTAGGATAAAACCATAAAGCATTCATCTTAAAAAGCCACTGATCAAGCAGTGGCTTTTTTTGAGGGAAGTCGTTAAGAGTGTGATCAAATCGGCAGAATAAATAAAATTCAAAAAAAGTTAGTATCCGCATAATAAATGCCGGATTATAGAGTTATAGAATCACTTACATACACATAGTAGCTTTCTAAGGAGCCGGCATTTGGATTGATAGCCGGCTCTTTTTTTATTATTAGCCCCTGTTATAAACTGATAGAATGCGTACCATATAGCGTATGCGAAATACCCACACAGAACTACTTAATTTCAGGAATCATGTGGAGACCAAGATCGATTGGGCTCCGCATTTAAATGTAATAACGGGGCCAAACGGTTCAGGAAAAACCAGTTTGATCGATGCTATTCATTACCTGTGTATGTCGCGTAGTTTTGTTTCTAACACCGATATGTATGTGGTCAATCAGGATGAGAGCTATTTCATGATAAAAGGCCACTTTGAGGGGCAAATACGTTCTGAATTTGATGTATCCTGTACCTATTCACGGGGTGATGGGAAAAAGATCTTTGTGAATGACTCTCCCCTTGAAAAACTATCCGATCTGATCGGTATGGTACCGGTGGTCACCCTTACTCCCGATGACAAAAAATTAACGCTGGAAGGCCCGGCAGAAAGGCGCAGCTACATCGATTCATTTATCAGTCAGATCTCACCCGGATATTTGCGGGATCTGATCGAGTTTCGGAGGGTGAGGAAGCAGCGAAATAGTTTACTTCAGGAATACCGGGGACCGGCTTCGGTACTTGAAGCCTATCTGGAGCCCTGGAATGTGCAGTTGGTTGAGACCGGCTCCAGGATCGTGGCTAAACGATATGAAGTTCTGGAAAAACTTAAAGATTATCTGGAAGAAGATTATGCCATGATTTCCGGCATGGATCTGACGACCAACCTGGAATATCAGACCTTTTGCACGCCGGGGTCAGATCCGAAAGAAATTGAAAAGGCCTACTTTGAAGAACTTGAAAGAGTACAGGCAAAAGAAATTGAAAGGGAGATCACAACCGTTGGACCACACAGAGATGAGGTGGTGTTTTATCTGGATGATTTTGAATTGAGGCGGTTTGGGTCACAGGGCCAACATCGCCTGTTTGCACTCTCGTTGAAGCTGGCGCAGCTGCATTATTATTCCGATGAACTTGATGACCTGCCTATCCTCATGCTGGATGATGTGTTTGGCGACCTGGACCTGAAAAAAACTGAGATATTGCTAACCGCTCTTCAACAACATAAAGGTCAAATATTCATAACTTCCGCTAACCCGGTACCCTTTAAAGATTATGTGACCTTTGATGGTGAAAATAACCGGTTCTATAAAGTTGAAAACGGTAGGGTTGAAGAGGTGAATACATGAGATTTGATACGCCAAAATCATTGAGTTCTGTATTGGAAGATTTCCTTGAGAAATTTCCTCAGAAGCGAAAGCTTAAACAAGGCATGATCTTGTCAGCTTTTGAGGATGTGGTGGGCAAGCGGCTGGCATCAGAAGTTGAGGACCTTCACTTTGAAGGTAACAAGCTGGCGATGAAGGTCAAGCATCCGGCCTGGCGGCACGAAATTCACTCCAATCGGTTTAGCATTGCCAAAAAATTGAACTCAAAAGTAAAAGGCGATATCATTGCTGATATCATTGTTCGCAGTTAGTTGATTAAACTAAACCCTGCATCTATATTCTTTCATGACAGATTTTTTTAACCACCCATTTATTAATCAGATAAAAGACCTTTTTAAGTCGGGTACCAAACCCGGTGTTGAAGAAGAGGAGGTCAGCTTTCTGCGTCGGGAAAAAGTGGTGGTTTTTATAGGTGCCTACATTATGGCAGTGGCTTTATGGTTTATTGTGAACCTGAGTGGCAGTTACAGCATCAATGTAAATTTACCCATTGAACCGGGAAATATACCTGAGGACATGGCGCTGACTGAAGAACTTCCTGAATTTGTACAAGCTGATGTTGCCGGTGATGGCTGGCAGTTGCTTTCTCTTTTTAATGATCCGCCTACGGTGATCATCAATATTGATAATGAAGAAGTTAATTTATTCGATCAGGTTCGCCAAAGGCTGAGTTATTTGCAGGGAGTGGATATTGCCAAGGTTCAACCCCTGTTGGTCCGCCTTGATATGGAAGCCAAAGTATCCAAAAAGATCCCTGTGGTACTCAACACAGATATCCAATTTCAGAACAGATTTGGTATGATCGGGGAACCGGTGATCAGCCCTGATAGCATCATCATAACAGGAGCGGCTTCAAAAGTGGCAGATATAGATGAATGGGTAGTTCAGGATACACTAAGGCTGAAAGGGGTCAGAAATGATATTTCACGGAATATTGAATTGCAGGAAAGTACCGGTGTGATCGAATTGTCTGAAACGGAGATACAGTTTGAGGCTGATATCTCAGAGTTTACAGAAGGAGAGACTACTGTTATCATCAACACAAGAGGTTTGCCAAGGGGACAAAACGTTACCTACAACCCGGCATCGGTAACTATTACGTACGATGTTCCCATAGAGCAATTTGCAGAGGTCGAAAAATTGCAGCCGTATCAGGCCTATGTACCATATTCAAAGATCCTTGAAGACTCAACCGGTTATGTTACGCCAGACATTGACCTCACTGAATCCGACTATGAGTTACGGCTCCGTAATTTTAAGCCCAAGGCCGTGGCTTACTTTACTGTCATTAACTGATCCAATTATTTAAAAATTCAGGACCAAACCGATTGAGGGCAGCACTTCGGCTTCATCGGTGCGGTTAACCTGAACCAGAGATCTCGGAGTGATGACTTCTCAGTTTTCACTGCGGTCTAAGCCATACCGCGGTTCAGACGGACTTGACTGAGCCAGTACATTCTGCACTTCCAGATAAACATCAAGGCTCAGGTTCTGAAAGTTGAATTTCTTATCCACCCGAACGTCAAGTTGACTCAGCGGGTCGATCCGGACGGATCCGAGTTGTTCGTAATCCCTGAAAACAGCCGGGTAGTTTTGAAGAGTTAATGCCTGATCGACAGGAGCGTAAGGGGCTTTCCCCAGATATCGGTATCGGCTGCTGATTTCCCAGTTGTTACCAAACTTATAACCTCCCAACAGAGAAATTAAAGTGCCGTTATCCCAAACGGCAGGTTTGTAATCGTTGTCGAAAAGATTGGTAAACTCACTTTTATAAAATGTGACTGCGGCAACACCATAGAATTTACCGGTGAACTTTTGCTGATAAAGTAACTCTAAGCCATAGGTTCTTCCGTTGCCGGCGCTGACAATCGGTTCACTACCGAAAACTTCAAAATCTCCGCCTTTATTAGCCAGAGAAACACTGTCGGTGGTGGAGACAGGGTAGTCACGGTAATACTTGAAAAAACCTTCAGCTGAAATTCTGGCCCTATCGTTTAACAGGTACTCAACGCCACCAACAATATGATCGCTTTGTATATAATCTGAGGCACTATTTGGGAAATATTCGATGTTATCCTGAAAGCCAAGGGTGGTGTATGGCAAGATCTTGTAGTACCTGCCGAGTGATGCATTTAATGTCCACTTTTCATTTTCAGTGAGTTTGTAGGAAATAGATGCACGTGGGCTCAGAGTACGATAAAGTTGATGGCCGGATTCCGTGAAAGTGTCACCATCTGTTCTGAGGCCTAAGGAAATACCAATTCTGCTTTCACTGAAATTAGCGGATGATTGCACGAATAATCCGTACCTGAAGAAATTAAGGTCTGTATTAAAAGACCAGTTATTTATGAGGTCTTCAGTTGAATTATTGTAATCGGCATTGATCACATTAAACCCACCGGAAAGGGTCCAGTTGTCAATGAACTTTGTGGTTTGATATCTCAGGTGAGTTTCAGTTTCCCTGGAATCATTCTTGAAATATAATCCGGTTTGGTTGACGTTGTCTTCATACCGGTAAAATTCATTCCCAAGCGTGTTACTGGTGACCACTGTTTCCATGAACCCGCTGTTGTCAGAAAATTGGCGCTTCCATCCGATGCCTACCGTATTGCTGGTTTGCTTGATCACAGGGATTTGATTCTGAATGGCTTCCTGTTCGGGGTCAAAATCATCCAGTTCATTAATGGACAGATCATCGATAGAACCCACCCCGGTTAAATATACTTGGTTGTTCTTGTTGATCCTGTGATTCACTTTGTACTGATAGTCCCAGTAATCCGGAAGGAATGGCAGGCCGATAGCCTGAAACAACAATTGAAGGTAAGATCGCCGAACCGATGCGATGTAGGTCGTATTCGATTCCGGGTTATCACCCTTAAAAAGGGGACCCTCCATTGTTAAGGCAGCTTCACTGGATCCAACCCTCAGATTTCCGTTAAACTCGCGGTTGTCTCCGTTACGCTGATCGAATTGTAAGATTCCCGATAGAACATTTTCATACTCGGCACCAAATGAACTCGCCGTTAATGACACTCCCTCAAAAAAGGAGACATTCAGCAGGCCAACCGGTCCACCGGCACTGCCCTGTGTAGAGAAGTGATTGATATTGGGGATCGGGATGCCATCCAGGAAATATACATTTTCGTTAGGAGCTCCTCCGCGTATGATCACATCATTTCGAAAACCACCGACCGATCCTGAAACCCCGGGCAAAGATTGCACAACCTTGGCAATATCATTATTGCCTCCGGGATAGGCAGCGATCTCTTCCTGATTGAATTTTTGAATGGAAAGGGGGGTAACTTCTTCTTTTAAAAATGGATTGGGAGTAACGGTTACTTCATCGAGTTCCCTGACGTCTTCTTGCAGCTGAAAATTCACATCAATATTTCCCTCGGAACGGATGACTACATTGAATTTGATCTGGGAAACAAAACCAACAAATGAAGCTTTTACGTTGTAAGTCTTGGTTGGAATGTTGGTGAGGGTATATCGTCCATTCACATCCGTAGCGTCCCCAAGTTCGGTTCCTTCCAGTAAAACGGTGGCACCGATCAAAGGTTCTCCGGTTTTAGCATCCGTCACGGTTCCGGAGAGGGTGCCGGTAGATTGTGCGAACAAGCCTGCCGAGATGCAGTTAAGTAAAAACAAAAAGATCGCAGATCGAAGGATCATCAGGGATACAGTTATAGTTCAGGTTGGAAGACCAAACGTAAGAGAGAGTGAAAGTCGTTCCTGCATAAACAGTTACCTGTAAAAAAATATTTATTTTAGAAAAGGAACGGAGAAAAGACTGGTAAAGTTTTTAGCAACTCAATATATTTGATCCATGAAAGCCAAAAACCTACATACTCTTTTTATTCTGAGCGCAACGATTCTATTCGGGGCGTTCACGCTACTGCATGAGTATGATTGGCTGCTGCCTCCTTCACCGGTTGAGACCGTTGCTTCCACAACTCAGGTTCCTCTTCCGGATGTCATTGAGGAACATGGCAGTGAAGATGAGATCGAGCATGAAGACTTTAAGGAAATTTTAGTATCACCGGATCAAAATAAACAAGGATCTTACATGATCTATGAGGACCGATTTGTGCCTCATGTTGCAACCCCACCCCCAGACATGGTCTAAGCCCTGTCATTTATTTAGCTATTCAAAAATAAAGATCCCTTTCACTAAAAGAGTACGCTCAGTATATCTTGTAGTGCAGTGATCTGACAACAAAGAAGAACGGGCTCAAAATTCTTTGGGATAGCTATATCAAATCAATTCTTTTAAACCTTAGATCATGTAAACAATGAAAAATTTAAATGTATTTACCGTTTTAGTATTGGGTTCATTCTTAATTACAGCTTGTACCCAGAAAGAGTCACAATCTCAAACTCAAGCTGTTCAGTTAGCTTCAGCGGTTGTGACGGATGAGATCCAAAATGAAAAATCGCCTCAACAGATCATCCGGGAGATGGCGGATGGTAACGAAAGGTTTACAAATAACAGCCTGACTCCAAGAGACTATCAGGCACAGGTTAAAGCAACCGCCGGAGGGCAATATCCTGAGGCGATCGTAATATCTTGTGTGGACAGCCGGGTTCCGGTTGAAAAAGTCTTCGATAAAGGTGTTGGAGATATTTTTGTAGCACGGGTAGCCGGTAACTTCGTTAACGAAGACATTCTTGGAAGTGCTGAATTTGCAACCGCTGTTGCCGGTTCCAAGGTGGTGGTTATTATGGGGCACGAAGCTTGCGGTGCCGTAAAAGCGGCTATTGATGGTGTGGAGATGGGTAATATCACAGCTATGCTGGATAAGATCGAACCCGCCGTTGATATGTCAGAGAACTTTAACGGTGAGCAATCGTCTTCAAACAATGAGTATGTTACAGAGGTTGTGAATAACAACGTTCGTAACACCATTGCTGAAATGCGTGAGAACAGCCCGATCATAGCCGAACTTGAGCGCAACGGAGATGTTGTGATTGCCGGTGCGTTTTATGATCTGGATACCGGTAAAGTCACCTTTTTGGATTAAGAAGCAGGAAAAGATAGAAAAGGCTAAGACAAAAAAGAGGGAGTGTGAGGCTCCCTCTTTTTTTACCCAAATAATCCCTTAATGACCCCTCCATCATGACTGATGGTTTGTCCGGTCACATAACCGGCATGGGGTGAAAGCAACCAGGTAGCCAGTGAAGCCAACTCTTCAGCTTTACCCATGCGGCCAACAGGAATATTCTCTTCCATATTTTTCTTGGCATCTTCAAAGCTGATGTTCAAGGAAGTTTTGTTCTTTTCGATCACTCTTTCAATTGCAGGGGTTTCATGGGAGCCGGGTGCAAGTACGTTAGCAGTCACTCCTGAACCGGCAATTTCCAGCGCCAGCGTTTTAGCAAAACCAACCACTCCCGCTCTGAAACTGTTGCTAAGTGTTAGAGAGGGCAACGGTTGCTTCACAGACTGACTTTCAATAAATAACATGCGCCCATATTCTTTTTCCTTGAAGTAAGGGGCAAGTCTCAGAGCCAGATCGATCTTCCAGCGCATGACTAATTTCCAGGCAGAATCCCAGTCATCCATATTTGTCTCGAGTGGGGTGCCGGTGGGTGGTCCTCCTGCGTTAAAAACGATGCCATGTGTTTCTTTGGCTTGAACCGAATGCTCGATCTTATCTAATGTTTCATTGTAGATCAGACTGCCTTCAATGATCTCGGTTTGATCTTTAAAGTGACTGAATTTATCCCGTAAAAGTTCATCTCGTCGAGCCACTAACACAACATGGGCGCCTTCCTGCAAAAGCTGTCGGGATATAGCTTCCCCAAATCCACTGGAAGCTCCGCATACTACAAATCGTTGATCGCTAAGTTTAAGATCCATGGTTAAAAAATTTGATGAGGGTTCCGCTACTTTATAAAACAGACTCTTTGGATAAAAGTTCGATATAAATTAATTGTAAAGTTTTGGGAGATAATAAGAAAAGGGCAAATGAATGCTGTATTTTCGCATCAATAAATTATCAGCACACTTACGAATACAAAAAATAACGATGAAAAAGCTCACAGTTTTAGTGGTTGCCCTTGCCATGTCTTTTGCTTTTAGTGGCGTTCAGGCTCAGAATTTCCAGGAAAACTTTCGCATTGATGGCGTCATGTTTTTCACATTTGAGCACGATATCACCGGCGATTCTTTCGAAAATCAGTTTACCCTTAAAAGAGGATATGTCAACTTCAGGCATCAGCTTGCAGAACGCTTCAGTGCTCGTATTACTCAGGATGTGACCATTGATCAGGAAGGAGACGGGATCGGGGATATTGAGCTAAGGCTGAAATATGCTTTTGTGGAATATGATCTCTCAAGTTACGGGATCTTTAATGATCCGGTGGTTTCAGGTGGGGTAACCAGGCGCCCATGGATCAGTTTCGAGCAGAATGTCAATGATTACAGGTCCCAAAAAAGCATGTATCTGGATCAAAATGATTTCTTATCCTCTGCCGATTATGGCATTTATTTTGAAACCGGTTTTGGGGAGAGCCTTAATGAATCTGGTTTATCATCAAATGATAGCCGATATGGAAGTTTTGGTATAGGAGTGTATAACGGTGGTGGGTACTCCTCTCTTGAGCAGAACAACAATAAATTAGTAGAAGGAAGATTGAGCCTGCGTCCGTTTGCCGGTTTTTTACCCGGTTTTCAGTTGTCTGCTTTTGGAGCTTATGGAAAGGGAAATTCAGCCACGAATCCGGATTTTAATATCTATGGAGCAGCTGTGACCTATGAATCAAGCAGGTTTAATTTTGTTGGTCAGGGGTTTGAGTCAACTGATGACATCCGATTTGAAGACCTTCAGGGGATCACACCGCATGAGTTTCAGGGTTGGAGCGTATTTGGTGAGTTAAAACCCTTTAAGAATGTACCGATTGCTATAACCGGAAGAACAGAGCAGTTGTACAACAAGGATAGGCAGCGATGGATCGTTTTAGATAGTGTTGTTGGTCTTGCCTATGTGTTTGAGGATAGATCTAAGATCATGGTCGATTTCAGTCACAGAGAATCCAGGGCGGTATTTGATCCGGCGGATTTCAGCCGCAT
This sequence comes from Gracilimonas amylolytica, assembly GCF_002911695.1. GTDB lineage: Bacteria > Bacteroidota > Rhodothermia > Balneolales > Balneolaceae > Gracilimonas > Gracilimonas amylolytica. The sequence goes on from NZ_PQBS01000011.1 coordinate 88,343, forward strand.
AGAGCTGATCGGAGAGATACGGTTTTGAACTATTGATTCTAAAGTCCCACAACGCTCGCAGGACCTTCGGACGCTGCGAGGTTGTTGAAAGCTGAACCTGCGAGCGTCCCCAAGACCTCGCAGCGTTTGGGTGTTGAATTCAAATGTCTGGGTCGTAAGTGCCTTTAAAGTCTTGATGCGCTGCTATAAAATTCTCTTTTCCACCAAAGACTTCCAGAGTTGATTCAGGCGATACAATATCAGAATTAATGTTTAAAATCTCTGAGTAAGAAGAAAAAGAATAATCATGATAGTTATTTACAATTCCGTGATGGATTGGATTTCTATGAATGTAACAGATACTTTTTTGTAAATACGTTTCCGAGTCAATTAATCTTTTGTTTAATCTACCATCCCATAACGGTCCACTTCTATTATATTTTTTGTTGAAATACTTCGAATAACTATTCATCCAATGACCGATTAAGGTGTGAATAGGAAAATGTTTGTTCTTAGGTGATGGGAGTGTGTAATAAAATTCATATTCAGAATCAGAAATGAATCTTATTTTATCGTCCATTTCATTTTTATTGAGGACTTTGATCAAAAAATGGAAATGATTTCTTAAGATACAATAAGCAAGTGTTTCTGTAGATAGGGAAAGGTAGAAGTTGAATTTTTCCAGGAAGAAACTATAGTCCCTAGTCGTCAAAAAAGTAGGGGAAGAATCTACTCCTCTGTTATAAATGTGATAGTATGACCCCGATTCAAATTTCATTTATAACGAAAGTAGGATTAGGTTAGATTTATTTCAAATCAGGTTCCACAACGCTCGCAGGACCTTCGGACGCTGCGAGGTTGTTATTTTAGTGGACATGCCTAAACCTGCGAGCGTCCCCAAGACCTCGCAGCGTTTGAGGATGGAATCCAAAAATTAAAGCTCCCCGGCCACCAGGTATCCCGTGTATCCCAGAAAGATCACCAGCAATACGGCAGCCTCCCACCGATCCAGTTTTTTCTTCTCTCCGGTAAACATCCCAATAAAAAGTAAAGCGGTTCCTCCTGCCAGTAAGTACATTTCTGAATTAAAAGAGGGATCATACTGAATGGGTTTGACCAGTGAGCTCACACCAAGGATCAGGAATATGTTGAAGATGTTAGATCCGATGATGTTTCCAACAGCGATGTCCGTATTCTTTTTAAAAGCGGCTACCACAGAAGTGGCAAGTTCTGGCAGGGAAGTGCCCGCAGCAATGATGGTCAACCCAATGATCTTTTCACTGATACCCAGCCTATTAGCTATTTCGATGGCATTGGTTACAACAAGGTTTCCTCCAACCACTAATCCTGCTAAACCCAATAAAATGAAACTCCAGATCTTAAGAGGAGTTAAAGGAGCCGGAGTATCAGCATCCGCTGCCGTATCGGTTGGCAATTGTTTGTACACGTAGAAAAGGAATCCTCCAAATAATATAAGTAACAACGCTCCATCCAGTCGGCTCAATAAAAAAGCATCAGCGTCCCACAGATCATTTGTGAGAAGGTAGAGTAAGAAAATGGCAAACAGGGATAAGGGGATCTCCCTCCAAACCGTGCTCGATTGGACGATAAGCGGAGTGATCAGTCCGGTGATCCCCAAAATAACCAGCAGATTAAAGTTATTACTGCCTATCACATTCGCAAAAACGATCTCATGGTGCCCTTCAATAGCTCCCATTACATTAACAACCAGTTCCGGCGCGGATGTGCCAAAGGCAACCACCGTTAGGCCGATAGCCAGATCGGAGACATTGAATTTTTTAGCAAGGGAAGAGGCTCCGTTGACCAAAAGGTCCGCTCCTTTGATCAAAAAAATAAGACCAAGTGTAAGCCAAAGTACAAGAACAGCCATCGGGATGTGGTTTAGTGTGTGTTCAAAATCAATTATTTATTTAATAATACGGAATTGGAGAAATAACCCGTATATTTAAGGCTTGCTGTTTTTCGGTAATCCGGATTACGAAATCACTATTAGTTAGATATCCGGTCAACAGCTTCAATTTAAAATAACAGACTTTACACACTTACATGTCACAAGATTTAAGAAATATTGCCATTATTGCTCACGTAGATCATGGCAAGACCACGCTCGTAGATCAAATTCTAAAACAGAGCGGAACCTTCAGAGAGAATCAGCAGGTTGAAGAGAGAGTTATGGATTCCGGTGATCTGGAAAAAGAACGCGGTATCACCATCAGTTCCAAGAACACGGCTGTAAAATGGAAGGATACAAAGATCAATATCGTGGATACCCCGGGTCACGCCGACTTTGGTGGTGAAGTGGAGCGTATTTTGAAGATGGTGAATGGGGTGATCCTGTTGGTGGATGCTGCCGAAGGACCATTACCTCAGACTAAGTTTGTGCTAAGAAAATCATTAAGCCTCGGGTATAAACCCATAGTGATGATCAATAAGATCGACCGGAAAGATGCACGTCCTGATGCCGTTCTTGATGAGATCTTTGATCTGTTTGTTATGCTGGATGCTACCGATGAACAACTTGACTTCCCGGTTCTGTATGCAGTTGCCGTTAATGGTATTGCCAAGGAAAACCTGGAAGATGAAGATGAAAGTCTGGCGCCTCTACTCGATAGAATTGTAGAACATGTGCCTGCACCAGAGCAAAACACGGAAGAAAAATTTAAGATGCTGGTCAGCAGTATCGACTGGAACGACTACGTCGGCCGAATTGCCGTTGGCCGTATTGAGCAGGGGACTATCAAAGTTGGTCAGGAAGTGGCCCTGATGAATGGAAAAGGTGAAGTTCGGGAAAAAGCCCGGGCCACAAAACTTTATACGTTCAACGGATTACAACGGGAGCCGGTTGAAACGGCGGTTGCAGGCGATATCATTGCCCTTGCAGGCTATGAGGAAGTCAATGTTGGAGATACCCTGACCGATACGGCAGACATGACTCCACTTGAGTATGTGGATCTCGATAAGCCGACCATTGCTATGTACTTCCGGGTGAATAACTCTCCCTTTGCAGGAAAGGAAGGGGATTATGTGACCTCCAATCAGTTGAAGGATAGATTATATAAAGAAGTACGAACTAACGTAGCCATGCGGGTTGAGCCGACTGATAGTCCTGATATCTACAAAGTATCAGGTCGCGGCGAATTACAAATGGCTATTTTGATCGAAACCATGCGTCGCGAGGGTTATGAATTCTCTGTATCGCGTCCGGAAGTATTGTTTAAGGATGTTGACGGTGTAACCCATGAGCCGGTGGAAGAAGTAGTAGTGGATGTGCAGACCGATTACAGTAACAAGGTGATCGACAATCTGCAAAAACGTAAAGGTATTATGACCTCTATGAGTCAGGAAGGGGAGAATAACCGCATCGAATTTCGGGTACCCTCCCGTGGATTGATCGGTTTCCGTGGCGAAATGCTCACCGAAACCCGTGGTACCGGTATCATGCACCAGCAGTTTGATGGATATGAGCCTTATGCCGGTGAGATACCGGGAAGAAACCGTGGGGCATTGATCGCACTTGAGCAGGGAGATGTAACAGGTTATGCCCTTGAAGGAATTCAGGATCGCGGAGAATTCTTTGTGGAACCTGGAGATCCGGTGTACATGGGGCAGGTTGTTGGTGTGAACAAGCGCAGCGATGATATGGTGGTGAACGTGGTGAAGAAGAAAAACCTAACCAACCACCGTGCAACCCAAACAGCAGACTCTGTGAAGATCAGTCAGGCCAGAAAACTCAGTCTTGAACAGTGCATCGAATTCATCGATAACGACGAACTTCTTGAAGTAACGCCAAAAGCGCTGCGAATCAGGAAGACCTTCCTCGATCACAATGACCGCAAAAGAGAAGAGAAGAAAAAGGCCGGGGTTTAAACACAGTTATTGGAGTTTACCCCAATCCATAAAACTTAACTTTTTCCTCGAAATAGGGCTTGAAGACCCTGCCTAGATCTGTGTTTTCAGATCCGGAAAGGTTGGGGTCTTCATTTAATAACTGGTGTGCTTTTTCCTTGGCCTGCGTCATTAGAAACTGGTCCTCTACGATATCAGCAAATTTGAAATCAGGCAGGCCACTTTGCTTGGTTCCAAGGAAATCTCCCGGTCCCCGAAGTTTAAGATCAGCCTCAGCAATCCGGAAGCCATCATTGGTTTCTTCCATGGTTTTAAGTCGAAAAGCTCCGGACTTGCTCACTTTTACATCCGGCATGAGGATGCAATAACTTTGCCGTTTACCCCTTCCAATTCTTCCCCGTAATTGATGTAATTGTGATAACCCAAATCGCTCTGCATGTTCAATGATCATGATAGAAGCATTTGGGACATCCACGCCAACCTCTATTACAGTCGTGGATACCAGGATCTGAATCTCATTATTGATGAAGCGTTTCATAACGGCTTCTTTCTCTTCGGTTTTCATACGACCATGAAGTAAGCCGACCCCAAATTCAGGGAATCGTACTTTGAGGCGTTCAAACCCTGCGGTGGCATCTTTTAAGTCAAGAGCTTCCGATTCTTCCACCAAAGGGTAGACTACATAAACCTGTCCGCCGTCTTGCACTTCCTGCCTGACAAAGTTCATAACATCTTCCCTTTTTTTATGCGATCGGATAGCCGTTTTAATTGGCTTCCTCCCGGCCGGCATATCTTTGATCACAGAAACATCCAGGTCTGCATATACGGTCATAGCCAGTGAGCGGGGAATAGGAGTAGCACTCATTACCAGCATATGAGGGTGGTTTCCTTTGTTAAGAAGGTCGGCACGTTGTTTAACCCCAAACCGGTGCTGTTCATCAATCACAGCCAGACCTAAATTATGAAACCTCACTTCATCTTGAATGATGGCATGGGTGCCTACCACGATCTGTGCATTGCCACCCTCTACGTCCGTTAGTATATCAGTCCTAAGTGCTTTCTTTTGTGAACCGATAAGAAGCCGGACATTGATATCCATTATCTGTAGATGATCGGAAAGTGTACGGTAATGTTGTTCAGCCAGTATTTCTGTAGGAGCTAAGAAGGCCGCCTGAAATCCATTATCTAAAGCCATTAACATAGCCCCAATGGCTACAATGGTCTTACCTGCCCCGACATCCCCCTGAATAAGGCGGTTCATTTGTTTTCCGGATCGTACATCAGTTTTTATCTCGGAGAGGGAGGTTCTTTGTCCTTTGGTTAGTTCAAACGGCAAAAGTTCATTGAAATAGGTTTTAGTATAATGCCCGGTATTTTCAAATATATGACCCTTTCCGCGTTCTTTGACTGTATGATTGATCTTCTCCATGCTCAACTCAAAAAGCAGCAATTCCTCAAACTTAAAGCGATTTAGTGCCTTTTTATGCTCATTGTGTGAATCCGGAAAATGGATCATGCGGTAGGCCTGAGAACGTTCAGGGAAGTTTTGTTCTGTGAGAAGGCTAACCGGCAAATATTCAGATATCGAAACCTTGTTCATGATCTGCCTCATCCAGTTCTGGATCAAACCGCTTGTGATCCGTGATTTACTTAGTGCTTTACTGCCCGGATAGATGGGAACAATTCTGGAAAAGGCCTCGAGGTCACTTTCATTGGATATCTTATCCACTTCCGGGTGAGCAATGGATATCATCTTGCCATATCGTTTAGCTTGTCCAAAGAAAGCTACGGTTTCTCCCTCTTTGAAGATCCGTTTAAAGTATCCGGCACCACGAAACCAGACTCCCTTTAATGAGCCATGCCCATCGCTGATGATAACTTCAAGCCGTTTCTTCTTTCCATAGCCGTTCATGCTAATGTCTGTGATCTTGCCGGCTACCGTAACTTCTTCCCCTGCACCTTTTAGATGATTGATCTGCTGGGTGTTACTTCTGTCAAGATACCTGCGGGGAAAAAAATTAAGCAGATCGAAGACCGTATGGATCCCTTCAGACTGCAAAGATTCAAGTCTCTTAGTGCTTAAATTGTCTAAATCAGTTAATTTCAATTGATATATAGTTATATATCGGTATAAATATTAAATACCGTGATAATGAGAAAGAAACGTCCATAAATAAGGATTTCAAAGACAATACGGAGAAAGAAGAAATAATTCGTATAAATTTTTTGCATTCGTCCGTGAACGTTGCCTATATTTGCAAGCTCTCGATTCGATGGCAATAACCAAATAATTGAACAGTGCCAACTATACAACAACTCATACGAAAAGGTAGAAAAAGTAAAGTAAGTAAGACAACAGCTCCTGCGCTGCAAAATTGTCCGCAGAAGCGTGGTGTTTGTACTCGCGTATACACAACAACTCCTAAGAAGCCTAACTCGGCTTTACGTAAGGTAGCTCGTGTACGTTTAACCAATGGTATTGAAGTTTCGGCTTACATACCTGGGGAAGGACACAACTTGCAAGAACATAGTATTGTGTTGATTCGCGGAGGTAGAGTAAAGGATTTACCCGGTGTTCGATACCATATTATTAGAGGAACACTTGATACAGCCGGTGTTGAGGGAAGAACTCAAAGCCGTAGCTTGTATGGCACCAAGAAGCCAAAAGGGTAACATTAAGAACTTAAGATTAATCGAGCATGCGTAGAAAAACAGCAGACAAACGAGATGTACAGGCGGATCCAATATTTGAGGATAAGCTGGTAACACGCTTTGTGAATAACCTGATGCGAGACGGCAAGAAGAATGTTGCTCGTAAAATTGTATATCAGGCATTTGAAGTAATAGAAGAAAAAACTGGTGAGACAGGGATCGATGTATTCCGTAATGCATTGCAAAATGCTACTCCGGTAGTAGAGGTAAAATCCAGACGGGTTGGTGGTGCAACTTATCAGGTGCCGGTTGAGGTTCGTCAGGAGCGAGGTACGGCATTAGGAATGAGATGGTTAATTAAGGCCGCTCGCTCAAGAAACGATAAATCAATGTCAATTCGTCTGTCCAGAGAACTGATCGATGCTTCAAATAACGAAGGCGGTGCAGTTCGTAAGAAAGATGAAACACACAGAATGGCAGACGCTAACAAAGCTTTTGCTCATTTTAGATTCTAAAGAATATTATTTGAACAAGTATTATGTCTGAAGCAACAAAAACAGATCCAAAAATTTTAGATAAGATCCGGCGCACGCGGAATATCGGTATCATGGCTCACATCGATGCCGGTAAAACTACCGTGACGGAGCGAATTCTGTATTATACCGGTCGTAATCACCGTATGGGTGAGACTCACGATGGTGCATCTACTATGGACTGGATGGAGCAGGAGCAGGAACGTGGAATTACTATTACATCTGCTGCTACTCACTGTATCTGGAAAGATCACCGCATTAATATTATTGACACCCCGGGTCACGTTGACTTTACTGTAGAGGTAGAGCGTTCATTGCGTGTACTTGATGGTGCTGTTTTTGTGCTTGACTCTGTAGGAGCAGTACAACCTCAGTCTGAGACCGTTTGGCGTCAGGCAAATAAATACAATGTGCCTTGTATGGCATTTGTGAACAAAATGGATAAGGTTGGTGCTGATTTCTATAATGTAGTTACCGAGCTTGATGAGAAATTAAATGCGAACCCTATTCCAATTCAGATCCCTATCGGAGCTGAAGCAGATTTTGAAGGCGTTGTTGATCTGATCAATATGAACGCAATTATCTGGGATGATGAGTCTTTGGGTGCTAAATACGATGTAGTTGAGATTCCTGCTGAATTAGCAGATAAGGCAGCTGAGTACCGTCAGATCATGATCGAATCACTTGCTGATTATGATGATTCGTTGATGGAAAAGTACCTCATGGAAGAGGAGATCACTGAAGATGAGATCATTGCAGCTCTTCGTGAAGCAACTATTTCAAAAGATATTACGCCTGTAATGTTAGGTACTGCCCTGAAAAACAAGGGTGTTCAGGTTCTGCTTGACAGAGTGCTTGATTTCATGCCTAATCCGCTTGACATTCCTCCGGTTAAAGGTATCGATCCGGAAACCGAAGAAGAAGTTAAGAAGGCTCCGGATGTAAATGCGCCTTTCTCTGCTCTTGCATTTAAGATCATGACTGACCCTTATGTAGGTAAGCTGACATTTGTTCGGGTTTACTCAGGTCGTCTTGAAAAAGGTTCTTATATCTACAATGCTTCAACGGGTAACCGTGAGAGAGTAGGTCGTTTGCTTGAGATGCACGCAATTGAGAAAAAAGATCTTGATTACATTCAGGCAGGTGATATTGCAGCGATCATCGGTATTAAAGAAGTTCATACAGGTGATAGCTTGTGTGACCCTGATCATCCGGTGATCCTTGAGCAGATCACATTCCCTGAACCGGTAATTAAACTGGCTGTTGAGCCTAAGACCAAAGCTGATGGTGAAAAACTGTCAACCGGTCTGCAAAAATTAGCTGAGGAAGATCCTACTTTCCAGGTTAAGACTGATCATGAAACCGGGCAGACTACTATTGCAGGTATGGGTGAGCTTCACCTTGAGATCATTGTTGATCGTCTGAAGCGTGAATTCAAAGTTGAAGCGAACGTTGGTGCGCCTCAGGTATCTTACCGCGAAACTATTTCTAAAACAGTTGAGCACAGAGAAGTATATAAGAAGCAAACTGGTGGTCGTGGTAAATTCGCTGATATTACATTCGAAATGGGTCCTATTGAGGATTTTGAGAATTACGATGGTAACGAAGACCGTATCACTCGCGAAGAAGGATTTATCTTTATTAATGAGATCGTAGGTGGTAATATTCCCCGTGAATTCATTCCATCAGTGATGAAAGGATTCCAGGAAGCTACCAATAGTGGTATTCAAGCTAACTATGCTGTAGAAAATGTTGGATTCCGTTTGATCGATGGTTCTTACCACGATGTGGATTCCGATCAGTTAAGTTTCGAGCTTTGTGCTAAGCTTGGTTTCAGAAATGCAGCTCGTAAAGCATCTCCAAAAATTCTTGAACCGGTTATGAAGGTTGAGATCATTACTCCTGAAGAGTATATGGGGGATGTTATTGGTGACCTGAACAGTAGACGTGGTATCATGCAGAAAATGGATACCAACAAAGAAGGTTCGGTTGTAAATGCACACGTACCTCTTTCAGAAATGTTTGGGTATTCAACCGATCTAAGATCATTAACTCAGGGTCGTGCCGTGTATTCTATGGAATTCCACGACTACATTGAAGTTCCGGAGACATTGGCTCAGGAAATCATTGAGAAACAATCATAAAGAAATTAATAACACTAAGTATAAAGTAAACAATCATGGCAAAAGAGACCTTTCAACGGAATAAGCCCCACGTAAACGTAGGCACGATAGGCCACGTAGATCACGGAAAAACGACACTGACGGCAGCGATTACGACGGTAATGGCGAAGACCTATGGTGGAGTAGCGAAGCAATTTGCGGATATTGACAATGCGCCGGAAGAGCGTGAGCGCGGTATTACGATTGCGACGGCCCACGTAGAGTACGAAACCGACGAGCGTCACTATGCCCACGTTGACTGTCCGGGTCACGCCGACTATGTGAAGAACATGGTAACGGGAGCGGCTCAGATGGACGGAGCTATTTTGGTGGTAGCTGCCACGGATGGTCCGATGCCACAGACGCGCGAGCACATTCTGCTTGCCCGCCAGGTTGGAGTGCCACAGATCGTGGTCTTTATGAACAAGGTGGATCTGGTAGACGATGAAGAGCTGCTGGAGCTGGTAGAGCTGGAAGTGCGTGAGCTTCTGTCCTCGTATGAATTTGATGGCGACAACATTCCTGTGATCCAGGGATCTGCCCTTGGCGCGCTGAACGGTGAAGCTGAGTGGGAAGAGAAGATCGTTGAGCTGATGAAAGCCGTTGACGAGACGATTCCAACGCCAGAGCGTGACGTAGACAAGCCGTTCCTGATGCCGGTAGAGGATGTATTCTCTATCACCGGTCGTGGAACCGTGGCTACCGGACGTATTGAGCGTGGCGTGCTGAAGCTGAATGATGAGATTGAGATCGTTGGTATCGTTGAAGAGCCAATGAAGACGGTAGTAACCGGTATTGAGATGTTCCGCCGTATGCTTGACCAGGGTCAGGCCGGAGACAACGCCGGTATTCTGCTGCGTGGTATTAACAAGGAGCAGCTGCAGCGCGGTATGGTACTGTGTAAGCCGGGCTCGATCACCCCGCATAAGAAGTTTGAGTGTGAGGTGTATGTATTGAGTAAAGATGAGGGTGGTCGTCACACGCCATTCTTCAAAGGCTATCGCCCGCAGTTTTACTTCAGAACCACCGATGTGACCGGCTCTTGTGAGCTGCCAGACGGCGTTGAGATGGTAATGCCAGGCGACAATGTGAAATTAAACGTAACCCTGATCCAGCCGGTGGCGATGGAAGAAGGATTGCGATTTGCGATACGCGAAGGTGGCCGTACAGTGGGCGCCGGAGTGGTAACTAAAATCTTAGACTAAG
>NZ_PQBS01000012.1 GCF_002911695.1 Gracilimonas amylolytica
GGGGCTGAAGTAGCTAAGGGTTAATGTTTGGTTTGCTTATACCATGATTTTAATTGCTTTAAGAGCTCTGCATGATTGCCTCCGTTGAAGCGCCACTCACATTCCTTTAAAAACCAGTAAAAATTATCTGCTTTGATGCCGTTAAATTTGCGCATATGACGCTTGGCTTGATTCCAGAAATTCTCTATTCCATTTATGTGATTCAGTTGATCTGCAAAGAGTTCACTGTGGTTAATTCGCATGTGGTGGAACTCAGAGATATCCAGGGCATTGTAGGAGCGAAAAGTATCGGTATAAACAATACTATCCGGCTGCACATTCTGTTGAATAATTGGTAGCAAGGTTTCTGTTTTAGCATTCGGAATAATAGCCGTGTACACTTTACCTCCACGCTTAAGTAATCCAAATACAGCTACTTTGCCGGTAGATCCACGGCCACGCTTACCTTTACGCTTGCCTCCAAAATAGCTTTCATCGGCTTCCACTTCCCCAGATAATTCATAACTGGGTAGTTTACTTGCAATGAGTTGACGTAGTCTCATAAAAAACCGTATAGCGGTGTTAGCTTGAACACCAATCAATTCCGAGGCTGCACGGGCCGTAGTACCTGCTACAAAATGTTCTATCAGCCGGCTTTGTTGGTGTGGGGTTAATCGACTTTTGCGTTCATACATAGTAACTAATTTAGCACCTTATTCAAGTCTTAGCTACTTCAGCCCCATTTGTTATATGCTTCTTTCGTAATTTCAAACTCGTTCTCAATTTTATCAAAAACTTCTACTTGTTGTTGGGTAGGTGCAAAATCAGCACCATTGTACATTATATCACTCCCCAAGGCACTAATCCGTCCATACAATTTCATAGGATTGCGAAAAGCATCTTCACGGGCACCAGTCAGGTTTATGTCATAAAGATTACTCTCAATTTCTGTTACACGATTGTTGAGTTCCTGAGCTTTACTGATTATTGACTCAACTTGTTTCTCATCTCGTGTATCCTTTAGTCTGGTTACAAGGTCTTCAAACTCTTTACGAATCCATTCTATTTCATTGATAATTACAACAACTTCATTCAACTGATCCCGTATTTCAAGGCCAAATACAACTTGTTTATTAATTTCCTCAACTGTTCCGACTGAGTGAGGATCCTTTCTAACTTCTAATTTTTTGGTTACTTCTTGGTCCGCAACACTCACTTTTACTGTATAAGTACCTGGAACAACTCTTGGCCCTAACTGACCTCTCCATAAGTCCAGGTCCCATGTAACTAATGGTCTCCAACCTTCCTGGCGAATTGGTACCCATGGTTTATCTGGAGGTGCAACCCTCAACTTAGGAACTATAGAAGGTTCATGACTTAGATCCCACCAAATTCTGTTAATTCCTTTATTCGCTTTTCCGTATAGCGTTCTTACCAACTCATTGTTACTATTATATATATATCAATTTTTGCCAACTCATTCTCATCTCCTTTTACAAAGTAATTGATAGATGCTCCATAGGGCGGATTTTCTCCACGAATATGACTTCTGCTATCAGTCTTAATTCCTTGAATACTGTAAAACCTATAAGCTGGCCTAAGATCAAAAAGGTGCAAATTTTGGTTCATCACAGTTGATGTCAAATTTCTTATTGGATTTATATCATCCATGATCCAAAAACCACGACCATAAGTACCTACAACAAGGTCATCAAAATGATCCTGAATGGTAAGCCAGTAAATGGGTGCTGATGGCATATTGTTTCTTAATGAATACCAGGCTTCTCCATCATTTGTCGAAAAATATACCTGATTATCTGTCCCTGAGTAAAGTACACCTTTTTTTTGGGGATCTTCCCTGATAACGTGTACGAAGCTGTGAACAGACTTAGGAATTCCATCACTGATCTTTTTCCAACTTCGACCATAATTTTCGGTTTTAAATATATAAGGATCAAAGTCAGCTTGTTGATGATTATCAACACTTATATAAGCAGTACCTGCATCAAATCTTGAAGGTTCTATGTTTGCAATAGTCCCCCATTCAGGCATACCTTGAATATTACCTGTAATATCCTGCCAACTACTTCCTCCATCACGGGTAATATGAACTTTACCGTCATTACTCCCTGTCCATATGAGACCTTTTTCTATTGGTGATTCAACAATTGAAAAAAGAGTATTCCCATCAAATGTCATTAGGTTATCTGTTGCTACACCACCTGAATTTTCCTGATGACTCTCCAGATCTTTTGTAAGGTCCGGGCTGATTACATCCCAACTTTGCCCACGATTTTCAGTTACATGTACATACTGACTTCCCACATATACTTTGTTATTATTATGCGGAGAAATATGAATGGGAAAAGTCCAGTGCCACCTGAATTTAAGGTCTTTTGGAGCCCACCCATATGCTGCTTCCGGCCATACTCTGACATTTCGGGAATGTTTGTTCCGTTCATCATAGATCTCAAGACCGCCGTCATAACAACCTGACCAAACTGTATATCCATCTACCGTATCTGGTATCGCAAACCCACTCTCACATCCTCCAACCGCTTCCCATAATCCCAAAGGGATAAAACCCATTCTACTGTTACTTGGGGCTTTGTAAGAGTATCCATCTTGACGATTGCCATAAACATGGTATGGAATCTCGTTGTCAACATGCACATGATACATTTGAGCAATAGGCAAGGTATGCTGATCAAAGGTACGCCCATGATTAAGTGTGACCCCCAATCCTCCATCGTGTGCTACCATAAAACGTTCAGGATTAGTGGGATCTATCCATATATCATGATTATCACCACCTCCACGTGGAGCATTGTCAACCAATGTTTTACCTCCATCTCTAGACATGCTAAACCGTACTGAAGCAAAATAGATCCGATTCTGATCTTTAGGGTCTACATCAAATCGGGTGTAATAAGGGGCTCTCTCATTGATCGTATGATTTCTAGTAACCAATTGCCAACTGTCACCACCGTCATCAGATTTGTAAAAACCGGGACTACTCTCTTCTGTAAGAACGTAAACTCTATCGGAGTTACTTGGTGCAACACGTACTGACACCTTACCAACGTGATGAGCTTCAGAGCCTGGTAATCCTTTACCAACTCCTGATAATTTCTCCCACGTATCACCTCCATCTTCTGATCGATAGACCCCACTATGCGGACCTCCACTATTTAATCCCCATGTATCAATCTGTAATTGCCAAAAAGCTGCAAATATTGTACTTGGATCATTAGGATCTATATCCATATCTGCACATCCAGTGTCTTCATTGACATGAAGAACCAACTCCCAGGATTCACCACCATCTTCACTCCTATATACCCCTCTTTCTTTCTGTGGTCCATAAGAATGACCTAAAGCACATGCGAAGACTACATCAGGATTTTGCGGATGAACTCTAATCTGACCTATACGCCCTGTTTGATCAAGTCCCATTTTTTTCCACGTACTACCAAAATCAGTAGATTTATAAATACCATCGCCCATAGCATGTGCCGGACGAATTAAAAACGTTTCACCAGTACCAGCCCACATCTCATTAGGTGCAGAGTTGGATACTGCTAAAGCAGAAATAGAAGAAGCAGTTTGTTCTTCAAACACAGGCTTCCAGTTTGTTCCATAATCCGTTGTTTTCCAAATACCACCTGATGCTGCTCCAACTAATATTGTTGAAGGATCACCAGGCACCCCAATTACAGCAATAGTTCTATTCCCATCAGGCCCCACATGCCTGTACTTCATCTGATTGTACACCTCTGATTTAATATTTTGTGCTTCAACCGAATTTGGTGAGGCTAATAACATCAATAAGGTGCATGTTAATACAGTTAATGTATGCAGGGGCTTAAAATGTTTAATCCGGGTCATTATGTGCAGTATTTGAAATATTATTCTTTAATACGAAATGGTTCATCAGCAATGTTTGATCCAATTCCTTTTTTGGATTCTTTAACCATTCTGGCTACTTCTTCCATTAATTTGTCGTTATTGATCACGATCCCGTCCTTTATGGTATGAATAATCCCTTTTGTTCTGTACATCTCGTTATCTTTATCTAAAGTTACCGCACCAAATGAGTATAGAAAACGAAGGTTATATAATGGGCTACCATCAACCAGGATCAGATCCGCTTCATATCCCGGACGAACCAAACCAGTTTTATCTTCAATTCTTAATGCTTTAGCACTGTTATGTGTAGCAGATTTTAAAACTTCAAGGGAATGCATTCCAGACTCTCGTAACAGCTGAAGTTCACGAATATTTGAAAAACCAGGGGTTGCCCAGATATAGTTATCATCGGTTCCGTAGGCTACAGTTCCCCCTTTTTTATTGAAAGCATAGATCAGATCACCCCAAAGATCATATGCTTCATACCATGTTTGCTCATCATCTGATGTCCAATCATAATGAAATGAACCATGATAAGCAGGATCAGGAAGATTCCACTCTATCAAAGACTGATGCGTGTATTTTTCATGCCATGGTAAGCTCTGAGCTCTAATTATATCACGATTAGCTTCATATACCACTTGGGTTGGTTGCATCATAACACCGTACGCCACTAAAGAGTCAGCAACTTCATTTAATAAGCGTTCTTTATCAGCTTCTTGCCAAACTCGTCCCGCTTCTATAAATCTGTGGTTTTCATTATCAAAATTGTAGTCTCTTGGGTAGTTTTGAACTGACCTGTCTAGTGATGACTCCCCATACCCATAATGGTGCAGTATAAAAGTAACTCCAAGGCGCGCTGCATCTACCGCATCGATCACTGCTGTGTAAGATGGTGGTATATGGACACCTGTAACACCACCGTTTTCCCAAACAGATTGTGTAGCGGCTTGAAATAGCTTTTGATTCCAGGCAATTCCATTTAAATATACCTGCCTCGCACCGTTTTCTGCCATTTCTTTCGCAATACGAGGAGCATTTTTTGGATCATTCAGATATATCTCATCATAATCTAATGTAGAACCCCATGACCATAATGGATACATTGTCGGAGCTAGTATTTCGTTTCTTTCTGCTCTTCTAGCTTCTTCCATTGCATATTCAACACCTCGATCAGATGCAGGACCAAGAGTTGTAACACCATGCGCTAATTTTAAATAATAAATATATTCTAATGGCATTGGTTCCTGCCGTAAATGTGCATGAAGATCAATTAAACCTGGCATTACATATTTTCCTTCAGCATCAATAACTCTGTCACCGGTAGGCCTGTTACTTTCTCCTCTTCTTTCTGCTGTCACCGGATCAAAAGGTATCATCTCAGTGATCATATTTTTTTCAATTACAATGTCATATGGCCCGACCGGAGGGCCACCATGCCCGGGTATGACCATGGCATTTTGAATAACCAATCTATCATACGGTCCTTCTGCAAGATCTCCGAATTTTTTTTGAGCTATTAAATCTGTTGAAATAGAATGGAATAATCCGATCAATAGAAATGTGATTAAAAAACCCGGAGTGTACTTTGTGATAACCATGATCATAATATTTAGTAAGAAATGAATAATAAGGGATCAGGTCCTATCAACACATTGAAAAGACCTGATCGTAGATTCTGTATTTAGTCAACTAAAAAAGGCGAGGTCATAATATTTTCAGAACTGACCCCTTCTTTCGACATTTTTACCATACGCTCAATCTCTTTCATTAATTGAGCATTTTCTATTACAACTCCATCTTTAATTGTGTGAATAATCCCTTTAGTTCTATACATATCGCCATTTTCATCGGTGTTAACAGCACCAAACGAATACATATTTCTTAGATTATATAGTGGACTTTCATCTACTATTACCAAATCAGCGATATACCCCGGTCTGACAAGACCAAGTTTTTCCTGTCTTAAAGTAACAGCACTATTATGGGTAGCTGCCTTTAGCACTTCTAAAGTATGCATACCGGTTTCCCGCATTAACTGTAATTCTCTGACATTAGAAAAGCCCGGTGTAGCCCAGATATAATTATCATCTGTGCCATAAGAAACATGCCCACCTCGCTTATTGAATTCATAGATCAAGTCACCCCAAAGGTCAAATGCATATGTCCAATAATATTCATCATCAGAAGTCCAATCATAATGGTAAGAACCATGATAAGCGGGATTTGGTAAATTCCAGTTGATCAGGGATTGATGAGTATACTTCTCATGCCATGGCAAACTTGAGGCTCTTAAGATGTCTCTATTTGCTTCATACACAACCCTAGTGGGCAGCATATGAACTCCATAGGCGAATAATGAGTCTGCCACTTCACCCAATAATCTTTCTTTGTTAGCTTCAGTCCAAACCTTTCCGGCATGTCGAAATCTTGCATTCTCATCATTATAATTGTAATCACGTGGGTAATCCTGAACGGATCTGTCAAGTGAAGACTCAGCATATGCATAATGATGCTCTATCATGGTTACCCCCAATCTAGCGGCATCTACGGCCTGTGTAACTGAAGTTGTATTGGGCGGTATATGATAAGTTGTAATTCCACCTGCATCAGTAACCGCTTGCGCCGCTGCACCTAATAATTCCTGATTCCAGCCCAAGCTTCCAACACTAACAACATGTGCCCCTTTCCGAAACATCTCTTCAGCAACACGTGTTGCATTATCAGGATTCTCGATAAATTCACGATCAAATCCTGTGTTAGACCCCCAACCCCAAATTGGAAACATTTTAGGAGCTAAAATTTCATTCTTTTCACTTTTCTCAGCTTCTTCCATAGCGTTATCTAAACCACGGTCTGGAGCTGGTACCATTGTTGTTACACCATGTGCTAATTTAGTATAATAAACATATTCAATTTCCATTGGGTCTTGACGTAAGTGCATGTGTAGATCAATCATCCCCGGCATCACGTACTTCCCATCTGCTTCTATTACCCTATCACCTGTTGGTCTGTTACTATCACCACGTCGTTCTGCGGTTACAGGATCAAAAGGGATCATATCAGTAATCATATTACCCTCAATTACAATATCATAAGGACCAACTGGAGGGCCACCATGTCCCGGAATAACCATTGCATTACGAATGACCAATTTATCATAAGGTCCTTCAGCCAGGTCATCGAATTGTTTTTGAGCCATCAAACCTGTGCTAATGCTCATTAATGTCATTATTGCTATCAGCGATACCATTTTGATTCGTTTCATATATACACCAAAATTAATTTTAAAAAGAAACCCCTGCAGTGAACAGGGGTTTATATGTTTCATACAAAGTTAGTTATATGTAATTAAGAGCGATTAGTATCGTTCTTTCTTGCCTAACTCAGCTTCCTGAGCATCAACCATATCACGTACATCCTTTAAAAGTTGTTTTGCATCGTAAACAATACCATCCTTAATTGTGTACTTAACACCACCAACTCGTACTACATCATCTACACCTTCTACCCTTATAGCTCCTGTGCCGTATAGTACTTTTAAGTTTTGCAGTGGGTTCTCCTCAACTATCACTAAGTCAGCGAGTTTACCTGGTCTAATTACTCCGAAAGGTGGCTCTTCATCAAGTTTTTTATAAAGCTCTTCGGCACCACTCATGGTTGCAGATCTAATAACCTCAAGCGGATGGAATCCAGCTTCTTGTAACAATTCCAGTTCTCGGATATAATCAAAACCATACAGCTTATAAATGAATCCTGCATCTGAGCCAGTAGTTACACGTCCTCCGGCATCTTTATAATCATCAAGGAATTGCATCCAACGCTGATAGAAGTTTTTCCATTGAACTTCATCTTCTGTGGTCCAATCAAACCAATATGACCCGTGTGCTACTCGATTTGGTTTATAGAATTCCCAGAGAGTTGGAAGGGTATAATCTTCATGCCAATCTGCATTCCGTGCACGCATCACGTCACGACTTGCTTCGTAAATTGTCATGGTAGGGTCCATGGTCAAGTCATGCTCAAGAAACAGGTCTATCAGAGCATTCCACTCTTCTCCACCCGGTTCAACTATCTTATTCCATTGACGAGCAACCTGACCAAATCTGTCCTGCTCATTCTGATAATTATAGTCATTGGGATATGGTTGTAGATCATGATCATCATACATTGACTCAAACAAACCATAGTAATGGGTCTGAGCTCCTAAACCTAGTTTTGTAGCATCAGCTGTGTTCATTCGAACAACACCAATTTGATCAAGGTGAGCAGTACTATTCAGGTTTAATTTTTCAGCTTCATCCAATAAAGCCTCCATAATTAACGGATCATGAGCACCGACTTTTAACCCATCAATTCCTTGATCCTTTGCCCATCTCACCCACTCCCGGGTTTCTTCGGGAGTATTAACAGGTTTATCCCATCCTGAACCTATACGGTGGTAACTATACATTCTTGGAGCAGTGATCTCATTTCTCTCACTTCTTCTTTTTTCACTTAGAGAAGATTCAAGATTATCAAACGGTACTCCACGTACAGTTGTAATTCCGTGGCCCATCCAAAGCTTATAGGTGTATTCTGCATTAGGAACTTTAGGTTTACCACCGGTATGTACGTGCATATCTATAAACCCGGGCATCACATACATTCCGGAAGCATCCAATTCTTTGGTTGCTCCGTCAGGGCGTCTGTCCTCATTTATAGGAACGCCCGGATATCCGACTCTATGTACAGAAACAATTTTGTTTCCTTCAATTACTATATCCACAGGACCCGTCATTGGTGCTCCAGTCCCATCGATCATATTTGCGCCCCTGATTATGAGACGCTCATAAGGTCCTTCACCCTCTGATCTATCCGGTGCAGGATCTGAGGGTTGTGCTATTGCTAATGAGGTTACCATTGAGAGCAGTAATACTCCCAACGTTAACATTTGTTTTTTTAGGTTTATCTTATTCATAATATTCTACTAAATGGTTTTATATTAAAATCACAGGTCAGGATTAGCTAATTGTTCATTTCTTGGAATTGGTAATAATGTTCCAGGGGTTGTGATAGCATCTTCATTTTGCAACCAATCAGGTGATGTAGATCCAAAACGATACATATCATTTAAGCGTCTTCCCTGGAGTAATAAATTTGCCCTCCTTTCATGCTCTATGAATTCTACGAAATCATCACCAGGTTGCATATCAGGTAATCCATCCAAACTTCTTACAGCATTAATCTCGTTACGAGCTGTAATATCATCCGTACCTACTAACTCCTCAGCAATGATCAAATGCATTTCCCGAGCAGATAACCATGTAAATGGAGAATAGTTTTCAGTGTAAGTCTGAGTGTCATTAAAATCATTAATGATCGCTTCAGCTCTTGGATCAGTATCACCGGTTATGATGTCATTGAACGGAGCAGTTAAAGTTATCTCACCGCGTGAGTTTACCTGACCAGCCATATAGTTTGTAATATTAGCCGCGTTATAATCAATGATGGCTTTATAATCTTGAGACATTAAAGCAAGCGCATCTTCCGCATCACTAATCGCTCCTGTACCTGATACTAAAGGGTTTGCAGGAATAGAACCTTTAGGATTTAACTTATTCCAAACACCTTTTGCATGTTTAGCTCGGGCTCGTAAACCTAATACCTGAGCTTGTAATTCATTGTTATTTAATGACTGCGCAATAGGTAAAGCACTGTCTAAAAATGAAATTGCTTGATCATACACTGAAGACATTTGATCCTCACCAATAGCTGGGGATGTTTCCGTACCATTTGAAAACACAAAATTATCGTATGAATCAGCAATTACTATTCTGGTTAGAGCTCCGTAAATGTAACTTTTAACCAAAATTGAACGATCTGATAATTCATCATTTGCATCAAACTCTTCAAGTTTTTCGATTGCAAAATCTGACATGTATCTCGCCTGACTTATTTCAGGATACCCAGCTACAAGTATTTCATTGGCATCAAATCCTACAAGTCCTTCACTATAAGTTTTATAAGATTCATAGGAACCAGTCCAATAGATCTCATCACTGATTGTAGTTGTCGCTGCAAAGGTCCAACCCATTCCTGACATCAATGCATTTAATTGGCCGTTTTTCAATCCCTCAGCAGAAGAAGGAAGGCTAACATCATCAACAGTTAAACTGTTCGGGTTTTCAACTTCCAATAGATTACAACTCCCCATAAATAGTAGGAGTGCTCCCAACATAAATAGGGAACCATATCTTGTTATTAAATTTGGTTTTGTATTTTTCATAACTGAAATAATTTGGGTGTGAAATTTCTTCGTTTTAATCTCATCATTAGAAATCAAATTTCAAGGTTAATGCATAAGTTCTCAGTAATGGAGTACCGTAGGTATCCATTCCTCCACCAAAGTTCTCTTGTAGAGATGCTCCTTGGCCTAAACTTGCTTCACCTGTTGCCAACGGATCAACTCCTCCATATTTAGACCATAGAGCTAAATTATTTCCAGAAAGAGTTAGAGATGCATTGTTTAAGCCAACTCTCTCTACAAGATCAGAAGGAATTCGATACGAAATACTAAGATTAGCCCATCGAATGTAATCAGCTTTTTCTATTTCATTCAAACCATCAAATGGTGAAAGTGAAACGTTATTATTTACCCATTCCTGTGCAGCATCAATTCGCTCTTGTGCAGTACTGGAAGGATTTTTAAGTACTGATTCCAGCGTTGCAGAACTGATCATATTACGTCCAATCGCCCCGTTAACTCTTCTAAATGCATCAGTCAAGTTATGGTGGTAATAGTTACCAAAAGCATATTGGAAACGACTGCTTACTGTAACGTTCTTTTTGATATTTGCGGTAAACCCAAAAGATCCTTCCCAATCGGGAGTTGGTTTTCCTAAATAATGATCTAGATACGTTGAGCCACCCGGTAGTGCTTCTCCGTTTGGACCTGCAACCATAATCGCAGAATTAAAAGTACCCGGATCAATAGGATTAGCAAAGAATGCCTCCAGCTCAGATTGACTATCAGGAACACCATCTTGATTACTATCAAATGGAAATGCTATCCCTGCAGGTAACATCGTACCGAAATATGATCCCGGTGCATATCCTTCTTTTATGAACATACGATCACGTATATAGGACGCATCGATCTTAATTGGAGGTTGTCCCCCAAGGGATTCTACCTTTTCACTTAAATAAGCTGCGTTAGCAAATATATTAAGAGTCAGGTTTTGGTTTTGAATAACGTTACTATTCAAACCGATCTCCCAACCATTAGCTGCAAGTCTACCGGCATTCGTAAGCTGAGCCGAGGTAAATCCTCCAGAAGGTGCGTATGTTCTGTCAATTAATGCATCTTTAACAATTCGGTCCCAATAAGTGGCTTCAACCCCTATTCTATCTTCAAAGAGACCTAACTCGAAACCAACTTCCCACTCAGTCGCAACTTCCGGTTTCAAGTCTTGATTACCGGGGTTACCAGGTAAAACTCCTGCTCCTTCAAAAGAGTTAACAGGAACAAATGTTGTAAATCGATCAAAAGCACCGGGCTGCTGACCGGATTGTCCCCAGGCTCCACGAATTCTAAAAGAGGAAACATTATTAATTTCAAAATTAAAAGCTGTAGCTGGAATAAATGAAGCTGAGAATTTTGGATATGTGGCATAATCGAAGTCATCTCCAAATGCACTACTTGCATCCATTCTTAGACCAGCAGTAAGATAAATCCACTCACCATAATCGATCTGTTCCTGTAAAAATGCTCCAGCATTAACTACTTCCTGAAAATAGGAATCTGAGGTTTGTGAAGCCGTTGCACCAAGAACCTCCAGTCCAGGTCCAGAAAACCCTGTTCCTGTCGAGCTTGCTGTATTTTGTGTTTCTTGATAGGCTTGAAACCCTGCAACAAAAGTTGAACGAATATCCTGATTGATATCTTTGATCCAATTCATTTTTGATTCAAAGGATTTAACCATTTGTTGTCTGGTACCAATCTGGATCTGGCCATCACCTGTAGGGGCTACGCCATCAACATTATATCCAAAAGGCATATAATTAGCACTTCTTTGATCTTTGTAATCTAGACCAATTGAAGCATCAATAGATAACCCTTCCATTGGAAAATAATCAGCCTTAAGTACAACCCGGCCTTGATTCGTTAAATCAGTAACAGTTGGGTAGGTCCCTTCACGGGTAGTAGCAAAGAGAGGGATTCCAAATGTGTCATACTGACTTGCCTGGCCAACTCTCTCAGGTTTTGCGTACCTAGAAGTACTTGTTGGAGTATAAATGGTGATTCCACTTTCATAAATACTAATATCTGAATTTGTATAAGACGTCTGAGCCCTTAATGTAAGCTTATCACTTGGCATGAAATTCAAATTACCAGTAAAGTATATTTTCTTATATACATCCGAAGCTTCTCCTACTTCACCGCCGTTAAAATCAGATGGCTGAGGATTAAACGGACCGTCTGTAAAAGTGTATCTCAAATTGGAAAAGTAAGTCATTGACTGTCCACCACCTTGAACTGACGCTGATACTTCTTGTCCAACACCGATATTATAAAGATCAATTAAGTTTATTGGTGTTTCAAAGGGTTCATAAAGGTCAACATCTAGTCCAAGGATATCACTGATATTTTGCTGCTCAGTTGCATTCTCAGCAAACCCTGCATTTTTCCTAAACCGATCAGGCATTTGATACAGGGTTGTTCCATATTCAATATCAAATTGAGGAGCCGATTCCTGACTTCCTTGTTTTGTAAATATTTGAATCACACCTGAACTTGCTTGTGAACCATACAATGTAGCAGCAGCAGGCCCCTTAAGGATCTCTACCCTTTCAATAGAATCAAAATTAATATTTGATAAACCAGAAGGAGATCCAAGACCACCAGCGCCGAAACCAGGGGCAAATCCTCCTCCTCCATTTACCCTTACACCATCCACATAAATCAAAGGTTGGTTTGTCATAGAAAGACTTGAAGTACCTCTGATACGTATTTTTGGTTCCTGATCAATAGCACCACTTTGGGCATTAATATTTACACCAGCAATTTTACCTGTCAAGGCATCTTGTATAGATGTGGTTGCTACGTTTTCAATTCCATCAAACTCAACCGAGGAGATAGTATGTCCCAGTGATTTTCGCTGTACCGTTCCACCAGTACCTGTCACAACCAATTCATCAAGATTTAGAGTAGAAGTAGATAAAACAAAATCCTGAACCAATGTTTGGCCAGCCTGTAAAGTTACTTCTACTACTTCAGTTCTAAATCCGACAAACCGAGCGGATACTTCGTGGGTACCTGCAGGAACTCCTGTTATTTGATAGTTTCCATCAATATCCGTTGATGAACCCAGGGTTCTTCCGTCTACTCTAAGTGTTACGTTTACACCTATCAAGATTTCACCCGATTGGTCAGTAACCTGTCCTTCAATTGTCCCATTTTGAGCAAAAGCCATTGCAGGCAAGCAAAACAGTACAATCATTGTTATGAAATGTGGTATCTGTATTTTCATGTTAATTGTGGTTTTTCGTTATGGTTAGTGGGTAAAAGTTATTATAGAGTGTTTGTCGAAACTAAACTGAACTACACTCTACTCCGTCTAATATCCTCTTCTAAAATTATGTTTTATCAATATTTTGCAGGAACACCTTCTTCTGGTAATGACTCCTGAATAAATTCTCTGATATGCTGATTTGATGTTTCCAGGTCCTCAGTTCTCAGGTACATCATATGTCCACTTCTATAGCCTTCAAACCTAAAACGGTCTTTCATTTTGCCACTTGGGTCAATGTTCCACATGGTATATTTGGCCGAAAAGTAATCAGTTGCTCCATCATAGTATCCGGCTTGCACCATTACTTTAAGATTTGGGTTTTCTGCCATTGCGCCACGCAACATTTCACCGGTTTCATTTCCATCTCTGTTCCATGGCCTTACAGGTCCTGAAACATAGTATTGAAGATCTGTTTTAAAGCCCAGTATATCCTGAACATAGTGATTGATAGCAGGTGTGAACGAATGCTTCCATGAAGAATATTCTGCAGGATAATCATATCTTTCTCCACCATCTGTCTTATCAATACCTGTGTAGCGAGAATCCAGTCTACCTATTGTGTAACCCTCATCTCTTAGTAACTCTTTCCAAAAAGCACTTGCTGGTACAGCTAAATTATAATCTTCAACAAAACCTTCTGAGAGTCCTGAATACTTAGCAACTTTCTGAACTATTTGATCTTTTCGATTTTGAGATATAAATCCCCCGTATGAAAGAGTCGGCAACAACTCTTCGATGGTAAACCTTTCAACTTCAGGTAATAGCTCTGTTAAATCTTTATTCTGAAGCTCAGGTGTAAGCTGTTTGTGATACCACGCTGCTGCAGTATAGTATGGCATTTTAAGTACCGAAGACCGAGGAGAAGGGCCTTCTGGTTCTAGTCCAAGCCCTGTAGGTGAAACTAAAATTACACCATTTAAAAACATCCAATGCCGTCCTTGTAGCTGACCGGCTAACCCTGAAACTCGAGGTGTTCCATAACTTTCACCAATCAGATACTTTGGAGATTTCCAACGCTCATTTCGTGAAATGAATGTATCTATCCAATCAGCCAGATATGCCAGATCTTCGTTAACACCGAAAAATTGTTCTGGCTCGCCATCATTTAGGATCCTTGAAAATCCGGTGTTCACTGGATTAACATATACAATATCAGCTACATCTATAATTGAATGTGGGTTATCTTCAACACCATAGGGCTGAATTGGATAGCCTTCATCACTTATTTTCAGTCTTTTTGGACTAGTATAGCCAAGATGCATCCATAATGACCCTGCTCCCGGGCCACCATTGAAAGAAATAAAAATAGGCCTGTTCTCATTGTTTCTTACATCAGTCCTTTCATAGTATGTATAAAATAAAGCAGCATCGGCTTCCCCATCCTCCCCGTATACAGGCTGAGTTCCAACTGTAACCCTGTAAGGCACTTTTTGTCCTTTCACTGTTACCTCATCCGTAGATATAATTGTAGTATCAGCAGGTAATGTCCTTTTTTGTGCTTTTACAGAAATAGAAGATGTTATTAATACAATTACGATAGCTAATAGCGTGCTATTTTTATAATTAATTATAGAAGTGTACATACTTTCTGATTTTGTTATGATGGTATAGTTGACGATTTGATAACTGAATATGTGATCGGTTAGTTAATTTTTAAACATTGTTGAAAGAATGAACCAAACATTTTCTTTGCGCTCCATTAGCCTTCGCTTGTAATAAGGAAACCACATAGTACCGTATGGTACATAAACCCTGGCATTGTACCCATCCCTGACAAAATCTTCCATGGTTTCTTGCCTAAGACCATACAACATCTGAAATTCAAACTTTTCTTTAGATATTCCAGTGTCTTGAGTATAACTTTTGACCCAATTAATGAGCTCATCATCATGTGTAGCTATTCTTGGGTAATTGGTTTTTTCAAATAGGATTTTGGTATAGTCTTTGAATTTAGCCCTGATTTCATCCATATCTTGAATTGCGACGTTTTTAGGTTCCTTATAAGCTCCTTTGCATAATCTTATATCAGCACCCAAATTCGCTAATTCGTTAATATCTTTTTCGGTACGATGGAGATAAGCCTGAATAACTATACCAACATGTGCGCCAAATTCACTGAATGCTTCCTTAAATAGTTGAATGGTAACATCTGTATAATCTGACCCCTCCATATCTATTCGAACAAACTGCTTATTCCTCTTGGCTACTTCCAGTAAACTAAATAGATTTTCTTTGCAGTATTCTCTATCAATATCTAATCCTAGCATAGTTAATTTGATAGATATACTACTATCTAACCCCGCATTATGTATCTCATCAATTAAATCAATATAACTTTGGACAGTAAGATCTGCCGTCTCTTTATCGCTAACATTTTCTCCCAGCAAGTCTAAAGTAACTTTGATCTGTTTTTTATTGAGTACCTCAACTTCAGGCTTTGCTTCAGAAAAGGATTCTCCAGCAACAAACTTCTTGGCTAGTACAAATGGAAGCTTCATAAAATATATTCCAACTAAATTTCTTTTAATTCGTTGCTATAGAATATGTAGAAACTAACTCATCAAAAAAATATGTTGATACAAAAAGAGTGTATATGGAAGCGCTTTTTACCACTCTTTACAAAATTTACGGTAAAAGAAATCGTTGAAAAAAAGTTAAACCCACCATTTAAGTTATTGTTAATAATTGACAAAATATACATTCATAAAATGTTCATAATTAGTATGTATGAACCACTCATATTCCCGTATGTGAAAATATATTTACAATATTTTTCGATTAATCTGTTGTATATAAAGTGATTCTGCATTTGATCACAATGTTTTTGAGCATTGATCTTGTTAATTAATCACAACACTATTCAGAAATTATTTCACATCACTCATTTAACATCTGATTCAAGATCCAAAAAAAACAACTCCAGAATTAAAACCTGACTATGTGGATGGGCTAAGTCAGCTCGCTCCCCACATTTTCAGGGATCGGTATTTTTACAGTGATCTTCGTTCCGGTATCTACTTCAGAGTCGATCCACATCTCTCCACCCAGCTGATCTATGACATGATAAGCCTTGGTCAGACCAAAGCCACCACCCATGGTCCGAACCATATCCTTTACGTTACTGGCACGGTATCCATAATCGACCACTTTCCCGATCTCATCCTTCGGAATACCGTGACCCGTATCTTCCACCACAAATTTGAACACCCCATCTTTTTGTGAAATACCAATGGTGATATCCCCTCCCGGCGGGGTATATTTTCGGGCATTTGCGATCAGGTCACGGATCACATCCTTGAGGATCAGCGGCAGGTAAATGGTATCATCCCCCTCACTGTTGATCGCAAAATTCACCAGATAATCTTTCTCTTCCTGCTCAGCAATGTTATAGATGATCTTATACCTGCCCTGACTATTCTTCTCCATCGCATAAAAGAATTCCTTGAAGTCATCTACAAAATTATCCACAGAAAAAGGGACCCAGGCATTGGGGTGCTCCCAACGCTGAACGATCTCCTTTAAACGCACTTCGAATATCTCAAATACGCTTTCCAGGATATTAGAATACTCAGAGACCTTGCTGCCATCCTTTAGAGCAGGCTGTTTTTCACTGAGTTCATCTAACGAACGGTTTACCAGATCCTCAAACTCGTTTAGTGAATTCAGATTAAACACGGTTTTGTCTTTAGAATGACTGGCATCCGCAAACGCCATGGCCCGGTCAATGGCTGCATCCAATAATTCAGGATAGTCACTTTCCATCTGAACCAGCTGTAACTGACTGCTTATAACCGAAATGATATTAACCACCGAGTGCATCTCAAGACTTTCGATCTCTTCTTCACTGGCTTTTATCTCTTTGGTGATCTTCATTTTCAGGCTGTTTTAAAGTGAGTCTAATGGTATCCGTATTCACCCTGAATTTCAAAGTATTTCCGAGTTAAAAATCGCAAATCGGTCTACCGGTTACTCGGTCTTTCTTATATCATGTATGTTTAACAGAACCTGCGAAGTTAATACCTCCACTTGAGGCAGACTAACCCTGCTCCATCGGAGCAGCACGTTTGTAACCACTATGTGCCCCCATTCTACCCTCGCGCCATAGGTGCGATATGTGACAGCTTGTCCTCGTTCCGGAACTCTGCTTCGTGGTGTAATGGTCACCGAATAGTTCACTGACATCCACTCAAAATGTAGCCAATAAAAAAGCCGAAGCGCTTTAAAGGCACTTCGGCTTAGATTTTAAATGTATGGTGGAGGTGCGGGGAGTCGAACCCCGGTCCGGGAAGGTAGACCTGTTAGCATCTACATGTGTAGGTACTGATTGACATTCGCCTGAAGCCGAGCCCAGTACCTAAGCGACTTCAAACTATTCTGTTAAAGTTTTACGTAAATGCGACAGAAAGCACATCTACGCTATCCTATCTTGTATGACGTCCGGGCTGGCAATGATAGGCACTTAACCAGCGGGACGGCTCAACAGTTTAAGCTGCTAAGCGGTATGAGTAATTATTGTCAATTACTTTTGATCCATAATGATTGTTATTACGAGAATCATTGGACAATCTCGACACGCAACCAACGGTGATACTCAACCCGTCGAATCCAGAACACCCCCAATACGTCAATGAACTAATTTTACTGCTTTAAATATACGAAATTTTACGGCCATCTCTTAACCCTGTTATAACATTATAACCCTTTGTTTTATTGTGCTGTCAGGCATTCCGGCTTAAAAAATGCGTATTCCCGGTCACCCGGTGCAGGGTGTTTCCGCGGGTGATATACTGCTGCCCGAACCGGTTCTTGATCTGGTCCATGGCCTTGATCCTCGCAGCCTTCTCTTCATCATCCTGAAAGAACACATTCAGCTGACTTGTCTTATCAATATCGTGCGTGCCCAACACGATATTGCGGATCTCCTGTCCGTTCCGGCACGCATGTTCTATAGAGGGCAGGATCGCATCCATACACGCCTGATACACATAATCATCGATATTGGTGTGAGCCGGTGTCACGAACCGGAAGCCCACGCCCGATTTACCCTGCTCATTGAAACCGAACACCCCCGAATAACTGCTGGCCCGGATACCATACGCCCGCATCCGGTAACAGACCTTCTGTACGGCTATGGCAAACTCCCCTTTGATGCGGTCCACATCCGTTGAACCTTCAGAAAACGTGTGGCCATAACTCACCCCCTGTTTGGGCTTATAGTCTTCAGAGATCTCCTCCATCACCCGGCCCTGATCCTGCCCTGTAATAGTTTCGTACAGCATCTTCCCAAAGTTCGCCCCGAACAGCCGAATAAAGGTCTGCTTATTGCCACGCTCAGCCACATCTCCGATGGTCTTGTAGCCTTCCGCCAGAATATGCTCATGCCGGCGGCGGCCCACCCCCCACACTTTCTTCAGCGGCAGCGGCCATATCTCATTCCGCTCATCCTCATCCGTCAGGATCAGCGTTCGGCCCTTGGGTTTATTCAGACTGCTTGAGAGCTTGGCATAGGTCTTGGACCGGGCTACCCCCACGGCTCCCACCAAACGCGTCGTCTCGTAGATCCGCTTCTGCAACCTCAATGCAAAATCATCGATCTCCCTGCGCGTGCGGTCTTTCAGAAAATCGATCTCCATGAAATACTCATCCATGGAATAGCGCTCCACCACCGGGGCAAACTCCTTGAAGATGAAATGCACCTGTTTGGAGATAGCCGTGTAGGCATCATAATCTACCTGAAGCATGCATACATAGGGACATATCTGGAACGCTTCAAAGGCACTGACTCCTGTGGTGATCCCCATCTTCCGGGCCTCATAACTGGCGGTGGCCACAATACCCTTCACCTGTCCGTTTTCCTTGCGCCACCCGCCTATGATCAGCGGTATCCCGTAGATATTCTTCCGCAGCTGCTCCACTTGTGCGTAAAAACAGGCGAAATCAAAATGCAGGTACAGCCGCTCTTTCCGCGAGGTATGCTGATGCTCAGGATATACCGTGTTGTACAGGGTGATCCGATGGAGATCCTGCTCTGGCTGATATGGATGTGACTTATGTTTCGACATTTTTCTGCTTTACATATTGATATGTATAAAATATGTGTATAGTTTAAAACGACCAAACCAAATCACTGGTCATGAACAAATTTCCACTGGTCGAAATGATCGCTTTTTTCAGCCGTTATTCGCAGGCTCAAAAGCCTGACTGGAGGAAACCATACGTGAAACATATGGCACGGGTACGCTCCTGCCACAGTAAGGTGGATGGCGGGGTTCGGAAGTCGTTCTACAGTGTGGAAACCAAAGAGGGACCTATACTGGAACTGGTTTTTAATGAGGAAGAGTTGCTGTGGTCGCTGGACCCCAACTCGGGAATGCAGGATTATGCCGTGGATCGCGTATTGGCACTGATACAACGGCATAAGCATTTGCCCTCACGGGCGCACCGCATTGTGCCTTACCGGTTTGAGATCATCCCCAGGTCACAAGTACAGCAGGATCAGCCGGGTATCGAACTGCCCCTGGTTCAGCGCATGCAGCCCTATCGGTTTCAGTCGGGTAAGATCAACTCGGCTCAGGTCACCGATATCCCCACCAAGCATATGGAAAATGTCATGATCACCAAACAGCTGCATTATGTGGTGGAAACCGATGTACAGCGTTTTTTCCATTTGGTGTACATCCTCGATGAAATGGACTGGCGCCTGATACAGGAAGTGGATGAAGAATTCTTTTTTGTGCGATAGTGATCTGTCGTTACCCAAACAGATCTGCTTTGGCAATGAGTCCCGGCTCATTATTCCGCACATTGCCCACCGCTTTGGAAACTATATGCTCCTGCAGGCCATCATCGGGAAAGGGTTGCAGAAATTCCTGCAGATACCCGGGATCATGCTGCGCCGGATCCAGCCATTTGCCAAATTCTGAGGGATGCAGGATCACCGGCATGCGGTCATGTATCTTCTCCATCACCTGATTGGGTGAGGTGGTGATGATGGAATAGGAGCGCCGGGCCGGACGGTTATCGGGTGCCAGGTCCGAATAAAGTCCTGCAAAGCCAAACAGTGGCTCCCCTTTTGGATAGATATAATGAGGCGTTTTATTCCCCTTCGTACCTGTCCACTCATAAAAACCGTTAGCCGGAATGATACACCGCCTCTCGGCAAAAGCTTTGGTCCACATCGGTTTTTTTGCCACCGAATCGTCCCGCGTGTTAATGGGCAAAAAGGGAGATTCCCCGGGTTTGGGTTGCCATCCCATAAAACCCCAGTGCATGGATTCCAGCATGCGTCTCCCACCCTCTCCGGCAAAAGCCACCGGCATTACGTTAGACGGAGCGATGTTATAACTTGGATGATATTCTCCATGCCTTTCCATTACACCCAAAAAGTGATCGATCTCATCAAGTTCATCGTAAAGAACGTATCTGCCACACATATCTTAGCTTTGGGAATTTTAAATTGGCAATAAATGTAACTATAGTTTTCATCCCTGAAAAGAAATACCATAGCAGTAACTTTCATCGGTATGTTTCGTTTAAGTCACAAACCTATTCATCATCAATAGATCATTCATGTACCGTATTTTTTTAACGCTTCTGGCGATAGGGATCTGGAGTAGCGTCGGGGTTTCTGCACAACAGGTGGCTTCCATCAGCGGTTACGTAACGGATTCTGAGACCGGCGAAACGCTGATCAGTGCGAATATGGGATTGCAGGGAACCCGTCTTGGGGCTTCCACTAATACGCTGGGCTATTATACGATCCCCAACATTCAGCCGGGCACCTATACATTGGTCGCAAGCTATATTGGCTATAAAAGCTACAGCCGTGAGATCACATTAGGGGCGGACGAAAATCTTCGTCTCGACATCAACCTCATTCCCGAAAGTATTGAGCTGGAGGAGATCGAGGTTCGCTCTCAGGCCGAACTGGAGGAGCAAAAGAATATCGGGACCGCACAGGTGGATACCGAGCTCATCAAGGAGCTGCCATCCGTGTTTGAGGCAGATGTATTCCGCTCCGTTCAGCTGCTGCCGGGTGTGAAAGCGGCCTCCGATTTTTCAAGCGGATTATATATCCGCGGGGGTAGTCCGGATCAAACCCTCATCCTGCTCGACCGCACCACGGTGTATAACCCAAGTCACTTTTTTGGGTTTTTCTCTACCTTCAACCCTGATGCCATCAAAGATGTGAGATTGTACAAAGGCGGTTATCCTGCTGAATATGGCGGGCGACTCGGTTCCGTGCTCTCCATCTATAACAAAGACGGTAACCGCAAGGAAATGGCCGGTTCAGCTACCGTTGGTCTGCTGGCTTCCCGCGCCAGTATCGAAGGTCCCTATAAAAAAGGTTCGTGGATGCTGGCCGTCCGCCGATCTACCCTGGAACCCCTGCTTGCCGGACTCCGTCAGTCTGTGGATAACATTCCTTCCAAGTTCTATTTCTATGATGTGAATGGGAAGATCAACTTTGACGCCAACGCCAATAATAAATTTTCCCTAGCTTTTTATGCCGGACAGGATCGGGTCAGCTTCCCCTTTACCGACGATGCCGTTTTTGAACTGGATTATGGCAATCAGACCCTCAGCAGTAACTGGACCCATATCTTCTCCGAAAAGTTGTTTTCCAATACGGTGATCACCGGTTCCCGGTATTTCAACTATCCCAATTTTGATCTGGCAGGCACTCCTTTCAAAAGAGAGAATAACATTTATGATTTTTCCCTGAAATCGGATCTTGAGTACCTCCCGAATAATGATCATCGGTTTAAAATGGGGTTCTGGGCAGGCATTTTCACCTTCAGGCTCAATGATATTTTTGATGAACGCACCACCTTTCAGAGCCGTATACAAAATCAGTATGCTTCCTTTTATGTGCAGGATGAATGGCGAGCCTCCGAGCGGTGGATCCTGACACCCGGTGTGCGCTTCAACTATTTTTCGGATGGAGAGTATATTCGGACGGAACCGAGGATGGCGATCGAATTCCGCCCAACCGATCGCATTCGTCTTCAGGGAGCTTACGGACGCTACAATCAATTCATTACCCTGATATCGAACGAAGCCTTTTCAGGGTTTGACGTGTGGCTGACTTCAGCCGAGGGGGTCTCTCCGGCCTATGGCGATCAGTTTGTACTTGGTGCCAAAACTATCCCATTTGAGGACTACGGACTGGATATCGAATTCTATTACCGCAGTATGAATGATCTGTTCGAGCTCGATCCTTTCCTGCCTGATGTAGGTGGACTCCCATATCAGGATGTATTCCGGTTCGGGGAAGGGTATGCGTATGGAACCGAGGTCTTTTTTGAAAAGCGAGCCGGAAGATTTACCGGTTTCCTGGGTTATACCCTTGCCTTTACCTGGCGAAAATTTCCGGGTTTCAATGCCGAGATCTCGAATCAGGAACAAACCGCACGGTTCTATCCTACCAAATACGACCGCCGGCACGATATTAACGCAGTAGGAAATTATCAGCTGAGCGACCGCTGGAAGTTTACCGCTTCGTTCAATTTTGCGACCGGACAATCTTATACTAAAGTGCTCGGGCGCTATGTGCAGTACGATTTGCCGTGGACCAATGAAGACCGTAATGCCTTTACCGTCGGGAAAGTGAATGCCTCGAGGCTACCAAACTATCACCGGCTGGATATCTCATTTTCCAGAATGGGACGGTTCTTCGATCTCGGAGATTCCGAACTCCAGCTTCAGCTCATCAATGTGTATTCGAGGCGTAATACCTGGTTCTACAACTTTGATTTCAATGAGAACCCAATTGATGTCAATGCCGTCAATATGTTGCCCATTTTACCCTCCATTTCATACACCGTCAATTTTTAGATCATGAAGCATTTTCTGTTCATATTGTTAGCTTTTGTCCTGCTCGTTTCTGCCTGTGATCCTTATGCACAGGATGAGTATGAGGAATATTATGTGGTGGAGTCTTACCTGGTAGCCAATGCCTTGCTGCCCGAAGTTCGCCTTTCTACCACCGTTCCGGCTGATGCCTTTTATGATTTTGAGGAAGCCGCTGTGAATGATGCCAATATTGAAATTCAGTTGCTGGAATCGGGAGCTGAAAGTAGTGTTGAGCAGAGTTGGTCGTATCGCTACGATGCCCCGGGGATCTATGTGCCAGAAGTTGATCATAACGTGATACCCGGTAGAACCTATAAGCTTGATATCACACTTCCCGCAACTTCTGAGAAGATCACTTCCACCACTACCGTGCCCGAGGCCTTTCAGATCATAGGGGCAGTGCCTGACTCCATCTTCTATCAAGCCACCGATCAGCTTGAGTTTACCCTGAGCGCCAGTTCGTATCCGGGGCGGCAAAACATCTATGTATTCAATGCCGTGAGTTTGAGGCCTTTTTCTGCTAACCTCACTCCCTTTTATTCAGAGTTGATCGCTGAGAGTGATGAACCCGAACAGGATCTTGAAGAGCTGGCCAATAATAGTTCAGGGATCATCAACGAAAGTGGTTTTGAGTTTAATCCCGATGGCAGCGCCACGGTGCAGTACCCATGGATCGGTATTGCATTTTTTGAGGATAACCTGATCGTGGCCAATACCATCGACGATAATGTGTACGATTTCATCCGGTCTCAGGAAACCCAGCTTGGTGGCTCCACCCTTTCGCCGGGTGAGATACAGAATATCATTTACAATATTGAAGGTGGAATTGGTGTGTTTGGAGCCTTAGCTTCCGATACGGTTCAAGTGTACATCAAACGACCCGGTTCCTGATATGATCTTTAGAATTGTACTGATTTTTTTAGCAGCCTGCTTTCTGGCTGAACCGATCGCTGCCCAGACCTCGGGGGAGTTCGAGATCGCCCGGGCAAAATACCGCGGTGGCGGAGATTGGTATAATGATCCTTCTGCACTCGAAAATCTCATTCGGTTCACAAAGAATAACCTTCCCATACCCATCTCAGAATCCTACAGTGATGTGGACCTTGGCAGTGCTGATCTGCATAACTACCCTTTTGTATTTCTGACCGGCCATGGTAACATCACCCTGAATAACGCCGAAATCCGAAATGTCAGGGAATACCTTGAGAATGGGGGCTTTTTATACATTGACGATGACTACGGACTTGATGAATACCTGCAACCGGTGCTGCAACAGATCTTTCCCGAAGAGGAACTCGTAGAATTACCGTTCAATTTCCCGATCTTTGATCAGGTTTACTCTTTTCAGAATGGGACTCCAAAAATTCACGAACACGATGGAAAGGCGCC
This sequence comes from Gracilimonas amylolytica, assembly GCF_002911695.1. GTDB lineage: Bacteria > Bacteroidota > Rhodothermia > Balneolales > Balneolaceae > Gracilimonas > Gracilimonas amylolytica. The sequence continues at coordinate 24,687 of NZ_PQBS01000012.1, forward strand.
TCAAACCTTTGGGATCTTCTATGAAGGCCGGCTCGTTCTGTTATATACCTATGAAGCTAATCTTGGGGATGGATGGACCGATGCAGAAGTTCACAATGTGCCTCAAAGCCTGAGAGAACAGGCACTTCAAATGGGAGCCAATATTCTCGTATACGCTCTTACCAACAACTGAAAACCCAGGCCGAACCCTTGTTTTTGAAGCGGATTGATATAGTAACAAGTCTTGAATTTTAACAGGTAATGGATTCCCATCTACACGGGAATAACAAAAATTTGACCCGTCAGCTTAGTTAAAAGGAAGCTTCCCTGTACCACTTCATCACTTTATCACTTCATCACTGCCTACTTCTCACCCTTCATCTTGTAGGTAAAAACCTTCTCATTGACCTCATTACTGACGCCTTTTTCCGGATCGGGATACAAGTCATCAGGATCGGAGGTCTCGCGGCGGGTCAGTTTCGACTTCACGTCTTTTTGACGCTCCATCAATTTCAGTTTTTCATCCCCCTCGGCTTCCCCTATCCGGTCGGCCAGTTCATTCAATTTTCTTCGGTAAAAGCTAATTTGAGAGGCTCTGATCGAACTTTTCGCTGTCTTATAAGGGTTTTTATCCTTCTCATACTTCAGGCCGATCTTTTCCTCATGGCGGTCACTGGCGGAATGTTGTTCCAATAGCACATCTCCCACCAATCTGGGAAAGGGTTCCTTTTCACCGGTATAGGTGTTCACCGAAAAGTCTTCTTCGTTCTTATACCGCTCAATGATGTCGTTGTAGAACATCCGGAGCTCGTCATCCTCAAAAAGCTTGGCATTGGTGAAGGAGCAGATATACTCCACCATATTTCGACCATAAGAGATCATCAGGCGGATGAGTTCTTTTTCGAAATGTGGTTTTTTCTTTGATATCGTTTTTGACCGTGCATCACTTTTCGATGGAGCCGACCGAAGTTCTCCAATGGGCGGAGCATCATCAAATGGTGCATCCTGATTCTGAATGCGTTGCCGGACTTCCTCTCTCCTCTCAGAACGTTTTTCCTCCCAGCGCTTGTCATTCATTACGCGTTCAAGCTGGTCATAGAGATCCGATTCCTTGACCTTCTGAAATTTCTGGATCTTCTGATGCAGGTACTGCACATATACCTGCCGCTGAATGGAATCCCTGATACTGGCTATGGATTCCAGGATCTCAGTAATGACTTTGGGAACTTCCGTTGGCTTATCCAACCGGCCTTCTTCTCCGGCTTTCAGCAAGAGGAAATCCACAAAATCTCCGGCTTCTTCATTCTTCAGGTCATCAAAAGACTCCTTACCGAATTGCTTTACAAACGAATCGGGATCCTGCCCATCGGGCAGCTCAAGAAGCTGAACTTCCATCCCCTCAGCCAGGGCAATGTTGATCCCTCGCTTCATGGCATTCTGCCCCGCATCATCAGAATCGTAGATCATCACGATCCGGTCTCCATAGCGGTGCAGGATCTTCATTTGTCCGGGTGTCAGCGACGTTCCACTGCTCGCCACCACATTTCCGATCCCATTTTCCATCAGGGTGATTACATCGGTGTAACCCTCAACCAGCAGGACTTCCTTGTGTTTCCGGATCTCATTCCTCGCAAAATTAACGCCGTACACCACTTCACTTTTGTTGTACACTTTGGTCTGCGAGGAATTGATGTACTTGGCAGTCTTTTCATTTCCCAAGACCCGCCCCGCAAAAGCGATCACCTTTCCGGTTGGATTGAAGATCGGGAACATGAGCCGCCCCCTGAACGTGTCGTAATAACCGTCACCACGATTACTGTGTTTTATGAGATCAGCTTCCAGCAGGTAATTTTCGTCGATACCGGCATTTTTAGCCGCCTTTATGAGCTCTTCACCCCCGGCGGGAGCGTAACCCAGGCCGTATTTCTTAAACACTTCCCGATTGTATCCTCTGTCCTCCAGGTAAGACCGGGCTTTTTCAGCTTCCGGATTTTCGATCAAATTTCGATAGAAAAACACACCCGCAAATTTAAGGGCATGTAGCATACCTTCTCTGAGCTGAGTGGTTTCGGTAGGTTCCTCATTTTCTTCTTCCGGAATGAAGACTCCGTAGCGTTCAGCCAGTTGCCTCACCGCTTCCGTAAATCCGATCCCCTCCTGATCCATCACAAACTTGAAGACGTCACCCGATTCTCCGCAACCAAAGCATTTAAAGATCTGGAGTCGCGGGGTCACGTTAAAGGAAGGCGTTTTTTCATCATGATAAGGACACAGTCCTACAAAACCACTGCCCGACCGCTTCAGCTTTACATAGTCTTGCACTACTTCTACAATGTCTGCAGCCGCCCGTACTTCTTCTTTTTTCTCGTCACTTATCATACTTAATAATGAGCATTTAATGGCTCGGAATAAAGTAAAATTATGAATTCGTAGCGATTATTTCTGAAACTCATCAGCCACTTGTGATATGAGGTTTTTGAGCGGGCTAACTTTCCCGAATTCATTTAACTATTCTTAAAATAATCAATTGGTTTAGACTGTTACTAACATGTACATTTCACGGAGAGATATTTATATCTAAGAATCCAGATAATATTGCAGACGTTTTATGAAGGTTATTGTTAAGATCATTTCCCTTTGTGCATTCCTTGCACTGTCAATGAGTTTTCCGCTTACCGCCCAAAGCCTGACCGAATTCCTTTTCGGGCAGAGAGTGAGTAAAACTGTGGCAGATCCGGGACTTGATGTCAGCTCTGAAGCGTATCTCGATTCCGTGATCGCCAACACCCCGCTTAAGCAAAAGATCGGACAGCTGTTTTTTATTCCGGCCGAAGGCCGGTTCACCAATCGTGATTCCAGGAGTTTCAAACAGCTTGAGGAGTTGGTCGAAGATTATCATGTAGGCGGCATTATTTTTATGCGGGGTGATATATACGGACAGGCTGTATTGACCAACAAATTACAGCGAATGGCGAAGTTTCCCCTGTGGATCTCTCAGGATATGGAATTCGGGGCTGCTATGCGTATTTCAGGCACCACCCGGTTCACCCCGGCCATGGGGGTAGCCGCGACCGGTAACAAGCGCAACGCCTTTATGATGGGTAAGATCACCGCCCTGGAGGCCAAAACCCTTGGGGTTCATCAGGTGTATGCCCCGGTACTTGATGTGAACAACAATCCGGATAACCCGGTCATCAATGTTCGGTCGTTTTCGGCCGACCCTCAAATGGTAGCTGAGTTTGGAACCGCCTTTATGCAGGGTGTTCAAAGTGAGGGATTGATCTCTACCGCAAAACATTTTCCCGGCCATGGCGACACCGACACCGATTCTCATACCGACCTCCCTGTGGTCAATCACTCTTATGAGCGGCTCGATTCACTGGAACTGATTCCCTTCAAAGCGGCCATTGATGGAGGCATCAACAGCATCATGAGTGCCCATATTGCCTTTCCGGAACTCAATGGCGGTACCTACACTCCGGCCACTTTAAGTCCCTTTGTTCTGGAAGAGATCCTAAGCGACTCCCTCAATTTTGATGGTATGGTAGTGACTGACGGACTTGAAATGAACGGTATTTCCTCAAAATACTCTCCCGGACGAGCGGTGGTAAAAGCCCTGAATGCAGGGGCAGATATCATGCTCATCAGTCCGGATGTATTCACCGCCATCAACGAAGTAGAGCAGGCCGTCAGGGATGGTGAGATCACTGAAGAGCGCATTGACCGATCGTTCCGGAAGCTGATGCTTTGGAAACAGCAATATGGTTTGTTCAATAAGACCAATGAAGTGGATATCTCATCGCTTGATCTCAAGATCAACACGGCTTTTCACCGGGCAGAAGCTGACCGTATCGCCCGGGAATCCGTTACACTGCTTAAAAATGAGAAGGACCTGATCCCTTTACTCCCGTCAAAATATCCTGAGATCATGGTTATTTCAGTAGCCGATGACAGTGATGGTAACACCGGTTCATCCTTCGCCCGGCAGCTCAGGGATTACCATCCAAGTGTATCTTTCCACGTATATGATAAACGAACGAGCGAAAAAGATAAGCGCGACATGCTTCAAAAGGCCAAAGACGTGGACCTGGTGATCATCAGCTCATTTGTCTATTTACGATTTGCCCAGTCCATTCATCTTTCCGACGAACAAATTTCATTTTTGAACCAGGTCCTGAGAACCAACAAACCTTCGATTCTGGTATCTTTTGGGAATCCATATGTCCTTTCTGACCTTAAGTCTGCTGATGCCCACCTTTTGGGCTGGTACAACTCATCTCAGCAGATCAGCGGTTTGGTCCCTGCCCTTTTTGGTGCTTCAAAGATCCATGCCCGTTTACCGATCGATATCCCCGGACTTTACAATATAGGTGATGGGCTGGATGTACCTCATACAACACTCAGGTTTGGCTCTCCTGAGGAAGTGGGACTGGATCACAACAAATTATTTGAGATCGATAAAATTGTGAATGAAGCAGTACGCGATTCGGTATTTCCCGGAGCCGTGGTGGCCGTGGTCAAAGATGGCGTACTTGCTTATAACGAAGCCTACGGGTATCAAACCTACGATAAGACCAACGCCATCATGAATACGGATGTGTACGATCTGGCGTCTATCACCAAGGTAATGGCCACTACCGCCTCAACCATGAAACTGGTCGATGAGGGGAAATTAAGCCTGGATGATAAGGTCTCGAAGTTCATTCCTGAGTTCAAAACTCCTGAAAAAGGATCTATCACCATTCGTGATATCCTGTTGCACCAAACCGGTCTTCCCCCATTTCGTGTGTACGTGGACTCTCTGAAAACACGAAGTGAGATCATTGAAGCTATCAAGAATGAACCGCTGACTTATGAAACGGGGACGCAGTACGTGTACAGTGATCTTGGAATGATCCTGTTGGGTGAAATCATCCATGAAGTGTCAGGTCAGCCGCTGGACCGGTACTCACGCAGTGAATTCTATTTCCCAATGAATATGTACAGCACTTTTTTCAATCCGGATAAAAACAGCCGGTGGTTAACACGCAGGATCCCACCAACTGAAATTGATACGGTCTATGACCGTGGCTTAGTTAAGGCTAAGGTGCATGACGAACGTGCATTCTACCTTGATGGCGTAGCCGGTCATGCAGGCTTATTTTCTTCCGCCATCGATGTAGCCAAATTTAGTACCATGCTTTTGAACGATGGAACCTACGCAGGGCAACAGTATTTGAAACCTGAAACAGTTCGGCAGTTTACTTCCAAACAATCTGAACTCAGTGGCCGCGGACTCGGTTTTGACCGTAAGAGCCCATCCGGATTTACAACCGCCGGAAGTTCGGCCAGTGAGGATACGTTTGGGCATCTAGGTTTTACAGGCACCAGTTTCTGGATCGACCGTGAGAAGAACATGGCTGTTATCCTACTCACCAACCGTACATATCCCAACCGATCCTACGGAAGTACTATAAGCAGGATCAGAGCCCGCGTGGCTGATGCGGCTTATTCCGCGATAATGAATTGAATTGATATTTTATGTCAGATACTCCTATTGAACATTCCTACGTCCCCTATTCTCACGCACCAAGAACCTGTGTGATTGAAAGCAAATCGGGTAAATTCTACTCCGGTGTCAGAATTGAGAATATATCTTATCCTCTGACCATTCCTGCCGTTCAGGCGGCATGTGCGATCTGCCTCAGTGAGGGAGACATTCCTTCTAAATTATACCTTAACGATCACGATTATGAGCAGCTGGATTTCTGGCAAAAGGAATTTGATCTTGAATTGATCTACAGAGCCGAATTACCTACGGATAATGCAGAAGATCTCTTTAAAACAGATCCTCAAATCGATGCTTCCGTGAAGCTTAAGGGATTGCTTCAACGAGCGGTGGTTCCAAATTCTGATTTTCCCGTGTCAGCTCTTTTATTTACACAGAATGGTTATTTCGAAGGGGTGAATATTGAAGTAAGTGATTGGACCCGGGGACTTTGTGCCGAACGCGTTACCTTCGCGAAAGCTATTACGGCCGGCATAACGGAATTTGAAAGGCTCGAGATTCATACCCGTAAGGGACAGGTTAGCAGTCCGTGTGGCGCATGCCGACAGGTCATTACAGAATTTATGCCGATCAACAAGCTGATCCTTCATCATGCTGACCATACAACCTCAGAACATTTTATGAATGACCTGTTGCCTTTTAATTTCACCTCAGACTCACTCAGAAAATAAATTGGCACGGGAATTTCCCGTTGACTTAACCCTTTTAGTCCCAATAATTTTCGATAAATCCTGGGATTTCGTTATAACTTCACTCAGATTTCGATAAAAAAAGGTGAAATGTTCTGATAAAAGGATAAAAAGTTCATTTTTAGACAAAAAACTGCACTTTTAATTTGACTCAATACCCCCGATTGAATAGCTTCAACGCACTTTCTGAAAACAGAAAATTTTAACCAATAATAATTTAACGGAGCTATTAATGAGCAGAGTTGAAGAAATCAAAAATCTCGTAGAAGAAACCGCAGTTGAAATGGAAAAATTCTACGACAAAGGCAACAAAGCTGCCGGTACACGTGCACGCAAAGGCCTTCAGGATCTAAAAAAATTGGCCCAGGAAATTCGCCTTGAGATCCAGGACATCAAAAATAAAGGCTAATTTTTTTTACAGCTCTATTTTTGCAAAAAGCCGCTTGAACGAGCGGCTTTTTTATTTTGTATATTATAGTGAACTAATTAAGTAACACGCTTATGTACAAAGACTTAGCCGACGCCGTCGAATCTCTCAAAGAGAATGGTTATGATCATACATTCGAAATGAAAGATCATTGCATCACCTGCCATGAATTACAGGCAGAGTATGACCCCAAAGATCTCAGTATAGTAGAATCTCACAGTTTTGATGTCGGAACGGATCCCGGAAGTGAATCTACGGTTCATGCCATTAGATCAAAGGATGGTATTAAGGGAACACTCATCCTTTCTTTCGGCATGCATGTAGATCCTGATAAGGCAGAACTGATTGATAAGCTGCTTAGCTCCGGAAACTGATCAATTTCCGCTATAACGTTCGGGAATCGGATTATCTTCAGATTCATGAGCCCAGTATATGGTAACCACCCACCAGCGCTCACCATCATTAAAGAGCTGAATACTGTTGATCCCCTTGTTGAACGGTTCAGCATCTGACTCACTGCGTTTTGAGCCATAGGTGCTCATCACATGTACGATACGCCCGTAATGCTGCTCCTCCCTGTGTAACTCGTACTCATAGAACCCATTCTCGACAAAGTATGGATCGGTATTGGTAATAAACTCTTCCGGCCTTAAGACCTGATAGCCATTTTTCCCTTCTTCTCCACTCGACGTTGGAATAAGCCTTGAACCCGGCAGCATTAAATTCCTGAACCGATCCCAGTCTCTCGGCTCACCTTTCTCTCCTGAAATGGAAGCGTACAGAGCTTCGATCAGGTTATCAATGGTTTGAACATCCCGCTGACGTTGTTCCTCAGTTACCTGGGCTGTGGCTATTTGAACTCCAAATACCATAACTACAAGCAGTGTGATTAGATTTCTCATGTAAGTAAATAATTTCAGTGATGTGTAAGTAACATTAGTTGTCCTATGGTTGGAAATTAGTTGCAATTATCTCTGCGCCTGGTATCCACAATATGAAAGATCTTCCAGTCATCATCGGTCTTGACCAACTGAAATGAGTTCACCCCACAATGGGAAAACTCTTCGCCTACATAGAACTCATAGGGTGTCCAGGCTGAGGCAAGATCACCGTCTATTTTAATTTCATACCCCTTCAGTTTTTCATTTAATACTCCGGGTTCAGCCTCATTGATCCTAATGAGAAACTGGCTCAAATCTCCGCCCGCAACACTCACACTGCCATCTTCATGGGTTCTGATGGTCTGCATGATGGCATCCCTTTTAAAAGCTGAAGCGACAACACTGCTGTCACTTTCTGACATTCCCACAAAAAGCCGGTCTATGGTTTCCTGTACGTCGATCTCTTGCGAAGTCTGTGCATTTGCAAATTGGAGCATACCACTTATAAGCACTATGCCCGATAGTAATAGAAGTCTCATTCTCATAAGATATTTTCTTGGTTAATGGTTGAGCCTCAATTACGTAAAAAAACCTGAGAAGTTTTAAGAAGATGTAATTGAATTTTAAAATCAGAATGAGACGGTTTTTGTTTAAGGCTAGATCTTAGACATTCACCATATTGTAATTGGCAATACCTGATAACTAATAACCGGTAATCATCCGCCCAATCCGTGTTCCATTCAATTGCTTCAACTAGATACAAAAAAAAGCCCCGCATTTTATTCAAATGCGGGGCTTTTAATAACTTTGATTGCAGTATTTTTTACAGCAACATCGAAAGTGGATTTTCCAGCAGATTCTTAACGGTATTCAGGAATTCTGCGGCTTTGGCTCCATCCACGATACGGTGGTCGGAGGATAGCGTCACTTTCATACGCTTGCCGGGAACCACTTCTCCATTCTCCACCACCGGTACGTCACGGATAGCTCCAACGGCTAAGATACATGCATTCGGTGGGTTGATGATGGCGGTGAACTCCTCAATGCCAAACATCCCCAGGTTACTGATGGTGAAAGTACTGCCTTCCATTTGCTCAGGCTGTAACTTGCGGTCACGCGCCAGTCCTGCCAATTCTCTTGTCTCGGATGAGATCTGTAACAGGCCTTTTTTGTCAGAATGACGGATAACCGGGGTCATCAATCCTTCGTCAATAGCCACAGCAACCGCTACATGCACATCTCCGTGCTCTTTGATCACATCGCCGTGCCATGAGCTGTTCACAGCCTGATGACGCGTTAAAGCGATGGAGCAAGCTTTAACTACAATATCATTGAAGCTGATCTTCACATCATTGGCTTCATTCATTGACTTGCGTGCTGCAATAGCCGCTTTCATGTCAATATCGATAGTTTCATAGAAATGCGGGTTCGTAAACTTGCTTTCTGATAAGCGACGGGCAATGGTCTTTCTCATCTGAGAGACCTTAACTTCCTTACTCTCCAGGCTTTCAAATCCTTGAGTAGAAGCAACTGCTGCCGCAGGCTGTGCACTTTCCTTATAATTTTCAATATCGGCTTTGATGATCCGCCCATTTGGCCCGGATCCATCAACCCTTGAAAGCTCAATGCCTTTATCTTCTGCCATTTTTCTGGCAAGCGGCGACGCCTTGATGCGTCCATCATCAGAACTCGAGGATGAGTCTCCTGAATCTGATCTTGGAGAGGTCAGGGTTGTACTGCCACCTGATGTTGACGACTCTTCTTTTTCTTCTGAGGAAGAATCCTTGGCTTCAGCCTTACCGGAACCTGAAGAACCGGCTCCTTCAAGGATATCGGAAATATCTTCTCCTTCCTCACCCAGAACGGCCATCAGTCCCCCTAAAGGAACTGCATCACCGGCATCCACAAGAATTTTAAGTACCGTTCCTTCGTCAAAGGCTTCCACTTCCATGGTGGCCTTATCGGTTTCTACCTCGGCTATTATATCACCGGCCTCTACCTTATCTCCTTCTTCTACATTCCACGAAGCGATCACCCCTTCTTCCATGGTATCGCTAAGCTTCGGCATTTCTATCTTAATCGCCATAATCTTTTATCTAAACTGTTGAGTAAGTAATTTCTAATTCTGTTCTTCTGATAATTTATTGGTGAAAAGGCAAAACGCAAAAGTGAAAAGTATATCTCCAAAGCTTTTCACTTTTGACCATTCACTTTTCACCTTAATTCCTGTAAGTAACCTGATTGACAGCATCGATCACATTCTTCGGACTTGGTAACCAGGCGTCCAGAAGGTTCTTGGCGAACGGTGCATTCACATCAGGAAGTGTAACTCGCTGAACCGGAGCATCCAAATAATCGAATGCTTCACGCTGAATTAAAAATCCGATCTCGGCTGCAAATCCGGCAAACGGATGCGCTTCATCCACTACCACACAACGATTGGTCTTTTTAATTGATTCCACGATCAGTGGCAGGTCAAGTGGTTTCACGGTTCTTGGATCGATGATCTCCACATCCACTCCGTCTTTCTCAAGCTGCGCGGCTGCCTGCTTGGCCACATGATACATTTTACCATGAGCTACAACGGTCACGTCGCTTCCCTCACGTTTTACTTTTCCTTTCCCGATCGGGATGATGTAGTCCTCTTCTTCTGATACCTCACCTTTCATTCCATACATCTGCTCAGATTCCATAAACAATACCGGATTGTCATCACGGATAGCAGACTTAAGAAGTCCTTTGGCATCATCAGGTTCTGATGTATAGATCACCTTAAGGCCGGGAAAATGGGCATACATGGAGTCGAATGCCACGGAGTGTGTGGCTCCTAACTGACCCGCTGATGCATTTGCTCCACGGAATACGATCGGCATGGTAATTTGTCCACCGGTCATGTAGCCTGCTTTTGATGCGTGGTTAATGATCTGATCGGCAGCCAGAACCGCAAAGTTAAAGGTCATGAATTCCACAATGGGACGAAGTCCGTTCATTGCGGCACCCACTCCGATTCCGGAAAACCCAAGCTCTGAGATCGGGGTATCGATCACGCGCTTGTAACCGTATTTATCTAAAAGTCCTTCTGTTACCTTGTAAGCACCGTTATACTCGGCAACTTCTTCACCCATAATGAAGACTTTCTCTTCACGGGCCATTTCCTCGTCAATTGCCTCACGTATTGCTTCTCTGAATTGTAATTCTGCCATTACTCTATCTCTGTGTCTTTAAAATTAGTTGTGGAAATATGGTTCTTCTTCGGCGAACATGTCGTCATACAGTTCGGACTCATCTGGGAAATCTGAGTTATCCGCAAATTCAACGGCATCGAGTACTTCCTGTTCTACCTTGTCCTCTATTTCCTGAATTTCCTCGTCTTTCATGATCTTATTGTCTTTCAAATAAGTCTTAAGACGCTCAATAGGATCTATTTTTTGATATTCGTCCAGTTCCTCTTTGGTTCGGTATTTCTGAGGATCTGACATGGAATGACCCCGGTAACGATACGTTCTGATCTCAAGGAAATAGGGTTCTGAGTTTTCTCGAACTTCTTCTGAAACCTCTTTCATAGCTTCGTACACGGAAAATACATCCATTCCGTTCACTACTTTACTCTTCATTCCATAAGCTTTGGCACGATCAACGATCTCAGTCACTGTGTGGCGACGTGCAGCCGTACCCATTGAGTAACCATTGTTTTCTACCGCAAAAATAGCCGGCAGTCCCCAAAGGTTTGCAATATTGAAAGTCTCGTGAAGTGCTCCCTGGTCAACGGCTCCATCCCCAAAGAATGTAGCTGAAATTCGGCCGTTCTGGTTGTATTTGTTGGCAAATGCGAGTCCGCCACCAATAGGAATGTGACCACCTACAATACCGTAACCGCCCCAGAAATGGTTTTCAGTTTTGGCAAAGTGCATGGAACCGCCTTTACCTTTGGAACATCCTGTCTTTTTACCAAAAAGCTCAGCCATTCCTTCGTTAGCTGTGATACCACGGCATAATCCCCAGCCGTGATCACGATAAGCAGTAATGATATCATCATCATCATTCAGTGCAAACACCGTACCGGTGGATACGGCTTCCTGACCAATATAAAGGTGAAGAAAACCTCCAAATTTTCCTTTTTGATATTGCTGCATGGCACGTTCTTCAAAACGTCGCTGAAGATACATTTGCTCATACATGGCTTTGAGGTTATCCTCAGTTAAGCCTAATGATTTATGCTTTTTCTTTGTGGGTTTTGGAAGATCGACACCTTTTTGAACGGCACCGTCTTTTTCAGTTCCTCTACCCCGCGGGGCAAAGTTTATATCGTCTTTTTTCTTTTTAGCCATAATATGTTTTCTTGATCATTCTTTGCATCAAAGGGGTGCAAATATATCCATTATTTATGAAGATTTTGTGATTTGATGCCAGTAGTTAAAATTGGTGTCTATCAAGGATAATTAAATTGTCATCCCGAGTGCTGTAAAATATTATAGGTTTATAGTAACTAACACGAGGGATCTCAAATTCTACCACTTGCAAGAATGTTATCTTGGAGATCCTTCGCGGATTACAACTTCATTCAATTCAAACTTCCTTGCGCTCAGGATGACAACTTTTAAAGCTATTTTAAACTCATTTACTGAATAGATTCCTCGATCAATTCATTCACTTTTTCGAGGGCTTCAGTTAGCTTTTCGGGTTGACGTCCTCCGGCCGTTGCCAGGTTAGGCTGACCGCCTCCACCTCCGCCAACAAGTCTTCCGAGCTGACCAACCAATGCGCCGGCCTTCAAACCTTTATCCTTGATAAGGTCTTCCGTCAGGGCCACCATCAGGTACACTTTGCCTTCTTCCTCATCTTTACTGCCAAGCACAATGGCCGTATTCTTCTTTGTTTTCTGTATGCCATCGTAACCGAGTTGTTTAAGGGCATCCATATCAGCACCTGCGATCTCACCTTTCACCAGGTTAATACCTGATCCAAGTGAGCCGGCATCCCGGATCAATTCATCCAGCTTGGCACCGGTATTCTGCATTTGCACTTTTTCCAGCTCTTTTTCGAGCGCTTTCTTTTCCTCGATCAGCTTCAATACATCGGCAGCCAGATCCTGAGTTTGTCCGATCGCTCCTTTTACCTGCTGCAATAACTTCTTTTCATCACGGAGCACTTTATCCGCCTGAGTTCCACAGACGGCCTCGATCCGGCGAATACCCGCAGCCACAGAGGTTTCCTGTGTAAAGCGAAAATAACCGATCTCACCGGTAGCTCCCACATGCGTACCACCGCACAATTCTACAGAATAATCTTCATCAAATGTGATCACCCGAACGGATTCACCATATTTTTCACCAAACAACATCATGGCGCCGCGTTCTTTAGCTTCATTTATAGGCACATTGCGTTCTTCCTGCAGCGGGATGTTATCCTGTATCTTCTCGTTTACCAACTGCTCCACTTCGTCCAGTTGCTCGTCGGTCATGGCTTCGAAATGAGAAAAGTCAAAACGCAGATGATGTTCATCCACCAGCGAGCCTTTCTGAGCCACATGATCCCCGAGAATTCCGCGCAGTGCAGCATGAACCAGGTGCGTGGCTGAGTGATGTTTCTGAATTTCTATTCTTCGATCCAGGTCAATAGATGCGATCCATGTTCCGGATAAGTCTTCAGGTAGTGTCTCTACGTAATGTATGAACTGTCCATTGTTCTTTTGAACATCCACCACTTTGATATAATCGTCTCCATTGGTTATCAATCCGGTATCAGCTACCTGACCACCGCTTTCTGCATAAAACGGAGTTTTAGACAGTTGAAGGGCAAATCGCTCACCTTCTTTTCTGTAAGCAAGAATCTCGACTTCCGCTTCAGCATCATCATAACCAACAAACTCAAAATCATCCGATTCGTTGATCACATTCCAGGATCTGGAATCACTCTGATCCACTGAGAACTTACCGGCTGCACGGGCACGTTCTTTCTGAGCTTTCATGTGCCTATTGAATTCCTCAACGTCCACTTCCACTCCCCGTTCCCGAGCCATCAGCTCGGTCAGGTCAATAGGAAATCCATAGGTATCGTGAAGTTTGAATGCTTCCTCACCTGAAAGTTTCTTTTTCCCTTCCACCATTTCATTGAATAGCTCAATTCCCTGACCCAATGTTTTAAGAAAGCTCTTTTCTTCCGAACGGATCACATTCACAATGTAATCTTTCTGAGCTTTGATCTCCGGGAACACGTCCTTGAATTGCTCAGCTAATACATCCACCAGTTTATTGAAGAATGGCTCTTTGAAGTTAAGTACATCCCATCCGTAGCGAATAGCCCGACGCAAAATTCGGCGGATCACAAAACCTCGCCCTTCATTTCCGGGAGAAGCTCCATCCGCAATGGAGAAGGTCACCGCACGAATATGATCTGCGATCACCCTCATAGCGATGTCTTTTTCTTCATTTTCTCCATAGGTCAAACCGGCCATCTCAGCGATCTCATTGATCACCGGAGTGAAGACATCCGTATCGTAGTTGGAGGTTTTATTTTGCAGCACGGCACAAATGCGCTCAAAACCCATTCCGGTATCCACGTGCTGAGCAGGTAATTTTTCGAGTGAAGTATCCGGCTTACGGTTGAATTGAATGAATACCAGGTTCCAGATTTCCATCACCCGGGGGTCGTCCATATTCACAAGATCACGACCGGGTTTTTCTTTACGCTCTTCATCAGAACGAAGGTCGATGTGAACCTCTGAACAAGGTCCGCACGGACCGGTTTCCCCCATTTCCCAGAAGTTGTCTTTTTTGCTGCACTTCAGGATGTGGTCGTGGTTGATGTTCGTTTCACTTTTCCATAATTCAACGGCTTCGTCATCTGCCGGCAGACCATCGGCTTCATCCCCTTCAAAGACCGTAGCGTAAAGGCGGTCGGGGTCGAGTCCCCATTTGTCCACCAATAATTCCCACGCCCAGCCAATAGCCTCTTTTTTGAAATAATCACCAAATGACCAGTTACCCAGCATCTCAAAAAGGGTGTGGTGATAGGTGTCGTGCCCCACTTCTTCGAGATCATTATGCTTACCGCTAACACGGATACATTTTTGGGTATCAGCTGCACGCTTCCAAAGCTTGCCATCATGTTTTAGGGCATCTTCCTCACCCAGAAAAATGGATTTGAACTGATTCATTCCTGCATTGGTGAACAACAAAGTGGGGTCATTTTTGGGAACTACAGGAGCACTGTCAACAATAGCGTGATCTTTTTCAGCAAAGAAATCGAAAAATTCCTGACGGATCTGAGCGGAAGTCTTGTGAGACATTAATTTTGATGTGTGAGTGTTGAATTTTACAGAGCCTTAAAGATAGGAAAAATATGGTTTGAACTCATGTTTGGTTTGCGATTCGTTGATCGTTATTCGCAAATCGGTTCAACGAAAATAAATGGGCTGGATTTGCGATGGACCGATGGACCGATGGACCGAATTATCGTTTAATAATTTAACCTCGTTCCCAACGACCCCGTTGGGAATGCAACTATGGACCACCAGGTCCAAATGTGTTGAAACTAGCGCCAAGCCCAATGTTTGGTTAACGATCTCTGCAAAAAACCAACCGGGCAAAAATTTTTTTCTGCCTTATTGCAAAACATAAAACTCAATTGTACTTTTAAATAAAAAGTACTTTTTATGAAAGACCAACAAGATTACATTCAGGATATTGCTGAGATCCGTTCCATGATGGAGCGATCTTCCAAATTTTTGTCCCTTTCAGGATGGGCAGGCATCATAGCCGGTATGGCCGCTTTAGCAGGTGCAGGTATTGCTCATTTTGCCATGGAATTCAGGCCGGATGAGATCTTATACCCATACCCTGATCTCACAACACTAATATGGCTGTCACTTGGTGTTTTGGTTGTTGCTTTGGTAGGTGCCATTTTTGATTCCTACCGGAAAGCTGGTAAACGAGATGAAAAAGCCTGGAACCCCACTTCCCGTAAAATGCTTTCGAGCATGTCGGTTCCGCTCTTTGCCGGAGGGTTTCTTATCGTGATCCTTATCTCCAGAAGTTTACTTGGGTTGATCGCTCCGCTGACCCTTTTGTTCTATGGACTCTCATTATTTAATGCCGGATTCTATACCGTGAAAGAAGTAAGGATCATGGGATTGTTCCAGATGTTACTCGGTCTTCTGAATCTGACTTACATAGAATTTGGACTCCTATTCTGGGCATTAGGCTTTGGCCTTGTACACATCCTTTATGGAATTTTCATGCATTTAAGGTACGAGCGGTGATACGTTGTGAAAATCTCATTCGACGATCTACATAAAGCATTTGAGAGTCGCGTCAGGTTGGGCATTATGTCAGCCCTGGCTGTTAACGACGCTCTTGATTTCACGGCACTAAAGGAATTTCTGAACGTGACAGATGGAAATCTGGCCACTCATATCAAAAAGTTAGAGAAGGAAGATTTTGTGGAGGTGCAGAAATCCTTTATAGATAACAAACCCAATACCCGATATTCCATGACACCCGAAGGCAGAAAGGCTTTCAATGACTACCTGAATGTGATGGAACAGATCATTAACACTCAAAAATAAACTAAACGATCATGGACCGATCAAAATCACAACTCACCATCTCACTTTTGATCATACTCCTGGGGCTTGCCCTCATGACTTACATGATCATTGTGGAAGATGAACCGGGAGCCTTGCCTCTGGCACTTATTATTGGTGGAGCCATCTGGTTTGGCCTGATCCGCTATAAAACGAACAATACCAAAAACTAAAAATTTTAACCCTTCACTTTGCATTTCAAAGTGCACCGTATTAAAAAAGGAACCTTATCATGACAACTGAAAATAACTTTACCCGACACTTACTTTACATCGCCTTTACGACCATTTGCCTGCTCTTGATCCCTTTCATCTCAATGCAATTCAGTACCGAAGTCAACTGGACCTTCACTGACTTCCTCTTTGCCGGAACCCTTATCTTTGGAACCGGACTAACTTTTAAGGTCGTAACACGAAACACCTCTTCAAATCTTTTCAAGATCGCATCAGCCAGTGCTTTGGGAAGTGGTTTGTTTCTGATCTGGGTAAATGGTGCCGTAGGGATCATCGGCTCAGAAAATAACGACTTCAACGCACTATATTTTTTGGTGATCTTTGTGGGTATCATTGGATTATTTGCCTCACGATTAAAAGCCTTCAGGTTATCACTTACCCTGTTTGCAATGGCTGCCACTCAGCTAATTCTAACTGTTGCCGCATTAATTACAGGTATGCATGAACTCCCATACAGCTCAGTCCCGGAGATCGTTGCCGTGAATGGGTTCTTTATCACGTGGTATATGGTGTCAGCATTTTTGTTCAAATATGCGAATGAAAAGTCATCTGAAGAATAGTACTGAAGGCCGGATATAAAGAAAGGAACGATTTCAAAACCTCATGCTTTAGTTGCACAGATATCAGCCGGTATATCTTATCAAATGAAACGGCTGTGAACGACCCCTTAAATTCAGTGATCCAATCTATGAATAAGCCAACGATCTTCAACTTTCAAAACCAAGCCGACCTCAGTCATTGGCACATTGTTGATGATTTGGTGATGGGTGGCCGATCCAACGGTTCCATTGGTATCTCACCTGAAGGACATGGAATTTATTCCGGAGAGATATCCACTGAAAATAATGGCGGCTTTTCTTCCGTGCGATATGAGTTTGAACCGATTTCCGTAGATGCTAACGATGTCATTCAAATTCGTCTTAAAGGTGATGGGAATTTATACCAATTCAGAATAAAACATAGGGTCATCGACAAGGCTTCTTACAAAGCTTCATTCGAAACTACCGGGAAATGGCAGAATATTGAGATCCGTCTTGGTGACCTCTACCCAACCTTTCGTGGCAGAAAACTGGACCGCCCTAATTTTGATCATGATTCGATTGAAGAAATTCGGTTCCTTTTCAGCTGTAAAAAGCCGGTTACTTTTGAACTGCTCATTGATAGCATAAACCTGATCAAAGCATGAAACAAGCATATGTGCTCATCATTGGAGCCGGGCTGACCGGTTTGACGCTGGCTTACTTACTCAGAAACACTGACAGTGAAGTGGTAGTGGTTGAGGCCCGAAACCGACTAGGTGGCCGAATACACACCGTTGGCGGTGACGGTCAGAACACCATAGAGATGGGAGCCACATGGCTGGGGCCGGCTCATACAAAACTCAAGGAACTCCTCGATGCCTTGAATATTGAAATTTTTGAACAAAAACTTGGAGATAAAGCCATCTATGAGCCAAGTTCAATGGGCCCCCACCAACTCGTAACTCTGCCTTCAGATCAGGAATCCAGTTACCGCATCCGGGGCGGTACCATGAAGGTAATACACACTCTGGTTTCATACTTAAGTGACGGTCAATTGTACCTGAATGAACCGGTCCAAAAGATCAAGAAATCGGATGAAGGTCTTCGGGTAATAAGTCGAAACCTGGAATTTAAAGCCAAACAGGTAGTTTCTACCCTGCCACCTAAGCTGCTTGCTGAATCCATTCAAACAGAACCTTCGTTACCGGATGAACTGACATCCATCATGCAACAAACACATACCTGGATGGGTGAGTCTATAAAATTTGGTTTTTCATACCCAACCCCTTTCTGGCTAGATGAATCACTCAGTGGTACGGTTTTCAGTAATGTTGGTCCGGTACCGGAAATGTATGACCATACCAATTTTGAAGGCGACCAATTTGCCTTAAAGGGGTTTCTGAATGGAAGCTATTTCTCGGTTTCCGGAGAAGAAAGAAAGACCATGATCCTGAATCAATTGCGTAAATATTATGGTTCTCAGGTAGATTCATACATGAAATACTACGAACTGGTATGGGCAAATGAACCATTCACTTATCGCCCCTACGATCAGCATGTGTTACCACATCAAAATAATGGGCACAAGGTGTATCAAAACTCGGTCTTTGATGGTAAGTTTCATTTAGCAGGAGCTGAAACTTCTCCTGTCTCGCCCGGTTATATGGACGGTGCCGTACGCAGTGCCTTTATGACATTTGAACGGTTAATGGGTTAAGACCTCATTTTCTCCTAAAAATATAGCTCATCTATACCCAACATCTTTGGGTATTTCCTGTTAGATTTTATAAAAACAATCATAAGATCTGACCATGAAAACGATTTTAAATTATTTCTTCAGAGGTATTCTCATCATTCTGCCGGTTGCAGTAACCATCTATCTGGCATATTCTACCATCATCTGGATGAATTCTCTTTTTAATGATCTGCTTTTTAGCTGGTTCAAATACGAAGTACCCGGGCTTGGCATTATTACCGGATTTACCCTAACCACCATTTTTGGTTACCTGATGTCCAGAACCTTTGCCAGGCCGATCGTTTTTCTGTTTGAGAAACTGATGACCAAAACTCCGTTTATCAACATCGTATATAACTCGCTTAAAGACCTGACCGAAGCTTTTGTAGGTGAGCGAAAAAAATTCACAAAACCTGTGGTGGTAGAATTCAGTGAACCGGTTGGGATGAAACGATTCGGGTTCATTACTGAAGATTCCCTCTCCCACTTTGGCCTGGAAGATGAAGTAGCTGTGTATTGCCCTCATTCTTACAACGTTTCTGGAAATCTGTATATAGTGCCCAGAGATAAAGTAACACCGATCAAGACAGATCCAACGAACTTTATGCGGTTTGTGGTTTCAGGCGGAGTAACTAAAATTCACGCCTGATAATCTAATATACTTCTTCGAAGCAACGGGCGCCGGGTTTTACCTTTCGGCGCATGTCTTCCCAATCCCATTCATCAGGATCCATATCCACGTAATCTCCTTTTACGAGCAGATATTCCGGGTATCCTTTTTTAGCCAGTTTCCTGTAAATACCGGCCTCCATCCCTTTTATCCCACAAATGTAGATTAGGGTGTTTTCCTGACTGAAGATAGGATCCAGAACTTCTGATTCATCCTCAATGGCCGTTTGAACATAATATTTGGTTCCATCGGGACGGCGATCCTCACGGGAAATTTTTGCGATGTAATGAAAATTGTCGTGTTTTTTCTCCATCTCCATGAAGTAATCCGGATAGATCAGGTCTGTACGATAGGCCGCCCCAAACACCAATGCGATCTCCCCATTGTAACCGGATTCCAGCATTTCCATGATCATCCCTCTGAACGGAGCTATTCCGGTGCCTGTAGCAAAGAACACATAATTGAAATTGCCGGGGTTTTCCGGCAGCAAAAACCGTTTACCACTTGGACCTGTTGCTTTTACTTTATCACCGGGCTTCAGGTCAGCAAGGTAATTCGAACAAATACCCGTGTATAACGAGCCATCGATCTCCTCAATTGTTCGTTTCACAGTGGTTGAGATCAAATGGGATTTCCCACCTTCTCCGGCAGTTGGTGATGATACAGAATACAACCTAAGTTTATGAGGTTTTCCACGCTCATCCTCACCCGGAGCCAGAATGCCGATCGACTGCCCTACCCTGACTCTGCCTTCGAGGTCGGTTCCGGATACATCAAAAGTTACGTGACGGACAAAATTCGGGCTGCTTTCTTTAGTGCAGATATAGTTCTCAACCACGGTTATTTCTGTTGGATCTTTAGGAGAGTAGATATTCAGTTCAACTTCAGGTAAGGTGATTTCCGCCATGCTTGCGTTCAATAATTAGGTTAAAATAAAAAAGCCCGTATCCTCTTCAGATACGGGCTCAAAATAGATGTTCTCACTTAGAAATAAAATGTAAGTCCGGCCGAAATAACGTTTCCACTGAACTCCTTATCAGTGATATCGTCACTGCCATCCAAAAACAGGTATCGGTAATCAATGTTGAACGCTGCTGATTCCGAGATGGCTACATCAGCCCCAAATCCTAAGTGATACCCGAATTTAACTTCTGAGTCATCACCGGGATTGATAAATCCCCCGTCATAGTCATAAAACGTATAATAGGCTCCCAGTCCGGCTAAACCATAGGGAGAAAAATTTTGGGCCAACGGAGCAAAAAGCATCAGTGATCCGGTTATTGGCACCTGTTTCACCGACAATTCACCACCGGTGGTTGTGTAGGTTTGTTCACCTCTGTACTCCAGTGAGAACTCACCTCCCAAATACTTCCCCTTTGAGCGAGACTGAATACCAATGAACATGGTTCCGTCATCCGCATCAGGAGCTTTGTAATATCCAATTTTGGGACCGAATCCTGATCCGTCCTCTATCAGATATTGCTGTGCATGAGATAGTGAGAAAAGGCTTGTAACGGCCATTAAAACAACGATTGTAACAAACTTCTTCATTAACATAGAGTTTAATTCAAGTTCATTACTTTATACCGTTCAGAAATGAATTGTTCCGAATTGTAATATCACTGATTGCTGATCCGGTATCGGATCAACTCATCTACACTAAGCCTGGCACCGTTCTCATTCATCAGGTTTTCAGCTTGTTGATGTGTCACTCCAATGCTTCTCATTCTGATAAGGTTTTCTTTGGTAAGCTCTTCCATTGTATAGCCCAGATCCATCATATTACTGGTGAAAAATGCGGTAACATCTGCATTTCTGAGATCAATGAGGTCCTGTATGCTTAATTCATATTCCAGTTCTTTCATCATGCGCGCAAAGGTACCGCTGACATCCGCATTTTGAAGAGCAATCAATTCATCAAGTGTCACTTCTGTGTAGCCTACATCTCTTATCTGAGAGGTGTAGGTAGCTGTCACGCCTTCGGCTCTCAGGTCGATCAATTGTTCCTGAGTCAATGCTCCATATCCCATTTCCTCCATCCAGGCGCCCATTCGGTTCAGCAGGTCTTCATCCGGCTGGTTGAGTTCCTGAACAAACGATTCGATAGGGTTTACATCAAAGGTTGGCATGTTGATCTTGGAACCCGCATAGAACAGAAGAGTTGCAACAAACGCAAACAGCAGTATATAGTTCGCTATCTTTGAACCGGACGAATGTTCGGGGACTGAAGCATCACTCCCAAATTCCAACCCTGAGCCATCTTCCAGGTCTTCAAGGTCATTTCGAAGGTTTTTAAACTTTGTACTCATAGAATTGCCCATTTTGTGTTAAGGGAACCTACGTTAAAAGTTTAAAAAAGATACGTTAGAAATTTATTCCACCAGGTCAAGTGATCGGGTCAGCTCTCCAATAGTAAACGGTTTTGAGATCAGGTCCACACAATCTGTGGCCTTTGCCCTGTCATAATTTACTTTATCAGAGTTTCCGGTCAGGTAGATGACTGCCGTATCGATCTTTTCCTTGATACGAGTAACCGCCTCAATACCATCTATATCACCTTTCAATCTGATATCCATAAGAATGATATCCGGCTCGTGTTCCTCGGCCAGCTTGATCGCATCTTCACCTGAAGCGGCTTTTCCAACCAGGTCGTGTCCTAATTTTTTGATCATATTCTCGACTACAAGCGAAATGATCATATCATCTTCTACGATAAGAATCTTTTTTACTGGTTCTGCCAATGTATTATTTCCTTAAAAAACTTGAGATTAATCTTGTTTACCCTAACACTAAAGAGAAGGCTGGTCGCTAAATGTTACACTTTTATTTTTCTGACCCGAGAAAAATGTTTGATCCTCTGAAGTTCTGCTCATCAGATTCACTAAAATTCCCTCTTCAATGTCTACATAGGCTATCCATCCGGGAAATATTTCATTCACTCCATATTGGATGGGAATAGCCCAGCAGGTGCGTATTTCAAGTTCATTTCCGTTATCTATTTCACGGGGATAATGAACCTTTGATGGTATTTCCTGAAAGTCCTGTGCCTGCACAATGTATGTGGTATCCTGTCCGGTATATGGTTCCATATCGATCTCCATACCCGTCATTTCTTCCTGCACATCTACATAGCCAAAATTGATAAAATCCGGAGTCTTGAAGTCAGGGTACCAGTTACCCCAGATCCGATTCACCCCAAGGGCATCTAAAAAAACGACGATCTCCGTACCCAGTACCTCTGCAGAATCCACATATTGATTTTCAAATGTGAGGCTCCACTCAATATTTGCACTGTATTCATCGACCTCTCCACAATTTATACATCCCGGTTGTGGAGACATAGATCTTAGCTTTAACTGACTGGGATCCTGAACCCCGGTGAATTCCCTGTTTACATATAAAACACGCATTGCAGCACTAAGTAAGGTATCAGTGTTGGTCATTTCAATGCGAATAACATCACGGAACCTACGCTCACAGGGGTTTTGACCATTCACAAACAAAATCTCACTGAACCCTGTAAAGCCAAATTCGTTCAATGTTGAGCACAACCGACCGTTATTCAATTCTTGATAGTCTTCATTCAAAGCTTCCAGTTCGCCTAACTCCACCTTGGAGTAAACGGTTGGGTATTCAAGGGCTTCATCACTGATGGTAAGCATATCGCAGGCCATGAATGAGAGGGATCCTGCCGCCAGTAATAAGATTATAATGAGTCTTTGCACGCCTTCAGTACCTGATTGATGATGACCTAAAGTACCAAAATACGGACGCTCATACAACTTTCACGACCCTATATTCAATAAGTCTTTAAAATGAAAAGATCCTATATTTTACTATGCTCAACAATAAAAATATATGTGTGCTTGGGGCAGGTGTCAGTGGTTTAAGCACGGCTTCCTTTTTGTCAGATTCAGGATATCCTGTCCATATTATAACGAAAGATGATCCACGAACAGCCACTCTTCACCCGGAATTCTCAAGTCTTTTCCCGGCCGCTTCGATCATTCCCCATACTGTCAACTCAAATAAGCTCAGGGATCTCTTCAGGTTGAGCAAAGATCGGTTCGGGAAATTACACGACAAACAGTTTCCGGGGGTAACAATTAACCGGCACTATGAACTTTACTCACACCCCAGATCCGTTCCGGCTTATGCCAAAACCATGGACCATTTTGAGGTGTTTGATGATTTTAAACACGAATTTCATCCCGATCATCCGGAGTATCCTGCAGTAGCCGGGTGGCGATATTCGGCTTACTTTGCCGATTGGCCACTCTACTTTTCCGCACTGATCCGAAACACACTGGAAAAGATCGAGGGTTTTGAGATCAAAACTCTTTCACCTGATGACATTAGGGAACTGCCATATGATATCATCATAAACTGCACGGAGATCGGCAGCCTGAATCTGTTTGAAGATTCCTCAGAACAGATCCTGCACCGTGGACATCTTTTAAACCTACCGGGTATACCTGCAATTCGGGATCCGCAGGGAAAGGTGGTCTCCTATAATTTTTCACCCGGGAAAGAGGTGTATCGAAGTGAGAATGGCATAGAGCAGGATGTGTACTGCTATTCCCGACAGGATGGACTGGTACTTGGAGGTAGCCGGCAGAAGGGTACTTTGGATAGCCATGGAAAGTGGGTAGGCGAAGAATCTCAGGATCCGGTCATAGCAGTTGATAACCTGAAGTTACCTGCCCAGATTCTGGAATTACATTCAGCCATACTGAACCACTCTTTTGAATGTAAGCTTCCTCCAAAATCGAAAATGCGATCAAAGGTTGGGTACCGGTTCACCCGTTCCCATGAGAATGGATTGAGATTGGAAACAGAAGAAACTGGTGACAAGTTGGTGATACATAATTATGGTCACGGAGGTGCAGGTGTGACCCTAAGCTGGGGATGTGCTCACCGGGTTACAGAACTTTTAAAGGAAGCTACGAACTGAAACCCATTTTTTTCTTGTAGTTCAGCCAGTGGCCACGTATCAGTAACAAACTGCCAATGAGAGTCACCCCGGCTTCACCATAATCGCCCAGAGTGTCATTAAACAGCCAGGCAAAAAAGATGATCGTCAACCCCACAAACAGATAGCCGGAAATTGATTTAAGGTCTTTCCGGTTCTTAACAGATAATATAACAGCGGGTGCAATGGCCAGAAAAAACACCAGGTGAGTGTACTCATGGAATTCATCGAGTGCCGGCCAAAGTGGAATGAGTGATACAAAAACCGGAACCAGTAAACAATGAATAGCACATAATCCGGAAAGTCCTATACCCAGACGGTCCCAGAAACCTTTGTTGTCATTTTGGTGATTGTTACTCATCAGCTTTGAGCAGTCGGATTATCTTTTTTTAAACAGACCCCAAAGGTAAAAAAATTTAATAACAGCTATGAGAATTTAATCATCAAAAAAATTGATGACGGCATTATAGTTCTCTTTAGAAAATCACAACAAACCAATCGATTTCAGTATTTTTTGGGACTCATAAACCGATCTACCTCGCTTTTTCTTTTCATTCGGTGTTTAGTGTTTCGGCCGCTTACCATTTTCCTCCACATTTTAAAACTGGATCCTTTCAATTCAGAACGCATCAGCTCTATGGACTCTTCTTCATTCAGACCGAACTGAAATTCAATGGCTTCAAAGGGAGTACGGTCTTCCCATGCCATTTCTATGATCCGGCTTTTATCAGCTTCGGTTAGTTTGTTAGAAGTTTTCATAGTGATTGATTTATCACCCATACAAATTACAATCAAAATTCAATCCATAAAAAAAGCTCCTGCTTAAAAAAACAGGAGCTTGAGTAAATAAAATATCACTTAATGTAAACTATCTCCGATCTCCAAAAATGCGCAGCATGAATATAAACATGTTAATGAAATCAAGGTACAGAGCCAGAGCACCCATGATCGCACCCTTACTTCCCTCCTCTGATTCCACATCCATCTCAAGACTCATGCGTTTGATCTTCTGAGTATCGTAGGCTGTAAGTCCCACAAATACCAGTACACCAATGTAGGTAACCGCCCAGTACAGGATCTCACTGTGCCAGAAAATATTGACTACGCTGGCAATAATGATACCGATCAATCCCATAAACAGAATGTTACCCCAGCTGGAAAGGTCCGTTTTTGTGAAGTATCCATAGGCACTCATCACTCCAAAGGTTCCGGCAGTCACAAAAAAGGTGGAAGCAATTGAAGCCTGAGTATAGATAAGAAACAGGACAGAAAAAGTGAGTCCATTCAAGGCCGAGTACAATAAAAACAAGGTAATAGCCCGTGTGGCATTCATACTCTCAATGGCACTTGAAAGCCATATCACCAATCCAAGTTCCGCTAAAATAATACCAAAGAACAGGATCTGATTACTTGCGATCGCATTTACCAGCGACTCCGTACTCGCTACCCTTAGGGCTACAAAGCCTGTTATAGCCAATGCAAGAGCCATCCAGCCATACACTTTATTAATAAAGGTAGCCTGAATCGATTTTACCTGTTCTGCTGTTAACTGATGTGTATTCATTATTTCTTAATGATAAATAATTAGTTTAAAATTGAGCGTATTCGAGTAAAATTTACTAAACCGCTGCAAAACGTATTTATTGCATGGATAAAATACTAAAATTCATCGGCGTTTGTGTACTGTGTATTCTGATAATTACCGGTTTGGTCTATTTATTTGAATGGCTCTTTTAATTCTAAAATAAGATGAGGTTACTATGAAAAAGAACATGGGCTCTACTGACAAGATCATTCGATTTATTCTCGCAGCAATTTTTGTAATACTCTACTTTACAGGAACCGTAACCGGAACCCTGGGTATTGTATTGCTGGTACTGGCCGGTGTATTTGTATTGACAAGTCTGATCAGCTTCTGTCCGCTTTATGCTCCTTTTGGGTTAAGTACCTGCAAAACGGACGCCTAAACACAGCATCTGAATTTGATCATATTAAAAAAGGGCATGCTTACTACATGCCCTTTTGTTTGTTCTTTATTTTTCAAACGGATCCATCAGCTTCCAAACCAATAACTCAGCTTAATGAGGAAAACATTGGTTGGCTTGGCATCAAAGATGTCATTCAGCTGATCGCCAAGATCAAAAGCACCGATCTTTGAATAATCCTCTCGCTGTTGCTGCCATACAAAATAGAGGGTTGAACCGGGCGTGTATTCCCACCTGAAAACGGCATTACCCTGAAGTGACCTGAAATTGAAATCCGGGTCAGAAAAAGTAAATGGGGATGAACTTCTACCTCCATCAGGATTAACCGTGTAGTTTCCATTTTGTTCAGAAATAGTACCCAGATCTTCTCCATATACATCATAATTGTAGGTATAGGGTTCGGCTACCTCCTTGAATCGTGAAAAATCACCGGTGGATACAAACGGCCTGATGTAGGTCTGAAGACTCATAGTTGGGCTAAAGGTCCAGTTCAAGCGCAGGTTAGCACTTACCGTGTGTTGTTCTATGTCTGAAAACACGTATCGGCTTCCGTAAGTATGGGTTGCATTACCATCCTCAACCGCGGTTATATACTGATCGATATCCACCTGATTTCTGTACTCCGGACCAAAACTAAGCTGAATATTACTGGTAGGACGGTATCTTACATTGAACCAAATGGCATTGTCATATTCTCCGGCTATTTCTCTGCGCAGATTACCTCCCACATTGAAACTGATATCCTTGCTGCGATCGGTGTTGATGTTTGCGATCAGATTCCAATCTTTAGGGCGTTCCAAAACCGGTCCACCACGGCTTATGCGGTCGTAATATTGCTTGAAATTATACCCGAAGTTGTAGTTGAATGACCACTGATTATTGAACGAGATATAACCGCCATTCAGAACACTGTTTCTAATCTGATCGCCATCGTAATTCCAGCCGGAGTCATACCCTGCAAAGAACTCATAATACCTGACATATTTTGGATCGATCTCACGATATACTAATACTCCACCAACCCATTTCAGGTCTGCTCTTGTCTGAAATCCAAGATCATTGATCTCGTAACCCGGTGAGGATTGAGAGTAGGTCAAAGCTGCCAGCCAGTTATCATCGCCCCCCTGCTTTTTGATGCTCATCTCAGTTGAAAATCCCTGTAAAGAGGTTTTTGCCGGATCCACGGAAAGCACATCGGAATCAATTCTGTTAAAATACCTTACCGGAGACTGTTGCGTTCTTGCTATCGCTTCACTGCTGCCATGAACGCTGCTCATTGAAAAAGCTCCACTCGCCACCCAGTTCTGGTCAGCGAATTGGTGCTCGTAATCCAGGCCACCCACGTAGGCAGAACTGTGCAGGAAGTCTTCAAAATAGCGGCCATTCAGTGATCGATTCACGGCCGTGGCAAATCCACCTAAATAGGTATTTCCTTTGTTGAAATCCTTCTTAGCCCGGCCTACCAGATAGTTGGTGGCCGGTTCAACAGCCAGTGTTCCGTCATTCCCATTTTGTGAGGTAAATTCTGCATTCTCCTGAAGCGTGTAGGCATCCATCAAACCGATGGACCAACCATTTTTGGTCTTTCCGCTTAATTTTGCGGCCGTTGCAATAGTCGTAAGGTCAGGCATTGTACTGTACTCAGAATCCACTCCTGCCCGATTTGGCGACCCTTGTGGAGAACGACCGATCCTTCTGGAGTAAAATGGGGTCGGTGAGTTATATCTAATAAAGGTTTTGGTTTCACCAAACTGAAAGATATCCCTGCCCTCTAAAAAGAACGGTCGACGTTCGGAATAGAAATTCTCATTGGCAGTTAAATTGATGACCGCGGGATCTGCCTCTACCTGACCAAAATCAGGGTTGATCGTTGCAGAAAGTGTCAAGTCGGAAGTAATACCGTATTTAACGTCGGCTCCAACCCTTCCCGAGAGATCATTTCGCTGATAATAGGGATCTGAGGTTGTTTGATCAGGGATACGCGTAAAATCAGCTGACACATAAGGCATGACCTCAAGTCGTCTGGGTTCTGAAAGTTGTTTGATGCCTTTCAGGTCACCAAAATTTGATACGATCCCAGAGGCATTCTGTGAAGTAGGTTTCCAGAATATTTCTTCACCGGTTCTTGCTATACTGCGCTGAAAATTAATTCCCCAGGTCTGCTCATCAGCTTTTGAGTTAAATCTGAGCTGAGATAAAGGGATCTTCATCTCAGCTGACCAGCCATAATCGGTTAATTGAGCTTTTGCTTCCCAAACGGCATCCCAGTATCATCTTCATTGGTATCGTTAATGATCATGAAATCTCTTTGCACACCCCGTGGATTCACCGCAAAAATGAAGGCTGTTCGCTTATCGTTATAACTGTCAAACCCGACGGTAACCCAATCACTCATTTCAGTTCCATCACGTCTAAAGAGCGGTGCCACTATGGAATCCCGTGCAGAATCAAATGCTTTGATACCCACATAGATATGTGAATTTGTGTACAGGATCCGGCCTTCCGTACGCTGTGTGGCGGTTGCCCCGTCATTGGGAGACCTCTGGGTGAATTGTGTGGCGGTTGGGATCTCGTTCCATACACTTTCATTGACCAATCCATCCAGTTGAAGATCACTGTGATCTGATAATTTAAAAGCGGTTAGCGATGGTGAAGCCACTCTGCCTGAGCGGACATTTTGCTCATTTAATGCATCTATTACTTTATTACTTTGATAAGAATTCTGGGCGTTAGCTCCGGCTGCCAGACACAGCAATCCCAGGGTTAGACATACGAATCTCATAGTTTTTTATTTAATTGATAAGGAGTCCTATCCCCGCAACACGTTATGTAGCTTTATGTTACGGCCCCTAAGTTTGGTTTATGTCTTACACGAGCAGCTCAAAGAATGGTTACATTCTTTTTTTATTTTTTTCGGATAGATATATCTCCATGCAATGTCTTAAACAAAAATTCGGGACCACCGCCATTCACTTTACCAATGATCCATCTGTTGATCGCGATCTTAAAACCTTCGTCACTTTCTGATTCCGACCTGCTGCCTTCTCTATCAATATCCATATCAAAGTTGGTGTAAACATCTCCCCATTCCGTTTTCATTTTAGCTGTAAATCGGGCATCGGCCGGAAAAGCGATCTCCATGTCTCCATTTACCCCGGTAAAAGACATGGGGGAACCGGGTGTCACCTCGTTAAAATCCACATTCATATCCCCGTTCACAGAATTTACAAGCACGGTTCCGCTGATATCTCCCAGTTCGATATCGCCATTAACGGCACTGATCTCAAGTTCTCCTTCCA
This sequence comes from Gracilimonas amylolytica, assembly GCF_002911695.1. GTDB lineage: Bacteria > Bacteroidota > Rhodothermia > Balneolales > Balneolaceae > Gracilimonas > Gracilimonas amylolytica. Next base: position 54,210 of record NZ_PQBS01000012.1, read on the forward strand.
CTCCAAAGACCTTCACATCTCCCTGCACCGTACTTAGTTTGATAGAAAAATTTCGGGGGACAAAAACGGTCATTTCAAGATCATTGGTTGGAAATGGTCCGGTAGAGATCTCTACTTCGTTGTTATCCTCAACCACTTCCAGGCCCATTCCCCCTCCGGAAATGCGTTTCATTCCGTTTTTCATGGGCTCACTGTTTTCTTCCTCAATTCCATCACCGGTATAGTTAATAACCACATTTTGCTGGTCATGACTTCTGACGGTGATCTCATCTGAAAACATGGCACTGATGCTTAGCTTACCCGGGTTTCCCGGATCACTTAACGGTACCTCGATCGTGTTTTGAGCCAGTAACGGAACTGATAGAATACTGATGATTAAGACTGTAAATAAATGGATCTTCATACTTCTCATGGTTTTTTAAAATTTGGTTACAGTTGTTTGATGTATGCGTTTCCGTTGAGTAATCGAAGCAGCATATTTGGTCCGCCTTGTCCGAACTGAATGGTATCAGAACTCCCAATGCTGAACCGGCTCATCCCATCCTTTTTACCTGACCGATCCGAACGATAACTTCTGTCGTCGAAATCGGTATATAGTTCACCGTGTAAACTTTTAAAGGTTACATGTGCTGAAAAATTTTTAGAAGCCAAAACCTCAATTTTTCCATTTACGGTATGAAGCTCCACATCACCCGATGGATTATCCCTGAATTCCGCTATCACATTACCATTCACTGTTTCAGCATTGATCATCCCACCTGTTACATTCCTAATGATCACACTGCCGTTGATATTTGCGGCATCCACACCGTGGCTCATATTCTCCACAACCACCTCGCCGGCATTGATGGTTGAGATCTCTGACATCAGGTAACGAGGCACTTTCATCTGCAGATTGAACTCAAACCCCTGAATATTCTCATCCCAATAATTGTCTTTGTTTGACCGATAGCTAAGGTCATTCTCTTCTATTTCGACCTCCAGCCCGGGATGACGCACAAATACAAATAAATGACCGTTAGTGGATATTTTATCCAGGTAAAAATCATCCGGATCAAAGCTGCGTCTCACATTGGGTTTCCCGGTTACGATCTTTTTACCGGTGATCTGGATCTCATCCCCGTCATAGCCCTCCACATTCAGATCCCCGTTTATATTGTTGAAATGAAACATCGTTTCACGGGTCAATTCAGAAGCCGGGATCCTCATCTCCACCTCTTCTTCCACCCTTTCACTGATGACATTAGTCTGAGCCATCACACTCAAACTTAACACGCCAAATAAAAATGGTAGCAAGTAAATTCTTTTCATGATCTTATTCCTCACATTAATACAGCTATACTGCTTTGTAATTTTTGTTGAACGTTGTAATCGAGTTCACGTTCCTGTAAAACTTTTTCGAATTCCCGCGCTGAGGACCTCACCTCAAGTTCCGTCATAGCGTCCGCTAGTTCTATTAAAACGATCGGCGATTCCTGTGTGGCTATCGAACGAACCAGTCCCTGCCTCACCCGTTCATTATCTCCCCAGCGCTTCAAGGCTTCAATTGTTTGCACCCTCACATTTACACTTGGATCATTATTCAGGGTAAAAAGTAACGCATTGATGGCCTCCAGATCGGCATTGGGTAATTCCGAACTGATGTTTACCGCCTTTAACCGGTCTGCAGCTGATGAACCTTCCAGCATGTTAACCATCATCATTTCTTTCAGTGATTGCATTTCCTGACTCAGCTTTTCGATCTCGTTGCTATCCTCGTTCATCCAGGAACCTATAAAACCACCGATGATCAACAATGCCATTGCGTATGCCATTTTAGGAACCGAAAGTTGGGAGATCATCTTTCGTAATGACTCATAGATTCTTTCAAACATACCCGCATGAGTATTTTTTTGAGTCTCCTGCTCCAGCATCGCATAGAAACGAGTACTTGTGGCCTCATCCGGTTTAGGGTCTGACAGGTCTCCAAGACCCTCATAGGTTGCTTCTATGGTCCTGAATTCCATAAAATCGATCTTACCTTCGGCCAATAATATTTCCAGTTCTTCTTTTCCGGCTGCGTCCAACTCCCCGGCAAGGTAGTCAGCTATCAGTTGTTCATACTTCTTATTCATAATTGTATTCCTTTTCGAAGGATAATGCGATATCCTTCAATTCTTTCATGGCCCTAAACATTTTTACTTTGATCGCCCCTTCGGTTGATTCAAAGATCTCTGCGATCTCTTTGTACCGCAACCCCTCATACCTGCTCAAAATGATCACTTCCCGGTAATCTTCAGGTAATGCATAAAGGGCTTCTTCAAGTATCTCTTTCTTCTCTTTTACTTGATGAACCGGTGCCGTCGTTTCCTCCGGCATCTCGAGCCTGTCCTCATCCAACTGAACCGGATTTCCAATTCTTTCGGATCTCCTGTGATGATCATTGAATTGATTGCGGGCAATGCTAAACAACCAGGTCGAGAATTTTCCTTCACCGGTATAACTCTGCCGGTACTTTAGCAGCCGTTCAAACACAGACTGTACCAAATCCTCGGAGGTATTCTTATCCCTGCACATTCTGTAAAAATAGCGATAAAGTCCACGGTGATACCGCTCAAACAGCAAACCCAGCTTATCGAGCTCACCTTTCTTCACCTTTAACATCAATGCTTTATCAGAGTTTGAATTCACCGCTGATCCCGGGTTTAGTGTTTTCACCCTTATACACTGATCTTATGCAGAAAGGTTACACTTTTTTCTGAACCGGTTATAGATCTTCGTAATTAGTTTACTCTTATAGTAGCTGACTTATTCACCGATCCATCAAAAATTCCTCATTTATAATTCATTATTTCCCTATACCCTTCTTATTTTCACCGTCCGAAATTTTCAGAACCAAATATCATCAATGAGCGATACCAAGATTTTTAGTTTTTTAGCATCTCAACTCAATTTCAGCAGCAAACAGATCAGCACCGTAGCCAAATTCCTGGATGAAGGTGCTACCGTTCCATTCCTGGCGCGGTATCGAAAGGAGGCCACAGACGGACTTGATGAAGAACAGATCCGTGCCATTCGTGACGGAATTGAAACCCAGCGTACCCTGGAGGCTCGTAAAGAAACCATCCTTAAATCCATTAAGGAACAGGATAAGCTGACCGAAGAACTTGAGAAGCAGATCCTAAACTGTACCGATCTGAAAACGCTTGAGGATATTTACCTTCCTTATAAACAAAAGCGCAAAACCAGGGGCGACAAAGCCAAGGAAAAAGGACTCGAGCCACTGGCAAAACTCATATGGGAGCAGGAGATCACGTCCGGTGACCCAATCGAATATGCTAAGGAGTACATCAACCCTGAAAAGGAAGTAGAATCTGTGGAAGACGCCTTTGACGGGGCCACTGATATTGTTGCGGAATGGATCAATGAAAGCCTGGAAGTACGGGAGATGCTCCGGGATGTATTTTCGAAGCACGCCAATATTGTGACCAAGAAAAATCCTACCGTTAAAGAGCGCACCAATTTTGAGGATTATTATGAGTTTTCGTCCAAGGTCGATAAGCTTAAGCCGTATCAGATCCTGGCCATAAATCGCGGAGAGCGGGAGAATATCCTATTCGTGAATGTGGATCTATGGGAAGAACGCACACTGGAGAATATTGATGACAAAGTGATCACAAACGACCTCAGTATCTTCACTGAATACCTGCAGGATGCTGTAGAAGATGCCTACAAACGACTCCTATTCCCTTCACTGGAACGGGAACTCCGGAATGAACTGACCGACAAAGCCGATGCACACGCTATCGAGACCTTTGCCACCAATCTCGGAAACCTGTTGATGCAGCCCCCACTGGATAAAAAAGTGGTGATGGGGATCGATCCGGCGTTCAGGAGCGGATGTAAGGTAGCTGTGGTAGATCAGCATGGGAAGTACCTGGAAGGCACAACTACTTATCCTACCCCTCCACAAAACAAGGTAGCTGAAGCAGAAGCCGTTTTTGAGGAGTACATCAATAAATACGGGGTTGAATTGATCGCCATTGGAAATGGAACCGCAAGTCGTGAAACGGAGCAGATCGTTGCAGAATTTCTCCAGAAACGAAAGGAAAAATATCCCGATGCACAACTCCATTATTTGATCGTGAATGAAGCCGGAGCTTCGGTGTATTCTGCTTCCAAGATAGCCCGCGAGGAATTTCCGGAACTGGAAGCTGCTCAGCGTGGAAATATCTCCATTGCCCGGCGTGTTCAGGATCCCCTGGCTGAGTTGGTGAAGATCGATCCCAAATCCATCGGGGTTGGTCTATACCAGCATGATGTAAACCAAAACCAGCTTTCCGGAAAACTGGATGATGTGGTGGAAAGCTGTGTGAATGAGGTTGGAGTGAATTTGAATACCGCCTCAGCTCCGCTTCTTGCTCATATTTCCGGATTGAGTAAGCGGGTAGCCCAAAACATCGTAAAGCACCGCGAGGAGAAAGGCATTTTCATTGACCGTGAGCAGATCCGTGATATCGACGGTGTCGGTGATTTCCGTTTCCAGCAGGCGGCCGGATTCATGCGTATTCCAGAATCTAAAAACCCACTGGATAACACCGCCATTCACCCTGAGAGTTACGAAGCAGCTGAAAAGCTGTGTAATTTGTTTGGCATCAACCTGGAGAATCTTTCTGAAGAGAAAGATAAGATCGCCGGCAAATTCAATAATGTGAATCTGGAAGAAACCGCTGAGCAAATTGGTGTAGGTGTTCCTACTTTGGAACTCATTATTGAGAACCTGCAAAAGCCGGGACGTGATCCGCGGGAGTCGCTTCCGAAACCCCTACTTCGTACAGATGTGATGAAAATGGAAGACCTCAAAGAAGGCCAACAGCTGGAAGGAACCGTCCGCAACGTGGTGGATTTCGGTGCTTTTGTGGATATTGGCGTAAAGCAGGATGGCCTGCTCCATATTTCCAATATGAGCGACAAAAAGAAAGTTGAGGATCCACATGATGTGGTGAGCGTCGGGGATATCCTCAATTTGGAGATCATCTCCCTGGATCTGGAACGTGGAAGGATCGGGTTGAAGTTGGTGGGTGGTTAACGAGATTGGTTAATGGGAAATGGTTAATCGTGATAATTTGGGGCTCCTAAAAAACACGATTAACCCTACTTTACCCTCGTTCCGAACGGCCCGTTCGTAACGCATGGCGGAACCACCGGTTCCCCACTGATTGTCAAAGCTATCCGGTATATAGAGTCACCGGCATCAATCCCTCCTCCACTACATAATCTCTCGCTGAAGAATATCGCCAATGTTCGGGCCGATCAACATATCCGGCTTTCACTGGATTGTCATGAATATACTTCAGTTTCTGGACCACCATCTGATCATTAAAAAGTTGTTTTGGATGGAAACCTTCCTCCCAAACTTGATAATCAGATTTAATTTGGGGCTGAAGTAGCTAAGGGTTAATGTTTGGTTTGCTTATACCATGATTTTAATTGCTTTAAGAGCTCTGCATGATTGCCTCCGTTGAAGCGCCACTCACATTCCTTTAAAAACCAGTAAAAATTATCTGCTTTGATGCCGTTAAATTTGCGCATATGACGCTTGGCTTGATTCCAGAAATTCTCTATTCCATTTATGTGATTCAGTTGATCTGCAAAGAGTTCACTGTGGTTAATTCGCATGTGGTGGAACTCAGAGATATCCAGGGCATTGTAGGAGCGAAAAGTATCGGTATAAACAATACTATCCGGCTGCACATTCTGTTGAATAATTGGTAGCAAGGTTTCTGTTTTAGCATTCGGAATAATAGCCGTGTACACTTTACCTCCACGCTTAAGTAATCCAAATACAGCTACTTTGCCGGTAGATCCACGGCCACGCTTACCTTTACGCTTGCCTCCAAAATAGCTTTCATCGGCTTCCACTTCCCCAGATAATTCATAACTGGGTAGTTTACTTGCAATGAGTTGACGTAGTCTCATAAAAAACCGTATAGCGGTGTTAGCTTGAACACCAATCAATTCCGAGGCTGCACGGGCCGTAGTACCTGCTACAAAATGTTCTATCAGCCGGCTTTGTTGGTGTGGGGTTAATCGACTTTTGCGTTCATACATAGTAACTAATTTAGCACCTTATTCAAGTCTTAGCTACTTCAGCCCC
>NZ_PQBS01000013.1 GCF_002911695.1 Gracilimonas amylolytica
GGGGCTGAAGTAGCTAAGGGTTAATGTTTGGTTTGCTTATACCATGATTTTAATTGCTTTAAGAGCTCTGCATGATTGCCTCCGTTGAAGCGCCACTCACATTCCTTTAAAAACCAGTAAAAATTATCTGCTTTGATGCCGTTAAATTTGCGCATATGACGCTTGGCTTGATTCCAGAAATTCTCTATTCCATTTATGTGATTCAGTTGATCTGCAAAGAGTTCACTGTGGTTAATTCGCATGTGGTGGAACTCAGAGATATCCAGGGCATTGTAGGAGCGAAAAGTATCGGTATAAACAATACTATCCGGCTGCACATTCTGTTGAATAATTGGTAGCAAGGTTTCTGTTTTAGCATTCGGAATAATAGCCGTGTACACTTTACCTCCACGCTTAAGTAATCCAAATACAGCTACTTTGCCGGTAGATCCACGGCCACGCTTACCTTTACGCTTGCCTCCAAAATAGCTTTCATCGGCTTCCACTTCCCCAGATAATTCATAACTGGGTAGTTTACTTGCAATGAGTTGACGTAGTCTCATAAAAAACCGTATAGCGGTGTTAGCTTGAACACCAATCAATTCCGAGGCTGCACGGGCCGTAGTACCTGCTACAAAATGTTCTATCAGCCGGCTTTGTTGGTGTGGGGTTAATCGACTTTTGCGTTCATACATAGTAACTAATTTAGCACCTTATTCAAGTCTTAGCTACTTCAGCCCCTAATCATAACTTGATTTCCCTTCATTTTCCAAGAAGTCAATGGTATAATCTTTGTTTGAACAGTACACGTGAATTTTCCCTTTTACACACTCAAAAATTATATCTTTTGCACCGTTTTGTCGAATCTTATTATGATCTGGATATGAAGCATAGTCTGAATCATTTGAATTAGCTTCTCCCATTACAATTATATCAGGGTCCATAGCATCAATCCATTCTTTAGGTACTTTACCACTTTTGCGGCCATGATGAGGCGCAAACAATATATTTACCTTCGGGAAAGTCACTCGATCTTTAATTTCTTCCATAAAATCTTTTTCAAGGTCACCCATCCAAATAGCAGTTACTCCACCTTCTAAACTGTATTTTATAATACATGAAATATTATTTGGAGTATTCCCATCTTTGGCATTTTGAAGAGCCGTCTTAAAATCTTTATCATTTAAATCTGGCCACAAAATATTTATTCCAGAACTCCCTCGTCCATCACCGTCTTGATTCATCCATTTTCGACTGCATCCTTTACTTATATAGAATGATTTTTTAGAAGAGTTATGAAGTAACTTGTATCGTTTAAAACTGTTTGTTTCAACAGACTTTGTAGTTTCATTTTTGACACAATAAAAGTTTAATATTTCAATTTCGTCATCGAAATAATCAAGCTGTTGAATGTGATCTTCATCAGGATGAGTAGAAATGAAACGAGTAATACCCTTATGTTTTGATTCCTTTTTTATCTCAGAAATAATTTCTTCTCTGTTTTCATCAGATAAGCAACAATCTATAATTGTAAAATTATCTGAACCATGTTTTATATAAAACATGTCTCCATCTCCGACGGAAAAAGATTTTATTGTACTCATTCTAAGTCTGATTTAATTCGTTTTGTTATATACGAGGTCTGTTTTCTATAAGAAAAAAGAAATAAAATTAAGACGCTGACCGTGATGATCCCTAAATGTGTTTGAAGACCCCACCCCAAATTAGTAGTCATTTTTAAATAAATTTTCGAAAGCAAAATTATTAAAAATAAGGAAATCAGTGTTCTATACATGTTGTTTGATTCCGACAAAATTTCGAGTTTTTGATCCTTTTTAGATGCTTTCACGAAATCTGAATAATTCGCAAATTTGACAAAATTTATCCACTTTAAAATTGGTTCAATTATTAGAGATCCGAAACGACTAATTACTAAACCTATGAAATAGTAGAAAAATAATCCGGTAACAATATCATCTTGAATTAAATTGATTTCAGACCAACGGCTAATTACCATACTAAAAATTACACCTGGGAATAGGTAGTTGAATAAATTATATGATGATATTTTGTTAAGGAGTTCTTTCATTTATTACGTTTAGTAAATTGATATATCGTGGTTTAGAACAGATTAAAGAAGCCATGTTATTACATCCTACGATATTCCAATAACCCCAAAAAAGCAAGTAAACACATAATTTTCAATGTTATGCGTATTTTTGGAGATTGATATGCAAATAACTTCAGAAACTGTAAAGATGCTCGGTCATTTTTCCCATTTTTCATCAGCCGATAATGTTATAAATTTCCTTCCGAATAACCATTATCTTACATACGTTATTAACGAGCTGTTAATCCTGAATATATACTTACTGAGAAGCAAAATTTGACGTGTAGATCAAAATAGAGTATAACACCTTGTCAAAATCTAAGGTTAACAGTACATTAAACTAGTGCCCTGTATGTTGCGAAGTCCTAAGTTCCACTTGGGAAACGTATTTAATTTCATAGCAGCTACGGGGCATTTCTTTTAGTTTTATCATCACGCATTTAGTTGCTCACCTATGAAATCCCAACTTTTTCTGGATGATATTTTGGAGATGAATTCATCGAAAGGAAATTTTTAAATCTACTAAAGGTTAAAGTATTCAGTTTCTTTTTCTTACTTAATGTAACTTCTATCCGTCATCGGATACATATTTGCAAGGACCATGTTATCACGTACAGAACAAAAACAATTATTAGAAAGGCTTATTGCTCTACCCAAAGAGTGTGAATGGGTAGAGTTTAAAAAAAGATATGTTGAGGAAACTCAAATAGGGGAATACATTTCAGCTCTTTCAAATTCAGCATGCCTTCATAACCAAAAATACGGGTACTTGGTTTATGGCATAGAAGACGGAACACATGATATTGTTGGAACAGATTTCCATCCGAAAAGTACCAAAATAGGAAACCAGGAGCTTGAAAACTGGTTGGCTACCCAACTGTATCCCAAAATAGATTTTAAAATTTATGAATTTGATTATGAAGGAAAGAGTATCTCCATATTTCAAATTGATGCAACGAGAAATCAGCCTGTTCGATTTCGCCACGATAAATTTATTCGTGTTGGCTCATATAAAAAGAAACTAGAAGATCATCCTGAAAAGGAAAGAAAAATTTGGAAAAGGCATCCTGAGGCTTCATTTGAGAGTAAAATTGCTTCTGACAATCTTGAGGGAAATGAAGTACTTCAACTTATTGACTATCCGGCTTTCTTTGAAATGATGAGCATTCCTCTTCCTGCTGATATGAGTGGAATACTTGATAAGCTTATAGAGGAAAACTTGGTGGCCTTTGATAGCGGTAGATATTCTATAACAAATCTGGGCGCGATTCTATTCGCAAAGCAATTGAATAAATTCCCTTCTCTAAAAAGAAAATCCATCCGGGTGATTATCTATGATGGAAAAAACAAAGTGAATACGATAAAAGAGCAGAATGGTATTAAGGGATACGCCAATGGTTTTGAAGGACTCATTTCATGGATAAACGATCAACTCCCTGAGAATGAAGTGATTGGGCAAGCTTTGAGAAGCAAGGTTAAAATGTATCCCGAAATCGCTATTCGTGAGCTTGTGGCGAACGCTATTATCCATCAGGATTTCGAGATGAAAGGAACAAATCCAATGATCGAAATTTTTGATGACAGAATTGAGATTACAAACAATGGGAAGCCTCTTGTTGACCCATTAAGATTTATTGGTGCTACACCTCGCTCACGTAATGAAGAACTGGCTTCATTTATGAGAAGGCTTAATATTTGTGAGGAACGCGGTAGTGGAATTATTAAGGTTGTAGATGCTGTTGAGATCTTTCAATTGCCCCCACCTGATTTTTTAGTAGATGACTTTCATACCATTGCAAAACTCTATGCTTACCGGCCTTTGAATGAAATGGATAAGAAAGATAAAATAAGAGCTTGTTATCAACATACGTGTCTCAAACACTTCTCCGGTGAAAGGATGACCAATAAATCCCTCAGAAAAAGGTTTGAGATTTCGGACAAGAATTACCCCATGGCTTCTAGAATTATTTCTGATACCATAGAAGCTGGTCTTATTAAGGATTTTGATCCATCCAGTAACTCTAAAAGGGATGCCAGTTACATTCCCTTTTGGGCTTGATCTATGTCACCTTTATGTAACAATTCTAGGGTATTCACCCACAAACACCGTTTTAAAGGTGTTAGAAAGCCTTTTTTTATGTAACGGTTATGTAACACTTGTCCACATTTGGGGGAACTTATCCACAATAAATTATATAGATAACACATATATCGCGTTTTGGTATTTTAAAGTAAGTGTCGTTGCCTATTATCACAAAACTGATAAAGAAGAATATTTTGAATGGTGGGCGAAAATTTACTACAAATTTGTTTATGAGATTTCTGATGAAGGTGAACGTTAATTAATGTTTAAAATAACGGTTGTGAACCATCTTCCTTTTTTTAGCACCAGGTTTTGAGATTGAGTATAAGCGTGTCGGAGAGTAAGAGAGTAAGTGATTGATGGGCAGCCCTTATATTATTAAGCCTGTATTGGGCCTTACGGTATAGAGAAATGATTTTAGGTTTCAATACTCAGTCAACCACCTCTTTCTTCCATCTCAAAGGGCCTAATTCTATAGGTAATGCACGCACAAGTTCATAGAAGCCTTCCAAGTCATTTTCAATATTTTTGTAAATATAAGGGTCTAATAGACCTGGCACCGGTGCTGCATTTGAATATCTGAGTGTTATTATTGCAAACTTTTTCTCTTTCTTCCTTTTTTGAATTATTGCATAGTCAACTTCTGTAGCCAAATATTTTTCATCTTTGAAATTTTCTGTGATAAAAAATACAGCAGCACATGACTCCTCGAATCCCTTCAGTAGTTCTCTCTCAAGATTAGTTCCCGCTGCCATATTTGGTTCATCCAACCATGGATCAAAACCAGAAACTTTAAGGGCATTATAAAAACGTTTTACAAGAGGTTTATCAACTGATTTATGACTTAAAAAAACTTTAATTTTATTTTTTTTGGGAATCCTATTTAAAGGTACTGCTTGTTGCATACGTGCTTCTGGAGAAGCAAGATCCGCAACATCACCTAGTCGATGGGTTAGTTCAACAGCAAATGGACGAGCTATTACATTTTTTATATAGTCTAAATAATCGTCTTTTTTACTGCCCTTTGCAGGCAAAAAATATATATCATTTGATCTGTCAGGTAAGCTTTCAAGAATTTTATAACGAAGAAGAAGTTCTTCATCCAGATTTTGGGGGAATTCCATGCTACCGTTCCTTTTTTTCACCTCTTCCCACCATCCATCTGCATCGACTGTATATTTCTGATCTAATGGATTAAGTACTTTTTGAACAAGTAGGTCGCTTTTGCAAAAATCGAGAAAACGTTCTAAATAATGATCAAACGTTGCTGAGTCCTCATGAAGTAAATCATCCCGCCTGTTTTTAAAATGACGAAGAGAGTCGTTAATATCAGTTTTAGATAAGTTACTTTGCATATCGTATTAGTTTCATACTAAGGTTACTTTTGTACCACAGAATACACATCTATCAATTAAATTCCATTTTTCAGAAATTTTGGCTCTTTTATTACAACATAAAAATTCAATAATTTTCATGTCTGCTTGTTCAGGGCCATGAATCGGTCGTGGAGGGTACATAGATCTTGTATATGTAGTTTCAATGTTTATAAACCCACCTTTATTTGTCCCCATATTTTCCAGTCCAGAAAACATTTTATTTGTCATGGGTAGAATAAACTCTCTTAATATATGTCGCTTTATATATTGTGATACATCCTCAGACAACATTTCGCTTGTATCAGCACTATGTTCGCAGTATGGACAAAAAATATTTTCTCTTTCATCGATAGTATCTGGCGAATCACCAATTTCTAAGCCCATGCGCTGTATTTGAGGTGCAATAGTCCATGCCAAATCAGACTCGTCATATTTTGTTTTAAAATCTCTACCACAAGAACTACAAGTTCGACGAAAATAATTATCTCGATCTACACTTAGCGAAAGATTATAAAGAATTTTATCATCGGATTTTGATTCGTCCATAAATACTTCTTTAACTTTATAAGTTCAATTCAAACACACCATCAATCTCCTGCATCAACCGGTCGGTCTCCATGAGAGCTACAATGATCTTTTGGTAGTGTTGTATCTCTTCAATGGAGAGCTCTCGATCTCGGCGGTCTTTGAGCCATTTTTCGGCGGGTTGATAGCCTCCGATGTAGAACTCCCAAGCTTTTTTCGGCACATTGCCGAAATACTGTTCTTCGTTAATCCACACTTTGCCGGTCGTTTCATCATCGTCTTCCGGAATAAACCCCGGATCAGTCTTTGTAAGCCGGTTGGAAATTACATTGCTTCCTGCAATGGGATAGGTGGTTATAAATTCTTCTACAACTGGATGCTCCAGTAAGTGAATTTGGCGCAGCTCTCCGCCTAGTTCTACGAGTCGCCAGAAGAGCTCGGGATCTTCTGGGTAAGGTACCCTTGGAAAGTCGATTTTCAGAAACTCTTTGTACTTCTCCCGGTAGCTTGGGGAATGCAATACGGCATAGATATAATCGAGCAGATCAATGGGGGCAAAGGTGTCTTCTGTTTCTTCCTTCTCCGGTATAAACTTCAGCCCTAGTTTCTTCGCTATTTCTTGAACGATCTTCTTATCTAAATTTGGTGTACGCTCTGGTTTGCCATCAAGAGTTTGTTGGGAGCTCTCATCGGGGTAGAGGTAGAGCGGAAAAGTATTTGTATTGTCTAATGAAGAAGTAACGCTTTTATCAGTAATTGTATTTGTGATAAAATAGTTATGAGCATCAATATCCCTTCCGACACGTGATAGATTTAGGGCAAAATTATCTCTAATCAAATGATCCATAATTTCCTCTCTTCCCCAATCTACCAAATCTGGTGAATATGCTATGTATCTTTGGTCAAATACTCTATAATCAATTTTTTGAATAATCTTATTCGGGTCATTTTGCGCAGCTTTTTTACGTGCTTCTGCTAACTTCCAGCCCCTTGTATCACCTTTTAAGTATTTCCCAGTACTTTTATGGCCAAAAAACTTTTCGCGTATTTCAGAGTCTGTATATTCACTATCAAAAAATGTATTTAACCGTTGTATAAGTGATTCTTTTTTAGAATCTATCACAAAAAAATCTCTTGCTGAAGTTATTCCCATGGAGTTATCTAAAAATAGTTCAGACAATTTAAATCCATCTTCATATTTCTTTCGTGTACCTACATCTTTTTTCTTAAAAAAGTAATATGGTGAACTGAATTCGACCTTTTCAAAATCAATATTTTGAATTGATTGATCATTCAAAAACTCATATTTGCTATTTCTTTTACCCCAGAGATTAAATTCTAAAACATCAGCTAGTTCATCTTTATCCCCAGTTTTAGTTTTTATAAAGAGATTAAGTGAAACTCCCGCTGTGATGTCAAAGACATTTTCATCTTTACTCCCATCTGGAGTAGTTTCTTTCCTTATAGAATTACCGTGTAAATCAACGATATAAATTTTATCAAACGTTTTTAAAAGCTGCCACCTCATCCCTCGAAAAGTAGGATTATCCAAAAAACTATGATTATTGATATAGGCTAAAACACCTTCGCCATTCTTTTCCACAAAATGCTGTCCATATCGAATAAACTTCACATAATCATCATGGAGCCAATGTTTTCGTTCTCCAAAATGTTCACCATCTATATATTTATAATCCTCAATAAGCTCTGAAATCCATTCGCCCATGTTTGAAGAAATCCCACTATATGGCGGATTTCCCAGCACAACCATTACTGGTGTATCTCTCTTAATATAATTCGCCTCATTGGCTTCCTCACTTAGCCAACCGGCAAAGAGGGTTCCTGTGTCTGGGTGGTGTTCTTCCAGGGAGTTGGTCAGATACACCCGAAAGCGTTCACTGCCGCTTGGTTCCATGCCGGTTTCCCGTAATAGTAAATCCAGCTTCAGGTGAGCCATAGCATAACTGGCCATTAAAATTTCAAATCCGTTCAGACGGGGAATCAGGTGTTCTTCCACATAGGTAGCCCAAATGCCTTGCTGTCCTTCAAACTTGGAATGAATTTGTTTGATCACTTCAGCTAAAAAGGTTCCGGTTCCAGCTGCCGGGTCCAGAATCTGCACTTTATGGACTTCCCGTTCCTCTTCCACCATACCGCCTTTATGTCGTTTGTCGTGCGTGGGTACTTTTACCTTCACTTTTGTTTTAGAGGTATCGGCCAGTCCGTCTTTCAGTCCAAATTCGTCTTTCAGAATGTCATCCACCGCTCGTACAATAAAGTTTACCACTGGCTCCGGTGTGTACCAGACTCCACGGCTTTTTCGAAGCTTGGGATCATATTCAGCCAGGAAAGTTTCATAAAAATGTATGATGGGATCTTATTGCTGAGTAGCTTTGCCAAAATTCTTGAGAAGGCCATCAACATCGGTAGCTCTGAAAATATCAGCTAATCCATCTACCACCCATGTGATACGATCATCCAAGTCATAACCGGCTATGTATTGGAAAAGCTTACGAAGAAAAGGATTGGTTTTTGGAATAAGCGCAGCTGCCTCATGTCGATCAAAGGTATCTAAAGTCGAATCGTGTAATCGAGCAGCAAACATACCGTAAGCAATGGTCTGTGCATAGATATCTGCAAATTCCTTAGCGCTGATATCATGAATTAGCACATTCTGAAATGCAGCAAGTTGTTCCCGCAGGGTATTATTAGCCGTCTCGTTTACTTTGTTTTTCTGCTTTTGTTCATCGGCATTCAGGGCTTTTTCAATAACATCAGCGAGGATTCGGGCTTTACCGGCCATCATCTTCGACAGCTTATTGGCACTGCGGATGGTTTGCCCCACATGTGTCCCAAAATCTTTGATGATGTTTTCAAACTCGTTGTAGTTCTCAGTCAACCCAACGATGCTACCGTCTTTGATTTCAGCAATAGCAACGGATGTCAGGAATTCTCCATCCCGATATACACGGAAATTGAGATAATCAGTAAAGATCAGATTAGGAAGACCGGTTTTGTAGCGTTCAAACTGCTCCTTATTCCTCTTCATACCCTCAAGATCCGGATCGCCTATATCTTTGGCTTCAATGTATCCAACGGGAATTTTGCCTTTAGTAAGGATATAGTCGGGGGCTCCAACATCTGTTCGTGAGGGTTCATTGGTTATAAGCAGATCCGGCAACAGCTCCCCAAGCAACGTTTGCAAATCGCCCCGATAACTGTGTTCCCTCGAAATGCCTGATTTATATCTTAGATTTAACTGATCAACGTATTCCTGAATGGTCATAGATAAACAATTTGGTTGGCGCTTAGGCTAACAAAATCAGTGCTCAAAGACAATGTAATTTCTTCCTGCCAATGATGGCTATAAACAACGTTTCCTTTATTCAATATATGATCACGCCTTTGGATACTATAATCTCACTCAATAATTCCGAATTTTTTTATAAGTAACCGCCCTTAGACACGGGTATGTACCTAACTTACTTCCTCATTTAATCATTTGCTTAAACGTTTCATTGACTATATATTTAAGCAATCACTTAAATAATAATTCCTATGAGCAAACAATCCTGTATTCGAGATGTAGCCGATCTGAACCAGATCAACCGCTGCATTGATTCTATCCATGCGGTAGAATCATCCATCTTAAAACTATCCGACATATTGAAACTGGCCGGAAATGATGTACGCCTGAAAATCCTGTTCTTGTTGAGCACGGAGAAAGATTTATGCCCGTGCGATTTGAGCGATATTTTAGATATGACCGTACCGGCGGTATCACAACACCTGCGAAAATTGAAAGACGCCGGACTTTTAGATTCAAGAAGAGAGGGAAAGCTCATTTTCTATTCCCTGCAAAAACCTTATGACGATCTTTTGAAACCACTTTTCAACCAAATTGAAAACAATACCATTATGGAGGTATTAGCCGCATGAACAAGCAACAGAAAAATAATTCTGATACCAAATGGCTGGGTGCGGGACTCGGAGTTGCATTTATCGCCTCCCTTTGCTGCATCACTCCGGTGCTGGCTATTCTGGCAGGCACAAGTGGTATCGCCTCTACGTTTTCATTCATGGACCCATTTCGACCTTATTTAATTGGGTTGACTGTTCTTTTACTTGGGTTCGCATGGTATCAAAAACTGAAGCCCTCAAAAGAAATCGACTGTGAATGTGATCCTGAAGAAGCCCGTTTCACCCAGTCTAAATCGTTTCTTGGCATCGTAACCGTAGTGGCGGCACTTTTGTTGGCTTTTCCAAACTACTCTCATTGGTTTTTCTCTGACGCTCAACCCACTCAAGTACAATATGTTTCCGAGGCAGATGTAGAACATGTAACCTTTAATGTGGAGGGCATGACCTGCGCTGGGTGTGAAGCCAGTGTAAAAAATGAGTTGGGTAAACTGGATGGAATTGTTGAGTCCGAGGTATCCTACGACAGCGGAACGGCTACTATTTCGTATTTGAAAACGAAGCTCACGGAAAAAGAACTTCAGGATGCGATCAATAAGACCGGATTTACAGCCAACCTTCAACAAGAGCAAGAAAACGAATAATAGGATGAAAGAACTGGAACTGGACATAGCGGGCATGACGTGTGATCATTGCGCCGTGTCTATTGAAAATAATCTATCCAAACTAAACGGAATACAGAAGGCGGATGTAAGCTACCCCAACGGAACGGCTACGGTATCATTTGATGAATCCACCCTTGATAAAGCTTCAGTGATTGAAGCCGTAAATGAGACGGGTAAGTATCAGGTAGTTGGCGAAACCGGAAAAGAGCAGTCTGGTGAACACCGTTACTCGTTGATTATTATCGGGGGCGGTTCGGCTGCTTTTGCTGCGGCTATCCGAACCAGTGAATTGGGAGGAACCGCACTGATTATCAATAAAGGTCTGCCAACCGGTGGAACCTGTGTAAATGTGGGGTGCGTGCCTTCCAAAACACTGATCCGAACAGCAGAAGCCTTTCACAATGCTTCCCATCCGAGATTTGAAGGGATTGAAACCACGGCAACCATTAGTGATTTCAAAAAAGTGATTGAGCAAAAACGGGAGATGGTTCGTGAT
Source organism: Gracilimonas amylolytica (assembly GCF_002911695.1). Taxonomy (GTDB): domain Bacteria; phylum Bacteroidota; class Rhodothermia; order Balneolales; family Balneolaceae; genus Gracilimonas; species Gracilimonas amylolytica. The sequence goes on from NZ_PQBS01000013.1 coordinate 11,153, forward strand.
CTTCGCCAGGAAAAATATGTGAATGTGATAAAGGATGATCCAAGCATCACCCTTATTGAGGGGTACGGAAAGTTAATTCAAACAAATCAGGTTCAGGTAAATAATTCAACCTATACCGCCGAAAACATTTTGATTGCCACAGGAGCTTCCCCGTTTATTCCTGAAATACCAGGACTGAAAGGAGCGGGATATCTGACCAATGAGTCGGCCTATGAACTTGAGGAACTTCCGGAAGAGCTCGTCATACTTGGCGGCGGATATATTGCTCTTGAAAATGCTCAACTCTTTAGTCGGCTTGGAAGCAAGGTGACTGTATTACAGCGATCAGAACATGTATTAAGTGATCAACCCAAAGAGCTTGCAACAGCCTTAACGGGATATTTGGAAGAGGAAGGATTAACCATTTTGACGAATACAGACATTCTGGAAGTAACGAAAACAGATAAAAATAGAAGCATCCGTTTTACGGTAAATGGAGAGGAAAAAAAACTTGAAGCTGATCAGATATTGGTCGCTACCGGCAGGCAGGGAAATACAGGGAACCTGAATCTTGAATCCGCAGGGATTGACACCGAAGGTCGCGGCTATATTCCAGTGGATGAAACCATGCGAACCAATACATCCAACATCTTTGCCGCCGGCGATGTACTTGGCGAACGGCAGTTTGTATATACGGCTGCTTATGAAGGAAAAATCGCTGCTGAAAATGCGATGAGAGATAGTCATGGAAAAGCCGATTTTTCAGTCTTACCATGGGTTATTTTCACTGATCCACAGGTGGCCGGAGTGGGTATGGACGAACAGCAAGCGGAAGAAGCGGGACTTAACTATCAAGCAACTAAACTTACGCTGGATAATGTACCCCGATCCATTGCTGCGAGAGATACACGTGGTTTTATCAAGTTAATCCGAAACAAAGATAATGACCACTTGATTGGAGCTCGCATTTTGGCACCGGAGGGCTCGGAACTATTGATGGAACTGGCTCTGGCTATGAGGCATGGGGTAACCATTCAGTCGCTCAAGTCAGAATTTCATCCCTATCTGACCCTTTCTGAAGGAATTAAACTTGCGGCTCTCACTTTCGACAAAGACGTGAAGAAATTGAGCTGCTGTGCGGTTTAAAAGAGTATCAATAACCGTTTCACTCAATCAAAGATGAAGTTCCCTCATCCAGCTCCACTTCAATCGTGCTGTGGCTGAAGTTGTAAGGTTTAAGAATATCACGAATTTTCTTTTTGGCTTCCAGAATGTCTGAATAGCTTTCTACATTTTTAAGAATGAGGTGAGCAGTAAACACATGCTTTTCTCCATCCAGCGACCATAAGTGCAGGTGATTGGTATCGGCCACTATATCTTGCTCGAGGAATTTTTCTCGCAGTTCATCAATGCTTATATCATCCGGAGTTCCCTGTAAGAAAATGTGTAGGGTTTCCTTCAATCGTTTTACCACATTCCAAAGTACATAGGCAGTAATAAAGAGAGACAGTGCAGGATCTAAATAATGAATGTCTTTGAAAAGTAATACAATAGACACTACAAGAACGGCGGCCCAACCCAATACATCTTCCAACAGGTGCCAGGAAATAACTCGTTCATTAAGGGTTTTGCCATGACTCACCTTCCATGCAGCGTACCCATTCACTGCCACCCCCACGATGGCAAAAAGAAGCATTCCCTGAGCATCGGTATGTTCCGGCGATAAAATTCTGGCAACCGCTTCATTGATCACAAAGACAGATCCAGCGATCAGTACCAAGCTGTTAATCAAAGCACCAAGCAGCGAGAACCGGGTATAACCAAAGGTGAAGGATGAATTTGCTCCTTCTTTAGATTTATGATCCAAAAACCAGGAGAGTCCTAAGGATAGACTATCTCCCAAATCGTGCAGGGCATCGGAGATAATGGCCACACTGTTTACATACATACCTCCAAAAAATTCAAGAATGGTGAATCCAAAATTGAGAAAAAAGGCGAGTTTGATGTTTCCATGCTCGTGTTCGTGTGAATGATCGTGTGACATGTTGGTTGGGGTTTATTTTTTGTCAATAAGAATTTTTCATGATTTTGTGATTTCCGAAACTCTGCTATCTCTGATTTTCAGTAATAATTGAGATATCAAAGCCAGCACCGGTAATTCTATCAAAGGCCCAACGATTAAAGCCAGTGCTACCAGGGGACTGTCGGGAAAAGCTGTAAGAGCTATCGCCAATGCAATGGGTGAATTTCTTGCAAGTGTGGTAAGGTTTAAGCTGACCGAATCTTCATAATCAAAATGGAGCAGATAACTTGTAAAGCGACTCACCAGGAAATTTATGGCGAAAAATATCATTAGGGGGATCAGCAGAATAAGAACAGTTTTGATGTTTTGAAGAAGGTAATCACCCTGAGATGCAAACATAGCCATGATCGCTAACCCAAGAAATAGTACCTGAGATAGCTAAAAAAAAGGCAGCAGCTTGGTTTCAAGAAATACGGATTGCTTGAACCTGTGGAGCAGATATTTTGTGACTTGCGCTGCAACAAAGGGTACGATCAACACAAGGCCGATACTTTCAAACAGAAATGCCGGGTTCACCGAACCGGATGCACCAAAAAAGAGTAGTAAAAACACGGGTAATAAAATCACCTGTAAAATCAGGTTCAGAGGAAGCACAGAGGCACTAAGCGTCGTATTTCCTTTTGCAATACCGGTAAAAATCAGGTACCAATCCGTACAGGGGGGTTATCATCAACATGACAAAACCTATCCAAAGGCTTAGGTGATCCTGAAGAAACAGGTAGCCCAGTACCCAGGCAAAAAAGGGTGTCCAGAGAAAATTGATGGCCAGGTTTGCTGAAAAGAATTTTAAATTGGAAAAGCTCTTCAGCAGATCGTTGATCGGGATGTTAAGAAATAGCCCAAATAGCATGAGCATTAAAAAAGGGACGATCACATATCCGGCAACCGATGCCACTGTTTCCACCTGCCCAGCCAGCAAACCTGCAATGACTGCCAGCGCTATAATAAGTGACTGATATCTGTTAATCGAATTCATACTAATATACTCCGCTCATTTCCAGAAGTCCTGTCGTGAGAACGCCGAAATTGATCGAAAAGATAAAAGATGGTTTTTCATCGTCTTTTGTCGTTAATTTAGTCTCATAATCTTTTATTTCGAGAGTTTCAAAATTCTTACTGCTCCTCTCATGACAAAACTAAACACAATAGCTCCGATGAGCAGATCCGGCCACCTGCTATCCAGTGCATAAACAAGAATTCCGGCCAAAATTACACCACCATTTACAATAATATCATTGGAGGTAAAAATTGTGCTTGCCTGCATGTGTGCTTCTTTGCTTTTCGCTTTATTGATAAGCCATAAGGTAAAAACATTTGCAACAAGAGCCGTTGAAGCAATAATGATCATCCAATGAAAGTCGGGCATTTCACCCACTCCAAGAAACCTCCGCAGTACTTCAAGAAATCCCAGTGATGCCAGACCCATCTGAAGATAGCCGCTAATTTTTGCTACTTTCTTTTTTCTTGCTACCGCTGCTCCAACAGCAAAAAGGCTGAGCGCATATACGGATGAATCTGCCAGCATATCTAGTGAGTCTGCAATCAGCCCCATAGAATTGATAATCCATCCGGCTGTCATTTCAATGATAAAGAAGAGAAAGTTGATCCCTAAAACCCACCATAGAATGTTCTTTTGTTGCTGCTCATCAGAAGCGAAAGGCGACATTTGAGCCTCTTTTGTTGAATTCAATTTAGAACCCAAACTCAGGGAGTCAAGGGCTTTCTCAATCTCATTAAGCCTATTTTCGTGATACACTTCTAATGTACGATTCGGGATATCAAAGTTTAGAGATTTAATATCTTCAAACTCTTCCAACCTCATTCGAATCATTTGCTCTTCGGCTGAGCAGTCCATTTGTGGAATATTAAATGTGGATTTTTTCATGGTTGAATATATGGGATTATTTTCATCTTCAACTTAACTGTGACAAAGAATCACCTGTTCCTTACCCCTCAAAAGGCTCACAGGTTTTAATCCTAAACGCTTTTTGAATATCTGTAACGTAAATGATGCCGTCACCGCGTTCCGGTGTTTTGGCATTGGCGCAGATAAGTTGAACAACGTTATCGGATTCTTTGCATTGACATACCAGCTTCTAATTTTACGACTGGACTGTCCGTAAAGTGAAAATCCAGCGATGGGGACGCATCTTTCTGTTTGTATGCTCCGGTACCTTCTCCTTTGGAAAGCGTAACACTTTCATGTCCTGCTTCTTGGAGTGCTGCAACTACATTTTCTACTCTGTTTGGTTTTATAAAGGCTTTTATTTCTTTCATAATATTATGTGTTATGCATTAACCCCGGCAAAGCCATAAAAACATGAATATGGCTTTGCCGGAAAGTTTTTGTTAATCATCGTCGGAAGTCTGGCTTTTCTTCATTTCAGAGATCAGGTAATAGGCATTGTTCCAAGCTACTCGTGCTCCATCCGGCAATGGTTCTAACAACTTCACTTCAACCCAACCATCTTCCTCAATGCCGGTCATAATTTCTACCGGAGTGAAAGACCATTCGGTATTTCCGTTTTCCTCTTGTTGTTCTGCGGTGAATAGGTAGGTTTTACCCTCGTCCTCAACAATGGCATTCTCAGGCAAAGCAAAGGCTTTAGTCTCTGAAGTGTGAATCGTGCCGTTGATATACATCCCGGGAATCAGGAAGTTTTCTTTCTGATCAATTTCGCCGTGCACATGCACTGCCCTAGGATTTTGTTCGAATTGTTTGCCTACAGAGTAAATGGTAGCTGTAAGTATTTGATCCGGTACTGACTGTACAGTAAAAGAGATGGATTGGCCCCTTTTAACTTTGTGCACATCTTTTTCAAAGACCATCAAATCGGCATGAACATGTTCGTTATCCACAATTTCAAACATGATTGTTTGGGGATCAACGTACTGACCGATTTGAATCTGAACCTTTTCGATGTACCCATCAATAGGGCTTACTACCGGCACCGACGAATAAATATCGCCGTCTTGTATTTGTTCAACGTCCAGGTTAAGCTGATTCAGCTGAGCCTCATAACCTTTGACCTCCGCCTTAACTGATTCGTATTCGGCTTTAGTTTGTTGGTAAGTTTGGCCGGAGCCTACCTTTTCATCATATAACCTTGCTTGTCGCTTAAATTCATGATCTAAATACAACATGCGCTGATACAACCGTACGTATTCAGTTTGGACTTTGGTTAAATTAGGATGGGAAAGGAAGGCAATAGTCTGATTTTTTGACACCTGATCTCCCTCAATAACTTCTATGGAACCAATATTACCTCCCAAAACCGCAGTTACGCTTGCCTCATGCTGCGGGGGAACTTCCAGCTGACCATTTGCTTCTACGCTCTCTGAGAGAAAGCGCAGGGACAAAGTATCCAGTTTCATTCCAAGGCTGTTGAACTTCAGTTCCGACAGATGAACCATGTTTTCTTCTGCCTCAGCCACACCGGCAAGTTCTGTTGCTTCTTGTTCTTTTTCATCGCTATTGATCTCGCCGCAGGCTGTAAAAACAGATGCAAGGACAGCCAATAAAATTATATATAAATTAGATTTATTCATTTTTTTGTTGATTTAAAATCTGTTATTGAGTTTTGTTGAGGTAGTATTCTAATTGGAAATGGCTATTCAGATAATTGCCAAATGCATTCCATGAGTCGATTTCAATGCGAATGGCATCTCTGATGCTTTGAAAGAAAGCCACATAGTCTATGGCTCCTTCTTCATAAGAGGTGATGGCACCTTGCTGTTGTTCTTTGGCAAGAGGGAGTGCTTCCTGTCGATAATATTCCCACGAGCGCAACCATTTCTGATAATTTTCCCGGATACTGTTATAGGTACTGTTGAATTCTCTCTGAGCCTGGTCTAGGTTTTGACGGGCAATATTTCGTTCAATCCGGGCGGATTGAGTTTTCCCGGCCTTAGACCAGAAGAATACCGGAAGTCTGATCCCGATCTCATAGGAATTAAAGCCACCTTGCCCAGCTATTTCCTGCCAGCCATAACTGGCTTGAAAACTTGGTAAAAACTGACTTCTTTGTTCTTTAATCGATGCTTCCGCCACGTCAATTTTTTGTTGATATAAAGCAATCAGCGGATGGTCGAATGTAGAATCTACCTGTAAAGGTTGAACAAGCTGTTCGGCTGAAACACTTTGAACCGTGTATAACGAGTCCCCCTCAAACCATTTGTTAAAAGCTCGAACAGCAGCCCCATAATCGCGGAAGGCTTGTTCTGTTTGTATGGTAATTTGGTTGGCCTGATTCATGATATTAAGATATCCCAGCCGGGAAATTTCCTCCGTTTCAAATTTTATTTCCGCAGCCCTAGCAATATCCCTGAATTGCTGGTTCAGGCGATTATAGATCTCATATTGTTGTTTAGCGATGAAAACCGTTGACCAGTCCTGCTTTACCCGGAGCCTGAGCTCTAACTCAGACAATTCATAGTTCAGCCTGGCAAGTTCTGTTTGTTCATTCCGATGATTTAGCCTTGGTAAAACACCGAACAGATCAAACTGCTGCTGAATGCCAAATTTTGTAGTAACACCGTCCGAACCGTTGCCGAACTCTTCACCTCCGGTAAAGAGGTTCGTATCGCCAAAGTCCCAGGCTGTTTTTTGAAGAGCCTTCCTGTTGTCAATTCCAAGCCTGGCTGCCTCAAGAGAAGGATAATTTGCTATCGCTTTTTGAACGGCCTGATCCAGCGCAATTTGCGGGAGGGTATCATTCAGCACCTGTTCCTGAGCCTGTACAGAATCGGGAGAAAGCAGCAGGCTTCCACCAATAATCAGCAACACAACGGAGGCCATAGAAGTACTACCCGGCTTGTGTTTTCTCATTTTACGCTTTTCTATGTACGCATAAAGGATGGGCAGCACGACCAACGTAAGCAGCGTGGCGCTAATCAACCCGCCGATTACAACAGTGGCCAGCGGCCGCTGTACTTCAGCACCGGCTGTTGTTGAAAACGCCATCGGAAGAAAACCCATAATAGCCGCCGTAGCGGTCAATAAAATGGGGCGAAGTCGCTCTTTGGTACCTGTCAAAATTCGTTCTTGTAAATCCATAACACCTTCGATTTTTAATGAATTAAACCGGCTGACGAGCACAAGGCCGTTTAGCACAGCCACTCCGAACAATACAATGAAACCAACTCCGGCAGAAATACTGAAGTCCATTCCACGTAAAGCCAGGAAGAAGACACCTCCAATAGAAGCCAGGGGAATAGCCAGATAGATCATTACCGACTGTGAGAACGATTTTAGTGCGAAGTACAGCAGCACAAAGATAAGAAACAGGGCTATAGGCACTACAATAGCCAATCGGTTCTTGGCCCGTTGCAGATTCTCAAATTCACCCCCATAAGTAATGTAATAACCCGGCGGCAGATTCAATTCGGCCTCCAGTTTTTCTTGAATATCCAAAACCACCGATTCCACATCCCGCCCGCGTGTATTCACACCAACATAGCTCCTGCGAAAGGTGTTATCTCGCGAGATCTGCATAGGCCCCGGCTGATAACTGATATCCGCCACTTCTTTAACCGGCACCTGTGCACCGTTTTCCAGATCTACATACAGATTGCGAATATCCTCAATGCCAGTACGATGAGCTTCATCAAAGCGGATCACAAGATCAAATCGTCTTTCGCCTTCGAATACAACTCCAGCAACACCTCCGGCAAAAGCTGAACTTACGTATTGATTGAGCTTCGTGATATCCAGTCCATATTGAGCCACTTTTTGCCGGTCATACCTAACGGTCATTTGAGGTAGTCCAGCCGTACGTTCGGGACTCACATCACCCACCCCTGGAATAGTTTGAATAATTTGAGCCATTTCCTGAACTTTCTCAGCCAATACATCTATGTCGTCTCCGTATAGCTTTACGGCGATATCTTCTCGAACACCTTCCAAAAGTTCGTTAAACCTAAGCTCTACCGGCTGGGTAAAAACGAAATTCACACCTATCATGGTCTGATCGAGTTTACTCTTTATTTTTTCTATCAGCTCCTCTTTAGATTCGGCAGAGATCCAGTTTTCTTTATTCTTGTCCAGAATGATGTACATGTCGGCAATGTCCATGGGCATAGGATCAGTGGGAATATCAGCTACCCCAATTCGAGCTGTTACTGTTTCTATCTCTGGAAATTCTTCCAGCAGTGTCGTCTCAATTTTCTTGGATTGATCGATCGCCTCTGATAATCCACTGCCCGGACGGAATAGGGCTTGCATGGCAATATCTCCCTCATCCAGTTGTGGAATAAATTCACCTCCCATTCTCGAAAAGGTGAACATCGCACCGCCAAAAAGCAGTATGGCAGCTACAATCACAACAGGTTTTCGCTTTAACGACCATTGGATAACCGGATCGTAGCCCTTCTGAATAAAGGATATAAGTTTGTTGCTGACCCGATCGAGGCCTCGCTCGAACCGGGCAAACCATCCCTTTCTATTTTGTGAGGGTTTCATAAACAGTGCCGAGACCATTGGTACATAGGTAAGACATAAAATAATAGCACCTAATACAGCAAACCCAAAGGTGAATGCCATAGGACGGAACATCTTACCTTCTACTCCTTCCAGAAACAGGATAGGGGCAAATACAATAAGGATGATCAACTGTCCAAAGAAGGCAGCATTCATCATGGTGCTGCTTGCCTTGTAGGCAATTTCATTCATCTGTGTTTTACTAAAAGCACGTTTTCCGGATTTCACCCTTTTTTCAATTTCATGAACCGTGCCTTCCACTATAATTACGGCTCCATCAACAATAATACCGAAGTCGATGGCTCCAAGGCTCATTAGATTGGCCCACACCCCGGTGGCCTTCATCATTATAAAAGCAAAAAGAAGGGAAAGCGGAATAAGTGAGGCGGTTATTAACCCTCCGCGTAAACTTCCTAAGAGTATTACCAAAACGAAAACTACAATCAATGCACCTTCCACCAGGTTTGTGGTAACTGTACTGGTGGTTCGTTCAATAAGAGCACTTCGATCAAGGAAAGGCTCAATCTTTATACCTTCAGGCAGTGACTTTTGAATTTCAGCAATTCTATCCTGAACGTTTTGAATGGTTGCATTCGGGTTTGAGCCTTTCAGCATCATAATAATGCCACCTACTGCTTCCTCACCATCCTGAGTAAAAGCTCCATAACGAATTTGAGTTCCAAAGGTAACCTCTTCTGCTACATCTCTGATTAGGATGGGTAGTCCGTTTTCGTTCTTGACTACAATGTTTTCTATATCTTCAAGGCTGCGTATCAATCCTTCGCCACGAATAAAATTAGCCATCTTGTTTTTCTCGATATAGGCCCCGCCGGTATTTACATTATTCCTGGACATTGCCTCATATACTTCTGAAATACTAACTCCCATTGCATTTAGTTTATCAGGACTTATGGCTACTTCATATTGTTTGATGCCTCCACCGAAGGAGTTGACCTCTATAACCCCTTCCAGGAGCACCATTTGGCGCTTAATAATCCAATCTTGTATTGTGCGCAATTCATCAGGCGTATATTGATCTTCATATGCAGGGTCCACCTGAATGGAGTACTCGTAAATTTGGCCTAATCCACTTGAAATGGGCCCCATGGATGGACTTCCAAAATTCTCGGGGATCGTTTCGCCCAGTTCACTGAGTTTTTCCTGTACCAGTTGCCGGGGTAAATAGGTACCCATATCATCTTCGAAAACGATGGTAACCACGGATAACCCGAATCGGGATACCGAACGGATTTCAGTTACTCCTGGCAGGTTACCCATGGCAAGCTCCACGGGATAGGTTACAAATTGTTCAATGTCTTCGGTAGATAGATTTTCCGATACCGTAATCACCTGTACCTGATTATTTGTAATATCAGGAACCGAACCTAGATTAATGGTCATCATAGAATATAATCCTACTCCTATTAGAGACAGGATAAACAAGCCGATGATAAACTTGTTCTTAATCGAAAAGGCAATAATTTTGTTGATCATGTTTACAGCTGAGTGAATATAGATTAGTCTTTGATGCCGATCTTTTTCAAATACTTTGGCTGAAACCACAGAATGACCAGAGGTTAAACAGCTCGTTGAAAAAAATGGATGGGGCAGAATTTGTTTCTGCTAAATAGAGAAAGGCAGGTATTAAATCAGAAGTTGTGTGACTTTAATAACTTTAAGAGTTATTGGAGGGGATAAGTTGTCTTTTAGATATACAGGTAACGTAATTTGAAAAACAGGTTCACCATAGTTCCCAAACAAATAAGGAATGATTGGAAACATAAACTTACAGTCCGGGCACTCATTTCTTAACAGTGCATCATCATAGCAGCACTGATTTTGAAATTGATGGTGCTTTTTTTCAACTGTTTTGTACCCTGAATTAGTCTCTTCTGAATGTTGTAATACAATTTCAAAACAGCCTTTATCTAAGTTGTAGGTAGAGGAAACATCATGAGTACTTGCTAATACAGAAACACTTAAGGGTAGAAAAAAGAAAAACCCTGCCCATGAAAAAAGAAAAGATGCGATTGTCGCAACATTCAGATTACGTATGTATGCTCTGAAAAAATACAATTCTTTAAGGGGAAATATTGTGATTAAGTAGAATGCAGATAATAAGGATTATTTGTAATGCAACTCAATTGCAAAGATCAGGAAGAACAGGAAGGACAACTCCCGGTTATCACAAAATTGCCGTTGGATGGAGTAAAATTTTCGGGCAGATCGTAGTTAGGAATGCCAAGATGTGGAAAACAAAATGTTTGTTCACAGGATAAACAATAAAAATGAACGTGCACATCATCCGGGTACGAACAGGTACAGTTTTCAGAACAAAGGGCATATTTAGTTATCCCACTTGCATCGTTTATTTGATGCACCAAACCATGTTCTAAGAATGTTTTTAAGGTACGATAAAGCGTTGTTCGATCTGCATGGGTAAACTTTTCTTCAAGATCTGATAGGCTTATTACCGACTTAGTTTCAGCCATGAAAAGAAGAATCCGCATGCGCATAGCGGTCGGTTGTATATCTCTGCTCTGCAATCTTTTTTCATGAATAGTCATCTTTATTGAAATAATATTCGTTGATTAATGTGTACAAGTAATATTTATACAAAGGGCGAATCGCCGGTATAAATCATATCAATTCTATGATAAACTACCACTAAAATCTTTGAAACTCATATTTGGTAATTTTGACATAAATATATGGGTTCGGGGCAGTTATCTTTCGTTTCCAAAATTCTAAATAAGTGAAAGATTGGCAAGCTATAACACATTGACCATTTCCTGATTTACTGATTCGGATTGCTTTTTAATACTCCGAAATCCCAACAAAAAAAGAAGAGGCAAAATTGCAGAGGGGATCTGTTGAGGAATAAATGACCAGCTTAGGAGAAAGAGCAGAAGAATAGCTGCATATAGTACCAAAAACACTTTATAATTTTCTGAAAGTCGTTTTCTGCCCATAAAAGAAAATATAAAGGCCGACAAAGCCGGGGCAGACCACACTATATTCCAATTCCATTTGGTTGAGGGATACGAAGAAAAAAACCACAAAAAAATGATCAACACTCCAATCAACCCAATTATCCCGAATAACAGACGGTCGAACCAAAACCAGAATGTGTGATTAGTTCTATAGAAAAACCCGGCAAGCAGGCTTGTAATCAGCAAAAACCAAAAGCTTAAAGTGGGGCTTACTCTCGCAGGACTAATGACAGACCGTTTCTGAGGAGCATAAAATCTCTGCTCTGAAACCAAGGCAAGACTTGTATCAGCTTGCTGTATCCGAGCGTGTGAAAATCCCTCTTTTAACAGGTCGGGTAAGAACAGCGTTTCCGACTCGGGTGGGTTGCGGTCGGCGGGAGTACCCAACAGCAAGTTAATCCCAAATTTTACCCAGGAAACGGATTTCACGTAGGGATTAATAAACTGCCGAAAACTATTCTTTGCCGAATTTTGCGGCTCTTGAAAATGGATTGAATCCCCAGCTACTGCCTTGACAGCCTCATAGATCCGGGTGGTACAGTTATCATAGAAGAACTCATAGGAATAATATCGATTTTCGGGCCGGGCGTTATTCTCCAAAAAATCATACAAGCGTTTGGTTTGATTCTCTGTTAGATTTAATCGCTGTTCAGTAATAATGCGGCCGTCATTCAAATATGCTTTTTTTGCATTCTCAAACTTGTTCACCGAAAGAAAATATCGCAGATCGCCGAGGGCAAATTTCCAATAAAACCCTGGAGCGTTGAAATCAAAAGTACCATAATTATATGCGCGATCTACACCTGCTTCCGGGTCGTAAATGCGCAAGGCAGTATGGCCAAACAAAGTGTACAATTCAGCACCGGAAGAAGTCGTAAGGAGACTGACCTGAGCTTCCGGCGAAAGTTTAGGTTGCCCGGCGTCTACAGAAGAAGTTGCTGCAATAAATAGTATCAGGAAAAAGCTTACTGCTTTAGTTATAGTGTGCAACATATTGGCCGAGCTAATTTATCTTTGAATAGGTTAGGATTTGTAAGCTAACAACCTCAACGCATTAAATACCACAACTACTGTTGACCCTTCGTGGCCGATGACTGCCCAACCCATGCTCAGGCCAAAAATCGTAGCTGGCACAAGCAGAGCCACCATACCCAGGCTGATCCACAGGTTCTGCTTGATGATCGATTTGGTTTTGCGGCTCAGTCCGATAGCAAACGGAAGAACGGAAATCTTGTCGGCCATTAAAGCTACATCGGCTGTTTCAAGGGCCACATCTGATCCGGCTGCTCCCATAGCAATGCCCACTGTGCTGTTGGCCATGGCCGGAGCATCGTTGACGCCATCGCCTACCATCGCTACGTCGCCTTCCTCTTCACGAAGCTTTTTGACAGCTTCCACCTTGTCTTCAGGCAGTAAATTACCTTTTGGGTCGTCGATACCGATCTCTTTAGCAATAGCATCGGCCACCCGCTGATTGTCGCCCGTAAGCATGATCAGGTGTGTCAAGCCCATGTCCCGCAGTTTTTGAATAACCTCCTTGGCATCCTCTCGTGGGGTATCCATCAGCCCAAGCATACCAAGATATCGATCACCATGACGAACAATCATAGTCGTTTTCCCTTCTCCTTCCAATTCTTCTACACTTCGTTTAAGGTCTTCAGAGAGTTTAATGCCATCGGCCTCTTCAAATAGCTCCGCATTCCCGATATACACTGTTATATCTTTAATCGTTGCTTTTACTCCCCGCCCTGTAATGGATTCAAGATCTTCGGCTTCGGGAAAATCAGTTTCCCCTAACTTCTCTTTTCCATCACGCACCACGGCATCAGCGAGGGGGTGATCACTTAAACTTTCTACAGCTACAGCTACTTTTAACAACTCGTTTTCCTCCGTATCACCAAAGGTGATCACATCAGTAAGTCTGGGCTCGCCTTCTGTGAGGGTTCCGGTTTTATCAAAAGCTAACGCCTTTAATATTCCAAGGTTTTCAAGGGGGCGACCGCCTTTTATCAGAACTCCACCTCTTGCGGCTCGTCCTACACCGCTAAGCACTGCGCTGGGCGTAGAAATAGCCAGTGCACAGGGACTTGCTGCCACAAGAACCGCCATGGCCCGATAAAAACTTGCTGAAAAAGATTCATCTATAACCAGAAAAGCAAAATTCAATATCACCACTAATACTAACACGGACGGTACAAAATACTTTTCAAATTTGTCGGTGAACTGTTGGGTCGGCGACTTCTGAGCTTCGGCTTCGTTAACCAGCTTGATCAGGCGAGAAAGTGTGGAATCTTTGGAAAGTTTTGTCACCTTTACCTCCAGACTTCCATTTCCATTGATGGTGCCGGCAAACACGCGGTGCTTATCGTCAATAGAATCTGCATCTTCATCGATGGATTCAGGATCGTCATATTCCATCTTGTCTACGGGCACGCTTTCGCCGGTGATGGGTGCCTGGTTGACGCTGCTCTCGCCATTGATAACTACCCCGTCGGCGGAAATTTTACTGTTCGGTTTGATCACAATAACATCTCCAACCTGCAACTCCTCAACAGATACCTCTTCGGTGGTTCCATCTTTTTTTCGCAGAGCGGTTTTTGGCGCAAGGTCAGAAAGCCCTTTGATGGCATCTCGTGCCCGACCCATAGCATAGTGTTCCAGGGAATGTCCAAGGCTGAACAAGAAAAGCAGAAGCGCCCCCTCAGCCCACTCCCCAAGGATTGCAGCTCCAATCGCGGCAACCAGCATCAGGAAATCAATCTCGAAATTTCCGGCTTTTACTTCGGTGTAAGCTTCCTGCACCAGGTAGAATCCACCAAAGAAGTAGGAGCTCACATATAGTGCAAGCGAGACCCAGCCGGGCAACGTGCTCACATAGGAGAGGCCGAATCCTATGCCGAGCAAGCTACCGCATATCAGCGAGAAGATCAGCTCGGTTTTTTCGCCAAAGATGCCACCGTGATCGTGGTCGTGCGAATCTTCTTCTTTATGTGAGTGCTCATGATCTGTCTCCGGTTTTTTCTCTTTACCATTTGTCTCCTCATTATTTTCTTTTACGTCCTGAAGTTCTTCGGAAAACTTCTCAATATCTAACCCAGTCTCTCTAATTATTTTCGTAAGCTTCTCCCTGCTAATATCACCCTTTTTATATTCCAGCCTGATCCAGCCTGTGGCGCTCGCGTAAGCATCTACAACTCCATCCACATCTCTGAGTTGCCGAGTAATTGATCGGGCGTGTCTGGAATGACGAATACCGTTCACTTTCACTAACATGTGCCCAAATATATCATGAAGTTTCGCACCGGTCTGTTGAGCAAGGGTTTTTATTTTTTTAAGTGATATCGTTTCGGGATCAAAGTGAATACAGAGTTTTGGTTCTTTACTTTCATCTGTTTTAATATGTACCCGATCCACTCCATCCCGTCCTTCAAGAGTTCCAATAAGCCGACTTACACATTTATCCTTATGATCAGGGATGTCAGGTAGTATTACAGGTATATCAAGTGTTAGTTTTTCCATAGTTATTAAGTTTAAGTTAAAAAAAGAACTGAATTGGGGATCATCCCAATACAATTCATAAATAGCTGTAACGGTGCATTCTAAAACTTGCTATTCATCGTTTAAAGACTACTGCCACGGTCAAATGGCAGCAATCTCGGGGTATAAAGTGATGTAATTTTAGCCTATCGAATCACTTCATCGTCGATTTCCCCAGTTCGAATTCTTATAGCTTTATCTACTTCGGATATAAAGATTTTGCCATCACCCGAATTGCCCGTTTTTCCTTTTTGGATGATCGTATCAATAATTTCAGCAACCCGTTCATCGGGAACAACGGTTTCCAGTTTTATGCGGTTGGTGAGCCGTGCTTTATCTTCGGCTTTAACGTGCCCCCAACCCCGTACATCCGACAAGGTAACACCTGGTGGTTCAGTTAAGGCTTCAAGTCCATCAATAACGTAATCAATCATGTTGGTACGAATAAATGCTTTAATCTCTTTCATAGTAAGTTGGTTTTAATGAAACCTCCAAGGTTTCAAATACCTTGAAGGTTTGTATCTATTTATAATTACAGTTCAACGTGTTCTACTGGTTCAGCGAACCACTTGTAGATAGTGGGTAATACCACCAGTGTAAGCAGAGTCGATGTTACCAGACCACCAACTACCACGGCTGCCAGAGGACGTTGCACATTCGAGCCGATATCGTTTGCCAGTAGCAACGGAATCAGTCCGAGACCGGTGGTTAAGGCCGTCATGAGTACAGGGCGTAGCCGTAACAAGGCGGCTTTAACAACTGCCTTGTGGGTTTCAAGTCCTTCCTCCCGAAGTTGGTTGATGTAGGAAACCAGCACCACGCCATTGAGTACCGCGATACCAAAGATGGCGATAAAACCCACGGCTGCCGGCACGGACAAGTAGAGACCGGACACCCAAAGCGCTACAATACCACCGATAGTGGCAAAGGGTATATTCAGGAAGATGAGCACAGCGTATTTCCAGCTACTGAAGGTGGAAAACAGCATGAAAAAAATGAGTCCCAGCGTAATGGGAACCACTACATACAACCGCGCCATCGCCCGCTGTTGATTTTCAAACTGTCCGCCGTATTCGGTGAAATATCCTGCCGGTAGTTCGACCTGCTCAGCCACCTTTTGCTGAATTTCACTGACTACGCTTCCCATGTCTCGTCCTCGCACGTTAAGCTGCACATAGGTTCGGCGACTGGCTTTATTTCGGGAGATCTGCTTTGGTCCGGTAAAGACTTCCACATCGGCTATTTGTGACAGCGGAACCAATGCTCCTTTAGCTGTGCGGATAGGCAGATCACGAACCTGATCAATGTGAGCTCGCTGAGATTCCTGGAGGCGAACGAAGATATCGAAGCGGCGGATGCCTTCGAACACTTGCCCGGCTACCGAACCACCGATTCCGGTTTCTACGGTGTTAAGGAAGTCATCCATG
The DNA here is from genome assembly GCF_002911695.1 of Gracilimonas amylolytica. Classification (GTDB taxonomy): domain Bacteria; phylum Bacteroidota; class Rhodothermia; order Balneolales; family Balneolaceae; genus Gracilimonas; species Gracilimonas amylolytica. Next base: position 27,650 of record NZ_PQBS01000013.1, read on the forward strand.
CTAATTCCCAGCCGGGCCAACTGCTCACGATCCGGACGAACCAGGATTTGCGGCTTGCCGCCTTGTTGCTGGGCGCGGACATCTACAGCTCCTTCCACACCTTCAGCAATGGCCTGGATTTCACCGGCTTTTTCAGCCAGCACATCCAGGTCATCGCCATATAAACTCACAACCACTTGGGCCCGAACGCCGCTTAGCAGCTCATCAGTACGAAGCTGAATAGGTTGGGAGAAATTGGAAGAAACGCCGGGTAGATCCTTGGATAGTTTTTCTGCCATCGCGGTCTGAAGTTCTTCGTAATCACGTCCCCATTCCCATGCGTCCAACGGTTTCAAATTCACCACGTTGAAGACCACGTTCACCGGCTCAGGATCTCCACCCACTTCGGCGCGACCAACACGCGAATACACACTCTCTACTTCAGGAAAGGTTAGCATCGATTCCTGAAGCCGCTTGGAGTATTCGGTAGTGGTTGGAAGATTGGCCCCCGGTGGTAATACCGAACGAACGGCGTAGGTACCTTCTCGTAAAGTGGGCTGAAACTCGGTTCCTAAAAACGGAAAGATGGCCATGCTTCCGGCAAAGAGAACAAGAGCGGCACCAAATACCATTTTAGGATATTTGGAGGTCTTCTCGATCAACGGTTCACTCCATTTTTTGAGCGTACGTACCAACCAGGGTTCCTTGTCCATGCCTTTTTCGGGAAGGATGAAGCTGGAGATAATAGGAATGTACGTCAGCGCTAAAAAGATGGCTCCGAACAGCGCAAAGGTAATGGTATAAGCCAGCGGTTTGAACATCTTTCCTTCCACACCTTCAAGCGAGAAGAGTGGCAGAAATACAATGATGATAATGCTGGTAGCGAAAAAGACCGGTCGAATGACTTCACGCGCGGCTTCACTCACAATCCGTGTTAGGGACACATTTCCTTCTTTTCGCTCCTCAAGCAGCCTGTACGTGTTTTCCACAATTACCGTGGCGCTGTCACCAATCATCCCGATGCTTATTGCCAGTCCACCAAGACTCATTAGGTTGGCCGATATACCCAGCCATTTCATCCCTATGAAAGCAATCAAAAAGGCGATGGGAACCGTGGAAATAATGATCAACGTGGATCGGATATCTCCCATAAAAAAGTACAGCACGATGAGCACCAGAATGGCTCCGATGTAGAGGGCATTGGTAACTGTACCCACGGCTTTTTCTACGAGTTCACCTTGAGAATAAAAGGTTTCCATGATCATCCCTTCGGGGAGGGCGCTATTAATGGCATCCACTTTATTATCCATTTCGGCCAGCAAGTCCTGTGTGTTGGTTCCGATGAGTTTCAACACAAAACCGCCCACCGATTCTTCCCCGTTGGCAACCAGTGTTCCCCGCTTGATTTCCGAGCCAAATGCCACTTCAGCTACATCTTTCACATACACCGGAGTGCCGTTTTCGTTAGATACAATCACATTCCTGATGTCGTTGATCCCGGCAGAATCGGGTTGAATCCAGCCATAACCGCGCACCAGGTATTCTTCTCCTCCGCGTTCCAGAAAAGAGGCTCCAACTGTACGATTATTTTTATTGAGTGCGCCTTCGAGATCTTCAAGGGTAAGACCGCGGGAAACCAGCGCGTTCATATCAGCTTTGACCTGGAATTGACGAACATCACCGCCAATCGACAGTACGCCGGTTACGCCGGGTACTGTTCGCAGCTGCGGTTTTACGATCCAGTCCTGAGCAGTTCGAATGTCCATGAGGGAGTGATCGTAGCCTTCTTTATTCTTGACCTCATACATCAACACCGTTCCAAGGCCGGTGGTGATAGGGCCAAGTTGGGGTTCACCAAGTCCGTCCGGTATCTCGTTTTTGGCCTGCGACAGTCGTTCGTTGACTAGTCGCCGGGCAAAGTAAATATCGGTTCCTTCCTCAAAGTAAATATTCACTCTGGAAAGCCCGAAAATGGAGGTGCTTTGCACCCGGTCCAGCTTCGGTAAACCATACATGGAGATCTCAATGGGATAACTGATCTGGGTTTCCACATCTACCGGAGAAAGGCCCGGACTGGAAGTAAACACCTGCACGAGTGTGGGTGATACGTCGGGAAAGGAATCTATGGGTACATCCCGAAATGAAAAGTAGCCATAGAGCGCTACCGCGGCTACCAAAATAAAGATGGTTAGCCGGTTCTTTAATACTTTATCAATTATTTGTTCAAGCATAAGTCAAATATTCAGGGTGATAATTTTGTTGATCCGATCTGCATTAGTGGCCATGATCTGCACTCCGGGTTGCGGCGGTAAGAGCTGATTTCAGGTCAAAAGCCCCGGAAACTACGGCTGCTTGTCCAGGTGTTAAACCGGAAAGCACTTCCACGAAACCATCTCGTTCATTTCCAAGGGTTACGGCTACCGGACGAAAACTTCCGGGCTCTTCACCAGGCACAAAAACACGGTCGGTGCCTTCGATTTGCTGAACAGCACCCACCGGAATGAGCGCAGCGGTTTCCTTTGAATTGGTGTAGATGCGAGCGGTACCAAACATACCGGCACGGAGCTGTCCCTCAGGATTATCAAAAAGCGCACGTACGGGCATGGTTCGGGTTTCTTTTTCCAGCTCGTACGAGATCCAGTCGGTCGTTCCCTCAAAGGTGGTTCCAGGAGTGCTTCGTATGGAAAGCTCAACACCCTGTCCGGTTTCCAGATAGCGAATATCTTGCTCATATCCGTCTATCATCACCCAAACCTTAGACAAGTCGGCTACATGAACCGGCGTTTCACTGGGGCTTATAGTCTGTCCGGGAGAAAGGTCTCGCTCCTGAATGGTACCACTCAAGGGACTGCTCAGGTAGAAATAAGAAAGCGGAATCTCACTTCCGGCCTTAATATTTTGGATATCATTATGGGATAATCCGTATAAACGCAACGCTTCAGAGGCGGCATCAAGCTCTGCTTTCGCTTGTTCATATTCCAATTCGGCCTGCAACAGCTCAGCCTGACTGGAGATATCCTGTTCATACAAATTTTGCTCACGCTTAAAGTGGGCTTCCTCCTTCTTCATGGCCGCTCTGAGACGAATGTAATTGGCTTTGATCTTGCCAAGTCCAACGCTGCTCATTTGTGCAATGGGCTCGCCTTCTTCCACGTAATCCCCCAAATCTTTAAGCACTTTAACCACTTTGGCCTCAATACGCGGACCCACTTTTGCAATGCGATCCATATCGTACATCACACTGGCAGGCCGTTGAATTACGGAGCTTGCACTTCCGGCTTTCAGGGTATCTACATTTATATTGAGGGAAGCCATTTGCTCTTCAGAAAGGTGAACTTCACCGGGTCCTTCACTCTCTTCCTCCGAATGTTCACCTTCTTCCTCTGTATGTTGTGTTTCTTCACTACCGTGTTCATCAGCAGTGGCATGGTTTTCTGTTTGAGGAGTGGATTCATTTTGAGAACTACAGCCGCTTATAACGACTCCACTCAAAAGCAACATCCACACCGGAAGTAATACGTTAATGATCTTCATTGTTTTTAGTCTCTGTTTCATGGGGTTCAAATAATTAGTTGGTAGAAATTTCATTCAAAGGCGTGCCGATTAGTCGCTCAACTTGTGCGATGGCACGGTTCAGTTCAGCCAGCGCTTGTACGTAGCGGGTCCGGCTGGTAAATAAAGTTCGCTGGGCATCCAGTACTTCCAGAAAATCAAACTTGCCCTGCCGGTAGCCGGCTTGGGCAGCTTTATAAGCCGTTTGGGCTCCGGGCAAGACTTCAGCTTGAAGTTGTTCGGCCTCATATAAAGCAGCTTGTAACTTGTTATAGCTATTTTGAAGGGCTTTTTGCACCTCAATCCTGGCAGACTCCCGCACCGTTTCCGCACGGTTGAGCTCATAGCGAGCTGCCTTTACATTCCCCTGGTTCCGGTCAAAAAATGGAAGAGGTATGGAGACACCTACTAAAGCAGCTTCGGCTCCAAGATCTTCCATCCAGCGATACCCGCCGCTGATTTTTATATCAGGAATGGCTTTGGATCGCTCATACGAAAGGGAAGCTTCCCGTTGCTGAATCTCGGTAGTCCAGCGAGCTACATCCGGGTTCCGCTCTATAAATTCGGCCACGTATTGGTAGTCTGGAATAGAATCCGGCATCTCTAATTCGCCTGACAGTGCCATAAACGAAACCTGATCACTTCCCCAAAATGAGGCCAGTGTGGTAAAAGCGGATTGCATCGCATTGCGCCTGTTTTCCAGATCTATGCGTGCACGAGAGAGTTCTACCTGTGCTTTGGTCTGCTCCAGTTTTGAAACTTTCCCGGCTTCGACTTGCGCCGACACGCTTTCATAAAATTGTCGGGCAACATCTAATAACTCTTTTTGTTGTTCCCATTGCAGTTGGGCTTCCAAAGCGGACGTATAAGCTTGTGTGAGTCCGGTGAGCGTATTTAAACGCTGGGTTTCGTAATCCCACCCGGCGAGCTCAGTGCTTAAACCGGCCAGTCGTTTCCGTTTCATCCGATCAGCCCCTAAGAGAACTTTTTGGCTGAGCCTTATTGTGGTTTCCCTGGAATCATAGCCTTCAAAAGGGCCGGTTCCTCCAAAGTTTTCCATTTCGGCTTCCAGTTCCGGATTGGGCAACAAAGCAGCTTGAATGCGCTCGGCTTCCTTAACCCGAACTTGCCAGGCATAACTTTGCAGACCGGGGTTTTCGAGGAGCGTTTTAGCCAGTGCCGTTCGATAGCTCAGCGTGTCGCCAATAGTAATCGAATTGGCCGAAGAGTTTAAATTTCTGTTTAGAATCTGAGAAGAATAGTCCTCGGATTCATGTTCTATAAGCGTGCTTTCAGATGGTGCTTGAAGTACCGTTCGTTCGCTGGCGCAACCGGCAGCAAGCACGAGCGTGCCGATGAGCAGCATCGTTTTGATATATTTTGACATGTAGTATTCAGCTTTTTAGCTGTTGTAGATTTATGAGAAATGCGCACTGGATACTATGATCCTGTGAATATGAAGGGCATTCTCAATGTGAATTAGGTATAGGAGGGGCTGTATGGCCTAATTCAGAAGTACTACGGTCTGTAGATTGGTGGTGATAGAATTTTCTATAACCGGCGGTAAGAAAATGGTTTGTTGAACCGAACGGGAGACAGGAGTGATTTCGCTTTTTTGAAAAACAGCTCGTTTAAGATCAGCGACTGTTTTTTGCTGGTCAAAGCGATTTAGCTTGTCTTCCTTGGCACAGAGTAAAGAAATAGGAACATCCCGATGGTGGTCATTATCTTGGTGAAAAACCGTTTCCTGTTCGTGATTATGACCATCATTTTCGTGGACTTCGGCTTCACTATTAAAGAAAATTCCAAGCTCTGCCTTTGATTCAACATTTACATCGCCATTATCTTCAAAACAATACACCAATGACTCTGCCAGACTGTGCACACTTAACACGTGCATAGCAAATATGATCAGCAGAAGTCGTGCTGAGATTTTATAAATCTTTGTTTTGTGGATTTTTTTAAGCAAAGCTAAAATTTTGTGAATACTAATAATAGACTATCAGCTACAAAACATCTTACATAATTATGTTTTAAAGATATCAAATTTTGCAGTTAAACTTAAAAACTGAACCTTAGGTAGTTATTGCCCATAAGTTTTAGAAGCTTGTTTATGTTTTATACACGTGAAATTTTAGTTCGCTTTGAAGCAAGGTAAATGCTCAGAGCGGGAAGAACAGTAATTTGAACAATCGGCGATAAGCCAACCTCATAAGAAAAAATAGTTAGCTCTGGCATCGCAGATGTATATTCCCAAAGGCTAAGAAAAATAGCAACCCATTCAAGAAAAATACTTGCTGCAAAGCTTAAGCCGAAAAGCACAATATATCCTTTGCGACCAAGACGAGGTTCCAGATGCACGGACGAAGTCAGCATTGAGGTGGCTCTCCATAGCCCTAATACAATGATGATATCCCCTAAAACAGCTCCCCACATCCAAACTGTAGCCTTGAGAAAAGGCCAGTCCCACATGCCATATAGAAAGCCACATTGAACAAATTCCCAAATAGTATTAAGGATAAAAGCCCAAAAAATAACTTTTTTGGTAGGTTCACTAATCACGTTCAATTCTCAGAATCGTTTAGACTAACATTATATATGGCAGCGATTATTGCCCCAGATATCCAGCCTATAATGAAGGTCAGAATAATTCCAAGAAGTGATTCCCACAAAGGAATATCCATTCGAATGATTGATGACGTATCAAAACCGTGTAAGAGGGCGTTAAAAAAGGAAATAGTTCCTTGCTGGCCAAGCACGATCATCAACAAGGCACAGCCCAGATAAAGAATCACGCCTGTTGCGCCAACCGCTATTCCTAATTTCTTGATGTTTAGTTTTCCCATAGTATCTCCTCTATTCTATTGGTTTTATGTACTATTCAGTGATCTGAAAATATTAAAGTTAGATTCGCAGTTTTGAACCCATCTTTTGAAAAACTTAGTTTCCATTTTATATCCTTCAATTTTCGAGCTTCAATAACCGTGCATTGATAGCTACAATGACGGTACTTAGCGACATCAGAATGGCTCCCACTGCAGGACTTAATATAATGCCCCAAGCAAACAGGACGCCGGCAGCCAAAGGAATGGCACCGATATTATATCCAGAAGCCCACCACAGATTTTGGACCATTTTTGTGTAGGTAGATTTTGAGAGCTTAATAAGTGCCGTCACATCTTCAGGGTTATCTTTTACCAGTACGATATCGCCGGTCTCAACAGCCACATCTGACCCGGCTCCGATAGCAATTCCAACATCAGCCTGAGCTAAAGCGGGGGCATCGTTGACGCCGTCTCCGGTCATGGCCACAAGTTTTCCTTGCCCCTGAACCTCCTTCACCTTATCGGCTTTTTCATCCGGAAGTACTTCAGCAAACACCTGATCAATGCCTAGTTCTCCAGCTACATAATCGGCCGTTTGTTGATTATCGCCCGTCAGCATGATGCACTCAATACCCATCTTGTGCAGTGCATGAATCGCATTCTTAGACGACTCTCGAATTTGATCTCCCAAAGCAATGGCTCCGGTCAATTGATCTTCAATGATCACAAAAACGACCGTTTTTCCCTGGGATGATACTTTTTCAACTTCAGCTGTTGGGTATTCCATTTCCTGCTCCCGAACATATCCGGGGCTTACTACTTTCACTGACTTTCCATTTACCTTGCCTTCAATTCCCATTCCGGTAATGGAATTAAACTCATCCGGCTCCCAGGTTTCGCCGGCTTTTTCGAGGATTCCTTTTGCAAGTGGATGTTCAGAGTTTTTCTCCAGCGAAGCTGCATATTTAAGTATCTCTTCATCGGAGTGATCATCCCCAAAATTCAGAATATTGGTTACCGTAAAGGTTCCTTCGGTTAGCGTACCGGTTTTATCGAAGATAATGGAATCCAAGTTTCTTGCCTGCTCAAAAGCAGACCGATT
>NZ_PQBS01000014.1 GCF_002911695.1 Gracilimonas amylolytica
AGAGCTAGAGCTGCTGGTGGATCGGTGAAGTTTGTCTAAGAGACCGGGCTTCTTCTCTTCCTCCTTCTCCACCTTCCTGTGTTCCTCTACCTTTGGCTGAGGCTCAGAGACATGAACTTTCTCAAACTCAGTCGCGATCACCTCCTGATCGTGATGTTGAGGTTTCTGCTCTTCTTTCTTCCCCAAGAAATCAAGCATCCCACGATCCTTGGTCTCCACTGCACCTTCCGTCCCAACACTCGGCTCGTACTCATGGCTCTTCTGCTGCTTGTTGATCTCTTCAGCCATACTTGTCAATTATCACTCACAAACAACAATTTTTAACAACAGATCAACGGACAAGAACACAGAGATATGTGGTATGTGCAATAAAG
>NZ_PQBS01000015.1 GCF_002911695.1 Gracilimonas amylolytica
CATCCGATTTAGACTCCACGCTGACACCTTTAAACAAAGGAACCAGGGACGCAACCGAAAGTCTAACACCACCTTAAGGAGACACCCCAAAAATAAAGCAGCAAGCTCTTACTGTGACCACACACACACACACACACCAAACTTTTATTATAGAATAAATCTAAGATGATGGATGATGGATGCGTCACATAAAAGTTAATTAATTTAATCGCTGTCACTGCTGCTGCTGCTCTCGTGTCCGTCCTCGTGCTTCTTCTTCTCCTTCTTCTTTTTCTTCTTCTCTTCACCGTGGGCGGCGCCCTCGCCGCCGCCGACACCGGGGATCTTCTGCTTGATCTTGTCCACCAAGCCCTCCTTGTGTTCGCCCTCCCTGTGTTCCCCGCCGTGATACTGCTGCTGCTGCTGCTGATGGTGAACATCAGTAGTACCGACACCGGGGATCTGCTGCTTGATCTTGTCCACCAAGCCCTCCTTGTGTTCGCCGCCGTGATACTGCTGCTGATGGTGAACATCAGTAGTGTGGTGGTCCCCACTATGGTGCTCACCCTTGTGCTTGTCCTCCTCCTTTTGCCCTCCTCCCATGTGAAGGGCTTCTCCGATCTTGTGAATAACTCCTGACATTTTCCCTTAAAA